>JBMNQH010000067.1:0-2528 GCA_050944035.1 Oscillospiraceae bacterium | reverse complement strand
AAGATGTTATTACGCAGTTGGAACCGGGCCTCTTCAAGAAGGTTACTGGTCTTGATGTTAAGGACTTCGAGCTGCTTTGTTCGTTGGGCGTTTTCAATGCAAACCTCATGAATGATGCCATCTTCAAATTTAAGCGCTACGAGGATTCCAGCCTGTCCTATACTGGTATCGACAAGCACGAAGGCAAGGATATCGGTGGTTGGGATACTGTCATCAAGCGTGCTGAGTATGACCAGCTGTTCTACAATCAGCAGGCTACTATGGAAGCACCGACTATCTTCGAAGTTCCTGCTGTGGAGGATATCCCTGTACCTTCCAAGAAGCCTGTTACGACCAGTCAGACTCGTCCGACTCCAGTGTCTACACCTATAAAGCCGAAAACGAATACATCTGTTACTTACCAGTATGGTGTGAAACCTGCAGCACAGGTATCCAAGGTCGCTGAGGAACCGGCACCTTACAATGCACCGCAAGTTAGTGAAGGCTCTATCGTTATTCATAAGAGCTTCGGTGAAGGTACCGTTACAAAGCTGGATAAGGCACAGAAGCATATTCGTGTTAAGTTTGCGGTTGGTGAAAAGACCTTTATTTTCCCTGATGCCTTTAAACAGGGATTCTTGAAAACAAAGTAAAATTACGATGGCGACGGAGAGTATGCCACCGCAGGAGGTAAAACATGATTGATATCGTAAAATTAAGACCCATACTCGCAGGGTATAAGGCATACTTTCCGAGCCATTGGGAAGACGAAAAATATAAATGGGAGGCCATAAAGCACTTCCAAGACCACTGGAATATCGATGCAGATAACTTTGGTGAGATGTTTAAAACGGCCACAGACAAGACATTCAATCTGCTGGCTTCTGGTTATGCATACCCAAGAGGCATGATCATCAATTTTGCCAAGGCTGACGATTCTACGGTTCGCCAGATGTTCCGTGATTTATTTGATGAATCTCGTGACCTTGCAGCAAGAGTAGATGCTTTCCAAGCTGCGTCCGAAACAATCCGTGCTAAGTACGATGATGGAACGTGGCGTAATCACTATCAGAATACGAATGCCATCAGCACATATCTTTGGCTGATGTACCCGGATAAGTATTATATTTATAAGTATGAGCTTTTCCGTGATGCTGCTACAGAATTGAATTCTGAATATAGACCAAAGCGCAACGGTTCTATTGATAGTTTGCTGGGTGGTTTCAATCTGTATGACGAAATCAATAAAGTCATTTGCGAAGATGAGGAACTGGTGGCAATGTTGCGTGAGGCTATCGATGACACTTGCTATTCCGACCCGAAGCTGAAAACAGCGACTATAGATGTTGGCTTCTATTTGAGTAGATTCTTCCTCGAAGAAAAGAAAGCCGCCCAAGAGGAAGAGGGTTGGTTCCCGAAGGACTATAATCCTGATATTACAGTGGCTGAATGGGTGGAAATGTTGAATGACACCTCCGTATTTACGCTGAATGCACTGCAGATTATGAAGCGCATGAAGGATTATGGCGGACAGGCTACCTGTACGCAGTTGGCTATCAAATACGGTGAATCGAAAAACTTCTATAATTCCGGTTCGACAGCACTGGCCCGTCGTGTGGCCGAGAAAACCGGTTGCGAAGTCATGACCAAAGACAATGACAATGCCAAATGGTGGCCGATTCTGTATATGGGCAAAGATGCAAGTGCGAGTGAAAGTGGCTCTTACATTTGGCGTCTGCGCAGTGAATTAGCAAAGGCCCTCGATATGGTTGATTTGTCTGAAGTGCCTCTTTATGTAGATGCGGCTCCTGCAATATGGAAGATTAGCCACGGAACAGAAAGCACTGGTATTTCCGATGTAAATAAAAATATTTTCATGGAGCGCAATGTGGTTGTTGTTCATAGCGCCACAAAAGCGAAAGCTACATCCAAGGTTTCTCAAGGTCAGGCATTTACTGAAACCATCAAGAAGGGCGACTATTTTTACCTTTGCTATGGAAGCAGCATTCGGTTACTCGGTCAATTCACAAGTGAAAAGGCCGTTGAAAATCCTGAAATGATGGATGGCTGGTACGAGAGAGAGTATCGTGTAATTGCTCGTACAAACAATGCTGCAGCGTATGATGGCACTAAAAAATGGTGGACACCAAATGACAACTCTACTTGTATCAAGGTAGACGAGAGCGATCACGCACTTTTTGAAGAATTGATTCTTCAGCCTTATTTCAATATGAGTGTTGAAGATTTGTTTAGTGGTGCCAACGAGCCTCGACGCTATTGGTGGTTGACCGCAAATCCGAAAATTTGGAGCTTTGCGGATATTAAAATTGGCGAAGAGCAAAGCTATACTCTCTATAACGAAAACGGCAATAAGCGCAGAGTGTTCCAGAACTTCTTAGATGCCAAAGTTGGCGATGTTGTTATTGGCTATGAAGCAAACCCTGTAAAGAAAATTGTAGCCATTGCAGAAATCACACAGGCCAACGATGGCAATAACATTTATTTTGCAAAGACAGAAGGTCTTTCTGTTCCGATTGAATATTCCGTTC
>JBMNQH010000066.1:0-2618 GCA_050944035.1 Oscillospiraceae bacterium | reverse complement strand
CCGCGCACATGGGCACAGCCCGAGAGGTTGTCACACGAATGCTGCGATACTTTCAGTCGGAAGGTCTGGTCTCGCTGACCAGAGGAACGGTAGAAATAAAGGACATAAAGGGTCTCCAATCGGTTGCCGAATAAACACACAGCGCCGTCCAAGCATTGGGCGGCGCTGTTCCTATCAGCCGAGCATGGCGGCGATCTGCTCCTTGGGCCTTGCGCCCACAGTCTGATTTACGACCTTGCCGTTTTTCAGAACTACCAGCGTGGGAATACTCATCACGTTAAACGCCGAAGCCAGCTCCTGTTGCTCGTCCACATTGATTTTTCCTACCTTGACCTCCGGTGTTTCCTTCGCTATTTCATCTACCAGAGGAGACACCATCCGGCAGGGACCGCACCAGCTCGCCCAGAAGTCCAGTAAGACCGGCTTGTCGCTCTCTATCACTTCTTTTTGAAAATTGCTCTTTGTTATCGTCAGTACGGACATATCTGTTCCTCCTACGTATGTTTTATTCCAGCGTCAATGCCTTCATGGGGCAGAACTTGACGCACTTTCCGCAGCGAATACATTTGTCCTGATCCGCTGTCGGCGCATTGAAACCGCTTTGTGTGAGCGCCCCCACCGGGCAGACCTTAACGGACGGGCAGGGATGGTTCTGCGGGCAGCGCCTTTTGTCTACCATCAGTTTCTTATCCATGTTGTTTGCGGCAGGTTCTTTCTTACCAAATCCAAAGGCCATTTCGTTCACGGCTCCTTTATCTTTTCTGGCTGTATCATATCGCAGTTTTCGTCTGTGTTCCGTGACATAATCACGAAACATCCGGAATGTATGTTAAGATCGATGACCTGCTTTCTCTATACTCTTATCGCTTCTCTGTCAATCAAATCGCACGTCAAATGAACTCCGACAGCAACTTCGTAGCATAAAAATAACCCGCCTAAGTAAATTTCGGATATAATCTCCCTCCGGACAATAGATCACAAGAGCGGCTTTCTCAAATAGCAAAACGGAGTGTATGCACCCCGTTTTTATATGAATAAGTTATTCCCTTATATCACCAATTATCACATGCAATACCATCTCAAACAAAAGCACATCAATAGATGCCTTCGCCCTTCAGCTAACGCTGGGTTGCAAACCAATTTGCGAAAAACTCTTGACACTATTACAATAACTTTGGACCGGAAAGCCAGACAGCCAGTACGGCTTTCTTTCCGTCTCTTGCTTAAGTTACAATGCGAGGAGTAACCGGCTAACCACTTGACACTTGGGCTTTAATGTCCGTTGGGTAGACTGTTGGCCGTCCTCTCATTGTAACGTTCGATTTAGCAGGTTGAGCCTACCGGAATGCCGGGGAGTTCGTGTCACCTAGTAGAATGAATCGGCAATGAGAAAAAGATGGACTCCGGTTGCGTATTCGTTGTACTGGAGGAATATGCTGCACAGCGAGGCTTGCAACGTCCACGAAGAAATCCGACAGCACAGAGTTCGGAAAGTGAGCTTTTCAGACCTGAACCCGCACGAAGAACGCCAGCGTTGCACCTATGACGAATATTTCAAGGACGACACAAAGCAGGGGCTTCAAGTCGCGGGCAAAAGGATAACCGCAAAGCTGCTGGCCGACGCGTTGCATAAGATACATTTCTATCCAATATATAAAGCCTCAAACCTCAAGCAGACACACCAATTTTGGAAGAGTGGAATTTATACTTTCGAAGCATCCAAGTAAAGGTAATCACGAACTCTTTTATCAGAAAGATCCTGCGTAACAAAGTAGAGTGTATCATTCTCCATCAGCGCTGCATATGGGCCAGGTGATAGCAGCAGGTTTCCGTCTCGCTTGATGGCAACAAGCGTGGCACCTGTATGCTGCCAAAGTTGGATTTCCTGTATCGTTTTTTCAAGAAAAGTACAAGACGCGGTCACATTGACCGTGTATGGGGCCAATGGATTCATAGACCGATAGTGCTCAGTCGCGCCGATCAGATCGGAAAGCAGGCTGCTCATTTGCTTTGATTCCTTTAGCTGTCGTTCAATGCACTTTTTAATATCTTCCTTTATAGACTCCAGATTTTTCTGATCTGAAAACTGTGTTAAAAAATACTCTGCTTTTTCTTTTGACAAAACGCGCGTTCCGCTGCCCTTTTCAGGTGATACGATTTCCAAATCGGCTAAGATGCAAAATGCGCGTCTAGCCGTTTCCGGAGACACCGAAAATTGACTTGCGATAGCGGATCTTCCGGAGATTTTTTCCCCCTCTGAGATATTGCCGTCAACAATTCTTCTTGCGACTTCAATTGCTATTTGTTGATAGCGTGGAATCCCTTCCAAACACTTCTCCTTCATATATACAACCATCCTTTTACTTACGCACCATTTCTTCTTAATGAAGACTACGTAAAGTATATGCGAAAATGACCTTTTGCGCAATATGTTTATTAATTCGTTGGTTTGACAAGGTAACGACTTTGTGATAACATAAAGTTGTTACTTAACAAAACTGCAAAGGGCTGTGGTTGGAACCTTTCAGTAACCATCTGTGTGGTAGGAGGGTAACACCAATCCACAGCATCCCTTACAGTGTAGCACTGCCCTTGGAGAGGGGCTCTATAAACTACTA
>JBMNQH010000065.1:0-2697 GCA_050944035.1 Oscillospiraceae bacterium | reverse complement strand
TTTCCGATGGTCTCTCTTGCCAACCCGGAATAAAATCGCTCTTTTGCGTTCATCATTTCCCTCCAATCCTTAAAAATCAGGATAAAGATTCAGCCTATCAAAAGTCTCGTCATCCATACCGGACAACTTATTGAGAACAGAATCAGCCAAGGCACAAAGCTCGGCTTCCTCCTCGGAAAGCTGCTCCTTCATCTGTATGAGTGCTTCGCATAGCCCCGACAGAGTGCCGGGGCTGTAAAGCATCATCAAGTTCCGTTCATCTTGTGTGAAATTCATCATTCCATATCCCTTTCCGGGTGGCTTCTGGGTGGTTTGTGGGGTGTATCGAAAACCGACATTTCTTTCAGCTGTTCCAACACGGAAGGGCGTTCTTCCGCAGCGGGAGCCTTCCCGTTGTTAATGATGCCATCCAACATCCCATAATCGTCCTCCATAGCCATCTCCGCATTTTTCAGATAGTTTTCGGGTTTCATAAAGTCCTGAAGCTCCACGAAACCGAAGGCATCCACGTAATAACAGGATACTTCACCGGCGACCTTGAGCGCCACGATGTCGCTGACCGACATACTGTGACCACGGAAGTCCTCCGGGTGGTCAATATTGAACCTGGTATAAAGAGCTTCCAGCTGCTCGGCAGCACCGGCGGACTGCTCAATCGGACCATTGTAAACCACCTCATAATGGTCAATGGTCGGCTGGTTTTCCAGCTTCTGAATGTGCCAATACGGCATAAAACGAAACTCGTCGGTCTCGTCAATGCGCTTCAACTGAAGGACTGCGTAAGAGTCTGTGGAGCTTTCCAGAAAAGCCACCATTCTGTCATCGGAAGTGGTATTTCCATGAACATCATCCCATTTTTCAATTTTCATAGGCGACCTCCTTATCGTTCCGGTTCCTTATGCTTATGCGAGGACGTGGCAGGCGAAGTCTTTTCTGCCGCTTGTGCCAGCTTTTCCATGACCGACTCACGCTTGGGCGGGTCGATCTTATCCAGCTGACTTCTCAGCACCTTGGCAACCTCTACGGCAGTTTCCTCACGGGACTCCGCAATGGCCGTATCCAGAAACTCACGGTATGGTGCAGTATTGCCTGCGGCAAGGTCTGTCTTGATTTTCTGGATATGCGCCTGCACATCATCGACCTGATCCATATATTCATAGGGGTCGAAGTTCTCGACAAAACGGTCGAGCTTTAACGCAAGCTCTGCAATAGGGTCGTTCACCACAACCGCCTGCCTGCCGACCTCAAAAGCCTGCTCCATCACATCCTCATAGACCATGGCACGAAGCTCTCTGCGTTCCAGACCAAAGGATTCCAGAATTTCTTTTCTGGCTTCGATCATAGACAAATCCGGGTTATCCAGCTGACCACCATCCATCTCGTTGTAGTTTTCATCCAACAGAGTGTAATCGTAGCCATCCTCACAGGTCTGCACCGCCAGGATTCTGTCCCGACCGACTTTCCATGCGGCTTCATCACCCATGATTTCAGGCTCTGCCATATAGGTTGCACCGTTGCGCTCCATGATTTCTGCGAACTGGCAGATGTGGAACACATTGTAGCCAACCTGGGTGTGGTACTCGTCGATGAATTTGCAGGACTTTACGACGGTTTCATCGGGATAATGAATCTGGACACAGCCGCCGTCAGGAATACGAAACAAATCCTTATAGCGGCTGTCGATAAATCGGATGTCCTTGCCGGCCGGGTTATATTCATTTCTCATTTGCGTTTTCCTCCGTTATCAAATTCCATCGTGAACTGTGTCTTGCCGTCATCCGAGACGGACATATACACCGTAGCGTCAAAGGTATTTCCGGTTTTGGCTGATTTGCAGCCTTTCAGTTTGATTTTCCCAGAGCCAAGCAGCTTCTGAGCCGTGGCACCGGTCATGCTCTTGCCGATACTCTCGAAATAACGGTTGTTTTTCCAGAGGGCAAACTTGCAACTCCGGTTGGAACAGAAAAACGCTTTCGCCTTTTCCTCTACAGCATCGCCGCAAACAGGGCATTTTCCCACGGTATTGCTTTCCTTTGACATCAAAACCTCAGAATCCCGAATAACCTCGTAATTCTGAATCAGACCGGCAATCACATCTTTGATCTCATCCATAAAGTCCTCGCTGGCGTATTCGCCTTTCTCAATGAGAAGCAGCTTTTCCTCCCAATCCGCTGTCATAGATGGGGACTGAATCTGTTCGGGCATGACTGTTACCAGAGCTGTACCCTTGTGGGTCGGAATCAGATGCTTGGTTTTCTTATCGCCTTTCCGTTCCAGAAAACCGATACGCACCAGTTTTTCGATGATACCGGCACGGGTCGCAGGGGTTCCCAGACCTTTGCGCTCCACCTCATCGGGCATTTCATCCGCACCGGCAGTTTCCATGCTCTGCAGGAGCGTATCTTCGGTGAAGTGCTTCGGAGGGGAGGTTTTTCCTTCCTTGATTTCCGTGCTGGTAACAGCCATTTCATCGCCAGCGGAAACAGAAGGGAGTGCCTGTTCCTTCTCGTCAGATTTTGTCGAACTGCTTTTCCTGACAAGTGCTTTCCAGCCATTATGCAGGATGGTTTTTCCCTTGGCGGAGAACGCTGTGCCGCCGCAGTCCAGTTCAATGACTGTCTCTGCGTATCGGTGCGGATCTCCCACAGCCACGAAAAGGCGGGTGGAAATCAGCTGCAAAATTGCAAGCTCGCCCTT
>JBMNQH010000064.1:0-2739 GCA_050944035.1 Oscillospiraceae bacterium | reverse complement strand
CGGCTCAGTGACGAAGCGCTCGATGGCGCGATGAAGGCGCTGAACGAAGCCTATTGGATTGCCAAAGAGAAAAACAAGAAATACACTCCAAAGAAATACCGTAAGGGGACAAGCGAACAGTGAGGCTATTCGCTGTTTGCGATGCCCCCATCAGCGGGAGGTGAGACGATGAATGCTGAAAATCTCTCGAAGGTCGGCAGCAGGCTTGTAAAGCGCTGCGGGACGCGAGATCCATTTAGCATAGCGCGGCAGCTTGGCATTGAAGTCCTGTTCTGTGAGGACTTCGGCCCTCTGAAAGGGATGTATCGGGTAATCAAGCGCAGCCGTTTTATCTTCATAAACGAAAACCTAAGCGGTCAGATGCAACGGATCGTCTGTGCTCATGAGCTTGGGCATGACCAGTTGCATCGCAATCTGGCAAAAGGAAGCGCAATACAGGAGTTCATGTTGTACGACATGACCACAAAGCCAGAATATGAGGCGAACATCGTCGCAGCAGAAATCCTGCTCGACACCGATGAGATTCTTGAGTACATCTACGGCTATGGCTATACATCCGAACAGATTGCACGGGCGATGGAAACGGACATTAACCTTGTCGCATTGAAAATCGCCCACTTGGCGGAAACCGGATATGGCCTCCGGCGCATTGAACACAAGAGCGACTTCCTGAAATAAAGATATTACAATGGAGGCGACGAACGAATTGAACTATGACTCCTATCTTGCCCGTGCCATAGAGATTTTTAACGACAGGATGGATGCTGATTTCTCCGGGGATAACATCATCCTTACCTGTTTCATGACTGAGGATCAGAAGGAAATTTTCGAGCAGTTCTGCTCCAAGTATTTTCCTTACCGGCTGAACGACCGGTATCAGGAGGAAGGCTATTTTGATTTCCGGGCATCCTCTTTTATCGGAATGGATAACGGCGGTAAGGACGGCATCCTGCTCCGCACGGACATACCCTACCATCCGGTTGAACTGCACCATATCTTCCTGCATGAGCTGGCGCACATCTACTGCGCTCACCATGAATTGGACGGGAAGAGCTTCTATGACGAATACTGTGAAGACTATGCGCAGACCAAGGAAGAAGACGGTATCATCAACGCGGGGTACGCTGTTTGGCGGGAGTGCATTGCAGAGATTATCGCCATTGAGCTTGACGATAGCTGCGAAATCGTCCCCCTCAAGGAGAAGGCAGATGTACTCCGGCAGCTCAAAGGCGAAATTGAGCCGGTAGACGGTAAACTGGCAGTCAGTGAAATTCTGGCGGCTGTTATGACCAGCTCAGAGATTGAGGCATCCCAAACATGGGAGAAAGCAGAAACGGCCATCCTTAGCCTGAACCTGTTCGATACCCCGCCGGAGATGGATTTGTTCCGCCTTGTCTATACACAGCTCCGAACCACCTTCCTTGAGATTGATGTGGACTTCATCCATGAGCTGGGCTATCTATACTTAAATATTCTTTCTCTGGCTGTCATCCGCAATTTGCGCTAAAACTGATTTGTTAAAGTTGGGAGTGAGTAAAACGATGGAGAAAATGGAGAACATTGTATTCGACCGTAACTATGAAGAAGACAAGCCTGACCCACTGGCTCAAGCAATTTTTGACCGGGTAAACGCCCCCGGTGGCTTTTTAGAAGAGTTTTCAAAAAAGATGGATGCTATCCCAAAGGTGATAGTCCCGAAGGATAAGGAAAACTACGAGTATTTGTTGGAAAGATGCGATGAGTTTGCAAAGCGTCATCACGGCAAGATTCATGGTGTCGTTGACTTTGAACATTGGGATGCCCACATCGATCTGACGCTACCTATGCTTGAGTTTGATGATTCGGAGGATATGTCGCTCCTAAAAGACATCGGTGAAAAGGCGCATTATTGCTGCATTACTACGCAGGAAGACGGCAAGTTCCTTTTTCATGTTATGATCAATTATTTTGAGGAAATCATGTCGGAGGAATACGGCGACTATCTGAAATTTGAAACGCTTGCTGAGGACGAAGAGCTGGCGGCTATGCTCAATATGGGTATCAGCGAGGAAGATGAAGCTGTTGTCCGTTTGATTGGGGAAATCCTCGACCGGTTTGACAATGAAACTCATGTGGACAAGACCACCGCATTTAAGGCAGTAGCCAGCTACTTAATTCAGAAAGACCCTGACGCAATCAGTTATGAGCTGATTGCCGCCACGCTCACCGCCTTATTGGAAAAAGTTTTGGACGAGGAAAAGCACAAGGAGGACTGAACCCATGAAATATCTTCTCTACCGCTCTTTTGGAAATCTTGAGAAGGATGTCAAGAAGCACGAATTGGTTGCCGTTGAGTATGGGAAGGACATTGACGATGTGACCGATGCTTTGATTAAAGCGGCTGCGGATGACCTTGCCGGTATGCCGGAATTTGAGCACTGCGAGACAGCGGCCTATGCACCGGAACCGATCAAGGACTTTAGGAAGGTACGGCGCTATCAGTATGAGATGACAGGCATTGTCTATCCGCCGAATGCCGAGAAGAACATCCTGATTGACTATGGCATTGTAGAGACAGAAGAATGAATAAGGTTACTTGCTTCTGCCTGATCCGTAAAACAGAGCGGCAAATTGGAATTTATCAGAAAATGAGGAATAGTTGAAATGGAGGCGCTATAATAACATGAAGATTGAAGGGAACCAGAAAGAACTGGATGCAATGGTAGAATTTCATAAGGGAAACCGTGTCGAGGGGCTGAG
>JBMNQH010000063.1:0-2740 GCA_050944035.1 Oscillospiraceae bacterium | reverse complement strand
CGTAGAGGAGAGGCTCTACGCCGTGGGGCGCATCCCAGGGAGCTGGGGGCGCAGAGAAGGACGACCGCCCGAGAAGGCAATTCTCCAGGCCAGGGTGACAGACCGTCCCATACGCCCGCTCTTTCCCAAAGGCTTAAGGAACGAAGTCCAGATTGTCGTCATGCCGCTCTCCATAGACCACGACAACTCTCCCGAGATAGCCGGGATGATCGGCGCCTCGGCGGCTCTTACCGTAAGCGACATACCGTGGAACGGGCCCGTGGGCGCCGCCGAGATAGGCCTTGTAGACGGTCAGTTTGTGATCAATCCAGTAGTGGAAGAGGTTGAGAGAAGCGACCTTCGCCTCACGGTCGCGGGCACCGAAGATGCCGTGCTCATGGTGGAGGCGGGGGCCAACCAGGTTCCCGAAGACGTCATGATCGACGCCATCATGTACGGGCATGATGTGATACGGGAGATCTGCCGCTTTTTGGAGAAGGTCCGCGAGGAAATCGGCAAGCCAAAATTCGAGCCGGTACTCTACTTGCCGGGAGAAGACATACTGGAGAGGGTGCGAGAGATCGCCACCCCGAGGATCAGGCAAGCCATAAGGGTGGAAGAGAAGCTCTCCAGAGAGTCCGCCATCGAAGAGATCTTGGAGGAAGTCTACGCCGAGTTGGGCGAGGAGTTCGCCGAGAGGGAAGCCGAGATCTCCGAGGCATTCCATTCTGTGCTCAAGACCGAAGTCCGCAGTATGATTCTTGAGACAGGCAGGCGCCCCGACGGGCGGCGGCCCGACGAAATCAGGCCTATCACCTGCGAAGTGGCTACTCTTCCGCGGGTTCACGGGTCGGCCATCTTTACAAGAGGCCAGACTCAGGTCATGAGCATCGCGACTTTAGGGGCCAAGGGCGACATTCAGGAACTGGATACGACCGGCATAGAAGAAACCAAGCGATACCTGCACCACTACAACTTCCCTCCCTACTCGGTTGGCGAGACAAGGCCGATGAGAGGTCCCGGACGAAGGGAAATCGGCCACGGCGCTCTGGCAGAGAGGGCTCTTCTCCCGGTGGTTCCGGGTGAAGAGGAATTTCCCTACACCATTCGCGTGGTTTCCGAGGTGCTTGAGTCCAACGGGTCAACTTCAATGGCTTCGGTGTGCGGAAGCACCCTGTCGCTCATGGACGCCGGAGTACCCATAAAGGCTCCTGTAGCGGGGATCGCCATGGGTCTTGTCAAGGACGAAGGCAAAATGGAGGTTCTCACCGACATTCAGGGCATGGAAGACGCCTTGGGAGACATGGACTTCAAAGTCGCAGGGACCGAAGAAGGTGTGACGGCTCTCCAGATGGACATCAAGATCGCCGGAGTCGACAGGAGCATCCTCAGCACCGCTCTAGAGAGAGCCAGGAAGGCCAGGCTGTTCATCTTGGACAAGATGAAGGAGACCATACCTCACCCAAGAGAGAAGCTGTCCGAGTACGCTCCGCGCATGATAGTAGTCCATATCGATCCCGACAAGATACGGGACGTCATCGGTCCGGGAGGCAAGACCATCAACAAGATCACCACCGAGACAGGCGTCAAGATCGATATTGAGCAGGACGGTCGTGTGTTCATCGCTGCTCCCGACATGGCAAGCGGTGAGAAGGCCAAAGAGATCGTGGAGAACCTGACAAGAGATATCGAGGTTGGGCGCACGTACAAGGGAAAGGTGACCAGACTCGCCTCCTTCGGAGCGTTCGTGGAGGTCCTTCCGGGGAAGGAAGGGCTCGTGAGGACTCCTGAGGCGGCCTTGGAGAACGTCCACAGGATAGAAGACGTCATGAATATCGGCGATGAAGTCCTGGTGAAAGTGATAGAGATCGACCATATGGGCCGGGTGAACCTCTCCAGGCGTCAAGCCCTCGGCGGCTCTCCGGCATCCAGGGAGCATCGGGGCGATAGGAACGGCGGGCGCGGCGATCGAAGGCCCCAGTGGCGCAGGGACAATACCCGCAACGGGCGAGACCGGGACAGGTCGCACTAACGTGCGGCTCGGCATTCACGTTTCCATAGCGGGCGGAATGGCCATGATGGCCGAGAGGGCCGTGTCGTTGGGGTGCGAGGCCGTTCAGATTTTCTCCAGAAGTCCCCGGGGAGGGAAGGCAAAGGAGCTCTCCCTTCCCGATGTCGAGAAGATGAAGAGCATCCTGGCGGAGAACGATATCCACCCTCTTGTCGTACATGTCCCCTATTTTACGAACCTCGCGTCCGACGACCCCGAAGCGAGAAACTACTCCATAGACGTCCTGGTGGAGGACCTCCAGAGGACCGAAACCCTCGGCGGGCGGTATCTTGTTACCCATGTCGGCCATAAGCGAAAAGACGAGCACCCGGAATCACCCGAGGCCCTCGCCCGGGTTTACTCAAGCATCGAGGAGGTTCTGGAGCGTTACCGGGGACCGGTCAAGATGCTCCTTGAGAACACAGCCGGCATGGGTCAAGAGATAGGGACCAGTTTTGAAGCGCTCGGAGCTCTTGTGAAAAGTTTTCCCGAAGACAGGCTCGGCGCGTGTCTGGATACGGCCCACGCATTCGGCGCCGGATATGACTTGAAGGGTTCCGAAGGGGTGCAGAAGGTTTTGACGGCCTTCGATGAACATGTCGGATTGTCTCGGCTTGGCGCGATGCATCTCAATGACAGCAAAAACCCGCTGGCGTCACGTATGGACCGTCATGCCCATATCGGCCGGGGGCATCTGGGAGAGGAGACATT
>JBMNQH010000062.1:0-2767 GCA_050944035.1 Oscillospiraceae bacterium | reverse complement strand
CGGAAGGGTCGCCGGTAGTTCCTTCCACGGGCACTCGCCCTCCGCGGCGGTTTTCGTACATGTAAAAGGTGATCGTATAGGACGAAGTTCCGGTAATGTCGATTACACCGGTATCGAACCAGTCGTGGGGATTCGAAACGGAAACCGCATCATCGCCGACTACCGCATCGTCTGCATCGGCTTCATTCGGGTTGGGCCGGGCTATTAGCCAACTTTTCGCCGGCAGATTCCCGATAGAATAACCGGTAAGCACAACACCATCGGCACAGGTAATGCAGAGCGTGTTTTTGGCTGCGAGCCGCGATACGAAAAAACCGTCACTAATGTCGTTTTCCCCCTTCACGATGTCGGTTATCACACTTCCGCTCATCTGCAGATTATCACCTGCCACGATATCGGCAAGGGAAGCGATACTTTCGGTCGTCATGTCGAGAAGCGCATGCCGTTCGCTTACCGACAAACCCGAGAAAAGGGAAGGGTTTCCCGTATTGGTGACGGCATAAACGGTGCAGCCGGCACCGCTCAGTGCTCTCACGACCAACGGGTTGGTTGTTCCGAAAGCATGACCGGTAAGCTTTCCGCTGCTGTCGTACACCAGCACATGCATGTCGTCAACGATATCTTCGCTGAACGCTCGGGTCGTTGACACCGGCACATTCCTTTTTGCCGATACCTCCACACGCACCGTTGCATCGCAATCGGCCGAAGCCGTGTGATCTTCATCAATACACGACCCGACAAGGCATCCTGCCAACAAACAACACCCTATGTACCTTATCTTTCTCATTGCTACATGACGGTTTCCTGCCACGTCTCGCCCCAAGGAGTTATGATTATCTTAATAACGACATTTCTCCGGCTGAAATCGATGACAATGTTCAACTGCTCACCCGGAAGCGCACGCAACAACTCACCTTCGCTGTCGGTATGCGTACTGTAAAGCTTTTCGTTTCCCCGATACAATTCGATGGTCAGGTATTCGTTTTCCGCCTGAGGCAAAATTTTGAAAACGGGAGTTTTCAGGTTGTGTTCCGTATCGAAATAGGCCGGCGGTCTGTAAGCTGCTTCCGAACCGACCGTTTCGCCATTGAAGTCGATGCCGTCTGTTGTGCCTCTTATTACAAAGTAACAACCGACGGTATCGGTTCCGAAAGAATCGGAAAGATGCTTTCCTGTAATGGTAACGGAAGAAACGATTCTTTCCAACGTCACTATCACGGTATCTACAACAGTATCTTCCGACCGATACGAAGCAAAGAACAAATCGGGCGGCTCCGGGCAATATTCGTCCTGTTTTTTTAATTTGAGGATTGCACATAAACGACACATCCCCCTGTGCATCCCGGGTATTTCGATGCTGTCGCTCCTAAGGTTGCCCCAGGCTGCGATTGAAATCTCGTCGCTTTTCTCGAATCCCAGGGTATAATGCTTCGAGATATCATCCACTTCTACCGTTCTGACGTACCCCCTGCTGTCGAACAGATACACGTGTACATTACCGACCGTATCGGTACCTGCATTCGTTTCTTCGCGGGAATCCGATACCTTGAACTTCAACGTCAGGTATCTGCAATCCGACAGGTCTTCGCGAATGCATCCACCGGATACAATGAAGGCAACGGCCAAAAGATAAGCGCGATATCTGCAATAACGAACCATTTCCCTGCTTTTCGAAAAACAACTATTCAAAAACTACTTCCTGGGTAACCGTTAACGTCCAATCCGCAACCGTTACGGTCAGATTAAGATCGGCAGGTTCAATATCCTGCGAAGGATCGCTCACCCCTTTGCCTTTTATCACTGCCGACAAGTTGTAAACGGTATTCCGGTCGAGGTATCCGGTTCTTCCGATTTTAGTTTCGCCGTTTTCGGTTATGGTAGTTCCGGACTGGCTTTTGTTGATGACAATCGGATAATACACCGTTTCCTCGTCATAAGCGGTGCCGGAGCCATCCTGATCGAAAACGCCGGCAATAACCAGCTTGGTTTTAGTCAGGTTGGTCGACGGATTGGGAAAGGCATAAAAGAAATGGCTTGTGGTGTAAGGTGTCGAAGCGTCCACTTTAACCGCCTCACTCAAATCGTCTCTAATGAAATCGCTGCCGTCGGTCCAGGTCGTTCCGGAAACTGTTCCGCCGTGATAATAGTCAGGTGATGAGGGGAAAGTGGCAGAAGCATCTCCCGTATGCACCTTACTCGTTTTTAAAGCATTATACAAAAAAACTTTCGTGATCTTGAAGGTTGCCGAAGCATATTGTCCCGCAGGATCAAAAGCAGTCGAGACACGGTTGAGAACCACTCTCGAGACCAGCCTCGACAGGCTGACAGTGACATCGGTCGATGCATTTGCAGTGAAATCAACCGCCGCACTTTCTCCCGACATCGGCAGGTTGGTGGAAATCTGGTCGGTATTGCCGGCATTGGCGGTTTGCGCAAGATCCACCGTTTTGGATAGAAACACTGCTTTCGAGCCTACTCCCGCAAACATGCCCGACGGCGCATTTGCCACTACCGCAATTGTGCAACCGGTGCCGGGACTGCAAGTGAGTGTTGCCGTATAGCTTCCGTCTCCGTTGTCGGTGAGATCGCCAAAAGCATATTCGGCAATGGTATTGACACTCCCGTTGCTATTGAAAATACCTATCGCAATCCGATTTACCGTACCCTCGGCTCCCTCTTCTCCGACGGAACGGACGAGGGGAGAACCGGAAATGGTTAACGACAATTCGGCCGTTTTTGGGCCCGGCATTTCCTCTTCGGACGAACA
>JBMNQH010000061.1:0-3001 GCA_050944035.1 Oscillospiraceae bacterium | reverse complement strand
AGAAGTTCTGCGCCCGTATTGCAACCGGCGACTATGATGCCGTTATCATCGGTCACAGCCAGTTTGAGAAGATTCCGCTGTCTGCCGAGCGGCAGGAACGGCAGTTGCAGGAACAGATTGATGAGATCGAGGGTGCAATCGCAGAACTGAAATATCAGCGTGGCGAGAATTTTACCATCAAGCAAATGGAGAAAACCAGAAAATCTCTGGAAGCCAGACTGGATAAACTTCTCACCGCCGACAGAAAGGATGATGTTATCACATTTGAACAGTTAGGCGTTGACCGGCTGTTTGTGGACGAGAGCCATGCGTTCAAAAATTTGTTCCTCTACACCAAAATGAGGAATGTGGCAGGTCTCTCCACCTCCGAAGCGCAGAAATCTTCGGATATGTTTATGAAATGCCGCTATATGGACGAGATCACCGGCGGTCGTGGCGTTATCTTCGCCACCGGCACTCCGGTCAGCAACTCCATGACCGAGCTTTACACCGTCATGCGCTATCTCCAGTACGGTACGCTCCAGAAGAAAAACCTGACTCATTTTGATTCCTGGGCATCCACCTTTGGCGAGACAACGACGGCCATTGAGCTTGCACCGGAGGGAACCGGCTACCGTGCCAGAACCCGATTCGCCAAGTTCTTCAATCTTCCTGAACTGATGAATATGTTCAAGGAAGTAGCCGACATCAAGACCTCAGACCAGCTGCATCTTCCGGTTCCCGAAGCGAAATTCGAGACGGTTGTGGTGCAGCCCTCTGAGTATCAGAAGGATATGGTTGCTTCCCTTTCCGAAAGAGCTGCGGATGTTCATGCCGGTATTATTGACCCTTCTGTGGACAATATGCTGAAGATTACCAGCGATGGGCGGAAGCTGGGACTGGATCAGCGGCTGATGAACCCGCTGTTGCCGGATGACCCGAACAGCAAGCTCAATGCCTGTGTGGGAAATATCCTTCGTATCTGGCAGGACGGGCAGGCTGACAGGCTGACACAGCTGGTGTTCTGTGACCTCTCCACTCCGAAAAATGACGGCACATTCAATGTCTATGACGACATCAAAACCAAGCTGATGGCAAACAGTGTACCTGCCGAGGAAGTCGCCTTTATTCACGATGCGAATACCGAAGCAAAAAAGAAAGAACTCTTTGCCAAGGTTCGTAACGGACAGGTGCGTGTGCTGCTTGGCAGTACGCAGAAAATGGGCGCAGGAACCAATGTGCAGGACAAACTGGTGGCGGTTCATCATCTGGATGTGGGCTGGCGTCCGTCTGATATGACCCAGAGAAACGGTCGTATCATCCGTCAGGGCAACCAGAACAAAGAGGTTCAGATCTATCAATATGTGACCGAGGGAACCTTCGACGCATATTTGTACCAGACCCTGGAGAATAAGCAGAAATTTATCTCCCAGATCATGACCTCCAAATCTCCGGTTCGCTCCTGTGACGATGTGGATGAGCAGGCACTTTCCTATGCGGAGATCAAAGCATTATGTGCCGGTAATCCGCTCATCAAGGAAAAGATGGACCTGGATATTGATGTGGCAAGGCTGAAAGTGCTGAAGGCCGACCACCAGAGCCAGCAGTACCGTATGGAGGATAAGCTCCTGAAATACTTCCCGGCTGAGATTGAAAAGCAGACTGGCTATATTCATGGCTTTGAAGCGGACATCAAGACCGTGGAGGCACATCCGCAGATCTCCGAGGGATTCTGTGGTATGGAAATCAGGGGAAAGCACTATGCGGAAAAAGCCGATGCCGGTGAAATCATTCTTGCCGCCTGTAAGGAGACAAAAGGTGCTGATCCGGTTCTGCTGGGCAGTTACCGAGGATTTCAGATGGAGCTTTCCTATGACAGCTTCCGAAGTGAGTTTGACATCGTTCTGAAAGGCTCTATGAGCCACCGTGTAGCCCTTGGCACGGATGCCAGGGGAAATATCACCCGATTGGATAACGCACTTTCTGGCATTCCTGAGCGGTTGGAAAGAGCCAATGAACAACTGACCAATCTCTACAATCAGCAGGAAGCGGCAAAGGCGGAACTTGGAAAACCATTCCCCCAGGAAGCGGAGCTTGCAGCAAAAAGTCAGCGGCTTGCGGAGCTGGATGCGGCGCTGAATATGGAAGATACGGTGGAAAACCGAGCCGAAAAAAGCAAAGCGGAACGCCCCTCTGTTCTGGCTGATCTGAAATCCAAGTCCGAGCATATCCCGCCCGCAAAACGCTCTGAGGGCTACGAGGAGGTGTTGTAATGGCAAAGCGTGACCAGGATGTTCATTTCCTGGCATCCAAGGAGGAAGTCGAGCGAATCCATCAGAAGATGGACGAGCTTGGTATCCGCAGTATGGGGGCATATCTGCGAAAAATGGCTCTGGACGGCTACTGTATCAATCTGGATTTGCAGGATGTGAAAGCACTGGTTTCGCTTCTGCGAATCTGTTCCAACAACCTGAATCAGTACGCAAAACGAGCCAATGAGACCGGCAACATCTATGAAGCCGACATTAAGGACTTGCAGGAACGTCTGGAAGAAATCTGGACGGACATGAAAGAAGTCCTTGTCAGGTTGTCCTCCATTCAGTAATCCGATAATTTGTCGGGAAGTCGCAGTTTTGACTGCGGCTTTACATAGGGAAAAACAACCGTGTTTAGCTGGTAGAATTATTCATATCCATGTGCTATAATCATGGCAAGTAGAGAACTTGATAGTTCGATCAATCGTTGTTTGGCAATTTGGTAAATCCCGATAAACTAATTTTATAGGGAACAGAAACTTTGAATTTTACGGTCAGTAAGGAATGAGTAAAGTTATATGATTGTATTATAAGCGATTTGTTAAAATTTTTGTAACCACTTGTATTTGCCTGCAATTTATGGTATAATGTTTTAGAATTTAGAAAGAGGTGGAAAGATGATTAACTTTTCTTGCAAATAAAATCAAAATATGCGGTAGTGCTATACTTTGGCATTATTGTGTCTATTGCAAGAAAGTTATATGTCT
>JBMNQH010000060.1:0-3137 GCA_050944035.1 Oscillospiraceae bacterium | reverse complement strand
ATGAAAAAGAAAGCCTGCGGCTGCTGGGTGCGCAGATCGTTGGCGGCGACGGTGTGGACAAGCGCATTGATGTACTGGCAACGGCCATTCGCGCAAAAATGACAGCTTTGGAACTGACGGAGCTCGATCTTTCCTATGCGCCGCCCTATTCCTCTGCCAAGGATCCGGTCAATATGGCCGGTTTTATGATCGAGGATTTGGAGAGCGGGAAGGTACGGCAGTTCCATTGGAATGAGGTTGAGGACTTGCCTTGCGATGGCAATGCGACACTGCTGGATGTCCGCACGGCGTGGGAGTATCAGCGGGGGCATCTGGACGGCTTTCGGAACATTCCATTGGACGATCTGCGGGAGCATTTGGACGAGTTAGACCGGGGTAAGCCTGTCTATGTGAATTGCCAGACAGGGCTTCGCAGTTATCTGGCCTGTCGGCTTTTGACGCAGTATGGTTTTACCTGTGCCCATCTCTCCGGCGGATACAGCTTTTATCAGGTCGTAACACAAGAGCAGCAGACAGCGCGGAGCGCCTATCCCTGCGGAATGGAGAAGCTATGAGTGAAAATCTATTTGGTTTGACGGTTGCGGCAGACAAAGGCTTGGATGACCTGCAATGCCAGCGCCTTTTAAGTGAAAACCGCAGGTATCAGGAAGTCATGCTGCAATACCGCTGCGCACTGAAAGCACTTGAAAGTCGGTTGGAAATTTTGAATGAGGAATTCTCATTGCAGCATGATCGCAATCCGATAGAAAGTATGAAAAGCCGCTTGAAGTCGCCGTCCAGCATTATGCACGAGATGCAGAAGCGCGGACTCCCTCTGGATTTCCGACCATGCAGGCAAATATCATGGATATTGCCGGTGTGCGTGTGATCTGCTCTTTCGAGGAGGATGTGTTCTTTTTGGCAAAGTGCTTAAAAGGACAGTCTGACATTGAAATTATCACAGAGAAAGACTACATTTCACACCATAAGCCAAATGGATATCGCAGTCTGCACCTGACGATCCGGTTGCCGGTATTCTTTGCAGAAAAAGAGGTCCATGTGCCGGTGGAGATACAACTCCGTACAATCGCGATGGACTTCTGGGCAAGCCTTGAGCATACCATCCGCTATAAGAAAAACTTGCCGATAAATGCTGAAGTCGTAACTGAATTGAAAGAGTGCGCCGATTCCAGCAGAGAGTGGGACACCAAAATGGAAAGATTATTGCATTTGATGCGCTAAAAATGCTAATTTGGAGTTCTTTTATGTAGTGCATCAAACTGCACCCCCTCAATGGAGAATTGCACCCCCTTAAAACGAAAATGCACCCCCCTCTAAACCGTAATTGCACCCCCTTGCACGGTTTCTATCAAAATTAGAGTCATTTGCCAAAACAAACAAATCCGAACCTTGTGCCGGTTGGCGATGGGTTCGGATTTGTTGTTTCTCTGGATGGATAAAGGGCAAGTCTTTTATATCACAAATTTAGATCCATACTTATAGGCATAAGTGTACAGTCCTATTTCAGGTGGGATTGTACGCTTTTCTTTTGACTTTCTGTCATGGAAAAGTTATAATAGTATTCGGATAAACGAACTATTGTGAGGAGAGAATATCGTGGAATTTATGTCTGTCCGTGAAGCCTCTGGAATGTGGAATTGCTCAGAACGATGGGTTCAAAAACTTTGTGAGGAAGGCCGTATTGCTGGGGTGCTTCGTTTCGGCCGTTCCTGGATGATTCCCAAATCTGCGAAAAAACCTTCTGACTTAAGATGTCAGAAAAAGAAGGACGGTGACCCAAATGTATAACCCACAACTGGAAACTTTTCTCTGCGTCGTGGAATCGGGAAGCTTTAATAAAGCGGCGGAAAAGCTGTTTATCTCCCCGCCCGCAGTCATTAAGCAGATCAATCTGCTGGAGGGTTCCCTGGGGCTTACCCTGTTTGAGCGTACCCATCGGGGGCTGATTCTGACTAAGGCGGGCCAGTCCCTGTACCAGGACGCCAAGTATATCATCCAGTACTGCAAGGATTCCGTTACGCGGGCGAAAAACGCCATGCAGGAGAGCGGGATGGTGATCCGTATCGGCACCTCTCCCATGACGCCGGCCAGATCTTGGTGGATTTATGGCCCAAAGTACAGGAATATTGCCCTGATATCAAATTTCAGCTTGTTCCTTTTGAAAATACACCAGAGAACGCCAGAGAGATTCTGGCAAACCTGGGCCAGAACATCGATGTGGTGGCTGGGATCTTTGATGAAACGATGCTGAATCTACGACAGTGCCAAGGGCTGGAAATTTCGAGGGAGCCGATTCGTTGTGCTGTTTCCATCCATCATAAGCTGGCCGGGAAGGATAGGCTGACCATCCGGGATCTTTATGGCGAACGTCTGATGCTCATGCGCCGGGAATGGAGTCATTATGTGGATTTACTGCGGGATGATCTGTGGAAGAACCATTCGCAGATACAGATCGTGAACTTTGATTTTTATAACGTAGAAGTGTTCAATCAGTGTGAGAACAACAATTGCGTGCTGATGGCCATTGATAACTGGCGGTATGTGCATCCGCTTTTAAAAATCCTGCCCGTAGACTGGGATTATACCATTCCCTTCGGGCTGCTCCATTCTTCCCATCCATCGCCTGTTATACAGAAATTTTTATATGCAGTAGAGAAGGCTGCAGAGTGAGTAATATGCGGGCCTGTATAGAACATGAAAACAGCAAGATCTCCGCAGAGGTCTTGCTGTTTTTAGTCTTTTTGAAAGAATTCTGTCCTGCCTTTGTATTCGCTTTGGATGATTTCGTTCATTTCTTCCGGCGTTTCTGTACATCCTCCTGCCAGCCACATCTTCACGATAGCATTGAATCCGCTTCTAAAAAACTCTATATGATAATGGACGAACCGGTTTTCAAAATGATTCGCCGCCAGCTTTGTATCATATTTTACGATTTTAAACTGATTATCGTATCCAAGCTTAAAGTATGTCTTATAGAACAGTTGATTGTCGGCGATATGCCGGAACAATTTTAAATAATCGTTGCTGTTAAAGCTGTTTTCCACCTCGTCGCGGTACAGCTCGCTGACACTTTGCTCTAAGCTCCCCTGCACTATATCCGCTAATTCATAAATATCCACATAGTTGGCGTAAAAAGT
>JBMNQH010000059.1:0-3606 GCA_050944035.1 Oscillospiraceae bacterium | reverse complement strand
GTCCTTGATGAGGTCTCGCTGACTCTTCGTGGAGCGCTGATACTCGGCGTAGGTTTCTGATGTGCGCTTGGTTTGGCTCAGCCGTTTTACTAACTGGCTCCACGTGATCTGCTTGTTTTTCCACGCCATCTCGAACCGGCTCCTGCCAACTGCAATTGCCAGCTCTCCATCGTGTTTCACTTTGGGGATTTTAATTGTTTCTGCGTCAGCCATAGCACCATCCCCTGTTAGTCCTTTTGGTAGTAGTCGCATTCGAACCCGTCCGCGGCCAGGGGCAACCCTGGGGCCCACGGCATAGGTTCGCTCATTATCTCGTTGACCTCGTCCACGGATCCTTGGCCAATGGGAACTTCTAGAACTACCTCGTCGTGGACGTGGAAGGTTATTTTGTAACCAGCCTCATACAGCCGTAGCATTCCCTCACCCAGGCAGTCCCGGGCGGTTGCCTGCACGATGTTTTCAACCAGTCGGCCGCCATAGGTGTCCAAACGATCTCGCTTGTTCTGACCGGTGTCTCCGAAGCTGATCTTGTCGCGGCCTTCCCACTTGTGGTGCGGCTCGACTCGTGGGTTAGGGTAGGCGAGTCGTCGACCAGAGGGGAGCTCGATAAATAGCGCCCCCGGCTCGTAAATGAACCGTAGCCCCTTTTGGAGGGGGACTGTAGTCTGATCGCTGATTGCCGTTTTCGCGGCAGCGTCCACGTCTCTCCAAAACTGCACGATCGCAGGATTGGCCAGCCGCCACTGGGCCACAAGCTCTGGCAGTTCCTCTTCCGTGAGCCCCATATCGAGAGCGCCCATCTGTTTGAGGGCGCCCACGCCGCCTTGGTACCCCAATGCGAGCTCTGCAATTTTGCCCTTCTGTCGGAGTGGGCTCCCGCGGTCGATCGACTCCACAGGCACTCCGAACATGGCAGCCGCGGACGCCTCGTAGATTTTGCCATGCGATTGGAACACCTCGAGGCGCCACTGCTCTCCTGCAAACCACGCGATCACCCGCGCCTCGATCGCGGAGAAGTCGGAGACGATGAACCGGTATCCCTCTGCTGGAATAAACGCCGTGCGGATCAACTGACTCAGAACGGCCGGCGCGTTGGCATACAGCATCTCCAGCAGCTCCCGGTCTCCGTTTCGCACGACTTCTCGGGCGAGATCGAGTTCTGCAATGTGGTTTTTCGGAAGGTTCTGGACTTGGATCAGGCGCCCACTCCAGCGCCCGGTTCTAGCGCCGTAAAACTGTAGCAGTCCATGAGCGCGACCGTCACTGCATATAACATCCGCCATTTTAGCGTATTTCGCAGTAGAGGTTTTCGCCAGCTGTTGCCGGAGCTCAAGAGCCTGTGCCACCTCGGGATGGCCCTCCGCATCGTCGAGCATCCCTGCAACGGCCCGTTTATCGATACTCCGAACCTCCGTGCCCAGCATCTTCGACAACCAGTCCCTTAGCTGTGTATTTGAGTTCGGATTTTCTAATCTCGTTAAGGCTTTGAGCTCTTCGGTGAGCTCTTCCGTGCAGGCCGCGTCAATCGCAATAGCTTGCCGCACAAAGACGGGGTCCAATCTCACACCGTAATCGTTGATGCGCTGATCTAGGTGATATAATTCCAGCTCTTTCTCCGGCATAGGGTAGGGGCTTAAGCGCTTATGGATCTCCCGCTCTACAACCACGTCCTGAATGCAGTAGTCACAGAACAGCTCCCAATCTAATGGCCGATGGTAGGGACGGTATCGAGTCACGTGCCCGTTAGCCTCAGAAGGTTTTCGTGGCACAGAGAACGCACGGATTAGATTTTTGCCGATGAACATTTTTTGTTTGTCCTGCGGAAGGTTGAGCGCTTTGGCTACATGAGCCAATCCGCCTGACAGCCCCAGGCTCCAGGCATGTATCATTGTGCAGTGCCAGCCTTCGGGATCCAGCGGCCTGCCCAAGTGCCGGCTCAAACAGACCCGCTCAAATTGTGCGTTGAAGGCGCTCTTTGTGACTGCTGGATCGAGGAGAGCACCAATGACACGCCGGGGCAGTTTCTCGCCCTGGGCGAGATCTACCACGCGCACAGCCTCACCGTCGAAGGCGTAGGCGAATAGCAGGATTTCGAAGGAGGGATCATCAGCATAGCGATACACACCAACATCGGGGAGTGATGCGTCGCTATAGGTTTCGATGTCGATGCTTAGTGTCGTCATATCGTTGCCGCCTCCGAGTGGTATAATGGCCTTGCGTCGATGAGGGCGGAACAGGCATCCGCCACCCTTGTGGAGATGTAGGAGGGCCAACCTACCCTCGACCGAACCTCTCAAACCTTGCCGAACGGGCTTTGGTGTAAGCTTCCACTAGTCGCGGCGAATCATAATTGTAGTCTTTGCCGTCATAGGATGGGCACGTGTTCCCGCGACACGGGAGCCGTTCGCTTCGGCCCATGTATTTAATTCCGAGCCGGCCGCAGTGTCGGCACTCACACCACCAATAATCCAAGTCAAAGCCCCAATCAGCCCACATATGCGCGCTCCCAGTACAGTAGCCGGACGGCTCCTCTATCGGTCCGAAGAAGATGTAGACTGGATGACCGGTGCCCGCGGCGAGCAGTTCCGCCTTCAGGCTCTCTTCCTCCGTCGGTTCCCGCCCCTTTATCTCCACCCAGCCATCCTGTTCTGGAAGCCAGAAGTCCGGTAGGTAGCGCAGGCCGCCCGGCAACTCGAATCCCTCTGGCTCATACTCGAACGGGATCCCGAGAGTGTCGAAGAACACGGCCCATCGAGCCTCCAGCCGGCTCCTGAACCTGTAGCCTCGGTATATCGTCTCAATCGGTTTGATTGTTATCATGACCAAGCCTCCATTACGTTCGCTTAATCCGCCGCTGCCGCGATGGAGAGGGGGCGCGTGGCCCCCACCTCCAATCTCTGGATCTTACTGTAGAAAGTCGAAGTCGTCGTCGGCATCGTCGTCGAACTCGAAATCATCCTCCGCGCTGCTCCAGCCGCCCAGGCGTGCGCCATCATCAACCTTTTGGATGTTGCCCAGCCCGCAGCCCACACCACGGTTCCCGGATACGTTATAGGGGTAGAAATTGATCGAGACATGCGCGTAGCATCCGGAGTAGACTTCGTCCGGCTCCAAGATGCGCTTTTTGCGATCTACGAGGTCAGGCTTGCGCGTCGAGCTGGCGTTAACGAAGTAGGCATCCGCGTAGACGTAGTCGTCCGGCCTGTCCTCATCGCCATCACGCAGGGGCATTTTCAGATTCGCGGGCACTTTGCCGCCCCATTTCGTTTCTTTGCCGATCGCGATAGCCTCTTCCACCGCCGCATTGATGGCCGCGATCGTAGCCTTATCGTCTTTGGGGATGATCAGTGATACTGAGTATTTTGGAGTGCTGTTGTCATCAGCTGCCCGGGGCTCGCTGATATTTGCGTAGGAGAGTCTAACTTTTCCGGTTACCACTTTGGTTCCGATTTGTTTAGGTTTGAATTTTCCCATTATTGGGTTGCCTCCTTATATATCGAACTCGAAGTCCGCTTCGACTGAATTAAGCTCCGGCCTTGGATCGCTATCCGGCACTAGTGCGGGTTTGCCTGGCGGCTTGATTACTAGCCCCGGTTCCTCTAGGAG
>JBMNQH010000058.1:0-3665 GCA_050944035.1 Oscillospiraceae bacterium | reverse complement strand
CCAGGATGTTGGTGTCGTCACCCTCCTCGACCTGGACCATCTCCTTGATCTTGGCGACGATGGCGTCCTTGTTCTCCATGATCGGGAGATCGAGTTCTCTTCCCTTGATCTTGCCCTTTCCAAGTTTCCCGGTCTTGAGCGCGTCCTGGATGCCTCCGAGGTTCACGTTGATCGTTCTCTTGGTCAGGTCGATGATCTTACCTGTGGCCGGGTTAACCAGCGGGCTGATTCTGTCGAGGGTGACGCCGCTCTTGAGCAGCTTCCCGTCATCAGAATAGAGGTCGATTGTTTCCGTGTATTTAGCCATAGTATTTCATCCTTTTACCCTTGTTCAATACGTTCCGTTCATGCAAGAGATCAGGACAGTCATCCGTCCTCGATCCCTGAAGGCCGCTACTGCACGTCCCAAAAGGGACTATAAGAGTAGAAGAAGGGTTATTAATAAAATTTGCGAAATAAGGCGGATTTTTTTGCAAAAAATATTATTTAACTCGCATATATTCCCAATTAGATATTTTAAAATCGAGATTCAATTGCTCAAACAATTGAGCTCTATCCTTAAAAAGGGTTTCTTTCCACTGCTCTACAGGCGTTATCAACCCGGAGAGAGGCCAGCAGAAGGGATCATATTAAATATTACGTTGAACAATACTAATAGCAATAATTCAATTTTTCACTTTCAAAAAGGGTTCAACTGTACCAATTACATAGGTTGGTCTCAAAAATATATAACCCTACCTTTTCCAAGGAGGATTCCCGGAGAACCAGATCCCCAGACCGCCGTTTGTAAAATGACGACGAGATCGGCAGGATGTAAAATGTGCATACATATATAGCATCACCATAATCAAGACCCCGGCAAAAGAACATCCTCCTCTCCCATCCTGCCGCATCCCCTATCCTACGACCCTCGCACCGTCGACCGACGCCGCCCGGTGCTGCCGGCCATTCTACATCGTATCGTGGATCAACTCACCCTGTAAAGAAGAACCAATTAAAAACACGCACATATAAACCCTGTAATCTTTAGTTGCTTACAAATCCGGAATGGTTAAATACAAAACATTACAAGTTATGACAAAACGATCCGCCCGGTGCTCCGCCCGGATGTTTCGTTTCCTCGGGCGAGCAGATCCGCACCATTTCGGAAGGTTCTGCTTGCCGGGGACGGGGAATCCCGGCAGATCCTCGCAGAACGGAGTACCCAATAACGGGCGTTGCCGGGGTTCCCGCACCCTACGCAGCCGGCCTCCCGAGAACCCGGTGGGCCGGCATGTCCAACTACATCGAGGCAAAACCATGGCGAACAGGATTACACTGAACATGATCACCCAGCGCTCCATCGAAGAAGGCGTTGCGATGGAAAAGGGCAAAACGACCCCGGAATACTTCGAGGCCTGCTCGATCATCGAGATGCACGACGACGACGTCAAGGCGCTCGGCCTGGTTCCGAACCAGCTGGTACGGGTGACGAGCGAATGCGGAAGCGTGGTCGTCAAGGTCGTCAGGGGGCGCCAGTCGCTCTACCCCGGCCTTGCATTCATGCCACAGGGTGTCTGGTCAAACCAGATCGTCCCCCCGCGGACCCAGGCGACCGGCGAACCGCAGTACAGCGGCTTCCCCGTGACGGTCGAGCCGGCAAACGGCGAGCGGCGCAAGAGCGCGCTCGAGCTCGTCCAGGGCGCTGTCGGAATGTGGAGAGGTGATCAGTAATGCCAAAGAAGATTGAGAACGTCGGATGCCCCTACTGCGGCGTCTGCTGCGACGACCTTGTCGTGACTGTATCGGACGATGGAAAGAAGATCCTCGAGGTGGAGAACGCCTGCGCTATCGGCAACCAGATCTTCCACCACGCAACCGGCAGCGAGCGTATCAAACTCCCCCGCCTCCGCCAGCCGGACGGCACCTACAAGGAGATCTCCTACGATGAGGCGGTCGACTACGCGGCAAGGGTGCTCTACAACGCAAAGAAACCCCTGATCTACGGGTTCGGATCGACCAACTGCGAGGGCATGGCCGCCGCCGCCAAGGTCGCAGAGAAAGCAGGAGCCGTGCTCGACAACTGTGCGTCCATCTGCCACGGAAGCTCGTTCCTCGCCATATTCGACAACGGCTACCCGAGCTGCACCCTCGGCGAGACAAAGAACCGGGCGGACGTCATCGTCTACTGGGGCGCAAACCCGGCGCACGCCCACCCGCGGCACATGTCCCGCTACTCGATCTTCCCCCGCGGCTTCTTCACCGGCAAGGGCCACAAGAGCCGTAAGATCATCGTCGTCGACCCGCGCCACACCGACACCGCCCAGGTCGCGGACATCTACCTGCAGGTGAAGCAGGGGTACGACTACGACCTCTTCAATGCGTTCCGCACTGCACTCCGCGGCCACGAGATCCCCGAGGAAGTCGCCGGGATCAAGCGCGAGAAGATCCTCGAGGTCGCCGAGATCATGAAGAAGGCCCGGTTCGGCACCATCTTCTATGGCATGGGTCTCTGCCACTCCGACGGCCGGAACCACAACGTGGACATCGCCATCAGCCTGACCCGTGACCTAAACGACTACTCCAAGTGGACGATCATGGCGATGCGTGGCCACTACAACATCACCGGTCCAGGCGCGGTCTGGTCGTGGCAGTACGGGTTCCCCTATTGTCTCGACCTGACGAAGAAGGACATCGCCCACATGAACCCCGGCGAGACGAGCTCCATCGATCTGGCCATGCGCGACGAGGTCGACGCTTTCTTCAACGTCGGAACCGACGCCGGCGCCCACTTCCCGATCGAGGCGGTCAAACACCTCCGCAAGCACCCCTGGGTCACCATCGACCCGAACATCTGTATGGCGAGCGAGATCTCCGACCTCCATATCCCGGTAGGAATCGTCGGGGTCGAGGTTCCGGGCATCGTCTATCGGATGGACAACGTCCCGATCCAGTACCGCAAGGTCATCGACCCGCCCGAGGGCGTCATCAGCGACGAGGAGCTCTTCGAGCGGATCTTCAAGAGGCTCTGCGAGCTTGAGGCCGAAGAGGCCGCAAAGGCACAGGCAAAAGCCACGCCGGCAGGCGTCCCCGCGGAGGAGTGAAGCATGAGCGAACTGCTGATCAAGAACGGGTTCGTCTTCGACCCCCTGCAGGGGATCAAGGGCGACCGCATGGATATCGGAGTCAAGGACGGCAAGATCGTCGAGCCCGGCACTCTCAAGAGCCCGAAGACGATCGACGCGGCCGGCATGACCGTGATGGCGGGCGGTGTGGACGTCCACTCCCACGTCGTCGGGCCGAAGGTGAACGTCGGCCGGCTCTTCCGGCCGGAGGACAAGCTCTTCAAGAGCCCCTTGAAGCGGTGCAGCCGCATGGAGATGGGCTGCTCCGTCCCCTCGACGTTCAAGACCGGCTACGACTACGCGCGGATGGGCTACGTCTTCGTCAACGAGGCGGCGATGCCCCCGCTCCACTCCCCGCACGTCCACGAGGAGATACGGGATACCCCGATCATCGACAACGCCGCGATGCCGGTCTTCGGGAACAACTGGTTCACCCTTGAGTACCTGAAGAACAACGAGATCGAGAACAACGCCGCGTACACCGCCTGGCTTCTCCGGGCGACCCGCGGGTTCGGCATCAAGGTCGTCAACCCCGGCGGATCCGAAGCCTGGGGATGGGGA
>JBMNQH010000057.1:0-3844 GCA_050944035.1 Oscillospiraceae bacterium | reverse complement strand
GTTGACTTCCTGACCTATTATATCCTGCTCGTACCTGATTTTCAGTTTTTCCACATACTGGGCATTTCTTCCATGCCTCTATTGTCATCTTTTTCATAGCTCTATTTTATCACTATATCTTTCATTTGGACACTCACAGCTATGTGAGGCAAAGGACAATTACCGTCTTGGTAAACTGGAAAGGAATCTGGCAAAAGCAGATCTGTTGATCCTGGATGAGCTGAGTTATCTCAGCTTTAACCGGCACCAGTCAGAACTGTTGTTTAAGGTCATCTCAGACCGAAGTGAAAAGAGCAGCACTATTGTGACTACAAATCTGCCCTTCTCCAAACGGACAGAACTATTTGAGAATACCACAATGGTCGCTGCCCTGATTGACCGGCTGACTTTCCGTTCCCACGTGCTGGATATGAACGGGGATTCTTACCGGCTGAAGGCTACCATGCAGAAACAAATGTAAGCAGGGTGACTCAATTTTTATTTACATTTACATCCAGTAAAATTAGATCTTTCATCATCCCTTCAATCACCCCCAATTTTGCAGCTTTGCCCTCTGTTTAAACTTTCTACCAATACTTTCAGGTACAAAAATGCGATTCACACTTACTGGTGAACCGCATTTTTGTTACTGCGTATCTCTAGTATCGCATATTTCTTTCATGTACATTAAAATTGGACATCTGTGCCAAATTCACTGTCTCTCTTGACGGATTTGCACAATCATCCAATTTTCTTGTCAAAGGCAGTCAATGGCTGTTCTTTTCTTTTAGGGTCATACTTCCCTACAATTCTGCGTATTTCTGACGCGCAGCTTCCCATTTCATACGATCTCTGCGCCATAAATAAATCCAGAACAGGATCAGAGAAATCTTTACCAGTGTCCAACTAATCGGGAATGCAAAATAAACCCATTCAACCCCTACTGCGCTGGTATCCAGGAAATAGATCCAAAGCAGGCGGAATCCGCATGTTCCAAGCAAATTGATAATCATCGGCGCAATCGGGACGCCATAGCCGCGAATTGCACCCACAAGCACGTCAGCCATCCCAAAAATCGCATACGGTGAAGCAATAATGATGAGCCGCCATGCACCTGCCGCAATGACCGCCGGATCGCTGTTATAAATGCTGATGAGCGGCTTAGCAAAAAGTACTGCAAGTGCACTCTGCGCCACACCGACCACACAAACAAACAAGTACGTACAATACGTCCAATCCGGTCATACCGTCCCGCACCGATATTCTGACTGGTGAATGTCTGACATGCATGGTGAAACGCATTCATAGAACTGTACAGAAGATTCTCAATATTTTCTGCCGCGCTTGAACCCACCATAATAATGCTGTCATACGAGTTGATCGCACCTTAAATGGATACATTTGCAAAATTGAACAGGCAGCTCTGAATTCCGGCAGGAATCCCAATCCGAGCCATATCAATCGCACTGATTGCTTCACTGATAATTGTTACAAGTGCTACGCCAACAACATTCATCTCAAATTGAATCACAAAGATTAAATTCAAAATTACGTTGACAACTCCGCTAATTGACAGGAAAATAAGTGGACGGCGTGTATCCCCTTCGCACGCAGTGCTGCCGCACCATAGTTATACAGCATATTAAATGGCGTACCGATAAAATAAATGCGCATATACACCGCCGCAAGAGGGCGCACAGCTGCCGGTACAGAAATCAAATCCAATACCCATCCTGCTACGGCAATGCCGATTGCCCCCAAAATTGCACCGCCTGCCAGTGCGATTGTCACCGCAGTATGCAGCATACGGGAAATCTCCCGCTCATACCCGGTCAATCCCAAATAGCGTGCGATGATCACATTGACCCCCACAGAAAGACCGATCAGCAAATTGACAAACAGATAAATTACACTCACTGTACTGCCAACTGCTGCAAGGCTCTCGTGTCCAGCAAACCGCCCCACCACGACAATATCTGCGGCATTAAACAGCAGCTGCAAGACATTTGACGCCATCAGCGGCAGGCTGAACAGCAATATCTTGCCCAACAGCGGACCGTGGGTCATGTCGATTGTTGTTCCGTTTTTCACAGAATCCCCCTCTATCTACGAAAATCAAGGGGATTTTTACGCAAATCCCCTTGTATCTATCATACCGATTCCCGACCATTCCGGTAAGCGCCTTTTTGCACAAAAGATCATTCCGAGTCCTGTTTTTTCATTGCATAATATTAGTATTGCGCATATTCGCGCAGCAGAATATCGCTTGTCTCCGGATGATAGAGCACATACCAGACCAATCTGACAAGCAATACCGCATAGCTCAGAGAATGTGCCTCCGGAAAGAGATAGCTGATCTTCCGGCACACCGCTTCAAACCACGGTTCGACCTGACATAATGCCAGCAGAACCTCTTCGGAATCTAAATACCCCTGCCGGTTTGGTCTGCCCATATAAACTGACTCCATAAAGGAAGCTGCTTCTATTTCCGAAGCTCCATGAGCGGTCATATATCGGTAAACATCCTCTCGGCAGGTGATGAATTGTTCCGGCTGTAATGTTCCATCTTGCATCAGGCACTGCTGATTTTCCTGCCAAACACCTGTACCATGACTCATGCTCATGAATCGGCTTAAGGAACCGAGATTCTTCACATCCATTGCATGAAAAAGCTCTGCATTGGTGTTTCCAACCCCGGCTCCGGCAATTTTACAGGCTGCAATCACGGGAGTAACCGTACCGCCAGTCCGATACCCCTCTCTCAGCGCTTCAAAAACTACTCTGTCATCCAGCGGAATATCCTGATAAGGAACACCTGTCTTTTGGGCACAAGCATCCAGTACAAACTGAGCAGCACCGCCAAGCAGCGTAATCTGCGGAATATGGTCAAATCTAACCATCCCGCTCGTCTTCATCTGTAAGATCGGTTCATTTGAATCAAGCTCGATTGGTGCACACAACGGGTCAACTTCTGTGGGAAACAAGCAAATTCGACGAATCGAAGAATCAAGAAGTTCCCGACTGCCATGACGGCTTACTGCATAGTAAAACGTTCTGCTGTCCCGTAATGATTGCGCGATGTCTTTCTGACATGCCTCCTCTAAATATTCATTTACAATAGCTATTGAGTGTTCTTCTGTATCAAATGCCCGCATCATGACCTTTTGTTCGACCAGTCGGTTTCCATAAATCTGTGCGCAGCACTCTTTTATCCTTGGAATCAATTCTGGGGATATGCGAATATCTGCGGAAGATAATGATTTTCCCAGCCCCAGCAGCGACACCGGACAAAGATCCAAACCGCTGCGATCTAGGCCGGTCGGAAGTGGATTCAGCTCAACCACCCCCAACAGATAGAGAAGGAACGAGCTGCCCCAGTTCCCTGCAATCGTCATACTTCCTCCGATATCTTGTACGGTTTGAGCAATCGTCTGCATAAACAGAATTTGACCCGCCATCTTCAAACTGCAAGCACGTTCCAACTCCCATTCCAGCCGTTTTTTGATTTCTCGTGCAGGATGTTCTCCATATTTCTGATTCAGCGCTTTTTCTGTCTCAATGCGCAGCACATCCTGCTGCCACAGTTCAAAAGCATCCCGATTCACGCACAGCTGCTTGCAAAGCGGTGTCATCTCTTCGATTTGGGACAAGATTTGTTCTGGTCCGCTGGTGAACGCCTCTTCCACTCCATCCTTTTCTCCGGGCAGGAAATAAAGTGCTCGAAACTGCTCCTCCAACTTGAAGTAGTCAATAGTTAGTAGACACAAAATACCCTATGCCACCAGTTCTGTTCTAAAGAGGACTGGTGGTTTTCCTTTTAGTTTACGGACAGGTCGTTCGTAGTTGAAGTAATAGACAGCTTGTT
>JBMNQH010000056.1:0-4088 GCA_050944035.1 Oscillospiraceae bacterium | reverse complement strand
GGAAGAAGAGGTATTGAAAGAGGCTTTGGCAAAGGTTCTGGGAATAACCGAAAATGAGCTAAGCAGCCTTTTGGCAGCACTGAACATCAATTCCCGTGAGCTGACTGACAATGCATATGTTGAAGAAGTGGCACAAAAAATCTCCGATTTCATCGGACTTAGCAGCGATCAGCAAAAAACCCTGTCCCAAATTCTCTCTATGATTCAGGATGAGGTTCAGCATTCCATCGGTGACAGCAGGGTATTTCTCAATGCTGCTGGAAATACCGAAAAAAATACGGCAAAAGAAGAATGGATTGAATTGAAAGGAATCGATGTTGAGGTAGTCGAAGAAAAAGGAGAAATTGCCGATAGAATCGGCCGGGCATTGAATCAACTAAAAGACATTTCCCTTCAACATCCGGACAAATTGATTAGTCATATTTCCGCTAAAGTACAGGATGCCGTTAAAAACAGCATTAATCCGGAAGAAGCTGCTTCACTTCAAGTTACTGAGAAAGAAGAAGGTTTATTGGTGGAGGATGAATCCGGGAATTCTTCCGATGAGCTCGAGAAGACTGAACTGAAAGACCGAAAAAAAGGTATTGAGACCGGGGAATTAAGAGACAATAAAGTCTTTGTATCTGAATCGGAGGACATTGTCGGAGATAAGTCTGTAACTTTATCTTATGATGTAAGTCAAAAGGAAGTTCAAGACACAGGTTTTTCTCAGACGGTAGAGAGCAAGGCTCCTGTTTCAAAACAGGAAATTTTTACACAGGTAGTTGAAAAGGCAAAGGTGCTTCTAAGTGGTGAAAAGAGTGAAATGGTTATCGATTTAAAGCCGGATCATCTGGGCAAATTGGCATTAAAGATCGCTACAGAAAGAGGTATTGTGGTTGCCAAATTCATTGCTGAAAATGAACAGGTTAAGGCTGCCTTGGAATCAAACATGAATATGCTTAAGGAATCTTTGGAAAAGCAGGGCTTTTTGGTTCAGGAATTCAGCGTTTCCGTAGGTGACAACAGAGAACGCAGCGGATACGAAGACAATATGAAGAAAGGCAATTTTGCTAAGAAAGGGTTAAAGGATGAACTTCCTGCTATAGGCATGGTCGGTGTTGAAAGCTTGGAGCAACTGCATACAGGAATTAATTCTTATATTGATGGGACCAGCAGCATTAATCTAACAGCATAGCAAGGAGGAGTTTTAATGGCTGTCGATGGTGTAAGCCGCGAAAAAACCATTGAGGAAATCATCAAAAGTACGGAGAACAAGGCCGGCCAGAGAAAGGTTGGAGAACTGGGCAAGGATGAGTTTTTGAATCTTCTTGTGACACAGCTTCGATATCAGGATCCCTTGAATCCTGTGGAAGATAAGGAATTTATAGCTCAAATGGCTCAGTTTAGCGCCTTGGAACAGATGCAGAATCTTAACACCAGTTTTTCAGCGACAAAAGCCTTTGGCATGATAGGTAAGTATATAACTGCCACCATGCTCAATGAAAGCACTTTTGAGACGGAGGCCGTTGCGGGCACCGTTGAAAGTGTTAAGATGGAAGGCAGCAGAACTTATTTGGTTGTCGGAGGTAAAGATGTTCCGGTTGAAAAGGTTGTAAGCGTTTCAGAGGATTCGGGTATATTTAATGATACAAATATATCCCAATACACAGGAATCATCGGTTATGAAGTCAAAGGCTGCGTATATGATCCACAAACCGGCGAAATTGTTGGGGTTAGCGGAGTTGTTAAGGAAATTGAAAAAGGCAGGTATGAAAATTACGCTATAATGGATGGTGTCAAAGTAAACATCTCTGCAGTTGCCACCGGTCTACCTTCAACAGATCCTGAATTTTGGGAAACGTACCTGACCGACAGCTTGGATCATCAGATTTCTTTAATAATAACCGATGAGTTCGGAAACGGAACCAGGGTTCCTGTAAACGGAATCTTGAGAGACTTCACAATAGCACCTGACGGAAAAATTACGGGGGTTTTAGACGAAGTATATGTTCCTGTAGATAGCATCTACAACATTAAGGAACAACAGGTACGTGAGGTGGAAGAATGATTGTAAACAATAATTTCTATGCAAATGTCGGAAAGGTTGTTAACAGGCAGGACACTCCAATACTCAACAAGCCTGAAAATGCTGCAAAGGGCACCTTTGATGAAATATTAAAGAGCAAAGTAAATGAAGGCAGTGAGATTAAGTTTTCAAAGCATGCCCAGATGAGACTGCAAATGAGAAATATAAATCTTTCGGAAGCACAGAAGGAAAGAATTTCAAGGGCTGTACAAAAGGCGGAGGAAAAAGGAGTTAGAGAGTCCCTGGTGCTTGTGGACGACATGGCATTTGTAGTAAATGTAAGGAGTAAGACGGTAATCACTGCGGTTAACAGCAATGAGCTTAAAGATAACGTTTTTACAAACATTGACGGCGCTGTATTTACATAACTTTGATACAAGGTTTATAGCTAAGTATGTAGTAAAATCGCAAATATTAATGTAGCCGGACCCTTTCGGGAGGCTACCTATTCCGGACTGACAGAAGGAATAGAAAAGACGAAGTCATTTATTATAGCGTAACTGAAGGAGGTCATTTCGTTATGATGAGATCTATGTTTTCCGGGGTTTCCGGACTTCGGGCTCACCAGACAAGAATGGACGTTATAGGAAACAACATAGCAAACGTTAATACAGTAGGCTTTAAATCGGGAAGGGTGACCTTTCAGGAGGTTTTTAGCCAGACACTGCAAGGTGCCGGCGCTCCCGATTCAGCAACAGGCCGCGGTGGAACAAATCCAATGCAGGTGGGACTGGGTATAGATGTGGGGACCATCGATACAATTACCACCCGCGGTAGCCTTCAAAGAACCGACAATCCTACGGATTTGGCCATTGAAGGCGAGGGCTTCTTTATAGTAAAGGGTGGAAGCTCGAGTACATACATGTTCACAAGAGCCGGAAACTTTGGAATAGACCGGTTAGGAAACCTCGTAACCGGAAGCGGTATGAACGTTTATGGCTGGCAGACCTACACAAGGCTGGAAGACGGAACATTTAAATTTGATACTGAGAGTCCTATTGAGCCGATAAACCTTTTCTCGGACGCCGTTAATAAAAATAAAAGGATGCTGGCAGCCAGAGCGACTACCAGTGCTGTATTAGCGGGTAATCTGGATGCTTCAACTCCCATATATACAGCCGGATCAGGTGCATCTTCGACAAGCGACTTTCAATTTTCAGTACCTCTTACAGTGTACGACTCACTGGGGAATAAATACAAATTAAGTGTAAACTTTAGAAAAACCGGTGCTGCGGGCGGGTCCGGAGGAACAACCACTTGGGAGTGGCAGGTGGCAGCTGCGTCGGGATTAAGCTTAACGACTGCATCCGGAAGTATTGAGTTTAATACCAAAGGACAAGTGGTATCGGGACCGGCATTGACACCGAGTATAGTAATTACTCCTCCGGCAGGTGTCGGAACTGAGGATATCAAGGTAACGCTTGATTTTTCAAATCTTACCATGTATGCGGCAGATAGTTCCGTAAAGCCTACCAATGTGGACGGTTATCCACCGGGAGAACTTACTACCTTTAATATAGGATCTGACGGAATGATATATGGGGTATACAGCAACGGTCTGCAACAGCCCTTGGGACTTATAGCCTTAGCAGGTTTTGATAATCCGGCCGGGCTTCAAAAGGTGGGAGAAAACATGTATATAGCCACCAGCAACTCCGGAGAGTTTACACGGGGTGTGAAGGCAGGGACGGAAGGTACAGGAATGCTGAATCCCGGAACTCTTGAAATGTCGAATGTTGACCTTTCAAAAGAATTTACGGACATGATTGTGACCCAGAGAGGCTTCCAGGCAAACAGCAGAATAATTACAACCTCTGACGAAATGCTTCAGGAGCTTGTTAATTTGAAGAGGTAGTATAATTTAATAACTCGATTGTCAGATGGGGCTTTACCCGTCTGACAGTCGCGGAAATAATAGAAGTTTTTGCTGAAAAACAATTAGCAGTTCACTCTAATCGTAAAATAAGTACACAAAACCATAATTTTTTCACAAAAATCTAATTTTTCTATTGAGTTTTTG
>JBMNQH010000055.1:0-4493 GCA_050944035.1 Oscillospiraceae bacterium | reverse complement strand
TGTATGGCGTAGACATTATGCTGGATAATGTCCTCGCCTGTCAGGAGCGCTTGTTTGAAATCTGGAACAAGGAATACAAAAAGGTCTGCAAAAAAGAATGTAATGACGCAACGAGAGAAGCGGCTCGATTCATTCTCCGATTGAACATCGTCTGCGGAAATGCATTGACCCTGCTGTGTTGCGATGCTGAGGGTAAAGAGCTGAATGTTCCGATTATCTTCTCTGAATGGACATTCCCGTTCAATGATGCTCGTATGCAGCGAAAGGACTACACTTTTGCAGAGCTGCTGGCGATGGAGGACCCGAAACCGTCAAAGAAAAAGAAGAAGCCCGACGATGATTTTGAACAAGGCACTCTGTTTGATATGGGATTGGATGCGCCTGAAGAGCCGGACGATGAAGGTCAGTTCTTGCAGCAGTACATTGCGCACTATCGACGCATCCAAGAAGATGATACAAGATGGAGAGAAGCGTATCTTCATTTAGAATTACCAAAGGAGGAAACGAACAATGGCTAATGGCCTTTTGGATAATGTTTATAACCCGGACGTGTTATCTTGTCTGGCAAACCTCTCCAACGATGAGGTATTCACGCCACCAGAGATCGTAAATCAGATGTTGGATATGCTTCCGCAGGAGTTGTTCAGCAATCCTGACACCACGTTTTTGGACCCGGCATGCAAAACGGGAGTATTTTTAAGAGAAATTGCAAAACGACTCATTGTAGGCCTTGAGCCTCAGTTCCCGGACTTACAGGAGCGACTGGACCACATTTTCCATAATCAGCTTTACGGAATATCCATTACAGAGTTGACCAGCATGCTTTCACGCCGCGGCGTGTATTGTTCTAAGTTCCCGCATAGCGAATTTTCTGTGTCATATTTTGATGAAGAGCATCAGGACGGAAACATCCGTTTCAAACGTATCCAGCACACGTGGGACCCGCCCAAGCTGATGACGATGAATGGCAAAAAAATCGGAAAATGTAAATTTTGCGGTGCAGCAAGAGATGAGTATGATCGTTCGGGTGATTTAGAAACCCATGCCTACGAATGGATTCATACCAATAATCCAGAGGAGATATTCGACATGAAATTTGATGTTATTATAGGAAATCCGCCATATCAGCTAAGTGATGGTGGTAATGCCGCAAGTGCGTCCCCGTTGTATCATTTGTTTGTGCAGCAGGCAATGAAATTAAAACCTCGCTATTTATCTATGATTATTCCGGCCCGCTGGTACGCAGGCGGTAAAGGATTGGATGATTTCCGTGCTCTTATGTTGGGGCAGCGCCACATAAGGAAGCTGGTAGACGTTGCTAACAGTGCGGATTGTTTTCCGGGTGTTAATATTGCTGGCGGTATTTGCTACTTCTTGTGGGATAGCACTTACACTGGTGAATGTGCAGTAGTAAATATGATAGATGGGGACTACACATCAGAGCAGGTTCGTCCGCTTAACGAGTTCGATTATTTTGTGAGAAGTAACTTGGCTCTTTCTGTTATAAGAAAGGTTCTTGCTAAAAAAGAAAAATTGATGAGTTCTGTGGTTTACTCTCGTAACTATTTTTCTTTGCCGACTACTGTCAGCGGACCTAAGGAACCCGGCAACAATACAATTAGAGTTTTGACATCGAAAGGTGATATCTATCTGCACAAGAGTTCAATCTCTGACAAACAAGGCATTTTGAATAAATATAAGGTTATTATCACATATGCCATGTCCGGTGGAAATAAGCCTACTTCTGAAGGTAATTATCAGATTTTGTCTTCTTTGAAGGTTTTAGGTCCCGGTGAAGCTTGTACTGAAACATACCTGATTCTTGATGTGTTTGAAACCAAAGAGGGTGCTGATAGCATGGTTTCCTTTATGGCGGGCAAATTGTCTCGATTCTTATTGTTGCAAGCACTTTCCTCCATCCACATCACAAAGGATAAGTTCTGCTTTGTTCCTTATGTTGGCTATACCGCACCGTGGACGGATGAAGCACTGTATGAAAAGTACGGCCTAACTGAAGAGGAAATTGCATATATCGAAAATATGATTAAGCCGATGGAATTGGAGGTGTAATGAATGGCTCACCAAGAGTTTTTTATACAGCGACCGGCTGTAACTCCGACAATTTATGTTTATAATTTGCCGCAGGTCACCACCCATAAGGGATATGTGAAGGTTGGCTATACCGATCGTGATGCCGCTACTCGCATCAATGAGCAGATGCACACCAGTGGCCTGACTGCCAATATTCTCTATACTGAATCGGCGATGTGTTCCGATGGCTCCATCTTTACGGATAAGGATGTTCACCGCATTCTGCGCCGTAAGGGATTCCGTCAGATGAACGAAGGCAATGACCGCAACGAGTGGTTTAATTGTTCTGTGAACGATGTTAAGGCCGCTATTGTTGAGCTGAAGACCGGCGTCATCACTGATGCCAGCCGTACTGCTACATTCAAAATGCGTCCGGAGCAGCATAATGCCGTAAAGCGCACGATGGAGTATTTTGCTTATGCAGCTAAGGAAGATCCCGGTAGAGCGCCGAAGTTCCTGTGGAATGCAAAGATGCGTTTTGGTAAGACTTTTGCTTCCTATCAGTTGGCCCGTAAGATGGGCTTCAAGCGTGTCCTCGTTCTGACCTTCAAGCCTGCGGTAGAATCAGCATGGCGTGAAGACTTGATGACCCATGTCGACTTTGACGGTTGGCAGTTTATTTCCAATAAGGACGCTGTCGGTAACCACGTGAACATCGACCGTGAGTTTACTCACGCTGATAAAAAGCAGCCTATTGTCGTATTCGGTTCCTTCCAAGACTTGCTGGGAACGAATGACGCAGGCGGCATCAAGGCAAAGAATGAATTTATCCATGCGGAAAATTGGGACCTCGTTATCTTTGACGAGTACCACTTCGGTGCATGGCGTGAAAATGCAAAGAAACTGTTTGAAAACCCTGACGAAGAAGAAGCAGCAGATTTCGATGCTGAAAAGTATGGCTTGGAGGAAGCAGGCAACGCCTACAACGAAACCTTCCTGCCGATTACCACTGGCCATTATCTGTTCCTGTCCGGTACGCCTTTCCGTGCTATCAACAGTGGCGAGTTCATCGAAGACCAGATTTATAACTGGACCTATTCTGATGAGCAGCGTGCAAAGGAAAATTGGGTAGGTTCCAACAATCCGTATGCATCCCTGCCTCGCATGGTTATGCTTACATACCGTATTCCGGACAGCATCCGTCAGATTGCCATGCAGGGTGAATTTAACGAATTTGACCTCAATGTGTTTTTCTCTGCAAAGGGCAAGGGCGACGAGGCAAAGTTCGTATATGAAAATGAAGTGCAGAAGTGGCTTGACCTTATTCGTGGTTCCTATCTGCCTTCCAATATCGATGATATGAAGCTGGGACAGGACAAGCGTCCTCCTATGCCTTATTCCGATACCCGTTTGCTGAATGTGTTGTCCCATACTCTATGGTTCCTGCCGAATGTAGCATCTTGTCAGGCCATGTATAACCTGATGATGCAGAAGCAGAATGCGTGGTTCAATCAGCGCTATAGAATCCATGTTTGTGCTGGTACTAAGGCTGGTATTGGTCTGGATGCGCTTGCACCTGTGCAGCGTATGATGGATGACCCGCTGAAAACTCAGACCATCACACTGTCCTGTGGTAAGCTGACTACCGGTGTTACCGTTAAGCCTTGGACGGGTGTATTTATGCTGCGTAACCTGAAGAGTCCTGAAACCTACTTCCAGACCGCTTTCCGTGTGCAGTCTCCGTGGGTCGTTAAGGATGAGGCCGGAAACGATCAGATTATGAAGCAGGAGTGCTATGTCTTTGACTTTGCGCTGGACCGTGCGCTTCGCCAGATTTCCGACTATAGCTGTCGTTTGGATGTGAACGAAGCAAATCCGGAAAAGAAGGTTGCTGAATTCATTAACTTCCTGCCTGTTCTCGCTTACGACGGTAGCTCCATGCGTCAGATCAGCGCTCAGGATGTTCTGGATATCGCTATGGCCGGTACCTCCGCAACTCTGCTGGCTAAGAGATGGGAGTCTGCGTTGCTCGTTAATGTCGACAACGACACCCTTACTCGTCTTATGGCAAGCAAGGAGGCTATGGACGCTCTGATGAGTATAGAGGGCTTCCGTTCTCTGAATCAGGATATTCAGACCATTATCAATAAATCAGAAGCCGTTAAGAAAGCCAAGAAAGAAGGCGGCGAAAAGACTCAGAAAGAGAAGAAGGAACTCTCCGACGAAGAAAAAGAATACAAATCCATGCGTAAAAAGATTCAGGAGAAGCTCATCAAGTTCGCTACCCGTGTACCGGTATTTATGTATCTCACCGATTATCGTGAGCGTTCCCTGAAAGATGTTATTACGCAGTTGGAACCGGGCCTCTTCAAGAAGGTTACTGGTCTTGATGTTAAGGACTTCGAGCTGCTTTGTTCGTTGGGCGTTTTCAATGCAAACCTCATGAATGATGCCATCTTCAA
>JBMNQH010000054.1:0-4581 GCA_050944035.1 Oscillospiraceae bacterium | reverse complement strand
AGCTTGAAGGGGTACGATGATATTTTCTCTACCGACCAGTCACGAGCCGAAGCCCAGCAGGAGCGAGTGCAGGAAATCCCGCTTTCTGAGTTGCACCCCTTTGAGGGACATCCGTTCCGAGTGGTGGATGACGAGGAAATGATGAAAACCGTGGAGAGTGTTCGAGACTTCGGTGTTCTTACCCCGGCGATTGTCCGACCTGATTCTTACGGTGGCTATGAAATCATTTCCGGTCACAGGAGACATCGTGCATCTGAGCTTGCCGGGAAAGAAACCATGCCTGCTATTGTCCGTGATATGGACGATGATGCAGCCATCATCTTGATGGTTGATTCCAACTTGCAGAGAGAAACCCTTTTACCGAGTGAACGTGCATTTGCCTACCGAATGAAATTAGATGCAATAAAGCATCAAGGGCAAACTTGTGGACAAGTTGGCCACAAGTCAAGAGATGCACTGTCTGATTCGGATAGCGGCAGACAGATTCAGCGGTATATCCGCTTGACTGAGCTTATTCCTGAAATTCTGGATATGGTGGATAACGGTCAGATTAAATTCAATCCCGCCGTGGAGCTTTCCTATCTGGCAAGAGAAGAACAGCAGGATTTTCTTTCTGCTATGGACTATGCCCAGGCTGCTCCTTCTCTTTCACAGGCACAGAGAATCAAAAAACTCGCACAGGAGGGCGAGTGTACGCTGGATGCCATGTGCGAGATTATGAATGAGGTCAAAAAGGGCGAGCTGGACAGGGTGACATTCAAAACCGACTCCCTGCGGAAATACTTCCCGAAGTCCTACACCAGCAAGCAGATGGAGGATAAAATCATTCAGCTGCTGGAGCAATGGCAGAAGAAACGAGAGAAATCTATGGAAAGGTAAGGTGAATCCCGATGTTTAACGAAAGAGAAATGAGCAAAGCAATCGACTGGCTGTTTGAGCTGTTTTCTCCCGAAGATTATGAGGGGTATGATGAAGATGAGATCGGCTATGCCGGTGGTTTGTGTCTGCCGGAGGTTTGCACCGCATTGAGAGGTGCGGCACAGACGGTATATCAGTATTCCGTAGCCGGTGGCTATGAGAAATGCTTCAATTACCGTGGCATGGAACTGTTTGACCAGCGTGCCTGTCTCATTATTTCCGATGTGGAACAGGCGGTTTTGGATGAAATCAAAACCACCTATGAAACCGAACTGTGGCTCATGGAGGATATGAACTTTGCCATTGTCCGCTGTGTGTCAATGCTGATCGGGTCTGATGATACCGGTTATGTGACGGAGTACCGGGCTTTCAAAAAGATTTTGAAAAATGCGGAGGATTTGTTCTTTTCCCCGGAGGAACTGATCGAGGAACTGGAATCTATGTGTGTCCCCCAGTGGGAACATGAAGCGACTATTTATGAACTGTAACAGGTTCATGGATAGCCGCTTTTCTTATATCTGAGGAAATGGAGGTAATGAAGTTTGAAGGAATACGATGTAAAAATCACGGAGACGCTGGAAAAGACGGTAACGGTGGAAGCCAAGTCCCGTGCTGATGCAGAAGAACAGGTCAGATCAGCCTACTACAATTCCGAGTACATTCTGGACTCCGAGAACTTTACCGGCGTCGAGTTTGGCACTACGGAGGAACGTGAAATTCAGCAGGAACAGGCTGAGACAATGACGGTTCTTCTGGTAAAGCCCCACATGTATCCCCAGCAGGTTCAGATCGGCTGCGAATTGGAGGATTTGCAGAAAGCTGTCGGTGGCGACATTGAAGCTGTTTACCCTTTTAATGAGCCTGTCGCATTGGTGATGCACGATGAGGGAAAAATCATGGGGAAAGACCTGAATCGTGCGCTGCGGGACGGAGACGGCGAGATCTACGACATCATCGCCGGTGACTTTCTGGTTGTCGGTTTGGGCGAGGAGGATTTTTCCTCCCTTTCCCCGGAGCTGATGAAGCAGTTTGAAGAACATTTCCATCAGCCTGAAACCTTCGTCCGCATGGGGCGCAGTATCATGGCTTTGCCGTTGCCCGATTATATGGTCAAAAAAGAAGATGCGCCTATCAAGGCTGACTCTGCCCCACGCAAGAACAGCCCTGATCGAGATGCGCTGTAAGGAGGCATCATGGAAAGAAGCTCAACGATTGCAGAGCTGATGGAACGCCGCAGGATACAGGCAGGAGCCAAGGAGTATCAGGGACATACCTATATGGACCTGGCAAGATTCGATGAAGCCACAAAGCATATGATTATCTTTGATGTGCTGACCAATGAATCCCCTGTTGGCTGGAAAGGCGAAAGAAACCGTCTGTATCTGAGCGAAGCCGGGTATCAGAAAGCTCTGGACAACCAGAAAGCCGGTAACATCAAGATTATCAGTCATGCCAATGTTGCCAGAGGAAATCTGTATTACGACCGCAGAGATATGGCACGATGATATTCACTCTACTGCTTGCAGGAGGTGATGATTCATGCAGGAAGAAGTTGAAAACAGGACGATAAATCTGGCAATCAGCACGACAAGGCTGACTGCTCGAAGTATCATTGCCGGTATTCGCAAATATTTGCAGCACCGGGAAAAGGTCAAGGCGAGAAAAGGAACCAGAGATACGGCGGTTCACGGAAAACAGTCCGTGAAACAGCTGCTGGGACAGAATCAGGGTGCCACCAATGTGGAAATTGATAAGGATGGCATCCGGGATTTTGAAAGGCTCGCCAGGAAATACGGTGTGGACTTTGCCGTAAGAAAAGACAAGTCTGTTGATCCTCCCCGTTATCTGGTCTTTGTCCGTTCCAAGGACGCAGATGCCCTGGATGCTATCTGTAAGGAACATCAGGCAAGGTCATTGACGAAGGATAAGAAACCGAGCGTTCTGGCACAGCTGAAGAAGTTCAAAGAGATGGTAGCAGCTATCCCCAGGAAGGTTCGGGAAAAGAAACAGGAGCGTGATTTGTGATGAACAGAATCAATTTGAAAAAGCTCCTGATTCTGAACATCCCGTATATTCTGGTGGGATTGTTTGCAACGAATCTTGGAGAAGCATGGCGGTTGGCTGAGGGTGCAGATTCTTCTGCAAAAATCCTCAGCTTTTTTTATGTCCTTCCGGTTGCTCTGGGCAATCCACTTCCCAGCTTTTACCCGCTGGATTTGCTGGTGGGAATTGCCTGTGGCGCAGGGCTTCGGCTTGCGGTTTATCTGAAAAGCAAAAACGCCAAGAAGTACCGGCACAATGTGGAGTATGGTTCTGCCCGTTGGGGTACAGCCAAAGACATTGAGCCGTTCACCGCTCCGAAGTTTGAGGACAACATCATCCTGACGAAAACGGAACGGCTGATGATGTCCAACCGACCGAAGAATCCTGCCAATGCCAGAAACAAAAATGTTTTGATTATCGGAGGTTCAGGTTCAGGAAAAACAAGGTTCTGGCTGAAACCGAATCTTCTCCAGATGCACTCCAGCTATGTGGTTACAGACCCGAAAGGCAGCATTGTCATCGAGTGCGGCAATGCTTTGTTGAAGCATGGCTATAACATCAAGATTTTCAACACCATCAACTTTAGAAAGTCGATGCACTACAATCCATTCGCCTATATCCATTCAGAAAAAGACATCCTGAAGCTGGTGACGACATTGATTGCCAATACCAAAGGCGACGGGAAAGCCGGTGACGAGTTCTGGACGAAAGCAGAAACCCTTCTGTATTGCGCTCTGATTGGCTATATCCACTATGAAGCACCGGTAGAGGAACAGAACTTCTCCACTCTGATTGAGTTCTTAAACGCAATGGAGGTGCGTGAGGACGATGAGGAGTTCCAGAATCCGGTTGACCTGATGTTTGAAGCTCTGGAAAAGAAAAAGCCAAATCATTTTGCGGTTCGTCAGTACAAGAAGTACAAGCTGGCTGCCGGTAAAACGGCAAAGAGTATTCTGATTTCCTGCGGTGCGAGACTTGCTCCCTTCGATATTCAGGAAGTCCGGGACATTACAGCCTATGACGAATTGCAGTTAGATACCCTCGGAGACAAGAAAACAGCACTGTTCCTGATTATGTCGGATACGGATGCGACTTTTAATTTCCTGATCTCCATGATTTATACCCAGCTGTTCAATCTGCTTTGTGAGAAAGCAGATGATGTGTACGGCGGCAGACTTCCGGTTCATGTGCGCTGTCTGATTGACGAAGCGGCAAATATCGGTCAGATTCCCAATCTGGAAAAGCTGGTTGCGACCATCCGGAGTCGTGAAATATCTGCCTGTCTCGTCCTTCAGGCACAGTCTCAGCTGAAAGCCATTTATAAGGACAATTCAGACACCATCATTGGCAACATGGATTCCCGTATTTTCCTCGGCGGTTCTGAGCCGACCACGCTGAAAGAGTTGAATCAGGCACTTGGAAAAGAGACCATCGACACCTACAACACTTCAAATACCAGAGGCAACAGCCCATCCTACGGCATGAATTATCAGAAGCTGGGGAAAGACCTTGCGACCGTGGATGAGCTGGCAGTTCTGGATGGTGGTAAGTGCATCTTGCAGCTGCGTGGTGTGAGACCGTTTCTGTCTGACAAGTACGATCTGACACAGCATCCGAACT
>JBMNQH010000053.1:0-4852 GCA_050944035.1 Oscillospiraceae bacterium | reverse complement strand
CGCCATACTCAGAAACCAGCTGATCATAGATTGCACTGGGAGACATACTCATCATTTCCTGATAGCTTTCCGCCTTTGCAAGTGCATTTGCTTTCCAATCGGCTTCTACATTATCCACGGCGTATTGAGCTTCTTCTGGCGTAAATTTCTCACCATATTCAGAAATCAACTGGTCATAGATTCCAGCTTTCGACATTTGCATGGTCTTTGCGTAATCCTCGGCCTTGGCCAAAGCATTTGCATTCCAGTCAGCAACCAGATTGTCGATGGCATACTGTGCGGCTTCCTCTGAGAACTGTTCACCATATTCAGACACGAGTTGGTCGTAGATTGCGGCCTTTGACATATGCATTATGTCACTATAAGATTCCGCTTTTTTCAGAGCGGATTTGTACTCTTTGGGGATGGAGTCAGTTTCAGAAGGTTCGTTCGAGGAAGCATCCTCCGTCTCGCCAGAAGAAACATCACCAGAAGTTGCATCATTGTCGATTCCAGAAGAAACCGAAGAAGAAGGCTGATTATCAGAAGGATCAGACTCAGTACCGCCGCTTGAGGCTGCGCCAATCACAATCAGGGCAATAATCAGCCAGAACCACCATTTCTTATAGATGGGCTTTTTGTTTTTGGCCCCGCATGACGGACATACAGTCGCTTTCTCTGGAAGTGGGTTGTTGCAATTTTTACACACTCGAATTTTAGGTTGTTTCGCCATTTCTCTCTCCTCTTTCTCAACGGTTATGACCGCTTTTCTAAAATTGCTTTCTTTTGTGCATCAAACTCGTCCTGTGTCAGTATGCCCTCGTCCAGCAGTTCCTTCAATTCCCGCAGTTGTTCGACCATGCTCTTGGAAGCGGCAGGATTAACAGTTGCCTGAATCCCTTGTGCCATTGTATTGCCCAAAGCCATACCAGCACCCAGTCCAGCCAATCCGCCTCTCTGCTTGGAGGCATCCCGCATAGCTCTGGCGGTCTGATACTGCATAAAGGTTGTCATATCCTGTTTTGCCATGCCAATCCCGGATTGCTCGTCAATCAGTTTTTCAACCTCGTCGGGCAGGGAGATATTTTCAATGAGAATATCACTGAACTGCACACCAATTGCAGCAGCTTGTGCATTTAGTCTCTGTTGAAGCTCACCAGATAGTTTTCGATATTCTGTGGCCAGATCAAGCACGGACATCTCGCTTTCCGCTACTACGATTGAGAAAGCTTCTGTGACCATGGAAGAAAGGTATTCGACAATATCATAGGTCATCACAATTCCCTTTGTCCCAAAGATCTCCCTCATAAAAGCTGGAACATCGGTGATGCGAAAAGCAAATTTTCCAAAGGAACGGATACGAACCATATTAAAGTCCTTATCACGCTTCATAATCGGATTCTTGGTCGCCCATTTATTGTCGATGAATTGTCTGGTGCTCACAAAGTACACATCGGCAATTACCGGAGAAACGAATAAATAAGGGAATGCCTTGAGGCTGGACAGCACCGGAAAGTTATCCGTTGTCAGTGAATAGGTTCCGGGCGGCAGAATATCGGCAAGCTTTCCGCCCTTCAAAAAAACAGCGTTCTGACTTTCCCGCACGATTACCTTGGAACCCTGTTTCAATTCATTATTTCCACTTTCACGCCGGTATTTGGAAACAATCAGCTTGTTACTCTGATCTACATACTCGATTACATCAAGAAACTGGTCCTTTACTGCATCCAACAGTCCCATACAACCACCGCCTTCTTACTGACGCAGCGGCAAATCAAATTGATCTTTGAAGGAGCCAACCGCAATCAAGATGATGTCAATGATCCAGCCAATTCCAAACAAACCGCCTGTAAACAGGTAGAGGAGGCCAGTACCGATCTTACCCACATAAAACCTGTGTACGCCAAGCACGCCCAAGAAGATGCAAAGTAACAGTGCGACCATCTTATTTTTCTTGCTGACTCCCGGCACTACCCCCGGATTGGGGATGGTTTGATTGTTGATAATAACCTGCGATTGAACAAAGGGCTGCCCCGGCTGAGGCGGTACAGTTGCAGAATTGGGGATGGTTTCTTCTTTGTATCCGCAATATCCGCAGCTGTTGTTTTCCATCGGTGCTCCACACACCGGACATTTTGCTGCCATAATTGATTCCTCTCCCTGTCTTAAAATTGATAAAAGCTCTCGCTGGGATTACAAATACAAATTTATTATATCATGCAGCAACAAAATTTTCCACATCGATTTCACGAAAAGCCACACAAAACAGCGAAGTAAAAACTGGTTATGTTTTCTTTACAGAAAGGTACACATTCCTGTAAAAATACCCCCTTTACAACAACTTGGCTTTTTCGTAAATCTCTGCTCGGTAACGGAAGGTAGCAAGGGGCATCCCACATTCCTTTGCTGCTGCCGTCCCGGTGATTTCTCCCATTTTCCAACGCTGGTAAACAGAATGGAAATTCTCGGGCAGCGGTTTGGGTGGCCGTCCAAACCGAATGCCCTTGGCTTTTGCCGCAGCAATACCCTCGGCCTGTCGCTGCCGGATGTTGGTGCGCTCGTTCTCTGCCACAAAGGACAGCACTTGCAGCACAATATCGCTGAGGAAGGTTCCCAGCAAATCCTTGCCTCTCCGTGTATCCAAAAGCGGCATATCCAGCACCACAATGTCAATGCCTTTTTCCTTGGTGAGAAAACGCCATTGCTCCAATATTTCGGCGTAATTGCGTCCCAGACGGTCGATGCTCTTGATATAGAGCAGATCGTCTTTTTTCATTTTTCGCAGCAGTTTCTTGTACTGCGGACGCTCGAAATCCTTGCCGGATTGTTTGTCGATATAAACATTTTTCTCAGGTACGCCCACTTCCCGAAGGGCAATGACCTGACGGTCTTCGTTTTGCTCTCTGGTGGAGACACGGATGTACCCATAAATTTTCTGCTCGATCTTATTTCCTCCGTTTCTGCCACACAATGTCGTACCCCAGCGCATCCGCCAGTTCCACCGCCTCGCCATAGCGTAAAGAACCACGCTTTAGTTTCCCGGACAGGTTGGGGACGCTGCTGCTCCATCCGTATTCGTCAGCCAAAACCTCCACTACCTCGCTCATGGTCATGCCAGCCCTGACAATGTAGGCTTTGATCTCATTCCTGTAATTCTCGTGGTTGCTCATAGAAAAGTCCTCCTGTTTTGTTGGCTCTGCGGCGAACAGAATCTATTCCGTGATAAATTCCGTTTGCCGCAAAGCATTGTTTTGGTCAAACTCGATTTCAAACCAGATTTTTGCTTGTGATACCCTGTTCACAGCACTCGCTTTCCCGTTTTGCTGGTTTGTGTGAAATCAAGCAAAACAGCGAATATCCACACGGAACGCTGTACTGTGTACGCTGTGCGGTGCAACACTCTTGGGTGTTGGTAACAATACAAAATTTTCACTTTGTTCGCTGATTTCACATGGATTGATTTTTGCCTGTGTTTTTAAGCGCCGTTTTTCCCGAATGCCGTTCCTGCCCGGGACTCTCACCCCGGCGTATCCCCGGCCTTGGCACGCTCGCAGCTTTGGGACAAATTGTCCCGAGGCTGGTTCTGGCGCTGCTTCGCCAACCGGCATATCCCATTCGGACGGTCATGTACTTTTCAAGCTGCGAAGTCTTGCGACAAGTACATTTTAGCGAAAAAACATGACCATTCCCGTATATCTAAAAGGATGGAAAAGGCTCTGAAAAAGCAGCAATTTCCACGCTTATGGACAAGCTGTGTTATAATAAGAGAAATAGAACGGTGGGGAGGCTTGGCATGAATACGACCTTAACGATTCAAGAAAAATTGAAGGATTTGCGGGTGGAGCACGGACTTACCCTGGAACAGCTGGCCGACCAGACCGGGCTTTCCAAATCTGCGCTCGGCAAATACGAGAATGACGATTATAAGGACATCAGCCCTTTTGCCATCGTCACGCTGGCAAAGTTTTATCATGTGACTACGGACTATCTGTTAGGGGTGTCAGAACAAAAAAATCACTCAGACACAGAGCTGAGTGCCCTGCACCTGAGTGATGATGCGGTTGATGTTCTGAAAGCCGGGAAATTCAATCCCCGGTTGCTGTCGGAAATTATCTGTCACCATGATTTCCAGAAAATGATGCTGGATGCGGAGATTTATGTGGATCGGATCGCTGATATGCGGATCAACGATATGAACGCTGTACTGCAAGCCGTCCGCCAGATGGTGCTGATGCAGCAGGGAGAAACGGAAAATGATCTGTATCTGCGGACGCTGGAACTTGCACAAGTACAAGAGGACGAATATTTTGGCCATGTTATTTCTGACGATTTGAAGTTGATCCTTCGGGATATTCGGGAAGCCCATCAAAATGATGCGACTACTGCGGACAGCCATTCTCCGGCGCTGGATGTGCAGCAGAGTTTGCAGGAAGCCATGAACTACAAAGGCAGCGATGGGGAAAAACAGGCCCGCATTTTCCTCGCAACCTTTGGTATTGATTACGATGCGATCACGATGGAGCAGTTTGTCAATATCATAGAGGTCTTGAAACTATCCAAACACCTGAAATCCCCTATTAACCAGCGGGGGAAAACCAACATGACCCACGGAAAAGGAAAAAGAAAGCGCAAATAGGCAAAAAATATGCTGGACACGGTTGATTTCAACCATGTCCAGCATATTTCATTTACCCAATCCCGTCTGACAGATGCCGTAAGTGTAATTTTGAGTGAATTACTTTCTTACGAGCACCCGCCAAACAGGCCGGGAGTTTTTTCGCAAAAAAAGCCGGAGCAAAGCGTACCTTGCTCCGGCGTGGTGACCCAGCGGGGATTCGAACCCCGGACACCCTGCTTAAAAGGCAGGTGCTCT
>JBMNQH010000052.1:0-4920 GCA_050944035.1 Oscillospiraceae bacterium | reverse complement strand
TCATGGCAATGGGAATGCCCGCCGATTCAACGGTCAGGATGCGGTCAATGTTCCGGTTGCCGAAGCGAAACTCAAACTCTTTGCCGATTTCAACCAGAAGACCTGTATCGACCTGCTGGCTGAAAATACGGTCCACGTTCAGGACTTCGTTGTTGATGACGCAGCCGTTTTCCAGGATCCGTTTTTCAAGTAAGCGCATGCGTAAGACTCCTTGCAACAGCCACCCTTAAGGGGGGTGCTAGTTCTGTTTATAGTAAAGAAAAAGCCTCCAGCCCGATCTGGAGGCTTCATTGGCTCTGGAGCGGATGATGGGAATCGAACCCACGTAACTTGCTTGGGAAGCAAGGGCTTTACCATTAAGCTACACCCGCGAATTACGTTAAAATGATACCATGTTTGCGTTAATTTTGCAACCGCCGTCCCGGGAACATCCCCTGTTGTTTTTTATAGAATCCAGAATGGCAAGTTACGTAAGAGAAACTGAAACATTACAGTTCTGGAACAGAAAGCGGCAATTTGCGGAAATGCGAATGCTGTTCGAAGGCGTAAGCAATCTCAATCAATACCGGTTCACTCCAAGGCCTTCCGATGATTTCCATGCCGACAGGAACGCCAAGAGGGGCATCCTCACTCGGTGCGTAACCAGCCGGCACACAGATGGAAGGAAATCCTGTAGCCGAACACAGAACACCGTTTCTCTGCTGCTGTTTGCTCCCAACTTTGCAAACCAATTGCTGCTGATGCGGATACACGAGCGCATCGAGTTTCAAGTCGGCCATTAATTTTAAGACATGCGTACGAACGCCGATCTTGTTGAACATCTTCTTGTAATACTCGGGAGAATCGACGCTCCGGCTCATCGCATCACGCAATTTTTGTTCCGAGAAAGGATGGAACAAACCTTTATCCAAAATCTCCTGCATACTGTGAACAGGCCATTCCTTCGGCAAATCTTTAAGATATGTATCCAGATCATGATAAAAATCATCCAAATTAACGGACACTTCCGATGTGAGCCACGGCTGATTAATATCATCGTCCACAGTCACACAAGCAGCCCTGCAGTCCGTAAAGACTTTCAAGGCATTGTAAACCACTTCATTAGTGGACTGATTGATTTTCTCTTTTCCAAACAGGCTTTTTAAAATACCGATTCGTTTATTTTTTAAACCGTCTTTTTTGAGATAGATAAGGTAGTTCTCTTTCGCGTTCCCAATCCCCCACGCTGTTTCAGCATCGTTTTCATCATATCCGGAAATGACATTTAGGCAACGAACCGCATCTTCAACGGTTCTGCAAAGGGGACCTGCCGTATCCTGGGTTAGGGAATAGGGAACAATGCCTGCCCGCGATACCAGACCCATAGTTGGCCGAATCCCGACAATGCTATTGGCAGAAGCCGGGGAGCGGACGGAGTTGACAGTATCGGTTCCAAAACCTACTAAGCCGAAGTTAGCCGCAATGGAAGCGCCAGTACCTCCCGACGACCCGCCAGGGGTTCTTGTCAAATCATATGGATTCAGTGTCTGACCCAAGATGGAACTGATTGTTTCACCACCGAATGCGAATTCATACAGGTTTGTTTTCGCAAGGATAATGCCCCCCGCTTCTCTTAATTTTTTGGTAACAAAGGCATCTACCGGAGGTACCCATCCCTTTAACGCGATTGAACCAGCTGTTGTAGGCATATCAACAGTGTTGAAATTGTCTTTCAACATAATGGGAATCCCATGCAGCGGGCCCTTCAGTTTTTTATTGACTTTCAAATATTTGTCCAGTTCTTCCGCTTCTTCTATGGCATGGGGATTCAGATAAATAATAGAGTTGAGTTTGGGACCCTTTTTATCATACGCGTCAATGCGCGCCAAATATGCTTCACAAAGTTCTTGACAGGTAAGTTCTCCCTTGAGGAACGCATCTTGTACCTTTGCAATCGTTGTATCCATGATATTGAACTGTGTCATGTGATTCTCCGTTCATGTAGGTTATAAACGTTCGAAACAATTACAGCAAAACAGCTAAAACTAAGACGAACCCGCTCATCAACATAATCGCAATTGAATATCCCGTAATATTCTTTGCCTTAAGTCCGGTAATGCCTAACAATGCAAGCACCCAGAACGGCTGTGGTGCGGACGCATCGACCGCAGTGCCAGGCTCCGAACCGTTCCGTCATACCGGCTCAGCTGCCCATTTGTCTTGTATTTTCCAGCCGCCTTGGTAACACCATAACATATGTTTTGTTACATTACACATCCCGGGAACATCCGTCTCCGAGGAGGCCGGGCTTCACAGAACGCCTAGGACTTGGAACAGGACGACCCAGAAGAAGAGCGTGAGGCAGGATAGGGCCGACGATACGACGACGGCATTGCCAGCCAGTTCGGCGTTGCTGCCCAGTTCCTGGGCCATTGTAAACGAAGCGACGGCACAGGGTGTAGCGAAGATACTGATGAGGGTGACAAATTCTACACCCCGGAACCCTAACCACATGCCAACCGGCAGCACGATGCCCGGCACGATGAGCAGACGGCCGGCTACTGTCATTACCAAATCTCTGACATCGTTCCCCAGGGTACCAAGCTTAAAGGAGGCACCCAAGATCAACAAGGCGACGGGAGAAGTGCATTTTGCCAATTGCCCTATGGGCTTGACGATTACGTTCGGAAGCTTCCACCCGGTAATCAAGAAGAAAAAACCAAGAATAGCACCGACAATCATGGGATTTTTTAAAATGTTGATCACTATTGCAGAAAGCGAAAATTTCCCTTCACCACGAAACAATTCCAGGATAAAGACACTGAGAATGTTATAAAGCGGGACAATCACGGCGATGATCATGGTGGGAACTGCCAGACTCTCTTCACCGAAGAGGTTTTCCACCATCGGGATTCCGAGTAGTACGAGATTGCTCCTGTAGATGGCCTGGATCATGGCACCGCGAGTCTTGCTGTTGTCGACAGTTCGGCAGACGATGAAAAAGGCTGCGGCAATGACCAACAACACCGCCACGATAGCAAAAACTATCAGCTTCGGTCGAAAAGCGACACGGATGGTGGTATTATAGAGGTTGTAAAACATCATGCAGAAGAAGAAGATTACGAAAACCATGCGATTCACATGTCGAATCTCTGTATCTGTAAGAAGCTTCCCGATTCGGATGATGGTTCCGATCAAAATCAGCATGAACATCGGAACGATTGCGTTGAACGCAATGACGAAATATTCGAGGTATTGATCCATGGTTTCCACGCCTTTTCAGAAGGAGATCCGCAAAGACGGCGGATCAAGAAACGGCTTTCACCCCGCTTTGCTCACAAGCAATCTCAATAAATTTTTCAACTGTCAAAATTTGGGCGGACGATTTTCGATACATCAACGAGGTGGACCGCATCATCGGCTTCTTGTTCCTGTGCGCCAATGGAGAGATGTACAGGTTCGGATAGGTCTTATTCAAAAGGCTGATACTCGGCAGGATAGAGAACCCCAGTCCCTTCGATACAAACAGCCGGCACGTGTCAGAGTCATTTATAGTCATAATGGTGTGAGGCGGCCGGGAAAAGAATTCATACCACCAATCATCAATCTCCTGCTTTAGCTTCTGATCCGTGTCGTATAAGATATAGGGCAGTTTGGGGAGATTTTTTAAGCTGACCTTTTGGTTAGAAATCAGAACAATGGGTTCTTGCCCCAGCAAAACCTTCCCCTCAATCCACTTGTGGTTGCCGCGAACAATGGCAATTTGCACGTCGTCACGTTTCAAAAGCTCTACACTATGAGTGCTGTTATGAGTCCTAATGTAGATGTCTACATTGGGGTACTTTTTTCGAAATGCGGCTAGAATATCTGGTAACTTGTATTTGGAATAAGCCGGTGAAACTGCAATGTGTAGCGTACCACGCAAGTTGGAATCCATTGATACTAGCTTGTTTGTTACTTCTCTGTAATCCTTTAACATCTCCTTGGCATATTCTATAATGATTTCTCCCTGATTCGTTAACAGCAGCCCTTTGCTCGTCCTCAAAAAGAATTGACAAGAAAATTCTCTCTCCAGGTTCTTAATCCGGTATGTCAACGCAGCCTGAGTCATATGCAGTTTCTGTGCTGCATTGGTCACATTTTTATCTAATGACAAAGTTTGGAGAATCAACCAATCTCTAGTGTCCATAAAAGTTCACCACCTAAGAGGATCAAACTGTCCCTTAATTATCTAATCTTAACATTTTTACTGTTCTTCTACAAATGATAATATAAAGATTTCGGACGTGATCTAACCTGTTCTCTCATAAGTAAAACTAATACCAGATGAGTGAAGAAGAAAGAAGGGCTGTATAAAACACGATGGAATCGCATTTTGCTACAGCCCTGAAAGGTACGATAAATGAAAGTGTGTGTCCTGTTTGTATATATTTTTTGTATAGAACTTGACAACTTGAAGAGAAAAAACAAACTCGCTAGACAAAAATCAGGAAGGCGATGCAGGATATGAAACGTCGAATAAATACCACACTTCAGGAAACCGGTTCGAGAAAATATAGAACCTATTGTCGAAATTTAGGAGATTTACAGTTTAGACTTGTCTACAAAAGTCACATTGCGCTTCTTTTCTGTATTGACAGTAAGATGGAAAATATAAGGCAATGCATAGTGTCCTGTCACGCTAAATTCAAAGCGTGCTTCAGGAATTAGATTCAAATCAAGGTCTGCATAAAGAATAGTCTCCCCTTCCATCACAGGCCCTGCAATGATTTCGCCCTTTGGGTTTACAATCAGCGTGGCACCCCGGCAAAGTAGATGATAGAGTCCGTATAATGGTGTAAATTCAATAATTCAAAAGAGCCAATGGCTCAGCCCTCAGGTATAATGAGAATCGCGACATTCAACATAGTACCGAAAGGAAAACCAATGGCTCAACTCAAT
>JBMNQH010000051.1:0-5050 GCA_050944035.1 Oscillospiraceae bacterium | reverse complement strand
CCCCGGTGTCCGAGGGTGCGATCGCCCAGTACTCTCCCCCCGCGGCAAGGTCCGTGCGGTGCCGTTCACGCCCTTCTGCATCCGTCAGGATGACGAGGCCGCGGGAGGCCGCGACGGCGAACCCTCCTGTACCGGCAGGCGCGATCCCCGTCCCGCGGCGATCTTCCGACGCCGGGTAGGTCCTATCCCATGCCACCGCCCCTTCCCGCTCGAGGAGGATAACCCGCGGCGTCGGGTGGAGCTCGCCTACATCCGAGACCGAACCGGCGATCGCGTAGCCGTCGGGGACCTCGACGATGGAGAATGCTTCGTCGAACCTCCCGCTGTCGATGACAGTGAACCACTCCTGGTCCCCGGCATCGTCCAGTTTCAGCACCCAGACGTCCCCTTCCAGCGTACGATGGCCCGGGGTCAGCGGCCGGTCGAGGCATCCGGCGGCGACGGTCAGCAGGATGAACGCGGCAACCGCCGCGAGGGTCTGGAGGTTTCTTTCAGTTGGTATCATCGGTTCGTGCTCCCCGGTGAGTTGTAAAAATGTTTGATACGGAGTATAGCGCTCAGAAATCATATACGCTCCCAAGGACAGCAAACCCGTCGTCCGACGTCCGAATGATCGAGACGACCGATCTATCATCCCCGATGTCGTACGATGCATCCCACGCGATCATTCCCTCGCCATCGAGTCTGATGACGTGAAGGGAAGAGCCCGGATAGCTCAGCGGTTGGAGTCCGATAAACTCGGGAACGATAAAACCGGCATATGCGTATCCACCGTCTTCCGTCGCGACGATGACCCGGGAGACATTTACCGGTTTTTCCCCGATCAATCTGCCGTCCGCGGCGAGAGAGGCTTCGGTCGTCTCCGTAAACCGCCCGTCAGCCGTTTCATTCCCTGCATCCAGGACAGTGCCATAGACGAGATCGTAGGTTCCGGCAGGAGAGATGCGGACAACGTAGAGTTCATCGCGCGACCTGCTCCCGAGCGTCTCGTCCCAGACGGTATTTCCCTCGGCATCGAGTCTCGCAACCCATACATCCGCTCCGGCGGTCCCTCCTGCGATGAAACCTCTCAAGGGTACCGCGGCGATCGTACCGACGTTCCGGTCGGTTTCAAACGCTGCAGTCCATGCGATCTCCCCGTCCTCGCCTACCCTGACGATCCTGGCATCCCCGGCTGCGGCATACCCCCCGTCCGGCGCCCCGACGACCTTCCACCAGTCGCTCCCCCCGCCGAGCGGCGTGCTCCAGAGGGCGTTCCCATTTTCATCCACCCGTGTTAGAAACCCAGAATACGTGGCAACGACGTATCCGCCGTCCGGTGCCTCGACCAGCGAGCTGCCGTAATCCGGCGACGTACCGAAGGTCATGGTTGATATGACATTCCCGTCTCCGTCGAGAGTAACGATGCGGGGGACCGGGCCGTTCCCATCGGCGTTCGTTCCCGTGCCCGTGATTGCGTACCCGCCGTCGCGGGTCTGAATCATCGCCTGCCCTCTGCCGTTTGGGTCGCCGTCAATGATCGCAGTCCACTGGAGGGATCCGTCCGAATCGGTCTTGAGGACCCATGTGTCCAGAGTGAGGTCTCTATGCCCCCTGTCAATGCATCCGGCAAAGAACGGTATGGTTAGCGCTAAAAGAAGAATGAGTATTGCATACATTGCACTTCTTCGGGGATAGTGAAAGGTTGTGGTCTCCATAATTACAGCCTGTTTTCCCAATTTCTCATTTACTCAAACTAAAAAAGAGATTACTGTTGAATGTAGGGTACCGACATGACAAGCTGCCCGATATTCGGGTTGCTGTTGTAAGTGTCGATATCATGGTTCCAGATATTGCTGGTGTAGATCACGGAGGTCTTGGGCCTGTACTGATACCCATGAATTCCGTAGAGCCAGGCATATGTGTAACCATCATTCCAACAATAATTGAAGTAGATCTGGGAGCCCGTTACATCAAACAAGGCACGGTCTTCAAGAGTCCCGTAATATAAAAGCCTGAATGCATCGTACTCGATATCCGTCACCGGGCTCGGGTGATCCTCGTCATAATAGCGCAGCTGATATGTGGTCGGGCTGCCAGGCCAGACACCCACTTCATAGAGGTTATTGCCTCCATTTACTGAGTAAGGTAGATTTGCACCGTCAAGTCCGGTTCCGCCGTACACATCCGGCGAGCACTGGGCCAGGATGAACGTATCCCACCTGTCTGTTTCTGCAAGCATCTTGTCCATATCTTCCTGACAATCCGCAACACCAAGGATCTGCGGCTGGACGATCAGAGCGTCCTCCTCCCGAAGATCACGCTGTTCCATCAGTATTTCGTCACACACTCGTCTGAAATGCTCACCGACAATCACTTCCTTCAGAACGGTTCGGTCCTTCTCGTCAGGTTGAACATCTGTGGTCTTCTCCAGAATAGAGATAATGTCCTCAAGGTTTTGGTCATATTTCTCCATGATTTCCGATAACAATTCAGAACATCTCACTGAACTCGCACGATCGGACACCATTAAATCCTCTGCGGTAATCACACGGATGTTTTCGTCGATAGGTTTGAATAACCCCTGGATTTTGGCTTGATCTTCGATACAGATCGGATCGTTTTCCGTCCAGGCACTCACTGCAGGCACCACCACGCTCACCAGCATTACTGCCAAGAGCATAGAGAGAGCTCGCATTCCGATTCTTTTTTCCATGTTTTCTACCTCTTTGCTCGTTTTGGTTTCCGGAGGCAGAAGAGGCACACGTTTAAGTACGCAGAATGCGTACGTTCCCTTTGCCTCCGGGCTTGCGGGGTGCGTCATCCAGGGCGTCGACCGGGGATGGGCGACCCCCGCACACAAACGGGTACCGCACGCGGCACCCAACGCGATTTTGAGTCGTTAGAATATATAAAATCAGCAGCCATCGTTCGGTTTTTTCCGAAATCATCTTAAACCTTCTCATTGTGGGGCGATCGCACGGCAGTGTGCCCCCGTCCCCGCCAGGGGATGTGCCCGAAAGGATGCACTCACCCGATCTCTGGAGAACCGGTTCGGAACAGAAAAACCCAAACCTTTTCTTCGCTGAGGGGGGAGAATGGTACCTCCCGAGATTTTCCCCCAGTCGGCCTCTAAGGCCGGATAATAGCGGGATAGGGTGGCCCGAGGCCAGGCGGTGACGCCCAGACTGATGTTGTGGTTCAGTTCACTTCCTCCGACTTGCCTCCCCCGTGGAAAGAGGCGATGCATATCGAGCACGGGCGACGGGGACTCCCCTTCAGGGCCATGTCGTCAGGACCACGTAATACGCACCCTCGTACTCCATGAGCGGGTACAGCCCCCTCCCCTCTCGGGGACCGTAGGCATCATGGAGCGCCTTGCTCTCCGTGTACGAGACCTTAGTTCCCCCGATGACACGTTGATCCCGGTAGCCCCACTCCCACGCCGAGGGGTTCCGCTCCTCACCCCGGATGACTGCGGCGAGTTCGGGGTGCTGTTCGAAGTCCTGCTCAGTCAGGGGAACGATCACGCTTCCCCCCGGCTCCGCTCTCTCCATAACGTAGAACATCGGCTGTTCCCCAGAACTCTCGTGAGCGTAGATGATGAGGGCGTCGGCGAGCATGAGGCCGAGCGCGATGGCGATGACGCCGGCAAGACCACAGGCGACGACGAGGGCCGCCGTTTTGAGCCGGTTCCTTGATTTCGGATTTTTATCTTCTTCCATTCCAATAGCACCTGTTTTGACCCGATTTTAGGGGATCAGGATGAGAAAGTAGTAATACGCACCCTCGTATTCGATGTACGGCTGGTTTCTCGCCTCGACATCGGGACCAAACGACTCGATAAGTACTTCCCGTTCCAGGTATGTCACCGGAGCGCTCCCAATCGTTCGCTCGTCGAGGACACCGTACGGTGTGTCTCCCGAATACCAGGCACCGGGACCCCGGTTGTCGCCCCGGATTGCGGAGTCGAGCGCCGGGTGCTGCTCGAAGTCTTTCTCGGTCAGGTGGATGATCGATGCATTTTCCGGCGGCAGTTCGCCCCTGATCTCCCAGACGTCCAATCTCGGGGATCCACCGCTTGCTTCGAGCCAGTTGAAGAGGGCGGTGCACGTGAGCACAACCGTCGCAACGAGGAGGATGACGCCGATGAACGCCAGAACCCCCTCGATAACCAAACGTCTGTCATGTTTCGATTTCATGTGACCTCCTTTATCCCTTTCGCCCGATCCTGCCAGAAAGAGAACGCCCCAGATCCTTCCGGCGGCCCCAATTCTTCTTTTCTGACGCATGCTGCCCGGGGTTTCCGTACCACCAAACCACCCGGTAACAATTTAAAAAGGTGGTAGGGGTGAGACTCGCATCGGCTCCCATCAGGAGTGATAGTTCGCAACTGTCCATTTCGTCTCCCGGATTCTCCTTGCGTTGTCGTGATCGGCATCCCCGTGGTAGTCGTCCGATGAAAATTCAGTGGTACTCATCAACTCATTGAAGTAACTGTATGTCACGGTATTCTTGAGGTTGAGGGGAGGAGAAAACGGTTGATACCACTGGTAGGCCCTACGGTAAGACGGGATCGTCCGGTTTTCATCCAGCTCCTGGTGACCGGTATCAAAGAGGTGCCCCAGTTCATGGATGCTCACGCACCTGCGGCCGTGTGTGGTACCCAGGTACAAGATGTCGTCAGGGACCATCTGAGCCCAGGCATGCCGATGATGATATGGGTAGTAGCCGTAAGTAGCCCCCTGTGCAGAACCATCTGCATCGTAACCACCAACATACAGTGCAATATCTGCGGCCCAGAGATCAAGGTCGGTGTTCGGATAGATCGCTTGGACCGCAACAACGGGGTTGCTCGTGATGTTAGAATGGTTTGAGAGTTGAACCCGCTTTGAATCGGTATACGCCATTACACAGAGCGCCACCCTAATATCGTCCCGGTCAAACTGCCGGTTCGCTTCGGCTACGATATCCTGAGCGACTGTTTTCCAGTTGTCCTGATCCTGGTAGAACTGGTTATCGGTAACCACCAGCAGATTGACCGTGGCATACTGGTCCTGGAGTTCTCTCA
>JBMNQH010000050.1:0-5056 GCA_050944035.1 Oscillospiraceae bacterium | reverse complement strand
CCCAAACGGCGCAGTTTTGGAATGATACTTTCCGTCTTTCGCTCTGGAACGGAAGGCGGCTTTTATCTTCCTTGAAGTATCACGGCTGTAAAACTCGTTGATTACATTTTTCAGTGCCGCATAGTCGGTGCTGTGACTGTTCAGAGTATCAATTCCGTCGTTTAATGCGATAAAACGCACCTTTTTGGACGGAAAATACAATTCCTGATACTGCCCGACAACGATATGGTCACGACCGAAACGGCTTAAATCCTTAACAACGACCACACCGATTTTGCCGGTCGCAACATCATCAATCATTCGCTGAAAGTCCGGTCTGTCAAAGTTCAAACCCGAATACCCGTCATCCACATAAATCTCGTAGGGTATCAGTCCGTTCTCCTGTGCATAGCGCACGAGCATAGATTTTTGCGTTTCAATGGACAGGCTCTCACCCTGTCTTTCATCGTCTTTGGAAAGCCTGCAATAAAGGGCTGTCTTCTTAAGCTGCTGTGTCATCTTCTTTTCCTCCTGAAATCATCTTTATACTGTCATTGTAGTGCTGTTTTTTGCGGTTTGCGAATGTGCCGTCTGATGACTTCGCCGTGCTTTTGCTCTGAAAAAGCCAGCCGTAAACCTCCGCCGCAAGCTCCTCAAGCGGCTTTTCACCAACGGGAATTCGCTGAATATCTATTACCGGTCTGTTGCTGTTTCTGTTCATCTTAAAACCTCCTTAACAATAATCAGCCGTTATCGGCTGTCTCTGTTTCTTTGTCTTTTCAGGTAAAGCGCATAGTGTTCCAATGCCTTTACGATATAATCTTCCATCTGCTTGTAGGTGGTATTCGGCTTGAAATACTGCCGAACTCTATCGGTCGGTATCTTCAAAACCTCCACCTGATTGCCCTTGACCTCGGTCATAATCTCGAATATCTTATCCATTGTCAGCAATCCGTCATTACTCAGTTTTCGCATTCTGACCGACTGAGAAAGTGAGGGGGTGCAGTCCTCGCTTTCTATGGTTTCGATTAAGTTCCTTTGTTCTTCAGGCAGTAAATAGGAAAGCTCCACCGCAGGAGTCAGGGCAATGCGCCCCTCGTCCACCAAGTCAAGCAATGGCTTTTCCAAAAAGGTCAGTCGGATATATCTCTGTACCTGTGTTTTACTGTCCGAAGAAGAATCGGCAAGCGCCTGAACGGAGGTTAACTTCTGACCAAGTTGGTCAGAAGTCCGCCCCTGATGTTTCATTGCCTCCAGCTTCATCTTGTAGGCAAATCCTTTTTCGGAAGGTAACAGCCCCTCACGATGAAGATTGGAATCCACCATAAAGATGACCGCTTCATCTCTGGAAAGCTCACGGATAATGGCAGGGACTTTGTCGATCCCTGCCATTTTGCAAGCATAAATTCTTCTGTGACCCGACAGGATTTCATACTCCTTACCTTTCGGGCGTACCACTATCGGTATCAGCACACCGCTTTCCTTTATGCTGTCAACGAGCATTTTCATATCGGAATTATCCTGTATCTTGAACGGATAATTCTCAAAGGGTACGCAGTCAGCGACCCTGATTTCTGTAACATTCATTTATCTTTCCCATCCTTTCGATTTGCGTTTTCTCGCTTCTTTTTCCTGCTGTGCCATCTGCTGAAGTACTTCCGGCGGTATTTTGGAAATCACTTTTTCAAGCTCCTTCTGTTTTTGGTTCAGCTCATAAATTTTTCGGTTTGCCTGTTTGAGTTCCAGTTCCTGCTCGTAATTGATACTGCGGTAATTGGAATTGCTGTCACGCTCACTGAACAGTTCTCGTTCCAGATAGGCGATGTGCTTATCCGTGCTTTGAAGCTGCACCTTGAGTTGAGCCATCTCCGGCGCATACCTGCCGAGAAGGGAAATGGCAGCGTCCTTCTTCTTTGCGTTGTTCACAAGCCCGATGTCATTGATTGCACCGCATATCTCCCCGTAATGGTCGTAAAGCTCGCCGGCAACCTTAAACATAAAGGGTGGTATGTGCTTTCTGTGGGATACCTTTGCCGGTGTGCCTCTTGTGATGTCGGTATATTTTTCGTGCATATACTCGTAGAATTTATCCTGCCAGCCCACAAGCCCTTTCGGTCCTCCGATAATATCCTTAGAGGACAATCTGCCCTTATCCGTTATCGGAACAAAGCAAAGATGCATATGGGGAGTTGCCTCGTCCAAATGCACAACTGCCGAGATGATGTTCTCTTTTTTGAAGTTGTTTTCAAAGAAACGGTAGGCATAATCAAAGTATTTTCTCTGTTCCTCAACGGATTTTCCTTTCAGCCAGTCAGGGGTTCCGCCCACGAAACAGTCCTGCATAACCACGCTGTCCTTTCTTCGCTTAGCTCCGACTTCTTCAATCCTGTCCAGTACTGCCTTGCGGTATTTTGCCGTCGGCTCGACAATGTGATAGTTCAGGTGCGTCCTCGAAGGGTCAATATCGGGATTGCTTTTATACTCGGCTTTCAGTCGTTCGTGGTGATTGCATATCCTGCCGACAGCGCCGAGCTTGCGTTTTTCTATGCGCATAATCGCGTAATTTGCCATAGGCATTTCTCTCCTTATCGTTTCATTTTCAAGGAAGTAATAATTCAGAATGTATCGTTGAATTATCTTCCTCTGTATCATTTTGCGGAGAACGGGAGGAACGATTGATACACAGCAAAGCACCTCTTGCCGCCTTTCGGTCTTGTTTGCTCACCGTCCTTTGCGGCTCGTAAACAATCCCTCAATGCTGTTGTCCGTGATATTTTGCTCGCCATATCCGGCGGCTCGCAAAAATCACTGCCAACCGAACGGAAACCGTGGGTTTTCCGTTCCCGGTGCATTGCAGTGTAACCCACTACACCTTGCAAGCAAGATGGTGGGCAAGGCGTTCCCCCTTGACTCCCTTAAAAGAGCAAATCCTCACAGCTTTTCGTGTCTTAACCCGTCACGAAATCCTGTTCGTCCTTGCCCTCCGGCAACAACCAAAACCACTGCACGCCCTGTTTCACAGAGCGTATGCCCAGCAGTGCTTTTGCTTTTTTTGCCGTACTCTCGCTGACCCCCGCCTCTTTCAGATGACGCATCACTTCGCTCTGCGGCTTTGGCTGGGTGCCAGCGAGTAAAGCGGACAGCATTTCTTTTGCTTTCTGCATTTGCTCATCGGGTCTGCCGACCCCCGCAAATACATTCCCCAAAACTTCATCTGCTGTCCTTGCGGTTTCCTCCAGCCAGTGAATACCGCCCTCGTCAACCGAAAAGAGAATGGCATTTCCTGTCGGGGCAAGATTGCTTTTGACCTGTGCCAGTATTCGCTCATCGGGACGTTCCTTATCGGTTCTCCCGATGAGCAGAACGCTTCTTGCTGCACCCACAATATCCACCGAACCAACGCCACGGTTCAGTGCTTTCTGCCCGATTGCCTTGTTCATATGATGAACGATGACAATCGCACAACCCTGTTCCTTTGCGATGTCAATCAGCGGTCGAAACTGTCTGCGGACTTCATTGGCAGAATTGATCGAGGTTGACTCCCCGATATATGCGGATAAGGGGTCAAGGACGATGAGCTTTGCTTTGGTCTGTCGGATGGCTTCCAGCAGTCGCTCGTCGGAAAAGCTCAGATACTGTTCCTTCTCATTGATAAACAGCAGTCTGTCCGTATCGCCGCCTGCGGCAATAAAGCGGGGAACGATTGTATCGTCTGCGTCGTCCTCCGTGGACTGGTAAATGACATTGACCGGTTCTGCGCCCTCGCCGTCGGTAAAGGGCATTGGCTCGCCCCTTGTCAGCATTGCGGCAAGCTTCAGAATCAAGGTGCTTTTGCCGTCGCCGGCGTCGCCCTGCAAGACCGTGACCTTGCCATAGGGAATATACGGATACCACAGCCATTCCACGCTCTTTACCTGAACCTCGCTTGCCTTTGTGATCTCAAGCTTCATTTCTTCGTTTTCTCTCCTTTCTCAAAAATTTCGGGCATTCGATTACCAGCACCCGAAAGCTCTGCTTACAGTCGTTCTGACATTTCCTGCAAAGCTCGTTATAGGTGATACGGTTTCTCTCATTCAGAAACAGCGCCCATTCCTGCTTCCGCTTTTTACTCATTCGTGGCACTTTCACCACCTCCCATAGTTTTCAACCCAAGCCGTAAGGCGTGGGTATGTAACCGCCGCTTTACCCGATTGCCGTTTTTGTATGCCTGCCCCCATCTCAGCGGCGTTGCCCTGCTCGTATCATCGCAGGATCATATCCCAATCGGACGGTCATTCAGTTGTAAAAAAGTGTAGGGCGACAATATTCCTTCACTTGTTCGGACCGGGAAAGGAAAAATTATCGGGTGTTTTGGAAACCAAAGATAAAATTTCCCCTCACTCATTTGGACAAAGGGGGTCAAAATGCACACCCAAAATCTGTGCTCTGTGAGAAAATCTCCGTAAAAATTTATCCTTTCACTTGTTCCCACCGGGAGAGATGAAATGGACACCCTTTTTCTCAAAAAATTTGTTACCCCTTCACTTGTTTGAAATGGGAGAGCGTTTCTGGGGGGTGTTTTCAAAAAAATATTTGAAAAAATTGTCCTTTCACTAATTCCCACTGAGAAAGATGAAACGGCAACCCTTTTTCCCAAATAATTTGACCATCACTTGATTGAACCGAAAAAACAAAAAGCACCTGATTGTGTAATCAAGTGCTGAAATGATATGTTCTCGGGGTGAAAATCGCCGTTTTTCTTCGCTGTAAGAGGTCATAAAAAGTAGGGTAAGGAGTTTATACTGTCTTGTCGGTTTATCGGAAATACCGCCTTTTGGGTACAAAAAAAGCACCTATTTTCTTGTGGGATAATTCCCTGAAAATAAGTGCTTTCTCTTTCTGTATTCAGTTGTAAGCGGTCATTTGCAGAAGCGTATCAGCAGCTCATCTAAATCCTCCGTCGGTTTATTCTCGGCAATCAAGATGTTCCGCCATTCCGCCAAGGCTCGGATAATGAGCCGCAGTTCAAAATCGTCCACCTTGATTTTAATCTTCCTCATAGATATACTCCCTCATAACGACCTCCTCCGCACGGCTG
>JBMNQH010000049.1:0-5232 GCA_050944035.1 Oscillospiraceae bacterium | reverse complement strand
ATCAAGGGAAAATTTTGACAAAACAGCAGATTTATGAGGAAGTTTGGGGCGAAGAATATTTCTATGATGACAGTAACATTATGGCGATTATCAGCCGACTTCGTAAAAAATTAGAAGTCAATCCTTCAAGCCCAAAGTATATACAAACGGTCAAAGGGATTGGCTACCGGTTTAATAAGGAGGTGTAGTCAGCATGGAAATTATCGTATTCTTGTCCATTGTGATTGCTGTTGTGGCTGTATTGACTTCCATCGTTCTCATTCGGCGCGTAAAAAAGCAAATCGCAGAAATGACCGATGCACTGGTTGATGTGAAAGACGGAAATGGCAACCGGCGTATTCTATCTGCAACAAATGAACTGACAGCACCTCTTGCCTATGAAATCAACGAGATCGTTGTGGCCTATGAAAGCAGACTTTCAACTGTACGGCAGACAGAAGAAACCAACCGCCAGCTTATGACGAGCCTTTCCCACGATGTGCGAACGCCCCTTACTACTCTGATTGGGTATCTTGACGCTGCACACAAAGGACTGGTCACAGGAAAAGACCGGGATGATTATATTGAAACCGCCCGCCGGAAAGCCCATGATCTGAAAGAATATATTGATGTACTCTTTGACTGGTTCAAGTTAAATTCAAACGAGTTTGCTTTGGAGATCCAGAGCGTTGAGGCCGCAGAGCTGACAAGAAATATCCTCATTGACTGGATACCGATTTTTGAGGATAAACAGGTTGAGTATGACATCGATATTCCCGAACAGCCTGTCCGGGTAAGATTGGATATGGACAGCTATATGAGGATCGTCAACAATCTCATTCAAAATGTAATTGCTCACAGCCATGCAGACAAAATCAAAATTGCCCTGTCAAAGAAGGAAAATAACATGGAGCTGCTGCTGGCGGATAATGGAGTGGGAATTGAGAAGGAAGATTTGAAACACATTTTTGAACGGCTCTATAAGTGTGACAAAGGACGCTCTGAAAAAGGCAGCGGACTTGGTCTTTCTATTGTCCATCAGCTTGTAGAAAAGATGGGTGGGAGTATAACAGTTGAAAGTTTGCCGGGAAAAGGAACTGAATTTATGTTGCTTTTTCCTTTGGAGATTTAAGCGGGTTCCCGTCTTTATGGCGGGAACCTTTGTCATTTTTGCCGGATTTCAAATTGCAAGGTTAATGCAAGGTTGCGGCAAGGTTAATGCAAGGTTGGCGTGATAGAATACCTTACAGAACAGGAGGTTTTGAATATGGATACAAATTACATCATTGAAACAAAAAATCTGACGAAGCAATATGGCTCGCAAAAGAGTGTGGCTGACTTAAATATCCATGTGAAGCGTGGGAGAATTTATGGTCTGCTTGGCAGAAACGGAGCCGGAAAAACCACTACCATGAAAATGCTGTTGGGCTTAACGAAGCCGACTTCCGGAGAGGTCAAAATCTGGGGAAAGTCTTTACAGGGGAATGAAAAGAAATTGCTGCCCCGTATCGGCAGCTTGATTGAGTCCCCCGGTTTTTATCCCAATCTGACCGGCACAGAAAACCTGCGTATTTTTGCTACTCTGCGGGGTGTACCAAACAATCATGCCATCAAAGATGCTCTGGATTTGGTAGGACTTCCCTACAAAGATAAAAAACTCTTTTCTCAGTATTCTCTTGGTATGAAGCAGCGGCTTGCCATCGCCCTTGCCGTTATGCACGATCCAGAACTTTTGATTTTGGATGAACCGATCAACGGTCTCGATCCTATCGGTATTGCAGAAGTACGCTCTTTTATTCGGGAGCTTTGCGACGCAAGAGGAAAAACCATTTTGATTTCCAGTCACATTCTTTCGGAGATTTCCCTGCTGGCTGACGATATTGGAATTATCGATCACGGCGCATTGCTGGAAGAAGAAAGCCTTGCTGAACTGGAGCAAAAAAGCAGTAAGCATATCCGGTTTACACTCTCTGATACTGCACAGGCGGCAAGAATTTTGGAACGCAATTTCCATGAAAACCATTTTTCCATACAGGACGACCACAATCTGCGCCTGCACAACCTTGATCTGCCTGTGGGGAAAATTGTAACTGCCTTTGTAGAAAACGGATTGGAGGTATCGGAGGCGCATACTTGTGAAGAAAGTCTTGAAGATTACTTCAAGCGTGTGACAGGGGGCGAAGGAATTGCTTAAACTAATCAAATGCGAATTTTTGAAATTAAAACGGAAGCCCTTGGTATTTATTTCTCTGCTGCTTTCTGTTTTCATGCCATTGGCTTATGCTTTCTTTCTGGCAGATGTAAACACTGATGTGGATGCTGTAAATGGAGTGATGTCCAGCCTGTTCCAGCTCAGTGCTTATTTGCTTTTGATGCCGCTCCTTGTGATACTGGCTTCCAATCTGCTGTTTGAGGAGCTGGACAATGACACACTAAAAAACCTTGTTACCATACCGATAAACAGAACCAAGTTGGTGCTGTCCAAGATGCTGGTTTTGCTATTGTTTGCCGTTGGCTTTATGGCAGTTGGAGGATTGGTAAATCTTGCGGTTTTGCTGTTTCAGGGCTGGGAGCCGGTTGGGTTTTGGATCTTGTTTGGCGTTGGGATAGAAGAAGGGCTGATTATGTGGGTAGGCGCACTTCCATGTATCCTGCTCGTTGTTCTTCTTAATAAAAACTATATCGTGTCGGTCGTGATTACCTTTTTCTATACGACTGCAAATTATATCCTTTCGATGAGCGATGCGTTCCTCACACAGCCTTTTGGTTTGAATATCGGAACCCTGTTTCCGGGACCGCTGGCTTTCCGCTGGACCTTCCAATTTTATGACCAAAGCCAGACCAGTGCGGAATTGGCAGACTTGTTGGAACGGATCAGTCCGTATTTTCTGAATGGTGTTCAGGTGTTCGGTGTGATTGTTGTGGAAGCCGTTGTATTTCTTGCGCTGATTGCGTTGGTTTACCGGCGCCAGGAAATCTAAGGGGGTGTAATTATGTGGGATTTATTAAAAGCAGAATTGCTCAAGCTACGCCGGTGCCAAATACTTTGGGTGGGGCTGGTGGCGCTTGCACTCTGTCCGTTGGTGCAATATGGGAGCCAGCTGATTGTGGAGGCGGAGTACCGAAATCCAAACTATGATTTTTCCACTCTGTTTGAGAATGTTGTCTGGGGCAATACGCAGATGTTTTTTCCGATTTCACTGGTGATGATTGGCAGCTGGCTGATTGACAGAGAATCCACCCATGATACGCTGAAAAACATCATGACAATTCCTGTTTCCATGCCGAAAATGCTGGGAGCTAAGCTCTTTTGGGTCGGGATTTTTGCAGTCCTGCTGGGAATATACAGCGTTGGCGTTACCTTGATTACTGGATTGACGGTTGGATTATCGGGACTGACAGTGGAAGTGTTTTTTCATGGAGGTACACAGATCGTGTTGGCAGCTCTGACGACCTATTTGGTCTGTATGCCGCTGATCTTGATTTTTGGGCAGATCCGAGGGGCATATCTGGGAGGTTCCATTCTGGCGTTTTTCCTTGGATATAGCATGCTGTTCTTCAAAGGCGGTATCCTTGCCAGCATCTATCCGTTTTCTGCTGCGCTGATTTTAGTGGGCTTTGACATGAGTGGATATGCCGGAACAACCACAGCCCCGAATCCTTTGCTGGCAGTCATTGGGGTTGGCATCATGGTTCTCTGGGCGGTGCTGTTGTTACTGATGTCCAGTAACAAAAAAGAAATAAAATCCCGTAAACAGGCAAATTCCAAGGGAAAAGGAAAGCGTGCTGTACGCAGGAAAGGAAGGTGATACCTGTGAAGAAAATAGTTCTATCATTATGCTTGATACTGTTGGGCGCTTCTGTGCTTTCCGGTTGTACAAAAGATGAAGTTCTCGATCAGTATAACAATATTGTTCAGTCTGCTGGTTCCATAGCACTTACCGGAAATTCATCCTTACAAGGTACGAAAGAAAAAGGAATTGATGATTATACAGGAAGCTATACAGCCAACTATGAGGATTTTTCAGATACAGAGTATTTGTTCGGCGGAACTTCCATAAAGCGTGAAGCGGGTAAGGATCTGTCTATTGACTGCGCGCTGGAGGTTACGGATGGAACTGCAAAAGTATTTTGGATTTCTGGAGCTGATGAAGAAGTCACTTTGCTTGAAACAACCGGAACATATAGTGATACAATTACACTCCCTGAAGGTGGAAACTATATCGGCATTGAATGTGAAAATTTCACTGGAAGCATTGAATTGAATATGGAGTAACATTCTGCCGGACGACGGCAAAAGAAAAAAAGCCGTCGTAAAGCAGACACATTTCCACGCGCCTATGAAGCGGCGGCTTTGATTTGCAGAGCCGCCGTTTCTTTTCGTTTATCCTAAACCAACGACGACCTAACACCGTGTAAATCCACGGCGGCACATAGGAGGATTGCCGCCGTGTCTATTTTTGCCTTTTTTCACAGTGCCCGTGATCTGCACCAGCTAAAAAAAGCCTGTTCCCAGCAGCGGAGCAATGCGGTCAGCAGTATGCACTATACCATGTAACTGAACAACAAAATATACTCTATTACGCTCGTATGGCTTTATGCCGTCCGGGCGCTTTTTTGTCCTTATGGAGCCGGAACATCGGGTCAGCATGGCCCGAACTTTATCCCCGGTGCCGCTCCCCGCCGCCTCATTCAGATTTACCCAAAAAATCTGAATGGAGGAAAGGCAGATGGAAGTTACCATCAATTATAACGGACAAGTTGTGGCCGTGGAGGTTACGCTGGAAGTCTATGAATTTCTTGACCGGGCCGATCACAAAACGGAGAACCTGTTCCATGAACAGCGGCGGCATTGGGATGGCCGGGAGTTTGACGAGTACATCATTACCACCGAGGGTGTAGGAGCCTACGGTGAAACGCCGGAAGAATACCTTTGCCGCATGGAAACGCTGCATGAGCTGATGGCGGTTCTGGACACCTGTACCGAGGCTCAGCGCCGCCGGTTCCTGCTCTATGCGCTTGACGGGCTGAGCCTTGCAGAGATCGGTGTGCTGTGCGGCTGCTCCAAAGTGGCTGTGTATCAAAGTGTGGAGGCGGTCAGAAAAAAATTTATAAATTTCTTTGAGAACAGGCTTAACGAATGACCTGTTTTCTGGCTACCAAGTGAAAGGGATCATTTCCCTTATCTCAGCGAGGGGCGGACAGCGGACGAGCTGCCCGCCTCTCCGATTTTCAGGAGGTAAGCCTATGAAA
>JBMNQH010000048.1:0-5391 GCA_050944035.1 Oscillospiraceae bacterium | reverse complement strand
GGCTACACTGCTCTGGGCTATGGATGAAACTAAAAAGTCCTACCAGAAGCTGATTGCTGCTACGGACGAACTGGTGAAATCTCAATTTATGGAGCAGTTCGGTTCCATAGATTCAGAAGGACGGTTCCCAAGGAAACAGTGGAATGAGGTCTTACGAATCATTAACGGGCGGAACCACAAGCCTATATCAGATCCGTCTGGTCCTTATCCAGTATATGGCTCTGGTGGGCTTATGGGTAGAGCAACAGAATATCTTTGCCCGGAAAATACTGTTGTTGTTGGACGTAAAGGAACGATAGATAAGCCCTTTGTAGTTACCGAGAAGTTCTGGAATGTGGATACTGCCTTCGGTGTGGTCCCAAATCAAGGCGTGTTGCATTATCTATACCTGTTCTGGTATTGCAAACAGCTGGATTTCAAGAAACTCAATAAGGCTTCTACGTTACCAAGTACGACTAAGGAAGACCTGCTGAAGCTGTGGATTAATGTGCCGCCTTTCGAGCAGCAAGAGAGATTTGCGGCATTCGTCCGGCAGAGCGATAAATCAAAATTATTAGCCTCAAACCTGATGAGGCTTAACAATAGAAACCACTAACGAAAGGATGACCGTGACGTATGAATATTAACAACATCAATGTCAACAAATATCCGGTATCACAGGTCTTTGACCCGGATTCCAAGGTGATTTTTGAAATCCCTAAATACCAGCGTGAATACACGTGGGGCTCCAGAGAATGGGAAGCCTTGTTTGACGACCTCATCGAAAATGATGACGGTTATTTCCTCGGCTCCATTATCTGCATCAATACTGCTACGGACTCTATCAATGGGCCGAAATTTGAAGTTGTTGATGGCCAGCAAAGACTCACAACGCTGAGTCTCTTCCTCTCTGCTCTTTACACCACGCTGAACAACCATAAAGAGTTATTGGACGAGGACCAGCAGTCCGATATTCTGCAGCTCAAGCGAAAGATTGTGCTGAAGAAAACACAGTCTGATATTCGTGTGGTTCCGCAGGTGCAGGGTAACAATCGTGATGACTACCTCGGCCTGTTGGCTAAAATTGGTATCATTCCGAAGCGTCCAATGCCGAACTTCGCAGGTCTGCGCCGTATCGTGAAGGCTTATAATTACTTCCTGAAGCGCATTAACGCAACACTGGAGGAGTCCGCTGACAAAGTTTCTGGCATGTTCAGAATTCTGGATAAGGTGAACTCTGCCATTTTGGTTATGATTGAGGTCTCCAACCACGCTGATGCCTACACCCTGTTTGAATCTCTCAACAACAGAGGCACTCCGTTGACTTCCGTAGATCTTATCAAAAACCTGCTGCTGGCCCGACTGGATGTAAGCGGCGATGGAAATCTGGATTATTACTTTACCCGTTGGACTGAAATCCTCGGTAACCTTGGTGAAGAATACTCCGAACAGGAGCGTTTCTTCCGTCAGAACTATAACGCTTTCAGAAAGAGCCTGAATGCGCCGTTTATCAAAGGTGACCGTCAATATCCGCTCGGAACGATTGCTACCCGTTCCACAATGCTGGATATTTATGAAAAGTTGATTACAAAAGACCCTGTTGGCGCATTGGATGAGCTTTCCGAAAATGCTGCAATTTATGCTGGCATCATCCTGAATAAGACCGATGGCCTTACTCCGGCCCAGCGTGACAGCTATCAAGACCTGCAGCGTGTTCAGGGTGCTCCGTCCTATCTGCTTCTGATGTATTTGATTAAGAACAGCGAATCCCTCGGAATCAGCGAACCGGATATTGTGAAGGTTTGCAGATTACTGGTGAACTTCTTTGTCCGCCGTAATTTGACCGACACGCCTCCGACCCGTGACCTTGCTCGCATGTTCATGTCCTACATCGAAGAAATTGAACAGAACGGATATACTGGTGCTGCCATCTATGACAATCTGCGCAATATGCTGATTCGTAGTTCCGCTTCCGATGAAGTGTTCGAAGAGAAGCTCCGTGGTCCAGTTTACGACGACAACAGCGGCGCTACTCGCTTCATCCTTTGCATGATGGCCAAACGTAGTATGACTGTAGAAAACGAAAAAGACCTGTGGCGCAAGACCAACAGCAACCAGTATGTCTGGTCTATTGAGCATATCTTCCCACAGGGCTCCAACATCCCAGATGAATGGGTAGATATGATTGCTGGCGGTGACCGTGATAAAGCCAAGGAATATCAGTCATTGTATGTACACACCTTTGGCAATCTCACCATTACCGGCTATAACAGTACCCTCAGCAACAAGGCGTTTGCTGAGAAAAAAGAACGTAAAGATGCAAATGGTCAGTACATTGGATATCGTAACGGACTCAACCTGAACGATGATGTTTGCGATAAGGATGAATGGACCGTAGATATTATTAAGGCTCGTACAGACCGCATGGTTACGGAAATCATGACCATGTTTGCGCTGTAATAAAGGAGGGATTACTCTGGCACATAAGGATAAAACTTTCGCAGGATATCTGGAAGATGAATATTACGACATGATGTTCAACCGCCTGAAAACGTATGTGTATCAGAATAAGGGCAGACTAAACTTACATACTGGTCTTGTCCCCGATCCGAGCTATGTGGCTCTTGATGATATCCATGTTATGGGCGTGACCTTTAAGGAAACCGAAGATGACCGTATCCTGTTTCGTGCTGCGGTCCAAGCCGATATTGTCGTAAAAGGCAAGACCCGCCGTGATTATGAGGAAGATATGACCAGCGCATGGTTTGCCGTATCTTTCACGGGCATTCTGCGTGGTGGACTTACTATGGTTACCATTACTTCTGTGGAAGATTACACCAAGGAGTGTTTCAGCAAGGAAGATGCACTTACCAAATTCTTGGTGCCTTATGTATATGCCAAAGATCTCGACCTCCATGCAGAGAAGTTTTTAAAGAAATACTGTCCACGTGCGTTGGAAACTCCAATGCCTCTTCCGATTAAAGAAGTTCTCGAAGCTATGTGTCTTACTGTATATCCTGCTCCTCTCCCGGATGGGATTTTTGGACGAACCTATTTCAATAGCGCAACAGTGGACATTTACAAAAATCACAACAGCGTTGAAATTATTTCTGCAGAAATTGAGGAAGGCACTATTCTGGTAAGTCCGGATTCATTCTTTATGCGGAATATTGGCTGTACGCACAACACTATTATCCATGAATGCGTCCATTGGGATAAGCACTATAAATTCTTCGAGCTCCAGAAATTGATAAATCCCGAACTCACATCCATCTCGTGCAAAGTGGTGGAGCAATACAAAAAGGGCAAGGACGAGCTGTCAAACGAACTGGAATGGATGGAATGGCAGGCAAGCGCTATTGCGCCTAAGATTCTTATTCCTGCTCGTACAGGCCGCATGAAGTTAAATGAGATTTTAATCAGTTTGACGCATGCCTTCCCGACCACCCGCAGAGCAGAGATTATGCAATTGGCCATTAGTGAGTTTGCGGACTTCTTCAAAGTTTCCACTATGGCCGCAAAAATCCGTGCAATTGAACTTGGTTTCGAACAAGCTGCCGGTGTGTTCAATTATGTAGATGGTCACTACTACCCTCCGTTTTCTTTTACGAAGGGCGCTCTGAAAAAGGACCAAACATTCATAATCGACCGCAATAATGCAATATTCGAGTCAACATTTAACGAAACTCTCGCCAAAGAATATCGTGCTGGGCATTTTATTCATGCTGGCGGTATGTTTGTTATCAATGACCCGAAGTACGTGCATATCCAAGAAGACGCCGAAGCTGAATTAACAGACTACGCTCTGGAGCACATAGATGAATGCTGTCTGATTTTCAATCGTGAAACCCGTGTCAGCAAGCATTATGACGATTCCTATTACAGAATCTGTTTCCTCTGCAGGGATGCTGATTCCAAGAGCTTTGTAGAAGCCAACTTCAATCCCCGTGAAGGAAGAAATGAAGATGTACTCAAAAGGGCCCAAGAAATGTCTACCATTATGGCGGAGGCCAAGCGTGTCAGTGAAATTCTCGCTGATATTCCTTCTTCTTTCTGTGGCACACTGGATTATCATGTGAAGCGCCGTGGATATACCAACGAAAAGATGGAAGAACGCACCGGTATTAGCTCTCGTATGATTCAGGATTACAGAAACAAACGAGATGCAAAACCTACTCTGCCAAGCGTCCTTGCGCTGTGTATCGGACTGAATCTGCAACCAGCCTTCTCTTATGACCTTATTTCAAAGGCGGGTCATAAAATTATGATTCCTATGGAAGAGAATTTGGTTTATCAATATTTGATTAACAACCATCACATGGAAAACATCCGAATGTGGAATCAGAAGCTCCAAGATGCCGGAATTGCGCAGCAACTCCCTAAAAACGGCAATAAAATTACCGCTCCGTAAAAATAATTCGGAAGTGCCACTTCCGGTTAATATCGCTGTATTTTCAAGGCGTTCACGCTATCAAAGCGTGGACGTCTTATTTTTTTGCCCATTTTACGGGCTTTTGAGTCGGTGTAGCCGGAAATCCCACTTCCTCGTGCTTTTCGCCATTCCTGCCTACAATATAGGTGTGAGGTAATTCCTCACCAAAATCATCATCAATTGTACCGACTGATCTCCGGTAGCTCAACGATTCATGGTGAACAATTTAATAATAACAGCTGCCTTGTGAGCAGGCCGCTGCAATCCGGAACGGAGTAATTCCGTCAGGACTGCGGTTCTTTCATTGCGCCTTTTTGCAGCTGTACCAGAGTTCCTCCGTTTCGAGACATCGACAAACGGAGGAACTTATTATGTCAAACAAAGAAAACAAGAGTAAAAACAACACCCGTCGTATCTACATCCGCAGCCAGCGTCGCTGGCAAGAAGTACCCGAAGAAGTATATCAGGAACACATCCGCTTCCACGACACCTACCGTCACAGAATTCAGGACCGTGGCCTCTGCTGCTGTCCTCGCAATAAATGGTGGGTCTGTGATGCCGACTGCCTGACCTGCGAATATCGCAACGCTGATGTTATCGCATCGCTGGATTCTCCTATTGGTGAGGAAGACGATGACCTGATTCTGATGGATACCATCGCTGATGACAGCGTGGCTGTTTCTGAACTGGCAGCTGACCGTATCGTTTTGGAGCAGCTGTTCAAGCGCCTCGCCGACCTGATGCCGGAAGCCGCTGATATTGGAAAGCTGCGTATGCAGGGCTTTTCCGATGAAGCAATCGCCAAGTCCATCGGCATTCCTCGTACAACCTTCCTGTCCCGCATCAAAGCTGTCAAGAAACAGTTAGAGAAGGAATATCCTGACTTCTTCTAATATGTAGTACATCCACTCTGGCCGCTGGGACAACCGGCGGTCAGAACTTTTTTCAAAAATTTTTCTTCATCTTTCGTCAAACGGCAT
>JBMNQH010000047.1:0-5483 GCA_050944035.1 Oscillospiraceae bacterium | reverse complement strand
GTACCATGGCCCGCACGGATTGGTCGCAGGAACCACCGGTTCGGGCAAATCTGAACTTCTGCAGACCTACATTCTTTCCATGGCGCTTTTGTTCCACCCTTACGAGGTCGGCTTCGTCATCATTGACTTTAAGGGCGGAGGCATGGTAAACCAATTCAAAAACCTGCCGCATCTAATCGGCGCCATCACCAACATCGACGGCCGAGAAATCAACCGGTCTCTGATATCCATTAAGGCAGAACTAAAAAAGCGGCAGGAACTGTTTGCACAGTATCAAGTGAACCATATTGACGCCTATATTAAGAAATACAAAAAGGGCGAAACAAAAATTCCGCTGCCGCATCTGATTTTAATTGTCGATGAATTTGCGGAGCTGAAAACCGATCAGCCGGAATTCATGAAAGAACTCATCAGCGCGGCGCGTATCGGCCGCAGCTTGGGAATCCACTTGATCCTTGCAACCCAGAAGCCGAGCGGTGTGGTGGACGCCCAGATTTGGTCAAACTCCCGATTCAAGCTTTGCCTCAAAGTGCAGAACCAGGAGGACAGTAACGAAGTGTTAAAGACCCCGCTTGCTGCGGAAATTAAAGAACCGGGCCGTGCGTATCTGCAGGTCGGCAACAACGAAATCTTTGAGCTGTTTCAGTCTGCGTACAGCGGCGCGCCGGCCGCGGCGGATGACACAGACTCCGGAAAGAGTTTTACCATGTATCGCCTTGACCTGAGCGGGAAGAAAACGCCCATTTACAGCCGAAAAGCGAAAAAAACGGCAGAAGAACGGGAAACGCAGCTCACGGCGATTGTCAATTATATCAACGAGTACTGCAAAAAGGAACATATTGAGAAGCTGCCCGGAATTTGTCTGCCGCCGCTTGCCGACCGTATCATTTACCCCGGCGCTTCGCCGGAGCCATTTGGCCCCGCGGCATCGGTGCCAATCGGAATTTACGACGACCCAGAGAATCAAATCCAAAGCATCGTCAAATTCGGCCTGCTCTCCGGGAATGTGGCAATCATCGGTTCCTCTCAGTATGGCAAAACGAACCTGCTGCAGTTGATTATCCGCGGAATTGCTGATCGTTATTCTCCACGGGATGTCAACCTGTATATTCTTGACTTTGCTTCGATGGCGCTTAAGGTTTTCGATTCACTCTGCCATGTGGGCGGCGTTGTCCTTGCCGCGGAGGACGAAAAACTCAAGAACTTCTTCAAAATGATGACTTTTGAAATGAAGAAGAGAAAAGAAACGTTTGCCAAACTCGGCATTACGTCATTCTCCTCTTATCGTGAAGCCGGGTATACCGATATTCCGCAAATCGTCGTGCTGATCGACAATTTCCTTGGTTTGAGAGAACTGTATCCGCAGTACGAGGATAACCTCACCTCCATTATTCGGGAAGGTGTATCGGTCGGCATTTGCATTGTGATGACTTCGCTCCAGACAAGCGGCATCGGTTATAAATTTATGAGCAATTTTCCCAATCGAATCTGCCTTTTCTGCAACCAATCCGACGAATACGGCACTTTATTTGATCGGTGTCACCTGCAGCCGAAGAATGTGCCCGGCCGAGGCCTCGTATTGATTGACAAGGTGGTGTATGAATACCAGACGTATTTGGCCTTTGAAGGGGAAAAGGAAATCGACCGTGTAAGGGCGATTCAGAGCTTTATCGAGGAGAAAAATCAAGCCAATGCAGGAGTATCTGCGAGAAAGATTCCGGAAGTCCCAGCACGGCTCGACCAAAAATACGTCGAAGAGAATATCGACCACAGTCTACTTCTGCCATACCGCGTACCGATGGGGATTGATTACGACAGTGTGGAGTTCTTCCTCGCTGATTTGAGCAAAGCACTGACAATCGGCATCAGCGGCCGTTCCGAGGACACCCAAGCCCGCCTGCTGACCTTGATTCTCGAGTACTGTCAGAATCATGCCTCCGACTGCCCTGTTGAAGGCTATATTATTGATGATTATGACAAGAAGCTTCAGCCTTTCTCAACGGCAGAGTTCGTCCGCAAGTATTCGGTCGAAATCAATGATTTTGAGGCAGTGCTCCATGAGATGGAGGAAACGCTTCAGTCAAGGAAAGAAAAAGTCCGCGAATCGGGAATCTCTGTCTTGTCCGGCGAGCCTCTGCTGCTTTGCGTCATCCGCAATTCCAATGCCTTTTCGGAGGGCGTAGTTTCCGAGGAAACCGTCGATTTGTATAAGCGCATGATAAAAGATTACAGGCAGTTTAAGGTGCTTTTCGTTTTCGGCTCGATTGAAAACGCTTCGATTTCTTACAGTGCGCCCGATATGCTCAAATGCATGAAGGAACTAAGGTACCTGTTCATTTGTGAGGACTTGTCCAAAATCAAAATAGTAGACGTCAGCATGAATTTGCTTCGCCGTTTCAGCAAACCGATTGAAGAGGGTGACTGCTATGTCATTACCGGAGAAGATAACGCTGCCCGACTAAAGGTCATTCAAAACTGAGTTTCCGCAAAGACAACAGCCTCTTACATAAGACAGCCTGCCGCGTTGCGTGGCAGGCTGTTTTTATGCCCAGATACAGGAAATGATGCGTACATTTTCCTATTTGTCATGTTATAATAATTTCAGTCGGGAAAAGGGAGCGAAATGAGATGGCAAACTACGATTGTCTGCTTGTGGATGACGAAGAGGCCCTGTCGCAGAGTACATGCGAATATTTCAATATGTTCGGTGTCCGCACGTTCTGGGCGGCGGATGAAAAGGCGTGCTTCGATTTTCTGGAACACAACCAGGTGAAACTGATTCTGCTCGACATCAATCTCGGCGGATCATCGGGTTTTCGCATCTGTGAAAGGCTGCTTTACGCAGGGCGTCAGCATGGGAGGTCCCACCGCATTTCTCACCTATGGCGGTATGCTGAGGCTGGAACCGGATTTCCAACGAGAGACTTTGGAAATTTACTTGGACGACAACACAAAAAGTTCTGATTTCATCAAAACATTGCAGCAGGATTACAGCAGAGAATTTCGGTACCTTGTTGATGTTGACGAGGAATTCGACCAAGAGATGGGTTCTTACTCAACCGTTATTTCCAAAGTCGGCATTGCAATCTTTGTTGTTACCAATCTAATTGTTATTCTAATCCTGTACTTCGTTGTGAATTCCTCCATCACACGGCAGAAACGAACGCTCGGAATTCAAAAAGCCATCGGCTTTACGACGTTCCAGTTGATGAATCAGGTTTCGCTGAGTTTCTTAATTCCCGTGGCCGTAGGTGTTTTCATTGGCAGTGTGCTTGGCATCACGCAGACGAACGATGTGATGTCGGTCGGCGAGTCGGCTATGGTATATCGCAAAGGCAGATTATATCATTACCCCGAACTGGATTGCACTGTGCGGCGTAGCGATTATTGTGCTCTCTTATCTAATTTCCCTTCTTGTTACCTATCGCATCCGTAAAATCTCGGCCTATGCCCTCATCAGCGAATAACAGTTCGTGCTTAGGAAAGTGCTTCTTTCAAAACAGAATTATTCCTTGTAAAACGGCCTCTCATCATGGATTTAACCGTGGTGAGAGGCTTTTTGCCGGCATGTTTTTTGCCCTTATGCGCAGGATTCATTGAATTGATTTTCATTTTCTTGTATTATTATGCATATATTAAAAAATAATTAGAAAACACTGTTTTAATGTAACAATGTGATATAATGATAAATGGGAAAAAATAGAAGGGAACCGTCCGTCTGGCATCGATACGTTTCCATGATGCTTCGTGAGAGACTCACAATTTCGTTGGAGGTGTTATCATGACGGTGGAAGAATTGAAACGGATGGATCGGCGCATCAGACGGATTCCGGATCCATTCGGCTCAGGATATGAGGCTTGGATGAAGATACTGAAGGAGTATGCAGAAAAAAACGACACATCAGTTACCAACATTGCCATGCAGCATTTTGCGTGGAGGATCAAGAATTAATTCGGGAGAACCCTTGTGGTTTCCTCCTTAAAACTGTATTCGCCCGAAGAAATGTTTTACATTCCTTCGGGCTTTTTTGTGTTTCTCAAAATGATATCTCGTTTTTTGACGCTTTCCGTCAGGAATCAATCTGTTACCGTGCTACAATCAAACTGCTGGTCATTGGTTGATATTACATTGGTTAAGGAGAATGAAGAAAGTTTGGCTTTTTTGCTTTACCCCTGAGACACTGAAAGCCGCTGAAGAATCCATAAAGGTAATCCCTCAAAAGCAGTGAAAAGCAAAGAACCGCTGCCGGTCATGGCAGCGGTTCTTTGCACGAAAAGTGGAGGAAATTATTTCACCATTGTAACAACGACTTCGTTTTCAGACTGAAGCAAATCAGCCGAGATGAAATCACTGTGGAGGTTGGTGCCGTTTAGCACAATTTCGGTTTTGCCGCCCTGCGCACCGTCTGGGTTACGGACGGTAATGTTCAAAACCTTGCCGCGGAACACTTTCCGCATGGTAAACTCTTTCCAATCGGACGGGACGGAAGGTGAAATCACAATGCCGTCAGGCGTCGGGCGCAGGCCCAGTATGCCTTCCACACAGCCTACCATGACAGTGGAGGCGGTTCCGGTTAACCAGTGAACATGGGCTCTGCCGAAATGCGGACTGTGAATTCCCTCGGTGCTTTGGCCGTGAACGTAAGGCTCAATGCGGCGGATTTCCGCTTTTTCGTTCATTTCGGCAGGGTTGCAGGCGCGGTAGCAGCGGTAAGCGGCATCGCCGCGGCCGAGCAGCGCTTCCGCAAGAATCAGCCAGCCTTGCGTCTGCGAGAAAATTCCCGCATTTTCTTTTGTCGAGGCATTGAACAGCAGCATCCTTGCACCGTCAAAACCGTGTTCGCGGTAAGGCGGTTCAAACAGTGCTGCACCGTATTCCGTAAGAAGGCGATTCTCGACGTTTTCCAGAACCGTCTTGCCCTGCTCGCTGTCCGCACATCCGCTGATGACCGCCCATGACTGCGGATTCAGCCAGAAGTCAGCCTCGGGGTCGCCCGCAGAGCCGACCTTCACACCGTCGGCACGAATTCCGCGGATGAAACGGTCGCCTTGCCAGCAGTTTTCGAAAATCGACTTCTTTAGCTTTGCGGCATCGGCTGTCATCTGCTTTTCGGTCTCTTTGTCGTGCCGCATCACGGCGATTTTTTTCAGAATATCCATGGCAAGATACAGCTGGAAAGCAATGAACACGGATTCTCCCTGTTCGCCGAGACGTAGACAGTCGTTCCAGTCCGCGTAAAGACCGGCAGGGAGACCGTGGCTGCCGCTGTGTGTCTGGCTGAACGAAATGGCGCGTTTGAGGTGCTCGTAAACTGTGGCCTCGCCCTTGTCCGCAAACGGGATAATTTCGTCGAGGAACTCCGTCTTGCCGGTTTCGCAGATATATTTCCAGACAGCGGGGAACAGCCAGAGCGCGTCATCTCCGCGGTAAGAATCATAGTTGTAGCCCACCTCGCCGGGGAGCTTCACATGACCGGGACGGT
>JBMNQH010000046.1:0-5561 GCA_050944035.1 Oscillospiraceae bacterium | reverse complement strand
GGAATGAGCTTCCAGGGCGTTTTCGTTTACCAGTATCGTTTTTTCTTGAAGTAGTAAATGCAGCCGCCAACGATCAATGCACTCAACACGATTACTGCCGGATAGCCATAAGCCCAATGCAGTTCCGGCATATTGGCAAAGTTCATTCCGTACCAGCCTGCGATCAAGGACAGCGGCATGAAAATTGTGGTAACAATTGTCAAAAGCTTCATGATCCGGTTTTGTCCCAAATCTACCTGAGCCTGGTATTCACTGCTGACCTGACTTGCATATTCCCGCAGCATCTGGGTTTCTTCCTGTAAGCGGTTCAGTCTGCGAAGAATGTACTGCAGTCTGCTGGAACTGCATTCGTCCAGTAAGTCAGTGGTGTTTTCCTGCAAGGTTGCCACCATATCATTCATCTGAGCGTAGTACCGGTTATGTTGATTCAGTTCCTTCCTGAGCTGGCTCATCTGCCTGATAAACTTGTCCGTCCGGTTGTCCAGTACCATTTGCTCCAGCCCGGAAATGCGTTCTTCCATGTTCTGAATATGGGAGAGGTCATCCATGATCAGGGCCAGATAGAAATCCAACAGTAAATCATCCGCCCCATCCGCATGATGCGGGCGCATATTCTTGACCCGTTCTATACATTCGCCAGCTTCTCCATCCGGATCAACGAAAAGGAGATTACTGTTCCACCATATGAAAACAATTCTCTTTTCCTGTTGATGTGGCCTTGCCGGAATATGTATCTCACCGATGATCCGATTCTGCTCAACGATTAACCGGCAGCCCTTGATCTTTTCTGCGCAGAGCATGGAATCCGGTGGAAGCAGCATAGGCGGCAGCTTATTCGCTTCGATTTCCTCCGGCTTCAGAATGCCTGCGATTTTCTCCCAAACCTCCACATCTTCCGCTTGTATCGGCTTCAGTGTCTCAGCTATATGATAGTACATCATGTGATCCTCCTTGTATCTCAACCCCGCCGCAAAACACACCAGCGTACAGCCCGTCAACAGGCTATACGGTTGGATGATACGGTTTTGCGGTGTTCTGTTTTCCTGCCAGATTATAATCATATCGCTCATACGCGATAACGTCAACACAAACGGGTGTCATTATTCGTTCGGAGTTTTTTCTATGCATTCAATCAATACCGGAACCTCAAACGGAACGGTTACAGACTGAAATAAGAATCTGAAATTACCCTAATCCGTTTCATTTCTCACAGCATTCTCACAGGAAATGCAAATCTCTCACGGCGCACTCACGGCACCTGCGCTACAATGACAATGTAAAGAAAATCCTTTTGAAAAGGAGGCCATCAACATGATGACACAGGAAACGAACACCCGCAGTACACAGCTTCAGGAGCTTTGTGCTGCCGTGCGGAAATATTCCACCGCCCGCGACTATCAGAAATGCGCGGCAATGATTTGTAAGGCTATGGGAGAATTCCCCAATGCGCCCCAGCCCCATAACCTGTTTGGCATTGTGCTGGAAAAAGAGGGAGACCATGTGGGTGCTATGAAACATTTCCGCGCAGCCTATGCGCTGGACCCCACCTATATACCGGCGCGGCAAAATCTGGAGGTTTACGGTACATTTTATTCTTGCGGCAAATGCGCGTTTGATGAGAGCGATTGCCCGGAGGCAGCCCCGTCGCCTTATGTGATCGAGTATGACGAAAAGGGAATCGGTCATGCAGTCAGGAGGGAGAAAAAATGACATTATTCAAAAATAAAAAGCAATCGCAAATTGCAAGAACAAGTTGGACACTGCCGGAAGATAGAGAGGAGCGGGCGCCCGGGCACGGCGGAGGCCGTAGGCCGGAGCCGTGCCCGGAAAATTTTCAAAAGTCACGCAGCGAATACAGCATCGAGAAAGGCATCGAATAGCTCTTCAGGAGTGCGATATCCGAGTTTCTTGCGAGGGCGTCCATTCAGTTCGTCAGCGGCGGAAAGAATATCTTCGTCGGAGAAAGCCTCAATGGAGGCTCCCTTCGGAACAAAAGCGCGGAACAGGCCGTTGTGCCGTTCGTTTTGCGGGCGCTCCCAAGATGTGTAGGGATGAGCAAAGAAAGCTTTGGTTCCCCATTGTTCCACTTGAGCGAAGTCGGCAAACTCGCTGCCATTGTCGACTGTAATGGTCTTAAAGATACGGGAGAAGTTTTCGCAGTATTCATCGTGCAGCGCGGTCATGAGACCCATCACAGCTTCGCTGGTCTTGCCGGGAATACGGAACGCCAGGTAGGTTTCTGTCTTCTTTTCCAGTAGGGAAAACACCACTGATTCTTGTCCGGCGCGCTTACCGACCACGGTATCGCCCTCCCAGTGTCCTTCTTCAAGACGAAGACAAGCAATTTCCGGACGGGTCGAAATACTCGCGCCGTAGTGCCGTTTGTTCGCCATTTCACGATGCTTTGTTGCCTTTCGTTTCAATGCTTCAGGCAATTCTGTGGGTTTAATGGACACGTCTCCACGCCACACCATATTGTAGAGAGTTCGCGTACAGACCATTTCTGTCGCTTCAAACAGGTCATGCAGTTTCGCGTACCCGCAACAAGCATCCAGTGACCATTTGTGTTCCCGGATTTGTGTGCCCACCCATTCGATAAAGTTGCTGCATTTCTCTGTTTGGGTCGGCCTGTGACAGTTCGCTCGGTTCGCTGCATAAACTGCTTCCCCCTGCCTGGGCGAATAGCTTGGGGTCCGCCCTCGTGTACTCTTTCGGGCGGGCGTGCCTCGCCGCAGTTCGTTCGTCACGGTGGTCGGGGCACATCCTATCGCTCTTGCGATGGCTCGTACTCCCAGCCCCTGCTTTTCCAGCGCTTTGATGGCTCCGCGCTCTTCCATTCGCAAGTGCTGTCCCTTCTTGCGTTCCGCCATTTCTGTGCTATACTTAGGGCAGGCCATAGTGATTGCTCTCCTTTGGTGAATGTTGTCTTTTCAACTCCATTCTACCACCGGGCAAATCACTATGGATTTCTTTTATCTGTCCAACTTGATTTTACAATCAACCATCTGAAAACAGGCGATATTTTTATCCGAAAGAGTAAGCGGGGCAAAGATCGCCTCAGGTACGCTATACCGTCCTTCGCAAAAAACCACATCAGCCAAGCCCTTTCGGGATGGTCAATGTGGCTTTTTGTGGGTTTATTCTGCAACACGCCCGTTTTTCTGCCTATATTCTGAAATTCTACTTGAACATCGGATACCCTATACGCCGTTTTCGAGCATGTGGGCAACCAGCTTCATATCCGGCATTGAACTCATGCCCCCAAGGCGCATGGCGCACAGCGCTCCTACCGCATTTGCAAAACGAAGTCTCTCGACCGCACTTTTACCTGCCTCCCGGCAGCTTTGATACAAAATCGCTCCTGTGAAAGCATCTCCACAACCAGTGGTATCAACTGCCTCGACAGAGAAGCCTTTATCATAACACTGCTCGCCGTGCGAATAGAAATATGCGCCGCGGCTTCCGGCAGTAACATACAGTTCCTGCACACCAAACGACAGAGCCTCTTTCGCACCTGTGTCTATATCTTTACCGAACAGCATCTGTAGTTCTTCCTCAGATATTTTCACGAGATCCGCTTGCTCTAGCCCCCAGCGCATCCATTTTATCGCATCGGCTTCATCCTTCCAAAGCGGCGCGCGATAGTTCGGGTCAAATGAAATGCGCACGCCCAGCTGTTTTGCATGTCTCACGGCACATATGGTGGCGCTTCGTGCCGGTTCATCGGTAAGAGAAAGCGTGCCGAAATGAAAATACCGTGCGTTGTCTATAAGACTCATGTTCGTTTTGTCTGCATCTATCTGCGTGTCAGCACCCGGATCCCTCACAAATGCAAATTCGCGGTTTCCTGTCTTATCGACACTAACGAATACAAGAGTTGTGTTCATCTGTACCGTCTGCAGTCCGCTTATATCTATGTTGGCATCTGCGGCCTTCCTTTTCAGAAAAGCCCCGAACAAATCGGCCCCGACCGCTCCTATGATTGCTGTTTTACCACCCAGTGCCGAGCAGGCGGCAAGACAGTTTGTCGGCGCACCGCCGGGGTTCATCTCGTAGAGAGGATTGCCCATTTTTCCGCATCCGCTCGGCGAAAAATCCACCAGGTATTCCCCCAGCGCAACGACATCGTATTTTTCAGCCATTCTTTTTTCTCTTTCCCACAATATCGATATACACGGCAATAATAATGATCACACCCGTCAGTACCTTTTGCCATTCTGTGGAGAAACTCAACAGGCGAAGTCCATTTGTGAGCACGCTCATAATAAATGCACCAAGGATCGCACCCTTCATCGTACCCTTGCCGCCTGCGAGAGAAGCACCGCCGATAACGCACGCCGCAACTGCGTTCATTTCATATCCGCTGCCAATCGATGGATACGCTGTATTCATTCGGGAAGTCATAAGTATTCCGGCAACCGCAGCCATGCTCCCGGCAACAATATAGGCAAGAAGCTCCCACTTATCCACCTTTATGCCTGAGAGGCGTGTTGATTCTCTGTTATTGCCAATGGCATACAGGTATCTGCCGAAAGATGTCTTTGCAAGCATAATGCCAAACAGGATTGCTAGCAGGAACATGATGATAACGCCGGTGTTAATTGCGTAATCCGCAATGCCGAGATCTGCAAACCAGGCGGCAAACGGCGAACCAAGCGCAATGTTCTGATACCCCTGTATCTGTGTGAAATATATGGGCGTTCCGTCTGTTATCACGATGGCTAGACCCGCTGTGGCCATCTGCATGCCGAGCGTGGCAATGAACGGCGTGATCTTCATTTTTGTCACCATGATGCCGTTGATCAAACCTACTGCTGCGCCGGTCAGTATGCCGCAAATAATGCCCATCCATGCCGGCATTCCCCACCAGTTCATGAACACGCCGAGCATAACGCTCACAAAGGTCATAGACGTGCCGATAGATACATCGATGCCTCCGGTAACGACAACATAAAGAGCACCGACAGACAAAACGCCGTTTATCATCGTTGCAAGCAGAATGTTATTGATGTTCGACGGAGTCAAAAAGTTAGATGAAGCTATTGAGAAAAACGTGACCATTAGGATGAGTCCAAGCACTATTGCCATGCTTTGTATAGGAATCTTTGCGATAGGAATCTTTTTCAGTTTTCCCATTGAATTTTTCATTTTAAGGTCATTCCTTTCATTCTGCCTGCATGTCACATTTTGATGCCAAGCGCATGATGTCCTCCTGCGTGGCGCTGTCTGCATCAAGCTCTCCCGCAATCTCTCCCTCGTGCATGACAAGGATCCTGTCGCATACCCGCTGTATTTCCTGCATCTCCGACGAGATCATGATGACGGCTTTCCCCATGTCGGCAAGGCCGATCAAAAGCTCACATATTTCATCTTTTGCGCCGATGTCTATGCCCCGTGTGGGTTCATCAAAAATCAGCACATCTGTATTCCGGAGCAGCCATTTTGCCACAACTATTTTCTGCTGATTTCCGCCTGACAGCGAGCGGACTAACGCATCAAGCGACGGCGCTTTGACCTTGAGCTGCTCAGTGTATTTTTTCGCTTCATTCCGACATTTTGTG
>JBMNQH010000045.1:0-5934 GCA_050944035.1 Oscillospiraceae bacterium | reverse complement strand
TCGCCGGTAAACTCAGCATTCAGCCGGTCTATGATTTGTTTGATGTTCATTTCTGCCATGCCGCTTTACTCCTTCTGGTCTATGACTACCCAAGACCCGCTCCGGTTGGAGCCTTTGCGTTTGATCTTGCCAGCTTTTTGAAGGCTATTCATGAGCCGCTTCACAGTGGCGAGGGAAACACCCAGCATCTCTACAACATCCTTCTGCGTCGCTTTCGGATTGGTTCGGAGGATGCGCAGAATCGCTTCTTCATTGGTATCATTGGGTTCAACTTTGGTGTCATTGGTATCATCGGTGTCACGCTCTTTGGGATCAATGACACCATTCTGATCGGTAGCCGCGTCTTTCCGATACAGGTTGATGCGGAAATCGCTGCCCATATCAATCAGTTCCGGCTCACGAAGGCCGTATTCCTTTGCTTCCCGGAACATTTTCGGGATTCCGCTGCCCCACGCCTCCACGATATTCATGTAGGAAAAGGCGGCTGCAATGCCACGGTTGCGGATCTTCGAGAGGCCGGACTTCATTTTTTCAATGGTGATTTCGCTGTCCAGCATACCGGGGGAGGTGACCTCCAGCCGGTCATCAAAGAGCGCCACCTGGATTTTCCCCGGCGTCAGGTAGCTGCGATGGCAGACTGCATTCGAGATCATCTCACGGATTGTTTTGACGGGCAGTTCATAATAATCCTGCCTTCCAATTCCTTCAATGCGTGAACCGAGGTCGATGTGCTGCAAAACAAAGTTGTAGGCATCCTCAATCTGCTCGTAGATCGCTCCGGTAAATTCCTTGCGGGTGATGAAGATGTCCCGCACAGTGCCTTTGAATACTGCACACTGGATAGCAGCATCCGGAAACTCAGCCATGTCGCCGCTCAGAAGCAGATACCCATTGGTGGGGTGGTAAGCTCCATCGCGTTCCACCAGCAGCTTCCAAGAGAGCAGCTGATTTTTGCCTACTCGCTGAACCTGCTCCCGTGCCGTATCTGTTTCCGCCAGCTTGAGGGCGTGCTGGTACATCTTCTCGCAGAAAGCAGCGATCTCATCCTCGGAAACCGTCTGCTCCCGTTCCAGCTGGTCAAAGGAGCGGTTTGTCCCCTCCATGATGAGTTCCTGCACACGGTAGCGTTCCGCATGGCGGGTCGTACCGGCAACGCGAATGTAGGTGCCGTCCATGATGCCCTGACTCTTGATGTAGTAGGGGCGCTGCATACCGGGGATGATTTCGACAACGATGATGGCCTTCCCGTCGATTTCCTGCACCGCGATGTTCGGGGTGATCTTGGGTTCGCAGCTATCGAAAATAGCGTTGGTAATCGCGTCCATTTTCTGAAAGACTTCCTCTTTGGAAAAGCCGGTAACAGTCCATGTGCCATTCTCCACGCCGAAGACCAGCTTTCCGCCCTTGCCGTTGGCAAAAGCCACCACTGTCTTCATGTATTTCTCGCTTTTGGCAGGAATTTCGCTCTTGAACTCGACATTTTCAGATTCACCGGCGAAAATCTCTTCTGCGGTCATCTCGACCACCTCCTTCATGATTTCGTGCTACTTCTAATTATATCTTTGCCAGAACGGCGTATTTCTTTCCGTCGCTGGCGGTTTGGATTTTTTCGTAGTTGATCTTCACGCCGTCGTCCAAGTCCAGCTCAATGCGGCTCAGGGCGAGGTGGGCGATCATCTCGTCATAGTCGCGGCACTCTTTGAGCTGCTTTTGGAGCTTTTCTTTCCGCTTGGTGGAAGCGGCTACCTCGCGGGCGTTGGTGCTGTGGTCAATCATGTCCTGCATCCGGTTGATTTCGGACTCATAGACCCGCTGCATCTTGTGGAGGTAATCCACACGGAGATTGCCGATGGTGTCCGGCGTGTAGCGGTGGAGGTAGATCAGCGCCTTGAAGCCATTCTGCTTGCCGCTGTCAAACAGCCAGTAAATCGGGCGCTTCTGGTAGGTCTTGCAGTGGTCTTTGAAGAAATCCTTGAGGAAATAGCTGCGGATGATCTCGCGGCTGCTGTTGCCCTTGCCGCCCAGCGCATCGGCGATGAAGTCCAGATTTTCTTCCAGCGTATCCGCACCGTAGGCGGCTTTCAGCCAACCGCACAGGCGGGAGACAATATCGTCTTCCAGATACTCTTCGTCGGTGATGGGCAGAATGCCGTCCCGGTCGGGCAGGAAGGTCTTGTACTTGCTCTCATCCCAGTCGCCACCGGCATAGGCCAGCCCTTCCGTATCCAGCGAGTACCGCCCGAACATACAGCCCACGGCGTAGGAGAGCAGCGAAACAACTTCGTCCCGCTTGGTGCGCACATAGCTGCTGCCCTGCATACTTTCCGGCACATCGTCTTTGGTGTCGAATATGCGGTGGACGGTCACATCCTTGTCTGCGACATCGGGGGTCAGCTCATCCTGCAAGCCGTAGATGTCGATGAAGATGCGGTTCAGTTCTTCCTCGTTGGCTTTCAACTGGTTGAACCGTTCGTTGCACTCGCCCCGCCAAAGCAGGAAGCAAAGTTCCAGTGGAGAATTGACCTTTGGATGACTACCGTAGTAATAAGACACCTGTGCTCCTATTGCAGTTGCGTCCCAGAGTTCACGAGACCAGCGTACAAGCGGGTGCTGCTGGAAGTCCCATGAGGTTTCATAGGAGTCCCAATCGGATTTAGAGGAGTCAATACAAATTTCAACTTTTTTCTCAATATCATCTTCTTCAGATAATATGAGAGGAATACTTCCGATTGTTCCAGGCTGCGTGTTGATAGTAGGTTGTATTGTTAATAGTTCCCTAGCAACCTTTGAGTTAAGGAGACCTTGTATATAAAATAAATGCTCATTAGAAAATAAGCATGATCCACCATTGTCAAAGAGAAATCCAAAGCTAAAGTAACGGAAACTGCTATTCCCAGAAGTAACCGTTGACCAAGTAATACCTTTTTTGAAATATTTATTTTGGTTCCGTAAATTAGACCCTTTGAAGTTTCTCAGAACTTCTCCATTTTCCGCCCAGTTTAAGACATAATCGTTATTCCCAAACCATTTGCGATACTCGCCCCCTTTATTATATGGGAACCATTTCTTTTTGTTGAAATCGTCATCTGTGCATGGATTTCCTGTCGGTGTATATCGCATGGACGATGCTACTTCATGCCAGAAGCGTAAGAAAATGCTATTATCGCCCGTGTCAATTCCTTTACATGGGTGCGCATAATCGTATATGATTTTATTATTATAACACTCCAAAACAGCTTTACTTACCCAATACGCCAGCGGCGAGCCGGGGATTTTGGAGAAGTTGGATTGCTGGGCTTCATAGAAATAGCCGCAATCAGGATTAGCGATAGCTTCCAACACCTTCTGCCGCTGTACCTCCATGCCGCCCTTGAAGTCAGAAAGACGGAAGTACAAACCGGCTTCGTCCGATTTTTTGTTTTGCAACACAAAGGAACAGATTGGAACGGTTGCCTCCTCAAAGGCGGAATACTCCATCTGTATCAAGGTCGAGATACTCTTGTTCTGGATGATAAATTCGCGTAGCTTCTCGTAGGTCTTGATGAACATCCAGACAAAGGGAGACATAAATCCGCAGTAACCATTCGGCTTACACAGCAGCAAATTCCGGTAGATAAATACGCTGAACAGATCACCTGAATAGTCCTTGTACTTGTCGTTTACAAAGTCCTTGAGCTTTGCGTTATATTTGTTGAGATACGGCGGATTGGTGCAAACCGCCACATAATCTTGAGCTAACAAACGGCGGAAATTCCAGTCGTTTAGCGTTGTCTCGTAGTCCATATTGAACAGCGTCAGCTCTGTCGGCTCCTGCGGTTTTTCTCCAAGTTCATCAACCTTCACCAGCGAGCCAAACTCAATCAAATCTTCATCTTTTTTCGGGCAGTACACTTGAGGCTCAATCCCACGAGTGAGAAAGCGCCGGTCATACTGACGGGCCTTCATCATAATTGCAAAATACGCAAGCTGGTAAGCGCGTGGGTCAATGTCCAATCCGAACAGATTGTTACGAACGATTTCAGAAGCAGCATCCCGCGTGCTGTATCCGCATTCCGTGTAAATCTCCATCAGCATATCGAACGCATAGACCAAGATATGGCCGCTACCCATGCATGGATCGAAGAAAGTCAGCTCTTGAGGCTCAACCTTCTCGTCAATAAATCTAATTTCCCCATTTTTAGGCGCTACAAAGAATGCCAGCTTCTCCCGTAAACTACTCTGAGGATTGCGCTCTATCCAGTATTTCCCCAGCGAATTGTCAACCATGTACCGAACAACCCAGTCCGTGGTGAAAAGCTGCGTTGCCGCAGGAACATCTTCTTTTTTTACTGTACCTTTATAGATGTTGACGATTTCGTTATGAGGCTCAGTAATATAATACTGATACAGCCAGCCGATGATCTCCACCTGACCGCCCTTTTCGATGTTGAAATTATCCTCGTCAATGTCGTGGATCAGATGATAGACCACGCCTTCCTGATCCACAACCGAGAGGTTCAGCAGCAGCTCGGTGTAGTCGCTGGTCTTTTCAAACAGGGCGGGCAGAATCTCGTTCAGGGCGTTGCACTGCTTGATGAACAGAAGCCGGAACAGCTCGTCCAGCTTGTTCTCAGTTTTCAGGCGCAGAACAGTCTCTTCCTCAGCAGAGGTGAAGGTCAGCTCTGCGTCGAAGGGCGTAGTTACCAAATCCGGCTCAATCTTTCCGCTCTCCGAAGACAGGACGCGGATATGGGAGGGAAGATAGTCGTTGACCTCCATGAAGCGGATGGCGATCAGCCGATTGAACCATGTATAGGCGACCTCTTCCAGAATGTACTTATACGCTGTGGCGTAGTTGCTGTCTTTCTCTTTCCTGCGGATCACCTCCACCAGCTTCTTGCGCTGGGGGATTGCCTCACCGCTGATGGCATACGGCTCAGAAGTTCCGATGTCATAGAACTCCATCGTCCCGGTAGACTGCGGCAGCGGGTCTTTGATGCCGTCCGCTGTGATCCCAATCAATCCGGCGCGGTACTGGATGTCCGCAATCAGCTTATTCCGCGCCCAGATTGCAAAGTTTTTTATGGCAGTTTTGTTCATTGGCTTATTCTCCCTATTGCATCAAGCCTTCGATAAACACTTCGGCTTGCTGAATCAATGTTGTCCAATCCGCTCTGGTTATGGCGCTCGTTGCTATTGAAACAGACGCTTTTGACAATACCTCTCCGGTGAATTTTTTTATTCCTGCCAGAGCCTTTTGCATCCGGCTCTTTTTCGGAGCAGGAGAATAGATTTGTTCTTGTAAGGATTCCAAGTCATCTTTAACACTTTCAAGCTCATCGGAGGCGACACTATTGATGGCTGGAAGCGACGAAATCAGCCTTTCGATGAGCAAGTTCAAGTCCGTTGCTGATACGCCGTTTTTTGTGTTGAGTGTAATAGAGCCACTGCCTTGTTGGAAAACCGGACCATTGACTGTCCCAATACTTTGAGTCATTGGCACAGCCTTCTTCTCATCCTCCAAAAGGATCATCTCCTTAGAAATTTCATCGTTGATGAAATTTATCAAGGGCTTTACTGTGTTTTCCAAAAAACGCTGAACAATATCTGTGTAAGTTGCACCGCTTTTCCACAGGTATTGCATGGCTTGCCCTAAAACATTCGTTTTTGGAGTGTCTATAATGTACCTCATGTAGTCATAAATTGCCTTGATGTGACAATTTTCATCTACTGGAATACTTGTGCTTGCCCATCCAGAGGAATGCACGGGAAAACAAGACTGAAAATCATATTCGACTTGATCCACAACGCTATGAACACGGTCGTGGATAAATGGCGTTTTTTCGATATAATCCATCAGCCGATGCAAATTCACATCTGCATTCCCATCGTCACTTGATAGAAGATTACTGGATATTCTTCGGAAGTCAAGGCTGATAGTTCTTAATTCTCTAT
>JBMNQH010000044.1:0-6068 GCA_050944035.1 Oscillospiraceae bacterium | reverse complement strand
GCATAAAGATTTCATAAAGATCACTCGCAAATTTATTGTATTTTATACCATTTTTTAGACAATTTGTTCTTTTTATATGTTATAATCTACGAAATAATTGGAGAAAACCTATGAAACAGCATATTCAAATTCTTAATCGCGAAATAGAGTTCGAACTGGTACAGAAAAATGTGAAAAATATCAATCTGCGTATCAAGCCCGGTGGTATTGTTTCCGTCTCTGTCCCACTGAATACGCCAAGTTCTGTAATCGAGAACTTCATGCAATCAAATGCCGCCAGGATTTTAGAGGCGGTTGACCGCCTTTCCGATGTCCAATCAGAAACAAAAAAACGGAAACAGCCAGAGCTTCCTCTTCTTCAAAATGGAGACACCATCTATATTTTGGGTGAAGCCTGTCGGCTCCGGGTTTGTAAATCAAATGAAACCCGGGTAATTCGCGATGGCAGCGTTATAAACGTTTATGTTTTGCAGAATAAGGATATGCAGCAGGTACAAGTCGCGTTGGACAAATGGAGAGATCATATCTGCCATACAACAGTTACGGCAATCTGCAAAAGTATCTACCCTGTATTTCAAACGCTTGGTGTTAAATATCCCAACGAAATCCGGCTTCGAAAAATGTCGGCCAGCTGGGGGAATTGCCGTCCTGATCTGGGAATTTTGACGTTCAGCAAAAACCTGATTGAAGTTCCTTCTTCCTGTATTGAATTTGTTGTACAGCATGAATTCACACATTTCCTATACCCCGATCATTCCAAGGAGTTTTATGCAACAATGGATGCAGTTGCGCCCCGCTGGCGGGAAGCAGAACGGTTACTGCGCAAATATGAGCACGGAAAAATGCAAAAAAACAGAGGATCTGAATGAAAAGAAAGAAGATAATAAAGCGATTCCTTCTGCTGTTGCTGATTGTGACTCTTGTAATTGGCGGCTATCTTATTTATCTGTTTACAGATTACTACCGTTTAGAAGATCATTTACCCCTGTCTGTTACCAACAATCAGTCAGACATACTTACAACCGGCGAGCCTTATCGCCTGATCTCCTGGAACATCGGTTTTGGTGCTTATGAAAGCGATTATGGTTTCTTCATGGACGGTGGAACCGAGTCCTGGGCATGGTCGGAGGCACGTCTCTTGGACAATCTCGACGCCATCTCCACATTGCTTGCTAAACAAAACGCGGACTTCCTCTGCGTTCAAGAGGTGGATACCGATTCAACCCGCAGCTATCATGTGGATGAGGCAAATCATCTGGTAAACGGACTGTCTGACCGTTATGCCAGCGTTTGGGCACAGAACTATGATAGTCCCTTCCTCTTTTATCCTTTTACACAGCCACATGGGAAATCCGTTGCCGGCTTGATGACTCTTTCACGTTATCAGCTGTCTGACAGCATCCGACACAGTCTGCCTGTCGAAACAGGCTTTATGAAGCTGGTGGATCTTGACCGTTGTTACAGTGTAACACGCATCCCAGTTGACAATGGAAAAATGCTGTGCCTGTACAACCTGCACCTGTCCGCCTATTCTTCGGACGGCAGCATTGCCGATACGCAGATCAAACAATTACTAACCGATGCACAGACGGAATATGATGCCGGGAACTATGTTGTCTGCGCAGGTGATTTTAACAAGGACCTGCTTGGCGACAGTTCTGCGTATTTCGGTATTTCTGGAGAGGACTATACTTGGGCACAAGCGTTTCCTTTTGATCTGATACCAGACACACTTTCTCTTATTGCACCATTGGATAAGGAATCACCTGTTCCCTCCTGCCGCAATGCTGACGGTCCCTATTCAGATGAACAATTCGTTCTTACCATTGACGGATTTCTTGTCTCTCCTAATGTTACCGTCTCCTCTTCCTCTGTAATTGATACGGAGTTCGCTTATTCGGATCACAACCCTGTCGCGCTGTGTTTTACTTTAGGATCTGAATAATTCCCCGAAAATATAAAAAACGGCATGACTTTACGTCATGCCGTTTTTGTTTCAGATAGATACCATTTATTGCATATCAGACTTGTTATTTGCTTGGACTTCTTTTAAAAGCTCTTCTGGAGACACTCCAAACAATTTTGCCAGAGCAATCAGGTTGCTCGTACTTGGGTCAGAGGTTCCGTTTTCCCATTTTGATACCGCTTGTCTGCTTACGCCCAAAGATTCTGCAACAAATTCCTGCGTCATTTTACAGATAGTCCGATGTTCTTTTAGAACTTCTCCCATGGATTTTCTCGTCGTCAATTTTTCCTCACACACGTTCCCGGATTGTAAATATTTCAAAAGAGCGCGGATCATAAGTGCCACCAAACCAATCGATGTAACCAAAATGATCAGCCTGACTATGATTACAATAATCATCCATATTGCCGTGCCTGTCATAATCATATGCAACCACCTCCCTTCCGTCAGCTTTAGGGTAACAAAACAGCCTGGTTGCATCCACCAACTATCACGCAACTTTTGGTTTCACTACAAAATCCGGATCTGATTCTCCTCGATTTAATGCTTCCCGGATTAAGCGGTGAAGAGGTTTTGCCAAAACTCAAAGGCATTCCTGTGATTGTGGTAAGTGCGAAGGTCGATGTGTGCGATAAAGTGGCGTTGTTACTGGGTGGCGCGGCGGATTATGTCACAAAACCTTTTGACACGAAAGAACTGCTTGCACGGATCGCCGTGCAGCTTCGAAATGCCGCTTCCAGAGAGAACCGGCTGATTTTGACCTTTCAAGAATTAACAATGGATACTGCTGCTCATACAGTCTGCATATGTGACCACCCGGTTAAACTAACAAAAACAGAGTTTGCCATCCTCAAACTGCTGATGCAAAATCCAACGCAGGTTTTGACCAAGTCGATGATGCTGGATCGTATCAGTGAGGATACTCCTGACTGCGTGGAAACTTCCTTAAAGGTTCACATCAGCAATTTGAGAAAAAAGCTTCGGAAAATCAACGGAAAAGAGTATATTGAAGCGGTATGGGGTATCGGATTTAAACTCAAAGAGGAATAAAATCTTTCCTGTTTCTTTCCTGTTTTCTTTACCGCTATCTTAACCTTTATCCGATAAACTGACACCATCCGATATAAGGAGGTTAATTTATGGATTACGTTTTGACAACACAAGCCCTGAATAAACAGTATGGGCACTTTAAAGCCTTAGACGAGCTCTCTATGCACGTTCCCAAAGGTGCCATTTACGGATTTGTTGGAAAAAACGGTGCTGGAAAAACCACTCTGATTCGTCTTATCTGCGGATTACAGGAACCCACCTCTGGTCAATATTCTCTGTACGGTATCAGAAGCTCGGAATCCCGTATTGCAAAGGCACGAAGAAGAATGGGTGCCGTTGTGGAAACCCCTTCCATCTATCTCAACATGACTGCAGAGGAGAACCTGAAGGAACAGTATCGCGTTCTTGGCCTGCCATCCTTTTCCGGGATACCCGATCTTCTGCAACTCGTAGGGCTGGAAAACACCCGAAAAAAGAAGGCAAAAAACTTTTCTCTGGGTATGCGGCAAAGACTGGGAATTGCCATTGCATTGGCAGGCGATCCTGACTTTCTGGTTCTGGACGAGCCCGTTAATGGTCTGGACCCGCAAGGCATTATTGAAATGCGGGAGCTGATCCTAAAGCTGAATCATGAACAGCAAATTACAGTCCTGATTTCCAGCCACATTCTGGACGAGCTCTCTCGCCTCGCAACGCACTACGGATTCATTGACGGCGGACATATGGTGAAAGAGATCAGTGCGGAAGCACTGGAGGCGGCCTGTCGCAAATGTATCCGCATCGAAGTCTCCAATATGCATGCCCTCATTCACGTTCTGGATCATATGCAATTGGAATACAGTGTCCTTTCCGATTCGCAGGCTGATATCTTTGCAAAAGTAAACATTTCCCAGCTGACTCTCGCGTTGGCAAAGGAAGGGTGTGACGTGTTATCTCTGCACGAGCGCGATGAAAGCCTGGAAAGTTATTACGTCAATCTGATTGGAGGGAATACTCATGCGTAAATTGTTGTCTGCAGGATTTGCAAGGCTCTGGAAAAGTATGATATTCTGGCTCGGCATGATCTTCATGGCAGGATTCTCCACGCTGGCTGTCGTCGATCAATATTGGGGCAGGATAAAATATCCCGATTTTTCACCCTACCCGCCCGATTATATTCTGTTTGCCAATGGTACCCTGATCCCGATCGTAATTGCTGTGTTTATTGGAATCTTCATTGGTACGGAATACAGTGATGGAACCATGCGAAACAAACTGATTGTCGGACATACAAGAACTTCGATCTATTGTTCTAATTTTGTCGTTTGCATCGCTGCCTCTGCGCTGATGCATATCGCTTATGTCACTGTGATTCTCTGTGCCGGGATTCCTTTGTTGGGAAAAATGCAAACCGATTTGACGGTATTGTTTCAGTATTTTTCCTGTAGTCTCGTAATCATAGCTGCTTTTACAGCAATTTTCTTATTGATCAGTATGCTGATTCAGAGCAAATCAACCGGTGCGGTCGCGGCAATCATCGTTTCTCTGGTACTTCTTTTTTCTGCCATGATGATCAACAACAGACTAACCGCCCCGGAATACTATGACGCTTACACCTACACAGACGATTCCGGCAATGAACACACAGTGGAGGCAGAACGAAATCCGCAATACCTGACCGGCACCAAACGACAGGTCTATGAATTCCTATGGGATGCGCTGCCATCGTGCCAAATCCTGCAAATCTCAAGTCAGAACGCTGAACATCTCGGCACACTCTCCCTCTATTCTTTCGCAATTGTTATTTTAGCCATACCGTGTGGCACTCTTATTTTCCGCAAAAAAGATTTGAAGTAAAGAAGGACGTTTTATGGAACTTTGGTTGTGGGTTTCACTCGGTATCTCACTGATTGTAATCAGTATTCTGGTGACAAAACTCTTTTTGATACGGCAATCCGCAAAAGAAATTAAAACAGAATTTGCAGAAAAACTCGTAACCGATACCAATACCCTCATTGCAATTTCCAGCTGTGACCGCCAAATGCAACAGCTTACAGCGTGCATCAATGCGGAACTTCGGAAACTGCGTGACGAACGCCATCGATTCCAACAGGGAGACCTGGAGCTGAAAGAAGCCGTGGCCAACATTTCTCACGATCTTCGAACTCCTCTAACTGCAATTTGCGGTTATTTGGATCTGCTGGAACAGGAGACAAGTTCAGCTTCTGTTCAGCGATATCTCGCAGTGATTCGCAACCGCACAGATATTCTGAAACAATTAACGGAAGAGCTGTTTCGCTACTCCGTTTTTACATCTGTCTCAAATAATACTGCTTATGAAACGGTCATTCTAAATGATGTGTTGGAAGAGAGCATTTCGGCGTATTACGCCGTCCTGAAAAATCGACATATCACGCCGGCCATTACAATCCCAGAACAAAGGATTGAATGCCGTCTAAACAAAAATGCGGTGTCCCGCATTTTTGAGAACATCATTAGTAATGCCATCAAATACAGCGATGGAGACCTGTGTATCACCCTGTCAGAAGCTGGTGAAGTTATCTTTGCCAACCATGCTTCACAATTGGACGAAATCCAGGTTGGTAAGCTCTTCGATCGTTTCTATACCGTGGAAACTGCAAAAAAATCTACGGGTTTGGGACTTTCCATTGCAAAGGCTTTGACCGAACAGATGAACGGAAGCATTCAGGCAGAGTATCAAAATGGGATTGTCAGCATTGATCTTCAGTTTCCAATCGTACAAAAGCAATGAAACAACATTCCTGATCTATAGAAGAAATGGGAGCTCTTCAAGGCTGACACCCAATAAGGAAGTATTGAGGAACATTCAGATTGAGCAGTCGGCGAGCGGAATGTGACAACAAAAGAGGGACTATCGGCGGTGAGCTGATAGTCCCTCTTTTGCGTTGAGCGGGGACAGGCGAAGCCATGACGCGCTCAACGGAGTTTCCAAAGGGGCACCCTTTTGCACACGACTTTGCGTAGCAAAGTGTAATGTGTTATACGCTCTGTCGGCGTTGCCGTTTCAAATGCCGTTGCCGCCGTGGAGGGC
>JBMNQH010000043.1:0-6227 GCA_050944035.1 Oscillospiraceae bacterium | reverse complement strand
ATGATGCTGAGTTCCTGACGGAAATCCAAGCCTACCTGAAAATCGAAGGCTTCCTTCGGAAAAACACTTCCACACAGCTTGCCAAGTACGAGACGATCAAAGAGGCAAAGCGTGTGGAAATGCGGGAACGCAACCAAAACGCCAAGCTCTACCTGACCGAAGCACTGAAAGAAGCGACCATCTATGTGAACGGCGATGTTATCCGCGTAAACGGGAAAGAAGTCAGCAGCCGGATCAATGAAGCCATTGGTCGGTTGGTGCAGACGGTTTACCACAAGCTTTCCTACATTGATGCACCGATGGGCGAGGCAGAGATCCGCAAGATGCTCCATCAGAGCAACCAGCTTGCCCTTTCTCTGGAAGGCGGCACAGAGAGCAATGCCCATGCGCTGGATGATGTACAGGGCTTTATCGCCATGAATACGCGCAATCACATGAAAACTTCCATGAAGACGGTGAAGGATCGCTTCATGAAGGCTCCTTACGGCTTTGTGGAGGACGATGTGAATTGGCTGGTAGCGAGGCTCTTTAAGCGCGGCGACCTGTCTTTCACCGTCAACGGTGCTGCGGTCAGCCTGAATAACAAGACAGAGGAAGAGATCATCGGGTTTATCACCAAAAAAGCGTTTGCAGAAAAGCTCCTGATGGAAGAGCGCATCCGTGTCAGCGATAAGGACAAAAAAGCAGTCCGGGATGTGATGAAGGAAACCTTCGGTGCGGCCACTGCGGCGGAAGACGAAGATACCATCATGAAGAACTTCCAGCGTTACGCGCAAAACACGATTTATGAAATCGAGCGTCTGGAAGTGAATTATAAACAGTACCCTTATCCGGGGAAAAAGGTTCTGTCCAACGGAAAAGCGCTGATGCAGTCTGTCGTTCAGATTCAGTCTGCTTTGGACTTCTTTACAACCGTTTCCAAGAAGCGGGATGATTTCTTTGACTTTGCAGAGGACTACGAACCGGTCAAAACCTTCTTTGCAGGTGAACAATCCAACATCTTTTCCCGTGCGCTGGATATGCTTGCAATCTTCGATGACAGTAAGACCTATATTGTCAATGACGAGCTGGAAAATATCGTCGCACAGATGCGCTCCATTACCCGGCAGGAAAAGCCCTACGCCAACATCCCGAAGCTGCCTGAGCTGCGTGAACGCTTCATGTCCTGCTATGTCAAGATATTGCAGCAGGAATCCGCCCCTGTTCTCGATTCGATTGATCAGGCGTGGAAGCGTGTTTTGGAGGTGCTTTCCACCAAAGAGTACAACGACCAGAAGCGGACGGCTTACTATGAGAAGTTCCAAGAAATTCAGGACGGAGCCACCCACTGCAACAATGTCTCTACACTGAGAAGCTATGCAGACAAGGCCGATGCTTTGAAACTTCGGCTGCTCAATGAAATGGACGAGCTTGACCGCAAACTGGCAAAGCAAAAGGCGGAGGAAGAGGCACGCCGTCAGGCAGAGGAAGCCAAGCAGAGCGGAAAAGCCGCACCGGAAGTGCCCGTTGCCCCTGCGCCAGTGAAAATCCGCAAGACGAAGAATGTTTCCATCAAGATGATGACGGGAACGGCTTCTTGGCGTCTGGAAAGCAAAGAGGACATTGACCGATACATGGACAGCCTTCGCAAGTCACTGGAAGCGCAACTGGACGAAGACACGATTGTCAATGTGGAATTTTGATGCGCTAGACAAAAGGGGAGAATGAAATGGATAAGAAAATGATTTATAGACTGGACGATGAAATATCTTTCAGAAAGTGCTCACTCTTTAATGGTAGCAGCATTGAACGGGGAGATTGTACTAACTTTCATACAGAAAAAGTAAAGTTCCAGAACCTCTATTTTTGCGATCAGGAAGGAATACATTTTCATTGTACCAAGCATCCTGAGATCGAATTAGACTATGACTTTGACACCGCCATTTTATCTTGTCCGAAATGTAAAAATGAAATTGAGATTGGTAACATCAAACTTCTCCGTTCGCGTTGTTTAAGGGCTCTAAATCGTGACATATTTAAGGATGCACAACTTGTCCGATTGGATGACTGGTATATACCTGAATTGAAAGAAAAAGTCAAGCCTACACCAGAATATTCTCTGACTACGAATGTCAAGACCGATAAGGATGGGGACACGATAGTTGTTCTTTATATAAGTTATATTGGAACTAAGGATAAAGTACAGTATTTTATCAAGCCCGAAAAGGGACAACTCACGAGTGACCATAAGGATTTAGACCCAGCAAAGATTATCTCGAAGATTGAGGTTACACTGAAAAACCGAACTCTAATGCAAGCATATCACGATGAGTCAGGTAAAGGAGATCCGTACCATGAATAAAACAGCCATAAAAAATTTTGCAATCTGGGCGCGGAATAAGCTGATTGCGGACATCCAGTACCGTGCCGGATTGATGGGCATTACAGCGGACGGCATCAAAGAACCGCTGCCGCAGTCTACCGGGACGATGGAGTTCTATGACATCGGAACTGCTGAGCCGTATGCCATCACTGGTGAGGCAATCCCCCAGCGAAAGAAGCTGGCGGAGGTGATCCGCAGGAAAGAGAAAGACAGCAATTACGCCACAGCTTATAAATACATTCTGGAAGAGGTTGCCTACACCTGGTTCAACCGGCTGATCGCCATCCGTTTCATGGAGGTCAACGACTATCTTCCCTCTCATATCCGCGTCCTGTCTTCCGAAAGCGGCAAGATTGAGCCGGATCTGGTGACAACACCCTTTGACGCGGAGTTGGCGTTCACCCCCGCCGAGGAAGAGACCGTCCTGCGCCTGAAAACCGAAAATAAGCTGGACGAGCTGTTCCGCCTGCTGTTCATCAAGCAGTGCAACGCCCTGAACGAGATCCTCCCCGCCCTGTTTGAAAAGACCAGCGACTACACCGAACTGCTGCTGAACCTCTCAGTAGTGGATCAGGAGGGCGTCGTATACCACCTGATCCATGACATTGATGAGGATGATTTCAACATCGAAAAAGGCGGTCAGGTGGAGATCATCGGATGGCTGTACCAGTATTACAACACCGAGCCGAAAAACGCCGCTTTTGCCAAGAACGGCAAAATCACCAAAGAGGAAATCCCCGCCGTCACCCAGCTTTTCACGCCGGACTGGATCGTCCGCTATATGGTGGAAAACAGCCTTGGCCGCATCTTCATCGACAAGCGGAAAGAACAGGGCGTTTTTGCCGATGGCCGCGCCCCAGAGGAAATGACTTGGGAGGAGACGGAGGCAAAGCGCATCGCCAACGAAAAGGAAATCGCCGGGCAGATGGGCTGGAAGTATTATCTGCCGGAGGCCGCTCAGACCAGGGAAGTCCGCCAGCAGCTGGACGAAATCCAGCGGCAGAGCGAATACAAGGATGTCCGGGACATCAAGGTCATTGACCCCTGCATGGGCAGCGGCCATATCTTGGTGTACGCCTTCGATGTGCTGATGCAGATGTACGAAAACGACGGATACAGCCAGCGTGATGCAGCACAGTGCATTCTTGAACACAATCTGTATGGTCTGGACATTGACGAGCGCGCGGCACAGCTCGCCTATTTCGCCGTCATGATGAAAGCCCGCCAGTATGACCGCCGTATCTTCTCACGCGGCATTCAGCCCCATGTCTATGCGATTGCGGAGAGCAACGGCATCGATGCTTTCACGCGGGATTACTTTGCGAACAACGACCCGAAGCTGAAATCCGCGCTGAACAGCATCATGAACGACCTGCGCGATGCGAAGGAATACGGCTCCATCCTGACGGTTTCCCCGGTGGATTTTGCCGCGCTGTACGCCCGTGCGGAGGAAGTGCAGAATGACATCAGCTTCCACCGGGACGCTGCCCTGAACACCATTCTACCGCTGATCCGTGTAGCGGAAGCACTGGCGCAGAAGTACGATGTGGTGGTGACAAATCCGCCGTATATGGGGGCCAAGAGTATGTCACCTAAACTTGGAGAGTATGTAAATACAAACTACGCTGACACAAAATCTGATTTGTTCTCTATATTTATCGAAAAAGGACTCGCCTTTTCCAAGAAATATGGCTATAACTGCATGGTGACGATGCAGTCTTGGCTTTTTTTGAGTAGTTTTGAAAAAATGAGAAGTAATCTCCTTACGCGTTATACACTCAATAATATGCTGCACATGGGCAATATGGTCATGGGAATTGCATTTGGCACAGCGGTATCTAATATTCGAAAAATTCGCCTGAAAAAATACAGAGCCGTTTTTAATTTTGTATCAGCAAAAGATATTACAAATGATAAACCAGTCTGCTTCCCTTTGAGAGGGAAAAGAGACAGAAGTATCGAGTATGATATTTTTGATGTAATTCCAGGTATGCCGATTGCATACTGGGCAAGTGAGGTTATGCTGAAACATTTCTTGGACGCGCCTTCTTTAGGTGAAGTTTACGAATTGAAGCAAGGCTTAATAACCGCCGATAATGAGCGTTTTCTTCGAAGGTGGGCAGAAATTTCTTCACACAAATTAGTAACCAATGCATTTTCTATCGACGATTTTTCGAAACAAAATGGGAAGTGGCTTCCGTATAACAAAGGAGGTGAATATCGAAAGTGGTATGGGAACAATGATCTTGTAGTCAACTGGGAACACGAGGGCTTTGAAATACGAAACTTTAAGAATGAAAAGGGCAGAATCCTTTCCCGCCCACAAAACATACAATATTTTGGAAAAGAAGGTGCGAGCTGGTCAATTATTACCAACGGTAGTTTTAGTCTTCGGTATACGCCAAAGGGATTTGGCTTTGACGCACGAGGCTCTATGATGTTTGCAAAATCTAAGAGCATAAAATATGGGCTTGCGCTGATGTGTAGCAAAGTTGCTAAGAGCTATCTTGATTTTTTGTCACCAACGGTAAGCTTTGAAGTGGGAAATGTATCAAAGGTTCCTTTTCTCTTTAACATTGGTAATGAAAAGATAATCTGTGATATTACAGAAAAATGCATTTCGTTGAGTAAATTTGATTGGGATTCCTATGAAACCTCATGGGACTTTCAGCGACATCCACTTGTTCGGTTGCAATTGGCTGGTGCATACGCTTGGGGTGACCATCCGCCTGTCATGCGCCTTTCCTCTGCCTATAACGCATGGAAACTGGAATGCGAAGGGCGATTTGAAAAGCTGAAAGCCAACGAGGAAGAATTGAACCGTATCTTCATCGACATCTACGGCTTGCAGGACGAGTTGACCCCGGAGGTGGCGGATAAGGATGTTACTGTTCACCGCATATTCGATACCAAAGACGATGTGCCAGAATCCATGCAGGGCAGCAGCTATGTCCGCACCAAGCGGGACGAGGTTGTTTCGCTGCTCTCCTACGCCGTGGGCTGTATGTTTGGGCGGTACTCTCTGGATAGACAGGGGCTTATTTTTGCCGGAGGCAATTTTGATTCTGTATATTGGAAATTCAAAGGACAAGCTGCTCTTAATGAACAGGGTGATCCGATTGACGGCGGGTATGCTGGAATATCTCTGGCGAATTATCACTACCCCAAATTCCATGATGCAGAAAATTGGGAAGATGCTACTTCGCTTTCTTATGAGCCGGATGTGGATGGCGTTATCCCTATCACCGACGAAGAGTATCTGGAAGATGATATTGTTTCCCGCCTGTGCAGCTGGCTGAAAGCCGTCTACGGCGCGGACACGCTGGAAGATAATCTGGACTTCATCGCCGGGGCGCTGGGCGGCAAGGGCAACAGCAGCCGGGAGATCATCCGCAGCTACTTCCTCAAGGACTTCTTCAAAGACCACTGCAAGACCTACCAGAAGCGTCCGATTTACTGGCTGTTTGACAGCGGCAAGCAGAACGGCTTCAAGGCGCTGATTTACCTCCATCGCTACACGCCGGACACCATCGGCAATCTCCGCGTGGACTACCTCCACAAAATGCAGCGCGTTTACGAGTCGGAGATCAACCGGATGCAGGACATGATCGACCACAGCACCAACGCCCGCGAGGTGGCCGCTTCCACCAAGCGGAAGGAAAAGCTGCAAAAGCAGCTGAAAGAATGCCGCGACTACGACGAAATGATCGCCCACCTCGCCCTGAGCCGCATCGAGCTAGACTTGGACGACGGCGTAAAGGTCAATTACGAAAAAATCCAAACCGCCAGCGACGGAAAGAAATACGCCGTTCTGGCAAAGATATAATTAGAAGTAGCACGAAATCATGAAGGAGGTGGTCGAGAT
>JBMNQH010000042.1:0-6243 GCA_050944035.1 Oscillospiraceae bacterium | reverse complement strand
CTTCAACAATCGTATTGCGGCGGAAATTCGTCTGCCGGAAGCCATTGACCGAAAGCTGCTCTGCCCGTTCCAGTATTTCGGTGTCACCGATACCGTGGATCTGGATTCACTAAAATGGTCTGCTGGTGGCTATCAAAAGAGCGAGCTGGAGCATATCTACACCTTCAGCGGTGTCATTGCTACCCAACGCGCCGACCATGTTGTGTCCTCGCTGTTGAAATATGTCACGGACATAGATGACGTGAAGGGCCTCGGCTTCTGTGTAACCGTAGATCACGCAGAATTTATGTGCCGCTATTTTAATGACCACGATATCCCGTCCATGTTCCTGACAGGACAATCCTCAGATGAGGAGAGAAAAGCAGCCAAACAGCGCTTGGTGTCTGGCGAAGTGCGGTTTATCTTCGTCGTGGACATCTATAACGAAGGCGTGGATATTTCGGAAGTCAATACCGTTCTTTTCCTGCGCCCCACTGAGTCGCTAACGATTTTCTTGCAGCAGTTGGGCCGCGGCCTGCGTCTGGCCGAAGATAAGGAATGCCTAACCGTATTGGACTTCATCGGCCAAGCAAACAGAAAGTACAATTTTGAGGATAAATTTGCGGCGTTGCTGTCGAATACTACACGAAGTGTGAGCCGCGAAATCAAGGATGGCTTTGTGTCCGTTCCCAAGGGCTGCTATATTCAGTTGGAGAAGAAAGCGGCGAAGTACATACTGGATAACATCCGCGCTTCCTATGGCAACACAGCGGGCTTGGTGTCCCGTGTGGCCACCTTTGCCGAGGATAGTGGCATGGAACTGACGCTGGCAAACTTCCTCGATTACTACCACCTGGACCCCAGAGCAATCTATAAGTTCTCGTCTTTCTCTCGCATCTGCGCCAGAGCAGATGTCATTGAGGACTTTGAGGAGCCTTTGGAAGAGACCTTGACTAAGGCGTTTGCGCGCCTTGCTGTCATTGATTCTCGTCGTTGGATTTCATTTCTGCTGGATATTCTGCCGCGTCTTGATGATGTGGATTTCGCGGCGTTGTCCGATGTTGAAAAGCGTATGCTGCAGATGTTCTATATCACGATCTGGGGAAAGGCAGTCGAGGATTGGAGTAGCGAAGAAGTGCTGGACAACCTCTATGCCCTGTCAGATAGCACAGTCCTGCTAAGCGAACTCTTGGAACTGCTCCGCTATCGCTTTGAACAGATTGACTTTATTGACACGCCGGTAGATCTGGGCTTTAACTGCCCGCTGGATCTACACTGCACCTATACCCGCGACCAGCTTCTGGTGGCGCTGGACTTTATGAAGCCAGCAACTGTGCGTGAGGGCGTCAAATGGCTGCCGGACAAGCAATTGGATGTGTTATTCGTGACGCTGAACAAGGCGGACAAAGACTATTCGCCAACCACCATGTACAATGACTACTCCATTAGTGAGAGTCTGTTTCACTGGCAAAGCCAAAGCACCACGGCGGAGAATTCGCCCACAGGCCAGCGATATATCCACCATAAGGAGCGGGGAAGCAAGGTGCTGCTGTTCGTCCGGGAGTTTAAGGCTGACCGTGTGACCGGCGGTGCAGAGGCGTACACTTATCTGGGAACAGCTAACTATGTGAGGCATGATGGCAGCAGGCCGATGAATATCGCGTGGCGGCTGGATCGCCCGATCCCGGCGAAGTTCTTGAAGAAGACGAATAAGTTGGTAGTGGGATGACATACTTGGCGTGATTTTGAGGAGACACCTATGGAGGCACGAAAGTACCTGATTATCATAAAAGGAAGAGACCAGACGGACTCGATTGCAAGCTTTCAGTTCCATGACGGGAAGTGCGAGGTCATCTATACCAATGCGCCCAATAAGACATACAGCTTTCAGAGTAGTAATGTGGAGATATTGCCCCTGAAAAAGACAATTGACCCTACACAGGTGATTGTTACCGCAAACGGGCAAACAATCAGCGGAATTGATGAACTTCTAGATTTTGAAAGATATTATCGCATTGTCCGCAGTGGAAAGAAAGATCTATCATTCCGTAAAAGCGAAGTGCAGCTTCAGCAGAATTGCCTGACAGACGGCAAAAATCAGGAAACATTCCAGTATTTCAAGGAAACTGCTGCAGCGATTAGTCTTGTAGCGGAGAATGGACTCAACATTCTGAGTATGCAGTACGACAAGATCAAACAGGTCAGCGAGGATACTGTGCTGGCAAGCTATCTTGCCCCGCAGAAAGATGTCAAAGCACCCCAGATGCCGGAGACGGTGATCTATCCGTTTGGTTTGAACCAAAGTCAGAAGCTTGCGGTGGAACGGGCGCTTTCCTCTAAAATCAGCATCATTCAGGGACCTCCGGGGACGGGAAAAACGCAGACAATTCTGAATATCATTGCCAACATCGTCCGGAGCGGGAAGACAGTAGCAGTTACATCCAACAATAACTCCGCAACGCGCAATGTGGCGGAAAAGCTGGAAAAGAAGAATGCCGCCTTCCTGACCGCATTTCTTGGAAGTCTTGCCAACAAACAGAAGTTTCTGGAGGCTCAGACCAGCACCTATCCGGATATGAGCGATTGGGAGATGCCTCTGGAGGAGCAGCGGCAGTTGGAGCAGGAAGCGACCGCGCTTTCCAAAGAACTGAATGAAATGCTCAACGCAAAGAACCGCATCGCGGAAATTGAGCAGGAGTTCTTGCAGCTCAATCCAGAACAGCACTATTTTAAGGAATACTATGCGACATACAGCGATGCGCCGACGGAGAATCTGGACAAGCTGTCCTCGCAAAAAATCCTTGCGCTTTGGATGGAATTTGAACAGCACGTAGAACATGAGAGCCGTTTGGGCCTTTTACAAAAAATCTCCATCATGTTCCGGTTCAATCGTAATGCGCTCAAATTGTTCCTCCGTTCTCCAGATCTTGTTATTCCCTATTTAATGTCCACTGAACAAAAAAAAGGCCACGTGATATCAAGAAATAGCGCCGTTTCTGCGGTATAATAAGTGCAAGGAAAAACGGGAAAACACGCGAAAAACCTTGCACTTGGAGGCGGCCATGTATCGATACAGTAACGGTCAGATCAGCCTTTCTGACTTCAATCAACCGGCAGGCATGAATCTGAAAGAAAGCAATCGCTGGGTCAAAAAGGCACAGACAATACCCTGGCTGGATATTGAGAAACGCTATGCCAAGCTGTTCACCAATCGCAAGGGCAATGTGGCAAAGCCACTACGCTTAGCCTTAGGAGCCTGCATCATTCAGGCGGAGTACGGTTTTTCCGACGAAGAAACGGCTCTGCAGATTCAGGAGAATCCGTATTTTCAATACTTCTGCGGCAATCCCGGCTACGACGACAGCAAGCAGCCCTTTGACCCATCTCTTATGGTGTACTTCCGTAAGCGCCTGACGCCGGAAGTGCTGGGAGAAATCAACGAGATGATACTCAAAACTGTAACCACATCAGAGAACAACGACGACCATAACACTCCCACAGGCGGTGGTAACAGCGGCACTCTGATTGTGGATGCAACCTGCGCGCCGTCTGATATCCGATTTCCGCAGGATGTGTCGCTTTTGAACGAGGCGCGTGAAAATGCAGAGCAGATCATTGATACGCTGCAGGAGCAGAGCGTGGAAGAGAAACCCAGAACCTATCGCAACAAGGCCCACAAGGACAGCCTCAAGTATATGCGCAGCCGCAAGCACAACGTGAAGAAGACGCGCGAAGCAATCCGTAAGCAACTCCAGTATCTCCGCAGAGACCTTTCCATCGTCGATTCTATGCTGCAATCCGGCCTGAAGCTATCCCAAAAGCAGCAGCTTCGGCTTGAAACACTGCGAAAAATTTACGAACAGCAGAAGTACATGTATGACAACCATACACATTCCGTTCCTGACAGGATTGTCAGTGTAAGTCAGCCGTTCATCCGACCAATCGTACGCGGAAAAGCCGGAAAGCCGGTGGAGTTCGGGGCAAAACTAGATATCAGTGTATCCAATGGATGGGCAAGGTTGGAGTACTGGTCATTTGATGCCTACAACGAAGCCACAAAGCTGGTTGAAACCATAGAGCGTTACAGAGCCCGTGAGGGACATTATCCGGAGCGCGTGCTGGCGGACAAGATTTACCGAAACCGCGAAAACCTCAGCTACTGCAAACTGCACGGAATCCGGCTCAGCGGTCCGGCATTGGGAAGACCGAGAAGGGACGAGCAGCGCGACAGGCGGCAGACCCATTTCGACCAGAATGAACGGATAGAGGTTGAACGACAATTCAGCTTTGCAAAACGCAAATGCAACCTTGGAAAAGTGAAAACGAAACTGGCGGAGACCGTAGGTTTTACGCTTGCCATGTCGATTGTAGTGTTGAATCTGCGTAAAATCCAGCATACCCTTTCGCGCCTGTTTGGGCGGATTTTGCACTTTTTATTGCCGCAGCAAAAATTGGTATTTGTTCAGTAGACACTATTTACAGAGTCAGTTTTACACTGTTAAGAGGCGGGAACTGGAGAGTGAGAAACAGGAATTGAGCCGCAAGCTGGAACATTACGCTTTTGACGCAAAGATGGACGAGCTTACCCAGAAGTCGTTACGGTTGTTCCGTGCAGAGTTGGCAGCACGGTATCACTGGAAGAGCGGCAGACAGCGTTTTGAAAAGAATGATTTCCGCTGGCATTCTGCGGAGTTTACACGTGAGTATCCAGTGGTGCTTAGTACGACCTATTCCATCAAGGGAACACTGAGTATGGATCATATCTACGATTATCTCATTGTGGATGAAGCCTCGCAGGTCGATCTGGCTACTGGTGTATTGGCCTTTTCCTGCGCACGAAATGTTGTGATTGTCGGTGACTTAAAGCAGCTCCCCAATGTGCTGACAGAGGGCGATATTCGTACCAGCGATGCCATTTGGCAAAAGTATTCATTGGACGAGCGATACCGCTTTTCTACCCATAGTTTGCTTTCCTCTGCGCTGGAAATATGGCAGGATGCACCGGTTACGTTGTTGCGTGAGCACTACCGCTGTCATCCGAAGATTATTAATTTTTGCAACCAGAAGTTTTATCACGGGCAGCTGATTGTTATGACAAAGGATCACAATGAGCCGGATGTATTGACCATGTACCGGACAACCGCCGGCAACCACGCCCGTGGCCATCTCAACCAGCGACAGATTGATGTCATCCAGGAGGAGGTGCTTCCGCGACTTCATCAGAAGAACTTCCAGAGCATCGGCATCATTACGCCTTACCGTGATCAGGTGGCGGCCATCCGAAAACAACTGAGCGACGCCTACGAAGTGGATACCGTCCACAAATTTCAAGGTCGAGAACAGGACGCCATCATTTTAACTTCAGTAGACAATGTCATCACAGATTTTGTGGATGATCCCCACATGCTGAATGTTGCAGTTTCCCGCGCGGTCCATTCTCTGTCAGTGGTCACATCACAGGACCCGCGCAATGACCATACCAATTATGGTGACCTGACACGATACATCGAATATAACAATTTTGAGGTTATCCAAAGTCAGGTTTACTCCGTGTTTGATATGCTCTATCATGGATATGCCGAACAGCGCAGGGCATATTTGCAGAAACATAAGAGAGTATCTGAGTATGATTCCGAAAATCTCATGTATTCTGTGATTCAAGAAGTGCTGTCCGAGGAGGTGTTTTCCACCATTGGCTGCGCTGTACATGTTTCTCTTGCGACACTGGTGAAAGATTATGGGCCGTTGACGGACGAAGAACGCGAATATGCCCGGAATCCGTTAACGCATGTTGATTTTCTGTTGTTCAATCGAATGGATAAACAACCTGTGCTGGTGATTGAAGTGGATGGGACTGGCTTCCACGGAGTCGGGAGCAAGCAGGCGGAGCGAGATAAGAAAAAGAACTCGATTCTGGAAAAGTGCGGTCTGCCGCTGTTGCGCCTCCGCACAGACGGAAGTGGAGAAAAAGAGAAAATTGAGACTGCGCTAAAGAAGAAATGATTATGTCGAGAATAATTAGGAATGCAATCAGATACAAAAAATGTGGAGATGTCATTGAAAGTAAATCCATTCTTTGAGACATAACGCTTCGTTGCAACAATTCTATTATGAATGCTAGATTGTATTAGTTTCGATTATACCCCATTATACCCTTGATTTTTAGGGTATAATGGGGTATAATTTTGCATATAATAGTTTCACCGGGGAGGTGTACCATGGAACTGTCTGAACTTCAAGCCAAGATTGCTGATTTGGAGCAGC
>JBMNQH010000041.1:0-6287 GCA_050944035.1 Oscillospiraceae bacterium | reverse complement strand
GTTTTTTTTTAAAATTCTAAGCCGCCGATTGTTTGGTGCACACGAAAAATCGGGGGCCCGCTTCTCTTTGTATCATGATACCTGTGTAAGGGCAGTTTACTCGGCATCCTGTTCCGACACGATAAAATGGTTTTTGTTGATTGCCAATAGGTTTTCCCGCTGCATCTTTCCTAACTCGTTAGACAATGCGCTCCGATCAACATTCAAATAATCAGCCAGTTGCTGGCGGTTGAAGGGAATATAAAAATCCCGGCTGCCCTGTTTCATCGCTTGAAAGGAAAGATAGGACAATAAACGTCCCCGTATAGATTTAGGGGCTGTGTGGAAACTGCGGCGGGACAGATTCAAGTTTTTTTGCGCCGCAATAGATAGTAGATTGCGGATCAGCTTTGTATGATACGCACAGGTTTTTTGGCAGACCTCTAAAATCTTTCCTATATGAAGGAACAAGATGGTTGTAGGCTCCATTGTGATGACATTAACCATCAATGCTTCACCCTGAATACACGCATAGGTTTCAGCAAATACACAGCCGGAGCCAATATGATCGAGAACTGTCTTGTTTCCCCAAAGATCATCGCTCTCAATGGAAACACTTCCGGCCAGAACCAAGCCCAACTCATGTGTGGTATCACCGGCTCGAAGGATCGCCGTATCTTTCGGATACTCCCTCTCTCTCGCATTTAAGCAAATGAGCATGGATTCAATTTCTGTTTGCGTGATCCCTCGAAACAAGGGCGTGGCTGCTAAAAGCGAGTAATTCATATTTTTTCTTCTTTCGTTGTCGTAACAACATACTTGTTGTAATTATTTTATTATACTGACAATAGAAAGTCAAGAATACAACAAAATAATGAATGGTGCAAACCGAAGTAGAAAGGATGGTGTAAAAATGAAATTTATCGTAAACGAAAACTGCATCGGCTGCGGACTCTGCGTAGGGACTTGTCCTGAAATTTTTTCCATGACGGATAACGGTGTGGCCATCGCTTCTCCGCTGGAAGTCCACGCGGAGCTGGAAGAATCCGCAACGGATGCAATGAATGGTTGTCCAGTGCAGGCCATCGAGCAGGAGTAAAGGAGGAAATGCAATGCCGTATATCAAAAACATCGCTCATGAAGAAGTCTTACCATTGGCAGGACAAATTGACGTGCAGTCCGGGCAGGTCGTCAGTAAGACATTCGCGCAAAACGCATATGTCAGTATGACGCTTTTTGCCTTTTCAAAAGGGGAAGAAATCAGTACACACGATTCTCATGGAGACGCAATGGTATTTGTTTTGGAGGGAACCGGACAATTTACCGTGGATGGTACGCAGCATTTATGCAAGGCCGGAGATGTTCTGATCATGCCTGCCGGGAAACCACACGCTGTTTTCGCGGCGGAAGATTTCAAAATGCTGTTAACCGTAATATTTCCTGTCGGTTCCTGACAGACAGAAAATAAAATGAATATGGCAAATAGTTGCCAAGGAGGAATTGCACTATGGAAAACAAAATGTTTTGCTATCAATGCCAAGAAACCGCAGGCTGTACCGGCTGCACACAGATGGGTGTCTGCGGTAAAACCCCGGCGGTTGCCGCTATGCAGGATTTGCTGGTCTATGTGACAAAGGGGTTGTCCGCCGTTACGACAAAGCTGCGGGCCGAAGGCAGGGAAGTCCCGCCGGATGTCAACCATCTGATCACCCTGAACCTGTTTACCACAATCACAAACGCCAACTTTGACGAAGCTGCGATCACAGAGCGGATCAAACATACGCTGCAAAATACGCGGGCGCTGCGCGGTCAGGTCGCGGAGGCGGGCACTTTGCCGGAGGCCGCGCTTTGGGATGCAGATGAATCTGAATTTGCCGGGAAGGCGAAGCAGATCGGTGTGCTCTCAACTCCAAATGAGGATATCCGAAGCCTGCGCGAGCTGATCACCTACGGGCTGAAAGGCTTATCCGCCTACAGCAAACACGCCAACGCGCTGCTTCAGGAAGATGGCGAAATCGACGCATTCATTCAGTACGCATTATCGGCCACGCTGGATGACAGCCTGTCCGTTGACGCGCTGATTTCCCTGACGCTGGAAACCGGAAAATATGGCGTTTCTGGCATGGCCTTATTGGACAAGGCCAACACCGACGCTTATGGCAACCCAGAGATTACCAAGGTCAACATCGGGGTGGGTTCTCATCCGGGTATCCTGATTTCCGGCCACGATCTTCGGGATTTGGAGATGCTACTGGAGCAGACGGAGGGAACCGGCGTGGATGTATACACCCATTCCGAGATGCTGCCTGCCCATTATTATCCCGCATTCAAGAAATATGTGCATTTTGCGGGCAATTACGGAAATGCCTGGTGGAAGCAAAAGGAGGAATTCGAGGCGTTTAACGGCCCCATTCTCATGACCACCAACTGTATCGTACCGCCGAAGGACAGTTATAAAGAACGCCTCTATACGACCGGCGCAGCGGGCTATCCCGGCTGCAAGCACATTGAAGGCGGCATCGGCGAGTCCAAGGATTTCTCCGCTCTCATTGAGCAGGCGAAGCACTGCGCGCCGCCCACCGAGCTGGAAACCGGCGAGATCGTCGGCGGTTTCGCACACGCGCAGGTGCTGGCGCTGGCCGATCAGGTCGTCGCCGCGGTCAAGTCCGGCGCGATCAAAAAGTTTGTGGTGATGGCGGGCTGCGACGGCCGCGCAAAGTCCAGAAACTATTATACCGATTTTGCGAAGGCTTTGCCCAAGGATACGGTCATTCTGACTGCGGGCTGCGCAAAATATAAGTATAACAAGCTCGCCCTTGGGGAGATAAGCGGCATTCCCCGTGTGCTGGATGCGGGCCAGTGCAATGACTCCTACTCCTTGGCGGTGATTGCGCTGAAACTCAAGGAGGTCTTTGGCCTCGATGACATCAACGATCTGCCCATCGTCTACAACATCGCATGGTACGAGCAGAAGGCGGTGATCGTGTTGCTGGCTCTGCTGTACCTTGGCGTCAAAAACATCCATCTTGGCCCCACGCTGCCCGCGTTCCTCAGTCCCAATGTGGCTAAGGTTTTGGTGGAGAACTTCGGGATTGCCGGAATTGGAACGGTTGACGGGGACATGGAGTTGTTCTTCGGCAAAAAGGAGCGGGTTTCAATCACCGCAGATATGCTGATCGGAGATATTCTTCGGAAGTATCCGGAAACGGCAGAATCGCTGATGGACTGCGGAATGCATTGTTTGGGATGCCCTTCCTCCCAGATGGAATCTTTGGCGGATGCCTGCATGGTACATGGCTTGAATGTGGAGGATGTCCTGACTGCCGTTAACAAAAAGCTGAACGGTTAATACAAGCGTGGGCCACGGGAAATTTCCCGTGGCTCACTTATCAGGAGGAAAATAAAATGAGTGCTTTTTTAGGGCCAATCCATTATTGGCTGTTTACAAAGATTCAACGACAAGAGGAATTGACGATGGCCTTGCAAAAGGCTGTGCTTTCAAAAGCAGATCAACCGGCGTTTCAGGCAGCGATGGCATCGGCTTGCGGAGAAGTAGAAACCCGGTCGTTAGATGACTGCATCGATGCGGGAAATATTCACGGTTGGTTGCAGCAACAAGTGTCTATTGCCGAATTGCGGTTTGCATTTCTCACCACTAAATTGCTGCAAAGTGGACAGACCAATTTGCAGCAATTGGGTCAGGCAGCGTTTATCGCTGGAACACAGAACATGATGATTGCAGAAGATGCGCAGACCGCTTTTCAAAAACTAAACGATATTTTACTGGACGGAATGCCCTGCGATCAAGTAAATGAAATGGTTTCCCAATCCCCGGAACAAGTGGTTTGGCGGCAGACACAGTGCCTCCATCGAGAATATTGGGAAAGCGTGGGCGGCGATGTTTCCATATACAATATGCTGCGTGACAAGTGGATTTCCGGGATGTTGGAAAACAGCGGCCTTGAGTATTATTCCGCTGATGGCTTATACTATATCCAAAGAGAGGCGGTATGATGAAAAGTATTGATTTGATGAAACAGGAGCACCAAAATATTTTGGTGCTCCTGGATTGTATGCAAAATGCCTGCTGTAATATCTTGGACGGATGTCCGGTGGAAGAATCCGACTTCCGCGACATGATACACATTGCCCGCTGCTATGCGGATCAGCAGCACCACGGCAAGGAAGAACAAATTCTTTTTCGCGCCATGACGGAACAGCTTGGGTCTGTAGCGGTAAATTTGATCCAGCATGGAATGCTGGTAGAACACGATTTAGGCCGCTTGCATATTACGCAATTAGAGAATGCTCTGGATGAATATCTCGCTGATCCAAGTACAAAAAATAAATTGGGCATATTGGCCGAAGCAACTGGCTATGCGAATCTGCTGAAACGCCATATTGAAAAGGAGGACGCGGCAGTATACACTTTCGCTGAAAGAAGTCTGCCTGCAGATGTTATGCAGGACGTGGAGCAACGGATCGAAACATTTGAAAGCGATACATCTGCCAGTAGGGAGGAAAATTTGCTTTTGCTTGAAAAACTTGCTGCAAAATATAACACAGAAAACCAATGTTAAGAAAGAAGCCAACATGAAATTATTGCAACTTAAGCGCGTCTACGACCAGCCAGAAGATTCAGACGGATTTCGAATCCTAATCGACCGTCTTTGGCCAAGAGGGCTAAAAAAAACGGATGCCCATATTGATCTTTGGTGTAAAGACATTGCCCCTTCTCCGGAGCTGAGGTCGTGGTTTCATCATGAACCGGAGCGATTCGATTTGTTCCGCGCCGCATATTTGTCAGAGTTGGACAAAAACCCAGTTTCTGTTCAATTTATGAGTGACTGTAACCTCCTGCTTAAAAGTAGTAATGTAACTCTCCTTTATGCTGCCAAAGATACGACACAAAATAATGCTACTGTTTTGTTGAAATGGCTGGTAGAAAAGTTAGAGCAACCCTGAACATGCATTTGTCATACTTATTTTACGCTTTTCTAAACCGTTAGATTGAGTAGTTCAAGGGGGCTGCAAATTGAACCCCACCCCCGTCCACTGAAATAAAACAGGCAAAGCCCGCTGCTGGAAAGGAAGATGAACCAGCTTGTGGGCTTTGTTTTTATATGCTGGACAGAGTGAATATGCTCCTTTTTGAATCCAAACGGGAGACTGTACTATATCGGGAATTTTCTCCACAATCTCTGTTTTTGTCTGCGGTTCTTCCTGCTCCATTGAGGTATCCGCCATTTCGCAGACAGGGGAAACCACCATCTCATTCTCCGGCTGCTGTCTTGCTTTCAGGTTTTCAAAGGTAAGATGTTCTACGGTACACACCGTTTTATCCTCCTGCTTTGGTTCAACGTCTGATACCTTACTTTCCAGCGGTTCCGGTGTATTCTCCCGCAGCACAAGGGTAACCAGATTTTACGAAATGAGAAATACATCGGGGACGCCCTTTTGCAGAAAACCTACACCGTTGACTTCCTCACGAAAAAACGGGTAAAGAATAACGGACTCGTCCCTCAATATTACGTGGAAAACAGCCACGAGGCCATCATCCCGCGTGAAATTTTCATGCAGGTGCAGGAGGAACTGGTGCGCCGCCGCTGCGTCCATACCAGCAAGAGCGGTAAAAGGCGCAGTTTCAGCAGCAATCACTGCTTTGCCCAGATGATATTCTGCGGCAACTGTGGAGAGATTTTTCGAAGGGTCCATTGGAACAATCGGGGCAAGAAATCTATAGTCTGGCGGTGCGTCAGCCGTTTGGAGAATACCGGCCTGTTCTGCGACGCCCGTACAGTACAGGAAAGCGACATAGAGCAAGTTCTTGTCACCGCTATCAACCAGACACTGTGCGACAAGAACGGTTTCCTCTCCACCCTGCAGGATAATATCACCGCCGTTTTAAGCCATGAAAGCGACACGACTCTGGCCGACATCGACAAACGACTGACGGAACTTCAAGCTGAGCTTTTGAAGCTGGCCAGTTCCAAAGCCGACTATGAGGAAGTGGGCGATGAGATTTACCGGCTCCGTGAGGAAAAGCAGAAGACCTTACTGCAATGCGCAAATCGTGATGAATTGCGCAAGCGGATTGATGACATGAGCGCGTTCCTGCGGGAGCAGCCCACCACCCTTACCAAATACGACGAGCCACTTGTCCGTCGACTGATTGAAAAAGTCACCGTCTACGAGGACAAATTCACCGTGGAATTTAGGTCCGGCGTGACGGTGGATGTGAATGAATAAGCCTAAAAACAAACGAGGCACTCTACGGAATTACAGCGCAGAGTGCCATTTTTAGACGC
>JBMNQH010000040.1:0-6435 GCA_050944035.1 Oscillospiraceae bacterium | reverse complement strand
GGCAGGAGGGTATGCTCAAAATAGGCCGTGGAATCGGTTTGCATATCCAAGAGCCTGACATCGGTATAGGTAAAGAGGTCCTGCGATCTCCCTAGAGCTACCGGGTACCTGGGGGATCTGAACGAAGACTCCCATTCAGGCCGATTGATGTACAGCATCAGCTTTGGTCGGAAGAGAATCATCCTCTTGAAAGGCACTACCCCGGCAGAGGCTACTTTCGGAAGACCCGTCCCCTCCAATCTCCCCGTAGACTTGGTGAGCAGCAGTGCATGCTCGACGTCATCGAACCTGGCTGAGTAGGTGAAGTGGTACCCAAAGAGAATGCCCTCGGGCTGAACCCATTCGCCTAATGTGCTACATATGTGGCCGTAGATCGTCGCGGGAGGAGGCATCTCATACGTCGGATGGACTCCTTGCATGAAGTGCGGATATCTAAAGGATGTTGTGGGTCCTTCAGCGATAATCCTCAGGACTTCCATAGCATTCCTCACTCCAACCAGGAGGGGTTCTTCCTAAGCGCTGCCACAAACTCAGCAAACGCCTCTTTTGGATGGCCTATTCTCAGCGGCTTGGATAGAGAACTAGAGACCTCCTCGAGCGCACGCCGAGCGTCTTCGAGATAACCGCGCTTCCATCCCACATAGACGTCGGACAGAATCTCTTCGCGATATACATGCAAGGATTCTCTCAGCGCTTCCAGATTGAGCTCTGGCAGTCCACGCTTATCAGCTCCTAGGACATAGCCGAAGATGTGATTGCCGCCTTTGGTCACCGCCAAGATCACTAGGGGAGGCGTCACATCGGTATAGTGGAGCGCCTGCTTTGCGCCTCCGTCTAGAACTGCCATACCCTCGAACAGGGCGCTAATACGTTCCAGCCTCTCTTCTAATGGAAGCCTGAACGCTGGCTCTCCAGAAACAGGTTCTAGATTGCGTTCTCTGGCCTCCTTTAACCTGGCTTCGTCGAGGTTCCTGAAGCCCGTCTTCTTCCTGTACCAGAACGTTCCGGATGCGTGAAGGTCTAGTGAGAAAAGACCTTTCAAAGTTGCCCGGTAGAACTGGTGTTCGTGGGGCACCGGGTTACCTTCTTGCCGAGCCATCACTCCGAAGTCCGAGGTTGGCGTGACTGGGGCGATCGAGACCAAGGTACTCACTCTGAAAGGGGAAACCCGAGTGACTGTGTCCACGGTTTCCGTCTCTCCAGCTCTTGATTCGTCAGCCTCACGTTGAGCCTTTGCGGACTCGCGAGTGGACGGAGCTCTCATGTACCCGAAAAGGTCATCATCCCACCACCTGATCGGGTTTGCGTCTGTATAAGCAACCTTCTCTTCTCGATACACCGGCGCTGGCACCCATTTGATGTCCTGCGAAGTCTCCAGGGTTCGTCGCAGCCAGTAGCGAAACGCTTGAGCTGACACGTAGGGATAAAACCCTTCTTTAGTTCGTATCACCTTTACTCCGACGCTGTTGTCGAAGCGCTCTCCAGGAACGCTTCCCAGGTTATTCAGCGCCGATGCCTGAGCGTCTATGAGGAGCAATCCGGTCGCAAAAGCCACTGCTATTCGTTCTCCTTTCCCTCAAGTGATTCCGGAAGAACCACTTCTGCGTTTTTCCCGATCCACCCATTCTGATAGAGACGTTCCACCATCCGAATGAGCACCAAGTCACGTGCGAGCTGCCAATCGCTGCGAGAAATCTCATCGCCCTCCTCAAAGACCGTAAGATACGGATCTAGGGTAACGAGGGGAGGATTTCCCCTACGCACATGACTGAGGTTGGCCTTGATCAGGGCGTTACGAAGGTATTGGTAGTTGCGCTCACTGAAGAAGGCCATGAAAAACCTGCGATCATTTTCGGCACTGACGTAGTCGGCCAACCTGTCCCCGAGCTGTCTGATCTCATCGATACGGTTCTTATCCATACGCATCACTTCCCTTAAGAAAAGCTCAGTCAAGCGCCAAGAAACAAGACTTCCTTCAGAGCGAATAGAATACGTTCGCCGCGGATCTACCTTTGCAGCCTTTCGAACAGGAATGCGGAGGAAGTAGCATCTCACAAAGGACGCAGCTGTTTCCGGAAGGGAAAAGAGATCCTCGTAAAGGTAGTTCCTTCCAGTTCCTTCTTCGCCACAAGCTTTCCCTTCACTTTCCGAACCTTTCCCCTTAACAGTCTTAGCCAGCTCCCAACCTCTCCTGACCAGTGCCTTCCACTGATCGTGATATTCCGCCTTCCTGAGCTCTTTCAGGAATCCAGTGATCTCAACCGGGATATGGTGTATCTCGAGCGGCGGACTTCGTCTGTCGAGCGGTTTGGATTGGCCACTATTCGTGAAGTGGTAAGCCGTCACCGACGCTCGACGAGTCTCATCCATTATTGCGAGCCTGCTGCTTAGGACGGCAATCAACGTAGTTCTTGCCGCCATGCTCGACTCAGGCATTTTCTTCGAGCCGGATAGGTGAGCCAGGCTCAAACCGCGGCGGTTCTCTTCGAGAAAGTGCAAGGCAAAACCGAACGTAATGTCGCTGGAGTCCGAATGCACGGCAAGCAGCCTGCCGCCACACTTGCCGCAGCCCAGTGGAAATGCCTGTATGCACAGCGCTGCCTTGCCCGAGATGGGCAAACCGACATCCCCATCGGGAAAGAAATTCATGACTCCTTCCCCGGTGAGAAGCGGCACGTGCTGCCTGAAAGCTCTCCCGGGAGCAGTCTTACCAGAAAAAGCGACGGCAGAAGCCGGTTCCCCAGTGAAGACGCATCGTTCATCGTCCTTGGATGGCTTGTCGTAAGCTCTCAGGATACGATCAGCATACTCGCGACGTTTGGCAGGCTGCTTTTTGAAGGCAGGCTGACTGAACCACGCATTTGGAAAGGCAACCGACAAAAACGACTTCAGAGGATCGCGCGAATACTGTTCCTCGATGAACCCCGCTACTTCGGCCAAGTCAGAGCTGGTCACCAAACTGGGACTGTCCTTCCCGGAGAAGGCTGTCACTGTGGCAACACCTATGTCGTAGAATGGGTGGCCTGTATAAGCGAGCAATCAACCACCTCCCAAGAAGGTTAGAAACCCTTTCCATATGCACAATACCAGGCCTGCTCCGTCACAGACTGTCGGGGACGTTTGTTCGATTGGACAGAATAGATGCTTCGTCTTGAATGGCGAACCGGGTCGTATTTTGGGATTAGCCGCGACTTCTCAAAATCCTTCCATGCTGTATGGAGAAACGGGATGCCCCATGCGGGCATGCGGCTCTATTTGTCGCACTACCTAGGGATGCACATAGTCCTAAACTCGCAGTACTCATAGCACTTCTCTGCCACGCCTGGGTCGAGCTCCTCCGCGACGATTCGCATCTTCTCGTCTCGCTCATCTAGAAACCACTGTCGTAGTTCGTCAGAGATGGCATACAGATCTCTCGTAATAGCAGGCACGTCGCGTCGCATGTCCACATAGACAGCACATCCGATGTCAACGGGGAAGTCCCAGAGGCTCTCCATGACAAGCGCATAACCTGTGGTGCTAAGGCGGTGGAAGTCGCGCTTGCGCCCGAACTTGAGGTCGAACACGACGGTGCCTCCTAACAACGCCGCATCGCAGCTCAAGAGACTGCTGAGTCCGAGAAAAGACCCGTTCAGCCGGTGTTCGCATGTCACCGGCAGGGCCGTGGCGACGAGGGAATCAGCGCTGATGTACGGCTGTTTGGAGACGGCTTCCTCCAATCTAGCAACGATCCTCGATACTTCGAAGCACTTGATCTTTCGGATTCCATGCCTGATCTCGTCGTTCAAGGGATTCCTTGCGTCAGGGATGGCTTGACCAGGCTTCGGTGAGAGGCGGTCTTCCTCGAGCTCCTGGCCTTCGGCGATGCCAATGTCGAGCGCGCTCGCTGGCTCGAAAGCCTGGAGGCCGTTGGCAACGTCCTCGACCGCTCCGGGACCCAGGGCATATATGAGTCTCTTGGCCTCCTGTATCATCTCAACTACGGCGGTGTGATACGCGGTGCCGGCAATGGCGGCTCTCCCCGGAGAGGGCTTTTCGCCAGCCACGCGCCGCAAAAAAACATCGCGCCCATTAGGACAGTATTTTCCAGCGATTTCATACAGCGCAAGATGCACATCGTACGGAGGCCTCAGCGGCGCTTCATGCCAGTTCCACCCTCGCAGTTCCTCCGCCACCCCTGATTCTCGCACCCTTGGAATCAGGTCTTTCTGCAGCATCTTGGTTTCTTCCGTAGATAAGAAGTACATCCAGGCTCCCTCCTAATGACTAGAGAATCGTCCAACGATTAGTTCCGTCATGCATCTCGGCAGTAATTCCTAAACTCACAATCGTGGCATCTTCCGCCCGAACGCGTCCTGGCGGGAAGCAAACCACGTCGCACGATGTTCCGCATCGCACCAACGACTCGGCGCACGTGTAGGCGGACATTGGCATCCACCCGAACTGTGAACACTCGCTTTCCGGGAATGAGGTATATGAACCCCTCGCGCACTGGTTTTTGTAGGACTTCTTCTACGAGCATCGCATACGCCGCAAGCTGGTATTTGTGGTGAAGTCCCATGTCGCCTGAAGTGTTCTTAAACTCTACCGGATAGGTACCAAGTCTCGTCGTGATTAGCATGTCGAGTACCCCGCCGAGGCCTAACCTTAGGGACTCGAGGCGGAGCCAAAACTCACGCTGGCCCTCCCCAAGCCGGTACTTCGCCAGCGTCCGCCTCTTCTCGATTTCAGAGAAGTCAGCGTGTGATTCTTTGCCCGCCTCCATTTTCACCGTCTTGCGTCTGGGAACGGGGATGACGTAGTTGAAGTAGGTAATCCTAGGGCAATATATGTGCTGCCTGACGTCTGAGACGCGAAACTGTAGAGTCTCTTTGGTACCGGGTACTACCGGTTCTACGGCGTAACTCCCGAGGCCATCGCCACCACCATCCATCACTGAACAGGAATCCTCTCGCTCGCCTCAGATTCACGTCGAGCAGTAACTACAGGTTTCTTCGCAGTACCTTGCACTCTGATCTCTTTTCGAAGGCGAAGGTCCTTGTCGCAGATGACATACATGTGGATGACTCCATCGGTCTTGCCCAGAATATGTCTGAACTTGATCATCATTTCCTCACGGCGGTTCCGATCCGTAAGGCCGAAGAACGCGCTCCATTGGATGCGCTGAAGGCCATAGTCCTTGCAGACCTCGCCGATCTTGTTTCGGACCTTGTCCTCGACTATGTCGTAAATGACAAGAGTATTGACCATCATGTGAGGCAGCTTCCTTCAGAGCTCTCAGGCGGGCTGAGTGGATCTTGGTTCCTACCAGGTGGACCTGAATTCCTCATACTTTCCCTCACCCCTTAAGTAAACGGCTATCCGACGAGCCTGAGACAAGATAATGCCGCCCAGCTTGTGTTTCTGCCCTCTGTAGCGCTCCCTTCCTTCCAGGCGCTCCAGCACTGCGTCGGCTACCTTCCTGCGGGATTTCAGGCTCATCTTGCCGTCCTCATCAAGGTCAGGTCTCCATCCCCGCGATAGCAGCGCAATGACCGGTCTATCAACGCAAGGCGCGCGGAACTCCTCAACCATATCGAGTACGAGACTTGGCTTACCCGGCTTGTCTACGTGCAAGAACCCTCCAAACGGCTCCAGTCCGGCCAGAATCACGGCCCCCCACACTTGGCTGTACAGCACGCCATAGCCGTAGTTCAGACAAACATTGAGCGGATCGTCGGCTCCCCGATGCTCGCGGCCCTTGAACAACTCTCCGACTGCGATGTTGCCGAGCGCCTCCCAATACTCGAAGGCCGCTCTCCCCTCAAGACTCAGGAGTTTTCCTCTGATCTCATCCACTGACTTCGCATCGATATCATCGACTTGATCCCGGAGCACCTCCATGGCTCTTGCCTTATCCATTAGCTCACCGTACATGGCGTCTGTCCTCCGGTGCTTTGCGAAGTACTTCACCAAGCAAGATTGGTTGTTGATCTTGCCACGCACAAAGCAATTTGCGAGGCGCACCCCGCGTTCATCATCGTACGCTTTCATCTGTTCTCTCCTGGTCAGGACCGTACCGTTGAGCTCAGGTGACGTGACCACGGCGTACGGCCTTCCAGAAGAAGTCAGGAAATTGACCGGGACGCCGAACTCGATGCAAGCGGCAAGGGCATCTGTCGAGAAACCGATGCCCATAGAAGCCAGGGTAACTTGTTCGAGGTCTCGCAGTGGCACTTCTTCGACAAGCTTTCCTTTCTCCATGACTGTCAGCCGCTCAGACTTCTTCCCCACAAAGCGACCGTAGTCGGAGACGATAAGGTGCTTCATCTCGAACCCTCCGCCAATGGTCAGTTATAAGGCAATATTCTGTATCGTCATTTAAGCGAAGATTCTGAAGGGTCTCGTGAGCGTTAATGGCACTTCACTTGTGTAATCGCAAGGCCCCGCCGTGCG
>JBMNQH010000039.1:0-6455 GCA_050944035.1 Oscillospiraceae bacterium | reverse complement strand
ATATTTTTGTTCACGAGCATGTTCAAGTCCTTTTGTGTTTTTTGGTCGAAACAACTTTAGAACTTACATGCTCTCTTTTCAATTACGATCGCTCATCCCCGAACTTTCCGTGAAGAACCTCTTTTTTGTCTGTGGAAACATGTCGAGAACGGGGGTCGTGGCTCCTATTTTACTATTTTGAGTAAGTCGAGAATACGTTTTTACTAAAAGAGGCAGCACCGGAGTGATCGGTTCCGATGCCTCCTCTTTCTGCCTTAGCCGTTAATCTTGCGGTATTCCATGCCGATTACCTTGGCTCTGGCAATCAGCTGGTATACGCGAGGCTGGGAGATTTCCAGTTCCGCAGCGATCTCCTTGACGGAATAACCCTGCAACTCCTTCATCTCAAATGCTCTCGCAATGCAGGTGTCCTCTGCATCCATCATTGCCTTGATGCCGTTGTACTCGTCCTTCGCGATTGCCTGCTCGTCCACAGGAGCACTGCCAACCGGTTCGTATCCGGTCTCGACAAGCCCATCCCAGCTGATGATGGGGGCCTGCTTCTTGTCCTTGTACGGGCAGGTGGCACAGGAGACGGTGTCCGGGCATTTGATGAATGCCTTCCTCTTGCCGGGAATCATGCATCTGACGCTGGCATAACCACGAGAGTGCTGTGTGTCCAGATAGCTCCACTGGTATTCGGCAAAAGCGCGGTCTTCTGTTTTGAAGAAATATACCGTCACCTTGTCGCTGCCGTGGAAGTTGAGCGTCCGGCAATCGCTCCAGGTGATGCCGTAATTGTCGAGGTCTGCCTGATCCTTGATTTCGATTGGCGAGTCGAACAGGATTTCTCCGTTCGGTCCGATGCTGGTGTTATGTCTGAATGTAGACTCAGATGTGATGGGGTGTCGTTTGTTGACCGATTCTTCTTTGACATGAATTTTCTCCTTTGTCTCTGTCGAGAGCCGGAGAAATTCCGTCTTGAAGGCAGTCTCTGCTTTTGCGGTCTGACCGTACATGCTGGAATCCTCCGACTCAATACGGCCAGCTCGCCTCAGTAAAGCTGACGCTGGTTTCTTATGATCCATCGTGGAACGTTAGAGGCAGCCATCTCGTGCACAGGTGGCCCACTCCTCGATGTGGCTGCTATGGTTCGTCCGCTCCTGTACCTGGCATGGCACAGAGGGCAGACTCCCCCTAAGCATCTCAAGTATAGTTCCGGTGATTTCTTCTATAAAATTGAGCTGTACATTTCTTGGTGGTGAAATGTAAATATTTATCTCAAAGGGCTTTGAATTGACTATCTTCGTTTGAACGAATATAATGTGTTTGATTGGGATACTTTACTATTGACCGGTCAAAAAGTGGCGACACTGTCGCAACAATTGACTTGGTCGCATTTTGTGGAACTCCTTCCAATCGAGGACGATTTGAAGCGGGATTTTTATGCGGCTATGTGCAAGAGCGAGGGCTGGACCGTCCGTACCCTCCGTGACCGTAAAAACTCTATGCTCTATGAACGGACGGCTATTTCCAGAAAGCCGTAGGAAACAATCCGGGGTGATATCCTGCAGCTTATGAATCGGGATAAGATGTCGCTGGAACTGTTCTACCGCGATTCTTATGTGCTGGACTTCCTCGGCTTCAAAGATACGTACAGCGAGAAGGACCTGGAAAATGCCATCATGGCCGAACTGGAAAGATTCATTTTGGAAATGGGATCTGATTTTGCGTTTCTGGCAAGGCAGAAGCATTTTGTTCTTGATGGCAAGGACTATTTCATTGACCTCCTGTTTTATCATCGTTCTCTGCGCCACCTGGTGCTCGTGGAGCTGAAACTCGGCACCTTTGAGCCTGAGCATAAGGGGCAGGTAGAGCTGTATCTGCGCTGGCTGAAGAAAAACGAAATGTGTGACGGAGAAGATGACCCGGTCGCGCTGATCCTCTGCGCTGAGAAGTCGCAGGAAACAGTAGAGTTGATGGAACTGGATCAGGGTAGCATTCATGTAGCGCAGTATCTGACAAAGATGCCGCCGAAGATACTGCTGGAAGAAAAGCTGGCTATCGCTATCGCCAATGCGAAAGAACAACTGGAGCAGCGCTAATTCTTTTCCTTATTCGAGTATATGGGGATCACAAATATGAACGGATATATTACGGCACAGGAAGCCGCTGAAAAATGGGGGATTACGGTTCGGCAAGTGCAGTCACTTTGCAAACAGGATCGTATCAAAGGTGTTGTTATGCTCAGCCGGATTTGGATCATCCCGGAGGATGCAGAGAAGCCTACGATCACGCGGACAAGAAAAGCGCCCGGTACGAAATAAACCGTTCCGGACGCTATATGTCGCACATATGTCACAGCTTCCCGATTGCCACACCTTGTTATATCCTATTATGGTTTATTCTTGCCCTTGTTTTTGCCCTTATGAGCGATGAGGGCGTTGTAGAAACAGTGTAACATTTAATAAAGGGATTCGGTGAGCAGACTGCGGAAAATCCTTTGTTTTCAACAGTTTCATAGGATTCCATTAAAGTCCTATAATCAGCGGCAAACGCCTATGATTTCGTGGATTTCAAATTCAGAGTTTTTCGACATGTTCCCGTGACCGTAAAACAACGCGGACATGTTCCCTTGCGCGAGAGAAATAGTATCTATGCTCTTTTCCGCAAGGTGGATGCGCGTGCCCGATGTATGATTATGTATAAGCACGACTCGTGCCACGTCGAGACGTGTGTACTACTCGTTAGGGATCAGAAAGAGGATGTTGACACGGTATCAATCAAGGTTGACCTGGATGGTCTCAATATCAGGCCGGAAAACAGGTGTCGGCAAGAAGGTTTAGATTGACCTTTAGGGAACAATAAGTTACTATTTTTCATATAAAAGTTCCCTAAAGGAGGTCTGTATGGAAGACTTCACCCAGATTCAAAGGCTTCTTCAGGAAAAGGCTGATTGTCAGGCAAGAATCAATCTGATTCCATATGATGGGTCCCCGGAAATAAAAGAAAACCAGAGCGGCAGGTATCTGTATATCAGAAAACGCATAGGAAGCAGGCTCACCTCAAAATATGTGGATGTGTACTCTGAAGAGCTATATCAGTTGCTTGTCCGGAATTCTAAAGAGCTCAGGGAACTGAGGAAAACCATAAGAAGCATTGACAGACAGCTTGCTGCTTTGGGCTATGAGGCATCAGGTCTGGAACCACGTGTGATTCAGAACTTGGAGTTTGCAAGAGCCAATATGAAAGCCAACATTTATGACCAAGCTGTATTGGAAGGTGTTGCGACATCATTTCCCCAGACAGAGGATATAATTGACAATGGTAAAGTCAATGGTATGACAGCTTCTGATGTTCAGAAGATTCTGAATCTCAAGCATGCATGGGAGTTCATACTTGATAATGATGTAATTCAGGCGAAATCGGATTACTACCTTTTGTCGCATATCGGAAGACTTGTGAACGAAGGTTTCTTTGCCGATGGAGGAAAGATCAGGGGAGTGCCCGTTTCAATTGGAGGCAGTACATTCAAACCTCCGATTCCGATTGAATCTGTTGTGAAGGAACGAATAGATTCAATTCTGAATTCACAAAAGGATGCTGTAGATATTGCGGTTGAGCTTTGTATGTACACCATGAAGACTCAGGTTTTCATAGATGGAAATAAGCGTGCATCCGTAATCTATGCCAATCACTACTTGATATCACATGGACAGGGTTTGTTGGTAATACCTGAAAACCATGTATCGGAATTCAAGAGGAGACTTGTTGGTTTTTATGAAGGGGAGGATATTGCTGTTATCAGTTCATTTCTCAAGCATAATTGTTGGAAGAACTTCTGAAATGGATTTCTATGCATATGTCAGTTGCCTATGAGACGGTAGTATTGATGTCACGGGTTGAAACATAAATCTATTAATTGGCTCTCCAATGAGCCACTATATATTGTAGTTTTGTCGATATGTTTTGATGTCTCGGCAAGATACATAAAGCCGTCAAAATCGCCGTATTTCCGGTTTTTCGGCACTTTGCCGTCAGTAGCAGGAGCTGGATCAGGACTCAAAAAACACTCTGTAAGAACATATCAAAGGGATTGTTCTGAGGGTTGAGTAGGCCATTTAGATGTCATAGGGTTGAAGCTGTGATTTAGATGTTGGAGGTTAGATATGATTGTGTTGAAAATCTTGTCCGTTCTGCTGGGATTGTCATTTGCTCTGTTCGGGTATTTTATCTACTTTCGGAAAAAGTATAATCTTATCAATGGCTTTGAAGCAGATTTCAAAGCAGGACGGAAAAATGAGGACTATGCAAAGCGCGTCGGAATGGTGGAATTTGTAGTTGGAATAGCGATCTTGATTGCGGGAATCGTCCTCAGCATATTCGCATAAAGAGGAATACACACCACGGCTCCCACACTGCCATCATCGGCGGCGGGGAGCAACAAAAGGATTATATGCATGGAACGAAGAAAAACAACGGCAATTTTATATGCGTTTCTGGCGACAGTCTTTTATGCCATCAATGTGCAGATGTCAAAGATACTGCTGAGCAAAGTGGGCCCGACCACAATGGCCGCCCTGCTTTATCTTGGTGCAGGCATAGGGGTCGGAATTCTGTCGCTGGTGAACAAGAAGGACAGAGCGAAATCGGAAGGACTTTCAAAAAAGGATATGCCGTTTGTTATCGGGATGATCGTGCTTGATATTGCCGCGCCGATCTTTCTGATGCTTGGAATCAGCTATGGCTCATCAGCTAACGCATCACTTCTCGGAAACTTCGAGATCGTGGCGACGACAGTGATCGCACTCTTTATTTTCAAAGAGGTTGTTTCAAAAAGACTATAGGCAGCCATTGCGCTGATCACACTGTCAAGCATTCTGCTTTCGTTTGAGGGGGCGGACAGTCTCAAATTCTCCTATGGCTCCCTTTTTGTGCTGGCTGCGACGGTCTGCTGGGGTTTTGAAAACAACTGTACGAGAAACATTTCATCCAAGAGCACCTATGAAATCGTAGTGCTGAAAGGTATATTCTCCGGTCTGGGAGCTTTGAGCATTGCGCTGATCAAGGGAGAGGCTGTTCCGGAGATCAGATATATCGCGGCGGCGCTGCTTCTTGGATTTGTGGCTTACGGGCTCAGCATTTTCCTTTACGTCCGGGCACAGAACGTTCTCGGAGCGGCAAAGACCAGCGCCTACTATGCGGTTGCACCCTTTGTCGGAGCGTTTCTTTCATTCGTCCTTTTGCGGGAGCATCTGTCGTGGATGTACCTTGCGGCGCTGATGGTAATGATTGCAGGATCTGTTCTGGTTGTGGCTGACACGTTGATCAGACATCATGAACACCGGCATCAGCATACCTTTACGCATACGCATGACGGTACAACGCATACGAATACGGTAACGCATTCCCACGATCACAATCATTATGTGACGAATGATAAGCATGGCCACCGGCATACGCAAAAGGAACTTGAACAACTGCCGGGTGCGATGCACCACGCATAACAGAGGTTCCCACACAATCGTTACAGGCGGCGGGGAGCGAAATATAAAGAGGTATTGTATGGCAAGCATAGAGTTGCTTCTGTTGGAACAGTCCGACCGGGAGCAGTTTATCAAAGATAATCAGGAGGCGTTCAACTACGGCGCTCTTGAGGAATTCGGGCGCAGGGATGATCACTTCGAGGAAGATGGCGAGATCATCTCCCGCGAGACGATTGAGAAATCTATCGACGGAGGCGAGGCATACCGCATCATGCAGGATGGCAAGCCGGTCGGCGGTGTTGTGATAAAGGTGGACGGTGAGCGAGGCGATCTTGATCTGCTGTTTGTATCTCCGCACGTTCACAGCAAAGGCATAGGCTATGCGGCATGGTGCGCGGTGGAAAATCTGCATCCGGAAGTAACTGTCTGGGAGACCGTTACGCCGTATTTTGAGAAGCGGAACATCCACTTCTACGTGAACCGCTGCGGTTTTCACATCGTAGAGTTTTTCAACAGCCACCATCCCGATCCCAACGATCCAGATGCGTCGGAGCAGATGGATGAACAGTTCCCGGAGGGAATGTTCCGATTTGAGAAGAGGAAGAAATAAGAACACAACAAGGCTCCCACACTGCCATCAGCAGCGATGAAGGAGCCTTGTCTTATTTTCCAGTTTCTCGACATGTTCCCGTGCGCGAAAAAATAGTATCCATGTTCTTTTTCGCAAAGAGGATGCGCGTGCCCGATGTATGATTATGTAGAAGCACGACTCTTGCCACGTCGAGACGGTGGTGTTTTTTACGTGGGGTAAAAGCCGACAGTTATATCAGAGTAAATCTTGATATTGAGAAACATGGGTTCGATCGGTTGCTACTCTAAAAGTGGACACTGAAGAGTAGAAAAATATTCCTCTCTGAAGTGATAATACTTTTAGGGAGGAGTCAGTTGTACAATCCGTTTGAGAAAGAAATGCTCATAAAAACATACAGA
>JBMNQH010000038.1:0-6910 GCA_050944035.1 Oscillospiraceae bacterium | reverse complement strand
AAATATTGGAGCAATGGCGCTTTCTCACAAAGGAAAAAGGCATTGACATTGTGGTTCTGGATATGCCGCTTCTGGATACACGGAGAGGCAAGGATTTGCTGGGAACCTTCCTCAGTGACATTGTGCTGCAAGTACTGTCCTTTGTGGCAGAGAACGAGCGCACCAACATCCGGCAGCGGCAGGCTGAGGGTATTGCTGCGGCCAAAGCCAAGGGCATTCGGTTTGGGCGGCCACCCAAACCGCTGCCCGAGAATTTCCATTCCGTTTACCAGCGTTGGAAAATGGGAGAAATCACCGGGACGGCAGCAGCAAAGGAATGTGGGATGCCTCTTGCTACCTTCCGTTATCGGGCAGAGATTTACGAAAAAGCCAAGTTGTTGTAAAAGGGGTATTTTTACAGGAATGTGTACCTTTCTGCAAAGAAAACATAACCAGTTTTTTGTTCGCTGATTTGTGTGGCTTTTCGCCAAAACAGTATGGAAAATTTTGTAGACCCATGATATAATAAATTTGTATAAGCTTTTGCATCTTTTACAGAAAGGTACACTTTTTCAAAACTAAAAATGAAATAACGGAGGAGAAATTATGAACTGTCCTAAATGTGGAGCTATTTTGGAGGAAGACGCAAAATTCTGTGTTTCTTGTGGTACACGCCTTGACGATCTTGGAGGAGCATCATCTGATGGGTTGACTCAAGACAAACAAAGTGATCATCCGACTACATTTAACGCCCCAAAAACAGAAACAAAGAAAGAACGAAAGGCAAATGTGCTGGGATTGATTGTCGGAACCCTTATAATTGTCATCGGTCTTATCAGAGTAGTGAGCGCAGGAACAAGTATTTCCGCTACTTCCTTTGGAGGTGATTTTTATACATATACCTATCAAGGGATTGTTGCGATATCTGAAATTCTTGCATCTATCGAACAGGCTATTGGTTGGTTGATTGTAGCTGTCGGTGCTACCATTGATGTTATTTCAATGAAACATTAAGGGGACAAAAACCATGCGGTTCTGTAAATATTGTGGCACAGAAATCTCAGAAACAGATGAGCTTTGTCCAAATTGCGGAAGGGACTTAAAAAGTGGCTCAACAGACGAAGCAACCCAGAAAAATAGCTCTATCAATAGTATCGAGACTGTAACAAAAAACATCAGGAAACATCCCAAAATCTTATTTGGAATAGCGGCCCTGATCGCCTGTGTTCTCATAATTGTAATCGTAGTAAATCCGGGAAAATGCAAATATAGCGGATGTGGAAATAAAGCTGTTTCCGGCAGCGATTATTGCTATTCTCATAAATGTGCAGTAGAGTCGTGTAAGGATAGTCGCTTCCTTTATAGTAATTATTGTTATAAACACTACCTTCTTTATGACGATGATGCGCAAGAAGAATTCGGCAGTGATCCTGTATACTCACACCAATTGAAAATTAGCAATGTTAAACTTTCATCCAATAGCAGTTATACGATTGCCGAAGGGACTATTACAAACAACAGCGATCAGACGGTGAGCTTTGTAGAAATAAAAGGTGCATTTAAGACAAGTTCCGGGTCTGTGGTTGATACTGATTGGACATACGCTGTGGGGTCAGAAGGGCTTGCACCGGGTGAATCATGTAAGTGGAGACTGTCTGTCTCCAAAGATTGGTCAATTAAAGATTGTACAGTAACAGTAATCGACTTTGATTATTAAGGGAGGGATATTATTCGTGTTTTGCAAAAATTGCGGATCAAAGCTGGATGATGATGCCGTATTTTGTGAAAAATGCGGCACGGCTATTAAGCGCACAGCAAGTTTAGATTCGGCTAAAGATTCCATCGCTCAGGAATCCAGTTCCAACAATCAAATATCAAACGAATCAGCCAATGAAAATCCTACCGCAACTGTGGCCAAGCCTAAAAGCAGACGAATTGTTGCATTGGTTGCTGCTCTTGCTGTAATTGTTTTTGTCGCTATTTTCTTTGCGCTGAACAAATCAACATTTGGTGTTTCTGATCCAAGAGTTGAAAGTAATTTTAATAACGGCGGCAAGTTAGCTTTTGATGATAAGGCTCTATATTTTATTGGGCTTTATGACGAAAATGACAGTGAGACCTGTGTTTATTCAACTTCGTATACTGGAACCAATAAATCCCTTGTTTCAAGTAATCCAAATATCAGTAGAATCCGCATCGCAAATGGAAAAATCCTATATGCGACTTATGAAGATGACACTTATAAAATTGGTTTAATGGGAAAAGATGGTTCGGACGATAATATACTTGTTGAATTGACCAACGATTCCGATAATTACTTGAACGATTTCAGTGCATCGGATACGACTCTGTATTATCTGTATAATGATGAATTGAGAATGCGCCCCATGAATGATGGTGAGGATACTCTATTGCTTGATAATGTTGAGGATTTCATACTTGCTGGTGACACGATTTACTATGCAACTGAAAGTTCAATTTTCTCTTATGACATAAAAAAGGCTGAGAGCGTTGAAATTTGCAGTTCCGAGGCGTACAATCTTGTCCTTTGCGATGAAAAAATATACTTCAAAAATGACAATGGCATTTATAGAGTATCACTTACAGGCAAAGAGAGTGCCGAGCTAATTGTCAAAGATTCTAAAGTAGGAAACTTCGTCATAGATGGAGATAATATTTATTACCTTCAAACACTTGAAACGGATGAGATAACTGAGCTTGCCAGATATATTGACGAAGACGAATATTTTACTTACGCATTGGCAATGATTGGCTCTGGTCAAATTAAACGAGTCCCGAAAGCAGGTGGCCCCGCTGAATCGGTTGATTCAAATCAACCTCTCTCAACTGCGCTGTTTGTGTATCCCGATGGAATGTATTCGAGAACGAGCATTTTCTCTGACACACTATCTCTTGTAGAATTCGAATAATCCCTTGGTAACAAGGGCGCACTTCTATACAGGGTAAACCCTGTATGCGTGCGCTCTGCGAGGCAGACAGCCCGGACGATGGAAGTCCGGGCTGTTTTGCGTCACTGCGTTTCGTACAAGGGGCTGCACCCCTTGCGCCGCTTATGCGGCTATCCCTACCCGCTTTGGATGGGAAACAATCTGTTTGCACAGACAGTTTCCCATCCAAAGCCTAAAACTCAACACGCAAATTTTACCGCTTGTCCGAAAGACAGGCGGTATTTTTTATCTGCAAATAAAGGAGGAATCTACGATGCCAACAACCGAAAAGCTGAAACAGGAGATCGCAGACGCAGAAAAGAAGCTGGCGCAGGAGCGCAGCAGGCTCCAGCGGCTGGAAAACCGAAAATCCTATTATGAGAAGGGAGACAGGAAGAAACGGGCGCACCGCCTCATTACCAGAGGGGCTGCCGTGGAGAGCATTGCACCGCTGGTAAAGGCTTTGAGAGAAACGGAGTTCTACGCTTTTACGGAAAAGGTTTTTACCTTGCCGGAAGTCAGGGCTTTGTTGATGGAGGCAGTCAATACACACAATCAGGCAAGCAAGAAAGGAAAGGGATAAGTATCGCACTATTTCACTTCCATGTTACCCAAATCAAACGCAGCGCAGGGCAATCCGCTGTTGCGTCCGCTGCTTACCGATCCGGCGAAAAGCTGCACAGCGAGTATTACGGAGAGGACAGCGACTACACCCGGAAAGGCGGTGTGCTCTGTTCGGAAATTCTGCTGCCGCCCCACGCTCCTCCTTCCTTCGCAGACCGGCAAACCCTGTGGAACGAAGTGGAAAAGGCAGAACGGGGCAAGAAAGCCCAGCTTGCATACAGTTTTGACATTGCTTTGCAGAACGAGTTTTCCATGCAGGAGAACATCGGCCTTGCAAGGCAATTTTTATTGCAACAGTTTGTGAGCCGGGGCATGGTGGTGGATTTCTCCGTTCACGCCCCCGACAAGGAAGACAGCGGCATTGCCAACCCGCATTTTCATGTCATGTGTCCCATCCGTCCCCTGCTGCCCGATGGAAAATGGGGCAACAAGCAGCGGCGGGAATATCTCGTGGATGAAAATGGGGAGCGCATACGGGATGGAGCAGGAAACTATGTGTTCAACGCTGTTCCCACCACGGACTGGGGCAAACCGGAAACGCTGGAACATTGGCGGGAACAGTGGGCGGCAATGTGCAATGCTCGATTTTCTGAAAAGGGTCTGGAATGCCGCATCGACCACCGCAGCTACGAGCGTCAGGGTGTGGAGCAGCTGCCTACTGTCCATGAGGGTCCGGCGATCCGCCAGATGGAAGCCAGAGGCATCCGTACCGATAAAGGCGAATTTAACCGCTGGGTCAAGGCGACCAATGCCTTGATCGGCAAACTGAAAAAGAAAATTGCGGCGCTGCTTGACTGGCTGAAAGAAGCGCATGAGGAATTGACCAAACCGCAAGCACCCAATCTGGCGCAGCTGCTCAGCGAGTATTACACCAACCGTAGCACAGGGGCATGGAGCCGGAAAGCGAAAATTGGAAATCTCAAAGAGTTCAATGAGATTTGCAATTATCTCGTGCAGAACAATTTGACAACGCCGGAACAGTTGCAGGAGCGTGTATCTGCGCTGAGTGACCGCATTGACGTTTTGAAAAGCGCCCTGTCTGACAAATCTGACCGCATGAAGGAGTTGAAGGAACTTCTTCGCATGGTGCAGTTTTACACAGACGGAAAGCCTATTGCTGACAAGCTGGCAGCCATCAAGTGGAAAGGCAAGCGTGAGCAATTCATGTCTGAAAATGAAAATGCACTCCGCCTGTATCACATGGCGGAGCGCAAATTAAAGCCGCATTTTAAGGACGGAAAATTGCCGATTACAGCATGGCGCAAGGAGCATGACCGTCTGGAACAGGAATACAAGACGGGGCAAGCGGAACTTTCTCCCATCTATGCGGAGGTGAAAAAGCTTTGGCAGATCAAATACAAGGTAGAACAAGTTGTTCGTGCGCAGGAAAATCCCGAGCAGAGCCGCAGGAAACAGCATCAAATCGACCATTAAGGAGGATTTCAAAAATGGAACTCAACTGGAAAGAGGATCATAACCTCATAAGGAAACTCGCAAAAATACTTCTCGGTGATACGCTGCCCAATGGTAAGCCTGTAAGTTCAATCATATTGCTTGATGATACTGCACGGGCTGAATTGCAGCGGTGGGCAAATATGAGTGATGCGGAATTTGTAGCCGCACAACTCAGCGGTGATTCCATCCACATTGATGTGGATGATGTCATTAGACAACTGGAAGAAAAGTATGCCCTTGATCCACAGTTGCTCGATGAGTTGCTTTCGGTTTTTGATGCAGATGATTTGGAACTTTGGGAAGAAATCAGTCAATGGGAAAATTCTGACCACGACGAGCCAACGGAATATGTTTTCTCCAATCCCTATTTTAAACTCGAACCGCTGTCGCCTGACCGCCCCAAACACAATTTCTGGTTTGACGAGACTGGACATATCCGTGTGAAAAATCCATCTGCTTTCTGGCTGCCGGAGTTTACTTTACAGCGTGAGATCGGCGGCACCATTTACACCATCACGGGCAGCTATGACGGGACAGAAACGCTGGATAGAAAAATGGAGCGCATTCTGACAGAAAAGTTTACAGAAAATACGGAGGATGATGAATGACAAATACCGGGAATCTTGGTACAATAGAAGCAACCAATCCTGTACTGACAGTTGCCCCTTTGAAGGAGGATACAGAAATGTTACGGGCAACTGATAAAATCACCGCACTCTATTGCCGCCTCTCCCAAGAGGATGCCAACGAGGGCGATAGTAATTCCATCACCAATCAAAAGGACATCCTGTTCCGATACGCAAAAGAGCACCGTTTCCCGAATCCAACATTTTTTGTGGATGACGGATACAGCGGCACGAACTATGACCGCCCCGGATTTCAGCAGATGTTGTCAGAAATTGAGGCAGGAAAAGTGGCTGTTGTGCTGTCGAAAGACCTGTCCCGGCTGGGGCGAAATTCTTCCCTGACGGGCTTGTATATCAACTTCACTTTCCCGAAATATGGTGTGCGCTATATTGCCATCAACGACCACTTTGACACCATTGACCCCAATAGTACCGACAACGATGTTGCGGGAATCAAAAACTGGTTCAATGAGTTTTTTGCCAAGGATACCAGCCGCAAAATCCGTGCGGTACAGAAGGCCAAGGGCGAGCAGGGCATCCCGTTGACAACCAATGTCCCCTTTGGCTACCGGAAAGACCCGGAGGATCGGACAAAGTGGGTTGTGGACGAGGCAGCCGCTCCTGTGGTCAAGCGCATCTTCAAGCTGTGTATGGAGGGCCGGGGGCCGATGCAGATTGCTAAACTCCTGCAAGCGGAACAGGTGCTCAACCCTACCGCCTATAAGCGGAGAGAGGGCATTAACACCCCAAGCCCTGAAACCGCCGATCCGTACCACTGGAACCCCAATACCGTTGTTCATATTCTGGAACGGCGGGAATACACCGGCTGTACGGTTAATTTCAAGACCTACACCAATTCCATCTGGGACAAGAAACAGCGGGAAACACCCATCGAGAAACAGGCGGTATTCTACAACACCCACCCAGTTATCATTGAGCAGGAAGTCTTTGACAAGGTGCAGGAAATCCGCAAGCAGCGCCACCGAAGGACAAAAACAGGAAAAAGCAGCCTGTTCTCCGGCATGGTTTACTGTGCTGATTGCGGGGCAAAAATGCGCTACTGCACCACCAACTACTTTGAGAAGCGACAAGACCATTTTGTATGCGCCAGCTACCGCAGCAACACGGGAACCTGTTCCGCTCACTTCATTCGGGCGGTTGTACTGGAAGAATTGGTCTGGATGCATATGAAAACGGTAATCTCCTATGTAACCCGGCATGAAGCCCATTTCCGGGCAGTTATGGAGCATAGGCTCCGGCTGTCCAGCGAAGAAGCTG
>JBMNQH010000037.1:0-6963 GCA_050944035.1 Oscillospiraceae bacterium | reverse complement strand
CGCCACGCAAACGAAAAATAACCTTCAAAAATTTCATATGCGCTTGTAGCCCAGTTGGATAGAGCGACAGACTCCGACTCTGTAGGCCGCTGGTTCGAATCCAGTCAAGCGCGCCAAAGAAAACCCGCATGAACGCTGATGTTCTGCGGGTTTTTGATTTGTTTGTAACACACTTTATATTTTGAGCCCCCGCTTTCCGGCTGATTGGTCGGGCAGCAGACTTTTCAAAAGAAAAAAAGATGAACAGGAATGGTAACCCCCGTTCCTGTTCACTGAATTATTGGAATTCTAAAAATAAATCACTACTACTAATTGGTCAATAGAGCCATTTTCATTTTCTTCACATATTCTCCGATGTATTTCGGCGCGTCCTTTCCATACTGTTCAAGCAGCTTGATGATTGCTGAGCCGACAATAGCACCGTCAGAGATATTCGCCATTTTCTTTGCCTGCTCGGGTGTGGAAATACCGAACCCGATAGCACACGGTACATCCGTGTTTTCTCTAACCACCTTGACGATAGAGGCAAGGTCTGTATTAATCTCACTCCGTGTACCTGTCACACCGAGGCTGGAAACGATGTAAATGAAGCCTTCCGCTTCTTTAGCAATCATAGCGATGCGGTTTTCCGAGGTAGGAGCAATCAGTGAAATCAGATTAACGCCATATTGTCCGCATAGCGGCTGAAATTCCTCTTTTTCTTCATATGGAAGATCGGGTAGGATAAGTCCGTCAATACCAATATCGCAACAAGTGGAAATAAATTTTTCCGCACCGTAGGAGAACACGACATTGGCATAGGTCATAAAGACCATCGGAATTTTCACATCACGGCGAAGCTCTTTTACAAAGGCAAATATTTTATCCGTCGTGATACCGCCGGTCAGTGCACGCAGATTTGCGCCCTGAATAACGGGACCCTCTGCGGTAGGATCAGAGAACGGAATACCAAGCTCAATAAGGTCTGCACCGTTTTCCGCAGCGGCACGGACAGCTTTGGCGGTGGTTTCCAGATCAGGGTCGCCACAGGTGATAAAGGCGATAAATGCCTTGCCGTTTTCAAATGCTTTCTGAATCTTACTCATGGATATCCTCCCCTCTGTAACGGGCAATGGCGGCGCAGTCTTTGTCACCTCTGCCGGAAATGGTAATCACGATGATTTGCTCCTTGCCCATGGTCGGTGCGATCTTCATTGCGTGTGCGACAGCGTGTGCCGATTCAATAGCAGGAATAATACCCTCGGTTTTTGCCAGATATTCAAAGGCGTTTACCGCCTCGTCATCTGTGATTGGGATATACTCGGCCCGTCCGATATCGTGCAGATGTGCGTGTTCAGGTCCCACACCCGGATAATCAAGTCCTGCGGAAATGGAGTAAACGGGAGCAATCTGACCATCCTTGTCCTGACAGAAATAGGACTTCATGCCGTGAAAAATTCCAAGTCTGCCGGTGGCAATGGTTGCTGCCGTTTCAAAGGTATCAATTCCTCTGCCTGCCGCTTCACAGCCGATGAGCTTTACGGATTTGTCGTTGATGAAATGATAGAAGCTGCCGATGGCATTGGAGCCGCCGCCCACACAGGCGATTACCGCATCAGGAAGTCTTCCTTCTTTTGCAATCATTTGCTCTTTGATTTCTTTAGAAATGACGGCCTGAAAATCACGGACGATGGTGGGGAACGGATGGGGACCCATCACCGAACCAAGGCAATAGTGGGTGTCGCTGACGCGAGAAGTCCACTCACGCATGGCTTCGGAAACCGCATCTTTGAGCGTTGCTGTCCCCGTCTTTACGGGGATAACCTCTGCGCCGAGAAGCCGCATACGATATACATTGAGAGCCTGACGGATGGTATCTTCCTCGCCCATGAAAACCACGCACTCCATACCCATAAGCGCTGCTACGGTTGCCGTAGCAACGCCGTGCTGACCTGCCCCGGTTTCGGCGATCAGACGTGTTTTACCCATCTTCTTTGCCAGAAGTGCCTGACCGAGTACGTTGTTGATCTTGTGTGCGCCTGTATGGTTTAAGTCTTCACGCTTGAGATATATTTTTGCGCCGCCGAGATCCTTCGTCATTTTTTCGGCATAGTACAGCCTTGACGGTCTGCCTGCGTATTCATTGAAAAGCTCGGTGAGCTCTCTGTTAAACTCCGGGTTGTTTTTATAATAATTATACGCTTCTTCAAGTTCAATAACCGCATTCATCAGTGTTTCGGGAATATACTGACCGCCGTGAATGCCGAAGCGTCCGTTTGGATTCGTCATAATCTTTCTTCCTTTCTGACAGCGGCAACAAATGCCGCCATTTTTTCTTTGTCCTTTGTTCCGCCTGTTTCTATCCCGGAGCTAACATCAACAGCAAAGGTATGTAATGTTGCAACAGCTTTTCCAACAGTATCGGGTGAGAGTCCGCCTGCAAGGAAATAGGGCCTGCGTATGTTCACCAAAAGTTTCCAATCAAATACCGTACCCGTTCCCGCACCGGAGTCCAACAGAATATAATCGGCGGAGCACCGTTCTGCGTCAGCAATATCATTTTCCGTTTCTACCCGAAAAGCCTTGATGATCGGTTTATCGGTGTGTTGTTTCAGTCGCCTGATATAGTCCTCATCCTCGTCCCCGTGAAGTTGGATAATGCCAATGATGCCGCTGTGCAACAGTTCCGTGATCTTCTTCGGACTTTCGTTGACAAACACACCGACTGCCTGTATTTCTGTGGAAAGCAGTTGCTTTAACTCTGCTGCTGTCTGCGGTGTAACATAACGTCTGCTTTCGGGGGCAAATACAAATCCGACATATTCGGGTTTTAGTTCGTTGACGGTTTCTATATCTTCCGTTCGGGATAGTCCGCATAACTTGATTTTCGTCATACTGCACCCCGCAGTTCTGCCAGCTTTGCTCTTTTATCAGACGCCCTCATCAGTGTTTCTCCAATCAAAACGGCATCCGCGCCGATTTTACGAAGTGTCTCCACATCCTCAGCAGTCCGCACGCCGCTTTCGGAAACAAACAGTATACCGGGAGGAATCAACTCCCGAAGTCTGCGACTGTTATCGGTATCTACCGAAAAATCTTTGAGATTACGATTATTGACCCCGATAATACGCGCTCCGGCATTAATTGCCGTTTGCACTTCCTGCTCGTCGTGTACCTCAACCAAAGCGGAAAGGCCAAGTTCATCGCAAATTCTAATGTAGTCCTTCATCTGATCTTCTGTCAGAACGGAACAGATTAACAGAACCGCTGATGCTCCTAGAACCTTTGCCTGATAAATCTGATATTCGTCCACTGTGAAATCTTTGCGAAGACACGGGATTGAGACTGCTTCGGCTATTTCTTTAAGGTATTCGTCATTTCCCAAAAACCATTTCGGTTCAGTTAAGACGGAAATACAATCTGCTCCTGCCGCTTCATATTCCTTTGCAATCTCCAGATAAGGAAAGTTCGGTGCAATCAAACCTTTAGAAGGGGATGCTTTTTTGCACTCGCAGATAAAAGAAACTCCCGGCTTTTTCAGTGCTTGTTGAAAAGAAAAATTCCCTTTTGGAAGGGATAAGGCCTGATGCCGGATTTCTTCCGGTGGCAGGACTCTTTTTGCCTGCTCGGTGCGTTGACGAGCGTGATCCGCAAGCTGCTCGAGTATCGTCATGCCTCCACCTCCGGGCGGTTACTGACTTCAATCAGTTTATTCAGTGTTTCAAGGGCTTTGCCGGAATTAATCAGTTTTGCGGCAAGCGCAACGCCTTCCTTTATGCTGTCCGCCTTACCGCCGATATAAAGCGCTGCACCTGCGTTCATCAACACAGCATTTCTCTTGTGACCCTTTTCGCCATTTAAGACAGCAAGGGTGATTTTGGCATTTTCTTCGGGAATTCCGCCTTTCAAGTCCTCTTTTGTGCAGCGTTCAAATCCGAACTCCTCCGGCGTAATCACAGAAGATTTGAACCAGCCGTCACGAATCTCGCAGACCGTCGTTGGCGCACTCACGGAAATTTCATCAAGCTTATCCTGCCCGTATACAACCATCCCACGTTCGATGCCGAGGCTGATCAATACCTGTGCCAGCGGTTCAACCAGATAAGCATCGTACACGCCGAGAAGCTGCATGGACGGCGTTCCGGGATTTGTGAGAGGGCCAAGGATATTGAATACAGTTCGGAAACCAAGTTCCTTGCGGATAGCGCCCACGTACTTCATGGAGGTATGATATTTCTGCGCAAAGAAGAAGCACATACCCACCTCGTTTAGAAGTTCTATGCATCTTGCCGGACTCTGTTGAATGTTTACGCCGAGAGCTTCCAGACAGTCTGCTGTTCCACACTGGGAGGATGCGGCACGGTTGCCGTGCTTTGCTACTTTCATACCGCCCGCCGCTGCAACAAGGGCAGAGGTGGTGGAAATGTTGAAGCTGTGGGCGCTGTCACCGCCGGTACCGACGATCTCGAAAAGCTTCATATCGGTTTCAACCTTTGTTGCGTGCGCTCTCATAGCGGCTGCACAGCCTGCAATCTCGTCGGTCGTCTCAGCTCTTGCACTTTTGGTGGAAAGTGCGGCAAGAAAAGCGGCATTCTGTGTAGCTGTCGTTTCGCCGCTCATAATTTCGTTCATGACGACGTACGCCTCGTTATAGGTGAGGTCTTCTTTATTTACAATCTTTACGATAGCTTCTTTAATCATCGCTCATATCTCCTTAACAAAGTTTTCGAGCATCTGTTTTCCGTCCGGTGTCATAATAGATTCAGGATGAAACTGTACGCCATAGATGGGATATTCTTTGTGCTGAACCGCCATGATTTCTCCATCGTCGGTAAGTGCTGTGACCTTCAAGCATTCCGGTATGGTATCGGAAGCTGCTGCAAGGGAATGGTAACGCGCAACCGGAGCAACTTCGGGACAACCTGTAAATAACGGGCAGAAAATATCGAACTTCACGTTCGACTGTTTACCGTGCATCAGTTTCTTTGCATAAGTAACCGTTGCGCCAAATGCTGCACAGATCGCCTGATGACCGAGGCAGACGCCCAAAACGGGAATATCCTTGCCAATCGTTTTGACAACTTTCATAATAACCCCTGCGTCCTCCGGTCTTCCCGGGCCGGGTGAAAGAATAATGCGGTCGGGGTTTAGTTCCTTAATTTCGTCAACCGTCATTTCATCGTTGCGGATAACCTTGATATTCGGCTCAATCTCGCCAACGAGTTGATAAAGGTTATAGGAAAAACTGTCGTAGTTATCAATCAAAAGAATCATCATTCTTCCTCCTGTGCAAGCTCCAGTGCTTTCAGTGAAGATTTTGCTTTGTTCAGGCATTCTTCGAATTCCTTTTCAGGTACGGAATCCGCTACAATGCCGGCACCGCTTCGCACAAACACCTTGCCGTTTTTCTTATAAGCAATGCGGATGGCAATGCAAGTGTCCATATTGCCCGTAAAGTCGATATATCCGATAGCGCCGCCATAGATACCGCGTTTGTTGTTTTCAAGCTCTCCGATCAATTGGCAAGCTCTTATCTTCGGTGCGCCGGAAAGCGTTCCTGCGGGCAGCACCGCTTCAATGGCGTCCAGAGCATCTTTACCTTCACAAATCTCACCCCGTACCGTAGAGCCGATGTGCATGACATGAGAAAACCGTTCAACAGAGCGGAGCTTTTCAACCTGTACGGTGCCAAATCTGCTGATTTTTCCGAGATCGTTTCGTCCTAAATCCACCAGCATATTGTGTTCAGCAAGTTCCTTTTCATCTGCAAGCAGTTCTTTTTCAAGCGCTTTGTCTTCCTCCACAGTCTTTCCTCTCGGTCTTGTTCCGGCGAGTGGAAAAGTGTGCAACACACCGTTTTCCAGTTTGACCAGCGTTTCGGGCGAAGCACCTGCCACTTCAACATCTGTCCCAGAGAAATAGAACATATAGGGCGAAGGGTTGATGGTTCGGAGTACACGATAGGTATTGAGCAAACTTCCTTCAAAAGGGGCAGACAGACGGTTTGAAAGCACGATCTGAAAAATGTCTCCCTCACGGATATGGTGTTTCGCCTTTTCCACCATATCGCAAAACTGCACTTTGTCAAATAGCGGCGTTACTTCACCGAGCAGCCTGCCGCCGGGATCCTTCTTCTTTTCTCCGTTTTTAAGAAGCTCCGCAAGCTGTTTCAATTCCATAACCGCTTTGTTGTATCCGACCTTCACATCGTCCAGCGGCATATTGACGATAAGAATAATTTTTTGTCTCAGGTTGTCAAAAGCAATAACCTTGTCAAAAAGCATCAAGTCCACATCCTTGAAGTTTTCGGTATCTTCTACGATGCATTTTACGCTCGGTTCACTGTACCCGAGGTAATCATATGAAAAGTATCCGACAAGCCCGCCCGTAAAGGATGGAAGATAATCAAAACGGGGACTTTTGTAATCCGCAAGAATCTGTCGGAGATAGCCTGATGGGTTCTCCGTTTTTACTTTAAGATTTCCGATTTTCATTTCACCGTCCATGCAGGTGATTTCCATTTTCGGATTGAAACCGAGGAATGTATATCTTCCCCACGTTTCGTTTGCTTGGGCTGATTCCAGCATATAGCAATGGGTAGATACGTTTTTCAGTATCTTCATGGTTTCAATAGGCGTGGTAAAGTCGGAAAGCATCTCGTAGCTCACCAGAAGTACATTATATTTCGCGTCTAAAGCAAGCTTTTTTACTTCAGCTAAAGTTGGCAGAATTTTCATTTGTTACACCTCCAAAGGATATCGTTACGTTCATTTGCATTTTGATGCTCAAAATTATTAGGCGCTGGGTGCGCCACCATCGTTTTGAAAACACCGTATCGTAACCTCCTTTGAAAAAGAAAAAAACTCCTTTGACGTTATATCTTCCGTCAAAGGAGTCTCAAAAAAAACGTCCTTGACAGAAATATACTTTCTGTCAAGGACGAACAAAACACTTATCCGCGGTGCCACCTTGATTCACGGCATG
>JBMNQH010000036.1:0-7083 GCA_050944035.1 Oscillospiraceae bacterium | reverse complement strand
AACAAAACTGCAAAGGGCTGTGGTTGGAACCTTTCAGTAACCATCTGTGTGGTAGGAGGGTAACACCAATCCACAGCATCCCTTACAGTGTAGCACTGCCCTTGGAGAGGGGCTCTATAAACTACTACTCTATAACACAAGGAAGGTATTTACTTAATGAGGAAAATTTTTGTGCTTATAATGACGTTTGCCATTGCACTCACCATGGTCGGTTGTTCAAGCACAAGTAAGAACGGCGGAGCAGAAAAAAAGACCATCTCCTTTGCGGATGTAGGTTGGGATTCCATTAAGCTCAACAATGCCTTAGCAGGTTTGGTTGCGGAGACTGTTTTCGGGTACACTTGGCAGGAAACTCCGGGTTCGACCCCGATTTCACACGAGGCTCTAATAAAGGGCGAGGTCGACATCCACATGGAAGAATGGACGAACAATATTCCCTCATACCAGCCGGATTTGAAGGATGGGAAATTTACAGAACTCGGCATTAATTTTGATGATAACTATCAGGGATTCTATATCCCCCAATATGTTGCCGATGAATACCCTGATTTGAAAACAGTTCAGGATCTTGCAGATTATGCGGAGCTTTTTCCTGACCCCGAAAAACCGTCTATGGGCATTATTTACGGAGGCGTGACCGGATGGGAAATCACAGAGATCATGGCAAAGAAGGTCGAGCTATACGGACTGGATAAGTATTTCAATTATTTTGAAAGCGGCAGTGACGCTATACTCAGCGCGGCAATGACATCTGCCTGGGATAAAAAACAGCCTATTGTTGCTTACTATTGGGAGCCGACATGGCTGCTGGGCAAGTATAATTTTGTCCTCCTTGAGGATGAAGCATATGATGTCGAAAAGTTCCAGACAGGTTATGGCGCTTGTCCTGCCGTTACCGTGACCGTTGCAGTCAGCAACGACTTTGCTCAGAACAATCCGGAATACTGCGAATTTTTGAGTAAATTCCAAATGACCTCAGCAATTATCAGCGAGGCGCTGGCATACATGAACGATACAAACTCTGATTACGAGGCAGCGGCGGAATGGCTGCTTACTGAGTCACATCCCGAACTTGTAGGCCAATGGCTCTCAGAAGAGCAGGCGAATGTACTGAGAGGCGCATTGCAGCACACGTAATTGCCATGGTTGGAGGAATACGATGAAAGGTGAAGTATGGATTGGTTAATTAAATTTCCGGAAATTTTTAATATAGACACAACTTCAATCGATAATGCCGTTCGAAGCTTTGCGGTAAACGCGGAAAATGTTTTAAATATCGTAAAGAGCGGTTTGAACGGTTTTGTAAATTTCATTGCTCTGATATTGGGGCATATCCCGTGGTTTATTTTTATTCTTTTGATAGTATTTTTAGGCTGGCGTATTCGCAGAAGCCTAAAAAGCGGGATACTGTATGGTGCTCTGATTTTTTTGGTTGGCGCATTTGGACTATGGGGTATTATGCAGACAACGCTGGCTGTGGTTTTGGCCAGCGTGGCTATTGCGCTTGTATTGGGAATCCCAATAGGCATACTTATTTCCAATTCAGAACGGGCCAATGCATGTGTCCGCCCGATACTTGACACCATGCAGACCATGCCGGTCTTCGTATATTTGATACCTGCATTACTGCTTTTCGGAACAGGCAATGCTTCCGGTGTCATTGCAACTGTCATTTATGCTATCGTGCCCGTCATCCGTTTGACAAGTCTCGGTATCCGTCAGGTAGACAAGGAAGTCATCGAGGCAGCAAAGTCTTTTGGGTCAACGAAATGGCAGCTGCTGCTAAAGGTTCAGATTCCTCAAGCAATGCCTACCATCATGACCGGGGTTAACCAGACTCTTATGATGGCGATGGCCATGGTCGTAACCACCTCCATGATTGGTGTTCGCGGGCTTGGCATGGAAGTGCTTAATGCGGTTAACCGAATTGAAATCGGACGCGGCCTCGTGGCGGGCAGCAGTGTCGTTATTCTGGCGATTGTACTGGATCGATTAACACAGGGCACTGCGTCAGCCAAAAACAAAACGGAGAAAAAGAGTAAGAAAGCTGCGCCGCAAAAGGGGGTGAATAAGCTTGGAACAGAATAATACTATCCTTCAAATGGAGCATGTTACAAAGCTCTATGGCCCCAATCGTACAGAAGCTGCAAAAATGATGGAGGCCGGCTCCGACAAGGAGGAGGTTTACAAGAAAACAGGATGTACCGTGGCTCTTTGGGACATAACCCTCTCCGTTCCAAAAGGAGAAATATTCGTGATTATTGGGCTGTCCGGCTCCGGAAAGTCCACTGCGGTACGCTGCTTTAACCGGCTGACGGTACCCACAGGTGGCAAGGTGCTCTATGATGGACAAAATGTCCATGAGATGAGTAAAAAAGAACTTCTAGAATATCGACGCAATAAGATTGCAATGGTGTTTCAATCATTTGGACTGATGAGCCATAGAGATGTGCTTGGCAATGTCGTCTACGGACTTGAAGTAAAGGGAATCAAGCAAGGTCAGCGAGAGGATATCTCAAAGAAATTCATTTCGATGGTCGGATTATACGGATGGGAACACCAGTCATGTGAACAGTTGTCCGGTGGAATGCGCCAGCGAGTGGGAATCGCCAGAGCGCTTGTCAACGACCCGGAGGTCCTGCTGATGGATGAACCGTTTTCTGCGCTGGATCCACTGGTGCGTCGGGATATGCAGTTTGAGCTTCTTCAAATCCAGCGCAAGCTGAGGAAAACCGTGGTGTTCATTACGCACGATATCGACGAAGCCTTTAAACTGGGTGACACTGTATGCATTATGAAAGATGGTAAAGTAGTGCAAATCGGGACACCGGAGGAGCTCAGCATGCATCCTGCGAACGATTATGTGCGCGATTTTATTGAGTCTGCCGATAAGACGAAAGTAATGACGGTGCGAAATATTATGATTACTCCATCGTGCATCGTTCGTCTCAGTGACAGTATGGACAGAGCCATTAAAGAGATGCGAATGAACAACCTGTCATCTGTAATCGTCATGGATGGTGAGCTGCATCCGCAGGGTATGCTTTTCATCGATGAAGCGATACAGGCACGAAAAGAGAACAAAACGATCCCGCAAGTTCTTCAAAAGGGCATCAATTCCGTGAAAGAAAGCACTTTGGTATCCGATGTGATCGCCATAGCAACAGAATCCACATATCCAATTGCCGTGACCGATGAAAGCGGAGCGCTGATGGGTCTGGTGACGAAAGCGAGTATCTTGTCGACATTAACTTGAACACTGCACGAAAAAACAACATTCTCAACATTCCAATCTCTGCATGGTATTGCATGATGATTTGCTTTTTTAAGCAATCTGTGTTATACTTTACAAAACAGAATATAAAAGAACCGTCTTAAAGAAGGGCTTTTGGTATTGCGCTGCAGGGCGCACTATGAAAAGCCCTTCTTTTTTACAAGACATCAAAATTTTTACCGTCAGGAGGAATTAAAATGGACATCATCATGGCAGAAATGCGGAATCCCGAGACAAAGGCGAAGCAGCTCAGGCGCTCCGGTATCATCCCCTGCGTGATCAGCGGTGCAGACCTGAAAGAGTCCCTCTCCATCCAGCTTGACCAGAATACAGCACGTCAGCTCAAACGCACGAAACGTAACGGAAGTAAGGTTGACATTCAGGCCGATGGCAAAATCTATCATACGCTCATCAGGGACTTGGAGTATAACAGCTTGAATGACGCCATCGTCCACATCAGTTTTCATGTTCTGGACGCCGCGAAAAAAGTCAACAGTGTCGCGGATATTGTTTTACTTAACAAGGACAAGGTTCAGGGCGTTTTGGAGCAAATGCAGATGAAAGTCCCCCATGCCGCAGTACCCCAGTATCTGCTGGATACCGTTACGGTAGACCTCGCCGGTGTACCGATCGGCACGACAATCACAGTTGGTGATATTCCGGAGTTTCAAAGCGATAAAATTGAATTACAGGTTGATCCTGACAGTATCGTGTTGCGTATAAGAGACAAAAAACGCGCTGACGCAAGATATGCGGAAGCCACTGCAGAAGCAGCGGAGTAGTCCAAATGCTTGCAATAAACTGTCCTCTCTCGCAATGATCGGGGACTCTTTTATATGAAAAAAAGGGAGAAAGAATGAACCCCATAAGAGTTCAATGGCAACGGAAGAATCCGCGACATACGCGCCGGTGGTCATCTCAAAGATGGGCAGTCCGGAGATGCAATCGACAAGGATGTGTCTCTTGTAGCCCCAGTAATACTCAAATCTTCGCTCATTGTGCTGATTGAAAGCGGAATGGACCCCCAGAGCGCAGTCCGGGTCACAGGCAGGATGATTGCCTTTTGCGAACTTGCTTTTAACGAAAGACTTCGGATTGTTCTACTTTGTGTTCGCAAAGACGGGGGTAGAATCCAGTTTATTGTTATACTCAGACAAGCAAAGAAAAGAATAGTTTGATCTAGGTAACCACTGATTAAACGGCAAACGCTAAACTAAACTCTCCCGTTGACCGGCGTAATAGCCTCGGGTCGTGGAAAACCGCCCTCAATTGTGGATTACTTTCCGGATTATCCTGCAACAAGACAATCTCCGCGCCAGCCGGACTGTGCCAGCATGTAGAGATTTGCCAATGCGCACAACAGGTACGCCTGTGATTCATTTTTTTTCAGACCTCGGTATCGAACTTTATCGTAACCGAAAATCCGTTTGATGACCAAGAAGACATACTCAACCTTGCTGCGTACCCGCGATTTCTGAGCCTCGATGCGGGCGTCCCAATCAATGCCAGCGCTTTTGCCTTTCGATGAAACCTGTTCTTGGTATTGGTGCGGTAATCAATGGCGGACAAATGCGGATCGGACTCTATTTCCGGGCGCTTTGGCATCCCCGTATAACCGGCATCGCCGTATACAACCTCGTCGTCTTCGCGGATTAGCTGCGGGACGACATCTCGCTCACTTACGTTGGCAGCTGTTACCTCAATGGAATGCACATACCCCGTTCCGGCGTCTACCCCGGCATGAAGCCGCTCGCCGAAATACCACTGGTTACCATTTTTCACCTGGTGCATCTCAGGGTCGCGTTCTTTGTTTGCATTTTTTGTTGATGTAGGGGCATCAATGATTGTCGCATCTACAATCGTCCCCCCATGCATCAGTTTCCCGTGCCGGTCCAGGAATACTCTCATCGCATCGAAAAACAGCTTGGTGATACCAGCCTCATTCAGCAACTTACGGAATTTGCACAGTGTCGTTGCATCCGGCACCTGCTCTTCACCGAGAAAATCCACTTTCATGAATTTACGGAAAGCGTAGCTGTCGTAGATCGCGTCCTCTACGCCCTCGTCGGAAAGCGTAAACCAGTTGGCTAACAGATACATCCGCAGCATCGTTTCGACGCCACGCGGCTGTCTCTCGCGCTTCCCGTTCGGATAGTACGGCTCAACGAGCGCCGTCCATTCTCCCCAAGGGATGACATCTTCCATGATTTCCAGAAACTCGTCCCTCTTTGTCCGGCGCTTCCGGTTGGCATATTCCATATCCGCGAAACTCTGCTGTGCCATCTGCTTGACCTCATTGCGTTTTCTTCTATTTTACCACTTTCTTCAACGATATTAAATCATTGATTACCTAGGGCAACACCGCACAACAGCATAAAAAACCCAGGTTATCTGCCAGAGGCTGGCAAATAGCGTGGAACTCTCCCGACTCTATCCGCGAAGACAAATTGAATCAGACTGCCAGGCAGGGCCTGTCAGCCAGAATCAGATTTGCCAGCGCAAACATGATATTCAATTTTGCAGTCTGCTTTTGCAGACCTCAGTATCGCGTTTTTCGGTACCGCAACAGTCCTTTTACGACGGCAAAAATGTGTTCTACTTTGGCACGAACTGAAGATTTCTCGTGTTCTCTGCGCTTAAGCTGGGCTTGCGTGCGGATGGAACCTTCTTTGATTTGCGATGTACGACGATTAAGCTTGTAACGAATGCGATTGCCGGAATTGTTCTGTGTTATGGCATCCTCGCGTTTTGCCGCGCCCAGGTAGCCGCTGTCTCCGTATACAACGCGTTCCTCTCCTGTCAGCAGTTTGGAGGTCATGGCAACATCATGGACATTGGCGGCCGTTACCTCAACCGTGTGAACAAGCCCGCTGTCTTTATCCACCCCAACATGTGCCTTGTAGCCAAAGTGCCACTCATTGCCCTTCTTCACCTGATGTGCATCGGGGTCTCGCTGCTTCTCCTGATTTTTTGCGGAGGACGGAGCGGCTATGAAGGTGGAATCCACCATGGTACCCTTTTTCAGAAGCAGTCCCTTTTGCTGCAGCAACTTTACCAACTGCGCAAACAGCTGTTTCTGCAAACCATTGTGCACGAGAATATTTCGAAACCGGCCCAGTGTGTCGCCCTCCGGCACTTGATTGCTGGAATCCACACCGCAGAAATCTGAAAAAGCACGGCTGTCGATTGTCTTGGCAACGGTCGCTTCATCAGACAGATTATAGAGATTTTGCAGCAGATACCACCGCAGCATCAGTTCCAGATCATAGGGTTTGTTTCCGCGCTCTCCTTTATAGTAGCACGGCTTAATCATGGCAATCCATCTGCCCCACGGAACAATGCGCTCTATCTGCTCAAGAAATTCTGTTTTCTTTGTCCGCACTTGCGCCATCTCGTCGCTCAACGCCTAAAGACTTATTTGTTTATCCATAGCTTTATTTTATCACGCCCCAGCTTTTACTGCACTTAATTTTCTGTGCGGTATTGCCCTAGTAAATGAATGGTTTTTCGAAGGGATGTATGAGTGTGCCTGCAGATAGCAAAAGCCGGATTTTGCATACCTATAAATATCTTTTAGACAATACAGATGAGGATCACCCTGCGACAATAAAGGATATTACCGCTTACCTTAACAGTGTGGGTATTGAGATTGGCACTGAGGCAGGGCGAAAGACTATTTCGGATGATATTGAGGAGTTGCAAGCCTGCGGATTTGACGTTATCAAGACCAGAAGCACCCAAAACCAGTATTTCATCGGCTCTCGAACCTTGGAGTTATCAGAATTAAAAATGCTGGTAGATGCCGTTCA
>JBMNQH010000035.1:0-7180 GCA_050944035.1 Oscillospiraceae bacterium | reverse complement strand
GGAAACATCTGCGGCTGAAACAGCAAAAGCAGAACAAAAAAAGCAGAGACAGTTGGGAGCGATGGGAGTGTATTTTGAAAGCTGCGCTCCCGCTTATAAATAGAGAAAAATACGAATTAACTGTAGCGTCACTCGGATGCCTATTGACAGTTCAGAGTTTGTTTGATATAATACAAAAAAATTTAATATTCAAACCGTTGAAGCGGAGATAACGGCAATGATGCCTTTACAGAGAGCCTGCGATGCTGAGAATCAGGCAAGAAACAAGTTGTCAAATGGACCGCTGAGGGCGCAGTCAAATGTGATTCTCACAGAGTATTCTGCGACGTTGCAGGCAGACGTCATTTGCCGGGGATATGTTGGTATCCTGCTAAGCGCACGGGTCATACCGTGAATCAAGGTGGCACCGCGGATAAATGTTTTATTCGTCCTTGACAGAGCGTAAATCTCTGTCAAGGGCGTTTTTGTTCTATAAGACTCCTTTGAGCGAGACAGAAGTTCAAAGGAGTCTTTTCTTTGTTTCAGGAGGTTGCGATATGCTGTATACAAAATGTTGGCGGCGCACTGTGCGCCGGATATTGAAATTGAATCATCCTAATCAATCACGAACTTTACCTGTTTTGGAGGAAAGGATTATGAAAATTCAGCCAACTTTTGTTGAAGTCAAAGAAATCGCAGCAGCCGGTCATTATAACGTATTGCCGGTCAGCCTTGAAATCCTTTCCGACTTCACAACACCTATTGAAACGATGAAGATATTGAAAAATGTATCCACTCACTGCTATATGCTGGAATCAGCGCAGGCAAATGAAACCTGGGGACGGTATACCTTCCTTGGATTTGATCCCAAAATGGAGATCACTTGCATTGACGGCGAGATGAAGATTGGCAATCTCAAGGTCAAGACAGATAGCCCGTCCGGCTATCTCCGCCAAATTCTTGCCAGTTACAGAAGCCCCCGTTTCGATTATCTTCCTTCCTTTACAGGCGGTCTTGTCGGATACTTCTCCTATGATTATCTCACCTACAGCGAGCCGGCCGTCAAATGTGATGTGGAAGATACTGAGGCGTTTAAGGATGTTGATTTGATGCTCTTTGATAAAGTGATCGCATTTGATCATCTCCGGCAGAAAATTATTCTCATCGTAAATATGCCGCTGGATGAGCCGGAAACCGGTTATAACAAAGCGGTTATGGAACTCCGTCAGCTCGCAGAGCTTCTCCGCCACGGCGAAAAAAAGAATGAACCGGGCGGCAAACTGCTTGGCGATGTTACGCCGTTGTTTGACAAAAAGCAGTTCTGCAGCATGGTTGAGAAGGCAAAGCGCCATATCCGTGAGGGGGATATTTTCCAGATTGTGCTGTCGAACCGACTGTGCGCGCCTTTTGAGGGAAGTCTCCTGAATACCTACCGTGTGCTTCGCACCCTCAATCCGTCACCATATATGTTTTATTTTTCAGGAACAGACGTAGAGGTTGCAGGGGCATCTCCCGAAACTCTGGTAAAGCTGGAAAATGGTGTGCTGCACACTTTCCCGCTTGCAGGGACAAGACCGAGAGGCAGAACCGCAGAGGAAGACAAAGCGCTTGAAGCACAACTGCTTGCCGACGAAAAAGAACTGGCCGAACACAATATGCTGGTCGATTTGGGACGAAACGATCTCGGCAAAATAAGCAAGTTTGGTACGGTACAGGTCGAAAAGTTCCATTCTATTGAGCGTTTTTCTCATGTTATGCACATCGGCTCTACGGTGCGTGGTGAAATCAGCGAAAACCATGATGCGCTGGACGCCATTGAAGCGGTATTACCTGCCGGAACACTTTCCGGTGCGCCGAAGATCAGAGCTTGCCAGTTAATTGGAGAACTTGAAAACAACAAACGCGGCATCTATGGCGGTGCCATTGGCTATATCGACTTTACAGGGAATATGGATACCTGTATTGCCATTCGGATTGCCTATAAGAAAAACGGTAAGGTATTTGTGAGAAGCGGAGCCGGGATCGTGGCGGATTCCATACCCGAAAAGGAATTTGAAGAATGCCTGAACAAAGCCAAATCTTCACTGAAAGCATTAGAACTTGCACAGGAGGCGGAATCATGATTCTTCTGATAGATAACTACGATAGCTTTTCCTATAATCTCTTTCAACTGATTGGTGAGATCGAACCAGATATCAAAATCATCCGCAACGACGAAATGACGATAGAAGAAATTAAGAAATTAAACCCGTCCCGCATTATTCTCTCCCCTGGCCCAGGCAGACCGGAAGATGCCGGAATCATTATCGAGGCTGTAAAAACACTCGGAAGGGACATCCCTGTTCTTGGGGTTTGCCTCGGCCATCAGGCAATTTGTGCGGCGTTCGGTACGACCGTTACCTATGCAAAGGAACTAATGCACGGAAAACAGTCGAATGTAAAATTTGACACAGATTGCCCGTTATTCAAAGGCTGTCCTGATGCTGCGCCTGTCGCACGGTATCATTCCCTTGCGGCAGATGCCGACACGATTCCTAAATGCCTGAAAATCACTGCCCTCACCGCCGATGGCGAAGTGATGGCGGTACAGCACAAGGAATATCCGATCTACGGCGTACAGTTCCATCCCGAATCCATTATGACACCGGAAGGTAAGCAGATGCTGTATAATTTCATAAAGGAGATCTGAGTCATGATTAAAGAAGCAATTGTAAAGATTGTAAATAAAGAAGACCTCACCTATGATGAGGCATACACCGTCATGAACGAAATTATGAGCGGTGAAACCACCCCGACACAGAATGCCGCATTCCTTGCGGCTCTGTCTACCAAAAGCGCCAGAGCGGAAACAACAGATGAAATCGCAGGTTGTGCGGCGGCGATGCGAGCACATGCTACCAAGGTGGAAACCGGGATGGAGCTCTTTGAAATCGTTGGAACTGGAGGCGATAATGCGCACAGCTTCAATATTTCCACGACCTCTGCGCTCGTTGCAGCCGCAGGCGGTATGAAAGTCGCAAAGCATGGCAACAGAGCCGCATCCTCCCAGTGCGGAACGGCAGATTGTCTGGAAGCTCTTGGCGTAAACATTCAGCAAAGCCCCGCAAAATGTATCGAGCTTTTGAATGATGCTGGTATGTGCTTTTTCTTCGCACAGAAGTATCATACATCTATGAAGTATGTGGGCGCTATCCGCAAGGAACTTGGTTTTCGCACCGTGTTCAACATTCTTGGTCCGCTGACAAATCCAGGTACACCTTCTATGCAGCTTCTCGGCGTGTATGACGATTATCTGGTTGAACCGCTGGCACAGGTTCTGATCAGCCTCGGAATCAAGCGGGGCATGGTGGTGTACGGCCAGGATAAGCTGGATGAGATTTCCATGAGCGCACCGACTACGATCTGCGAAATTAAAGACGGTTGGTTTAAATCCTCCGTTATCACTCCAGAAGACTTCGGTTTTGAATGCTGCACCAAAGAGGATTTAAAGGGCGGCACACCCAAAGAAAATGCTAAAATTACGCTTGCAATCTTAAACGGCGAAAAGGGTCATAAGAGAAATGCTGTTCTTATGAATGCTGGTGCCGCACTCTATATAGGCGGTAAGGCTGACAGCCTGAAAGAAGGAATCGTACTTGCCGCAGAGATGATTGATTCCGGTAAGGCGCTCGGGACATTGCACAAACTGATCGAAGTCAGCAACCGTCCCGATTCGGCGGAGGTGACAGCATGACCATTCTCGATCAGCTTGCCGAACACGCCAGGGAACGTGCGGCTGAGGCGAAAAAGAAAATACCGCCCGAAGAAATCAGGCGGCAAGCCTTATCCCGCCCCAAAGGCTCCTTTGCTTTTGAAAACGCACTGAGAAAGCCGGGGGTTTCCTTTATCTGTGAGTGCAAAAAGGCGTCTCCCTCAAAAGGGCTCATCGCTCCCGATTTTCCATATCTGCGAATTGCAAAGGAGTACGAAGCGGCGGGAGCGGACTGTATTTCCGTGCTGACAGAACCGAAATGGTTTTTAGGCAGTGACGAATACCTCCGTGAAATTACCTCCGCTGTATCCATCCCCTGTCTGCGGAAGGACTTCACAGTAGATGAATATATGATCTACGAGGCAAAGGTCCTTGGTGCATCGGCGGTGCTGCTGATCTGTTCTATTTTAAGTGAGGAACAAATCAAATCATATATCAGCATTTGTGATGAACTCGGATTATCCGCATTGGTTGAAACGCATGATGAAAATGAAGTACAAACCGCACTTCATGCAGGAGCGCGCATCGTCGGCGTCAATAACCGGAACCTGAAAGACTTTTCCGTAGATACGGACAATAGCCGCAGGCTCAGAGAACTAATCCCCCGTGATATGCTGTTTGTTTCCGAAAGTGGGGTAAGCAGTGCGGAAGATATATCAAAGCTCCGTGAAATCGGTGTGGATGCTGTTTTGATTGGCGAAGTCCTTATGCGGGCACCCGATAAAAAAGCCAAGCTTGATGAACTGCGGGGTACAATATGACGAAGATTAAATTTTGCGGACTTTCCCGAACTTGTGATATAGAGAATGCAAACGAATTGAAGCCGGACTACATTGGATTCGTGTTTGCACCGAAAAGCAGGCGTTATGTAACATACGAAAAAGCGGCAGAGCTGAAAAGCCGGCTTTCGTCCGAGATACAGGCAGTCGGTGTGTTTGTAAATGAAGATCCGCAAAATATTGCGAAGCTGCTGCAGGATGACATTATCGACATTGCACAGCTTCACGGTGACGAGGATGAAGATTATATTGCACAGTTGCGGCTGCTTACGGATAAGAAAATCATCAAGGCTTTTCGCATTAAAACTGTAAAGGATATAAAAATCGCGGAACAAAGTACGGCGGATTATATCCTTCTTGATTCCGGTGCAGGTACGGGGGAAGTATTCGATTGGGGGTTCGTGAAAAGCATCAGAAGACCGTATTTTCTCGCTGGAGGGCTTGATGCCCGCAATGCGGCGAGTGCAGTTAAAGCACTCTATCCATTTGCGGTGGATGTCAGCTCAGGAATTGAAACCGATGGAGTAAAAGATAAAACAAAAATGGCGGCATTCATTGCCGCTGTCAGAAAGGAAGCTGGATTATGACAAACCCAAACGGGCGCTTCGGTATTCACGGCGGTCAGTATATTCCCGAAACGCTGATGAACGCCGTCATTGAACTGGAAGAAGCGTATAACCATTACAAAAACGATCCCGAATTTAATAGAGAGCTTACCGAACTTTTCAACGAATACGCAGGCAGGCCTTCAAGGCTGTATTTCGCTGCGAAAATGACAAAAGACCTCGGGGGTGCAAAAATTTACCTCAAACGTGAGGATCTAAACCACACCGGGGCACATAAGATCAATAATGTTCTCGGCCAGGCGCTTCTCGCAAAGAAGATGGGCAAAGCGCGCCTTATTGCCGAAACCGGAGCCGGTCAGCATGGTGTGGCCACGGCAACCGCCGCCGCACTGATGGGAATGGAATGCGTGGTCTTTATGGGCGAGGAAGATACTGTCCGTCAGGCGCTTAATGTATACCGTATGCGTTTGCTTGGCGCTGAGGTCATTCCTGTGAGGACAGGCACAGCCACCTTAAAGGACGCTGTATCCGAAGCGATGCGTGAGTGGACTTCCCGGATCAGCGATACGCACTACTGTCTTGGTTCTGTTATGGGGCCGCATCCATTCCCTACTATCGTTCGTGATTTTCAAGCGGTTATTTCTAAAGAAATCAAGGAGCAGATCCAAGAGAAAGAAGGCAGACTGCCCGATGCGGTCATCGCTTGTGTCGGCGGCGGCTCCAATGCCATTGGCAGCTTTTATCATTTCATAGGCGATAAGGGCGTTCGCCTGATCGGCTGCGAAGCGGCAGGCAGAGGTATTGATACCTTTGAAACGGCGGCAACCATTGCCACTGGTAGAGTAGGAATCTTCCATGGTATGAAGTCATATTTCTGCCAGGATGAATACGGTCAGATCGCTCCCGTTTATTCTATCTCAGCTGGGCTGGACTACCCCGGCGTCGGCCCCGAGCACGCTCACCTGCATGATATTGGCAGAGCGGAATATGTGCCTGTAACCGATGATGAAGCGGTAAACGCATTTGAATATCTGGCCAAGACCGAAGGCATTATTCCCGCCATCGAATCGGCTCACGCTGTTGCTCACGCAATGAAGCTCGCGCCGGCAATGGATAAAGGCCAAATCATCGTAATTACCATATCCGGCAGAGGCGACAAGGACTGTGCAGCCATTGCCCGTTACAGAGGGGAGGATCTTCATGAGTAACATCAAAAAAGCATTTGAAAACGGCAAGGCGTTTATCGCCTTTATCACTTGCGGTGACCCTGATCTGGAAACGACAGCCGCCGCTATCCGTGCCGCTGTAGAAAACGGTGCGGATCTCATTGAGCTTGGCATCCCGTTCTCCGATCCAACCGCCGAAGGACCTGTTATTCAGGGAGCAAACATTAGGGCGCTGAACGGAGGCGTTACGACAGATAAAATATTCGCATTTGTCAAAAAACTTCGCTATGATGTAAAAGTGCCGATGGTTTTCATGACTTATTCCAATGTGGTGTTCTCCTATGGCGCAGAAAAATTTATATCCACCTGTAAGAATATTGAAATTGATGTCCTCATTCTGCCAGATTTGCCGTTTGAGGAAAAAGAAGAATTTTTGCCGCTTTGCCACAAGTATGGCGTTGATTTAGTGTCATTGATTGCACCGACGTCTGAAAACCGCATTGCCATGATCGCAAAAGAAGCAGAAGGTTTCTTATATATCGTTTCCAGTCTCGGCGTTACGGGTACGAGAAGCGAAATCAAGACAGACCTTACTTCTATTGTGAAAGTGGTAAGAGAAAATACCGGTATACCTTGTGCGATTGGGTTTGGTATTTCCACACCGGAGCAGGCAAAGAAAATGGCGGATATTGCTGACGGTGCAATCGTCGGTTCGGCTATTATAAAGCTGCTTGAAAAATACGGCAAAGAGGCGCCGAATCATATAGGCGAATATATAAAATCAATGAAGGATGCTATGAGGTAAATTTGTTATATTTATGTACCAAGAAAAAGCAAAACATAGTTAGGGCAGTTCTTGCTTAATAGAACTGCCCTAAACGGTTTTACTCACATATTTTATGGAATAATCCGTAACTTCTGCAGAAAGGCCCCTTGACA
>JBMNQH010000034.1:0-7337 GCA_050944035.1 Oscillospiraceae bacterium | reverse complement strand
TGACTCCCAGATATTCCGCGGCTTCGTCAATGTTTATCCATTTATCGTTAGCGACATCTGCCATCTCTGCACCTCCGAACGAATTTCTCACAGTAAGTCACTATATATTATAGCAGATGTCGGTGCGATTTTCAATAGGTTTGGTGTAATTTGTTGTTGTTTCTTGTCATTTGCCTTTGCTGAACCGATCCGCAATGTAGCACTCATGGCTACAGTATTTCCTACGCTTATCACCGTAAACCGTTATGACCTTTCCGCAGTGCTGACAGGTGATCTCGTAGTAGGTTTTCCGTTTCACCTGGTCGAGATGCTGATTCCACCATTGATTGCGGCATTCGTTGCAGCAGAATCTCTTAGGCTTCCGTCCTGCGTATTGCTGGATCGACTCGCCGCAGTTCTCGCAAATCGTAATGACGGTGGATATCTTCGGCATAGGCTTTCTCGCAGGCTTTTTCTTCTTGTCCTTTCCTTTCTGCCTCTCCGCCTTATACTGCGCCGGATGGAATTCCGGGAATGTGTAGTTTTGAACCTTGCCGTCTATCAGATGCACTTCTGCCGCACCGTCTTCCATGATTACGATTCGGTCAATAATCAGCGCAATGTCCGCTTCATCCGATTGCAGTTTCCAGATGTCTCTTAACCGGAAGTCCCGCAGCCACTCCAGGGCTTTCTGTTTTCTATCGTCCGGCATCAGTGGTAGGACGGCGTCCGCCACGGTCTGCTCGATATTCCTTTGACACACCTCATGCATCGCCATATCGTGGACGGCAAAGTGGAGCATCTTATCGTAGATATTAAATGCGAGACATTTATTCTCCTTGATGTGCCTGCGGCGGCATTGCCATACCAGGTTGTTGTAGCTGGTGGAATGCCACGGCTTGGGACCGTAGATCGAGCCGCATTTCCCGCAGATCAGCTTGCTGCTGATCAGCGTCACTCCGCTGTACCTTGTATTGCCAATCTCAAATCTGGCATCAAGTTTTTTCTGCACATAATCAAAAAGCCACGGGCTGATAATCGGCTCGTGGTCTTCTTCGACATAGTATTGAGGAAGCTCTCCCTTGTTTTTCTTCATTTTCTTCTTGAGAAAATCTACCGTAAATTCCTTTTGCAGAAGAGCGTCACCTTTATATTTCTCATTCGACAGCATCCTGCGGACTGTCGCTCCGCTCCATGTATCGCAGCCGCATGGAGTCGGCACTCCGTCTGCCGTGAGCAGAGAGGCGGTCGTGTGCGGCGTATAGCCCTGCAGGAACATATGAAAAATCCTGCGCACCGTGACCGCCTGCTCCTCGTTTACGACCATCGTGTACTTATCTGCGCCCTTGTCGTATCCAAGGAAACGACTGTACGCAAGACTGACCTTTCCGTCTGCCATTCTTTTTCTCTGTCCCCATGTCACATTTTCGGAGATGGAGCGGCTCTCTTCCTGGGCAAGCGAAGACATAATGGTCAGCAGGAACTCGCCCTTTGAATCCGTGGTGAAGATGTTCTCCTTCTCGAAGTAGACACCCACACCTTTTTCTTTCAGCTTGCGTATCGTGGTGACCGTATCTACCGTGTTTCTTGCGAACCTCGATATGGACTTCGTAAGAACCAGGTCTATGTGTCCGGCAAGGCAGTCCTCCACCATGCGGTTAAAGCCCTCCCTGCGATTCGTACTCAAGCCGGAGATTCCATCGTCCACATAGATTTCCACGAACTCCCATCCCGGATGTTCAAGTATCTTTTTTCTGTAGTAATCAGTCTGCGCCGTGAGGCTCGTTTCCTGTTCTTCATGGTCGGTGGAAACCCTCGCATACGCAGCCACCCTCTGCACCGACTTTGCTGCCTCTTTGAAAGTCGCAGGTTTCGGCAAAGCCGTGATCCTTGTAACAATCCTATCTGGCATCCACGATCACCCCGTCTCCGATTTTTCCGTCCAAATTCTCGACCTCAAGAAACGGCGGTTCATAGTGTCCAGCAATATTGATCCAGGCAAGGCGCAGCTCATCAGCCGTGATAATGCCGTCCTTTTCCATATTGAGGAGCAGCCACTTCGCCAGCCGGTAGTCGACTTCCTTTTCAAACATTGAAATTCCCCCTTCCAGGTGTAGTGTCTATACATCACTCTGAAAGGCAGAAAAGTCAAGGGAATACGGCGATATTCGATGCTATCGACAATATGCACACCCCGCATAACGATAGCTTTTGTGTATCGTTACGGGACGGATTTATCGTTATGGACGTATGCAAAATGAAAGCCGCGAACACCCCTCCGACCGACCTGAAAAAAGCAGGTCGAAAATCGAAGGCAAAAAAATAAGACCTCTGCACACCCCTCGGTGTCAGAGAGCCTTAATTTCAAAGGCTATGCAGGCGTTCTTGTCCATCAATCGTTATGCAGTCCGTATCAATCTGGGAACACCTTCCTCTGCGATGGTTTTCATAGGCTCCGGGCGGACGCATTTCACCATTGCACGAATCAGCGGACGAGGGGTAAAATACTGCCCTGCGCCGCTCTTGATATCTTCAGCGTTCTTTTGCAGCAAGCCTTCATAGATTTCGCCCTTGACATCGGAGGACATTGCCACCCATTTTTCATTGTCAATCATCTGCACCACACGGTACAGAATGGCAGCATTGCTGATTTTATTGCTTGCTCCTTTGAAGATTTTGCCAAGGATACCGCCTTGCTTGCCAAGTTCTTCCAGCGTGGATTTATACTGTTCCTCCAGTTCCGCACCCTTGAGGGTGTTCATATCCGACCATGTGTATCCGGCAGGAATGCCTGTTTCTTTTTTGTAGGGTGGTTTGGAATACTCATCTGACATTTTCAGAAAGATGAGGTAGGTAAGCTGCTCCAGATAATCTCCGTAGGAAACACCGTCATCGCGGAGCGGATTGCACATTCCCCAAACCTTTGATACGATTGCTGCTGTTTGTTCACTCATTCGCTATTTCTCCTCTATTCGAATCAAAAGCATCCATTCTTTTTTGCAACTTTTGAATGGATTTATCCATTGATTGGATGCTTTTTGTCATTTTTTTCATTTCTTGATAAGTATCTTCAACAGGTGAATCATATATTATTGACCAAAGATACTGTTTAAGGTCTATCGTTGTTGACTCTGAATAATGAGAAAAGCTATCTGAGTAGCAGACGGTAATTTTCAACGGAACATTACTTATTTGTCCTAATTCTGGATTACTTCCAAAACACACAAACCAACTTTTTTCAATACCTAATGTGAAAGAGAATTCACACAATTTAATTAAATACTCTTTATCCGGCACATTGGCAATAAACTCTGGGTTGATTTTCACAGAAACATTATTTGCGACCTGATGTCCATGGTTGTGTATATTTAGAACAAGAAGACCGCTTCGTATTATTTCAAATGTTACAGTAACAAAAGCACGGTTGTTTTCTTCAAATTGATGTTTGCTTTCAGCTAACTGTTCTTTTGTTGCCTCCGCAGATTTGATATTTGCTTTACATATAAAAATTGTTGCAACAACATAAACAGCTGTAATAATAACCATTAACCAATCTGCCATAGTCATAGCCTCCCTTCAAAGGCTTGTTTTAGTATGCTCTGTCGCATGGCATCCGCCTGTGCTAATGCTGTGTCCACAATCTGTTCGATGCTTTCGCAAACGGATAAACGGGATTCAATTCCTTCCAGAGTTGCTTTTGCGGTTTCATTACTTACTATTGGAACAGGAGTATTACGAATATCATCCAATCCTAATCCGAGTTTTCCTCCACCTCGTTTGTTCTTCAATAAATCTTTTTGCCCCCATTCACTCTTTAAATACCATGCCATATATTCGCCTTGCACAGTATTGATGAAACGAACTAAAGCAATATGTTGATTAATATAAGCCTCTTCGATTCCATTTGGCACTAATGCTATACTGCCTAAGTCTGCTGTGATGGATATTAACACATCATTTGGATATAACCGACTGCGTGTTCCTTCTACATTTTCTGGTAGCGATACATATTGTATGTTGTCATTTTTTAGAACAATGCAGTCTCTGGTGAGGTCTGTTATTCTAATAAAACGTGCACCAAAATCCGCATAATATTTTGCCCATCCTCTCGAACCACTTGTTACAATAGACGTAATTTCTCGAAGTGGTTTTTTACTTGTAATGTTTGCAAACGCCTCTTTCAGCACCGCCTGCCGATACACCGCCAACTGCTGCTTTGTGGTCTGCAAGGTTTCCACAGCCTTGTCCAGTTCGGAGAATAATTCCTCAATGCGAAATACGAGGTTGTCCTGAACTTCTGGGGGAGGAACTATTACATTTAGAGATTTCAAGATGGTCTGACTGATGTTATTTTGTGTTCCACCTTTCCCCATTGATATAAGTTTGGATTTCATCATAGCCATGTAGTAGAACATATATTTAGTGGATACGCCGTGAAGCTCTTTTGCAAATGCGATAGCCTGATTTGTACAGCATTCAATACCAGTTATTCCTAATTTTCCTATACTTCCGTACATAGCAACCATTAATGTGCCTGCCGGGATCATTTTTGCACTGCTGTTTTGCAGTCCTAATTTGGTGATTTTACTTTGAGATTTTGTTACTACACCATCATTTAAATCACCAATTATTAACCATGGAATATCTCCGCTTTTATAATATTGTGATTCCGTTGCTTTGGGTGTTCCACCAGAACCCCATGTAACAACCTCTGTCATTGGTTTTATTACCCATCCGCTGGGGAGTACTGTTTTTTCTATCATTTACGCCACCAATTCTTCATTCATTTCCTGTAGTATTTTCTCATAATCATCCCCAAAAGAATCATAGAAGCCCAGCAGACCGCCTTTTTTGTCAAACGGCGTCAAATCCAAATCCTCCGGCAGAATACTGAGTGATGTGGCAATGTGGTCTTTAATCAGACGCAGCCATTCCATCTGTTCTTCAGTAAACTGGATGTGGCCGGCATTACGTCTGAATGTCCACTGCATGAAGTTATAATTGACCTTATCCGCAAACGGAGTGAGGTTGTCGGAATACCCCATTTCAAAGCGAATAATAGAAATCAGGTCTGCCAGTTGCGCCATTGTGCCACGCTTTACTTTGTCCGGCTTCTTAATGGCATAGCAATCCCACAGGCGTTCTACGGTGATGCCCTTGGCTTTCAGTTTTTCGTAAAGCGTCTTTAACTGTTCAATTGCCATCGGACGATCTTTGTAGCTTTCATTGTAAATGATACGCAAAGCAATAATCTCATCCTTGTTTTCTTCGATGAATGTATGGAAGGCAGAAATAATGCGGTCCGCATTTTCTTCCTGCTGTGTATCAAAGCCTGCGAAAAGAACAGAATCGATATTTGTATTGTCGATAATCTGGTCGTGGCTGCGGCGTACATTTTCAATATAATCACGGATATCCGGGTCATGGAACGGAGCAACGGCAGCTTGTATCAATTCTTTCTGCGCCTGCTTCATCTGTTCCTCTGTAACTTCCGCAGAGCCTGTGTCCGCCTGTGCCTTAGCAATCAGCACATCTTCATCAAAAGCATTCAGCAGATTTTCTGCAACGGTTCCGGCAGCAGTGCCGACCTTCGATTCAAACTGTTTGCGTTCTACCGGGGACATTTGGCTGTTCAGGCGAATGACCCGGTTTGCAAGCGAGGTCAGGGTATCCTCGTCCTTTGCACCGAGAGCCACATTCATCATGAGTTCCTTCATGCTGACAGTCGGTTTACGTTCCAGAGGTCTAGTATCCGATTTCTTGGATTTCGTAACGCCAACGGCATCCACGATTACAAAGTGGTCTTTGTTTTCTGTGGCAGACGGCGTTACCTTCTGCAAGTCCTCCTTACTCAGCACACGGGTGCCTCTGCCTTTCATCTGCTCAAAGTAGTTTTTGCTGCGTACATCACGCATGAAAATCAGACATTCGATTGGCTTAACATCAGTGCCAGTGGCAATCATATCCACAGTAACGGCAATACGAGGATTATAATCGTTGCGGAAGGAACTCAGCACCGATTCCGGGTTGTCTGCGGAATAGGTGATTTTACGGCAGAAGTCATTGCCTTCGCCAAACTCCTCACGGACAATCTGAATGATGTCATCCGCATGGCTGTCCGTCTTTGCAAAAATCAGAGTTTTTGGAACTTCTTTTCTGCGTGGGAACAGTGTGGTAAACAGATTTTCCTTAAACGAGCGAATGACCGTGCGTATCTGACTTGGATTGACAATATCCCGATCAAGCTGCGTAGGTTTGTAATCCACATCTTCGTCCAGCTGTTTCCAGCGCTTGGCTCTGGACAGACGATCACGATATTCAATCAGCTGTTTCATCAGATGAGCACCGTTTTTGCCTACCTGTGTTTCAATGAGGAAGATATCCTCCCCCACATTAACGCCATCGATGATGGCCTGCTCCCTTGGGTATTCGCTGACGATATTTTCATTAAAAAATGCAAAGGTACGGTTATCCGGGGTGGCGGTCAAGCCGATGATGAACGCATCAAAATAGGACAGCACTTGACTCCACACATTATAAATGGAGCGGTGACATTCATCGACTATAATGCAGTCAAAGAATTCCGGCGGATATTTCTCGTTGTACACCACTTCTTTCGGTGCTTTGCTTTCTGCCGTAACAAACTCAGCAAAGGATTTCTCTTCCGTGGACTCGTCCAGTTCCTCGCCCTTCAGAATGGAGTACATTCTCTGAATGGTGCAGATGCAAATCTGGATATCGTTTGGTATGTAGGAACTTTTTAGCCTGCGCACACCATAAAGCTGTGAAAAAGAGCGTGGATCATCATTGGGGGTGTAGGCAAGAAACTCACGCTCCGCCTGTTCTCCCAGACCTCTTGTATCCACAAGGAAAAGGATACGGTTCATTTTTCCGTATTTTAATAGACGGTAAGCAGTCGTAATTGCTGTGAATGTTTTACCCGCGCCTGTTGCCATCTGCACCAGTGCCTTGGGGCGGTTTTCGGCAAAAGACTTGTCTAAATTCTTGATAGCATTCACCTGACATTTACGGAATCCCGTCTCGTCCAATGCAGGGAAATGCTTCATGTTATTACGGATGGTATCCGGCTGTCCCAACAGTGCAAGTAAGGTTTCCGGGCGATGAAATGAAAACACCGTTCTGGAGCGGTATTTTATATCATTATAATCCGTAAAACGAATCAACTTGTCTGTGGTTTCGTAGGCAAAGCGGATTTTGTAATCATTCTTTATCCATTTGAAAGTGCTGTTGGCATAACGCCCGGACTGCACCTCAACATCAGTGATGGATTCGCCTTTTTCTTCACGCTTGGCTTCAGCGACGCCTACAGGTTTGCCGTCAACGAAAAGAGCGTAGTC
>JBMNQH010000033.1:0-9346 GCA_050944035.1 Oscillospiraceae bacterium | reverse complement strand
CTGTGGTTATCGAAATTAAATACTAATACTAAAACAAAACAAACGACAGCACCACAAACGAATACGTATACAAAACGATTGTCCGTACCACAGACGGTCACAAAAAAGTCATTCAGGAAACGAGCCATATTCCGAGATCCGCCTATGAATACCTTTGTGTCGGCGACCGGTTCCGTTACCATCCGCAGCTTGCGTATCCTTATGAAAAATATGATAAGTCAAAGGACGGTTTTGTCTACTGTGCCTGCTGCATGACAAAGAACGAACTGTCTGAAGACCGTTGCCAAAAATGCGGCGTCCCGCTTTTGAAATAAGCTTTCCGGAGAGCCGAAAACGGCATAATCAGGCGTTTCTTCTTGTCGGTGCTGTTTTGATCGGTACCGTTTCCTGAAGAACTTGAATAACGGCATTTGTAGTAATAATGAAGGGTATTTTTCGCAAGGTTTTAGAATCAGAAATTTTACTGTTTGGCTTGATTAATAAAGCAAAACAGAGTTTAGGCATAAACATAACGGAGGTAATCTAATGGATAAGTATTGTGGAAACTGCGGACATCCTTTGTCCGACGGTGCAAAATTTTGCGCTAACTGCGGCCAACGGGTCAATGTGAAAAACGAAAACCAGCCTGTTCCTGCAGAAAGCAAGAAAGAGCCGGAAAAGCCGAAAAAAGAAAAGCAGCCTGCGCCTGCGGAAAGCAAGAAAGAGCCGGTAAAAGCGAAAAACGAAGAGCAGGATATCGCCACAGAAAGCAAAGAAGAGCCGGTAAAAACAAATGCAATCGTAACCAAACTGCAGGGAATTGCGAAGAAAAAAGAAGGCGGATTCATTGCCAAGCTGGTGGGTGAACTAATCGATTTCATTCAGCACCCGAAAAAACTGCTTCCGACCATTGTTCTGACGGTTTTTTGGACGGTGTTTCCAATTCTGTCCGCTTTCGGTGCCAACATCCCGGTATTGCGGTTCCTCTATACGCTGACCTATTCCAACGGCGGTATGTTCGGTGGATTATTCGGTGCAGTTGGCGGTATTTTCGGCAAAGCCGTATTTGCGGCCGTTGTGAATACCATTATCCTCTCCCTGATTGAAAAGAAAAACCCCTTTGCAGACGGAGTAAAATCACTCAAGCAAGTATTTAGCAAAGCTTCTTTCAGCGGGCTGTCCGCGATTTCTCCGTTCCTGATCGGTGCAGGCACCGGACTGGTGCTGTATTGGTTCTTTAATATTACCTCCAGCCCTGTGAACTGCGCCGTTTCGGTTGTGGCTGCTGTCGGTGCGTTCTCTGCACTGGGTAAAAAGAACGGTATGCTCACTTCTCTTGTTTATTTCGCCACAGGCAAATTGACAAAAGGCAAGTTCCCGACGCAGATAACGGTCAACCGTACCATCACCGGATTTTCTGCGGGATTTGCACTTGGTCTGCCCCTCACTTTTGTACGGTTCGGATGGCTTCTTTTCCTTGTGGGTGCGATTATTCTCGGAACCGGTGTTACATTTGCAATCCTCGGGAAAAAGGGCGTGAAGAAGATGGCTGCAACAGCTGCCATATTCATCCTCACGAGCGCAATGATGCTGCCGATGTTTTACACAAATGTTTTTGCCACCGGCGAAAACCTTCCGGACGGCTATGTTCCCATGGATCAGGTGTTCCGTCTGGAAGACGGCGACGGTTCTCAACCGATTCACTACACAAAAGTTGACGGCTTTTACCTCGTGCTCAGTCATATGGCAAGCGATCCGGTGCGCTATGAAAACGGCAATGCGGTTTACGGTGTCGATCCTGTTTTGACCGATGACAACCGAACCGCCAGTCAAACGATCAGCGATAAGCCGTCGTTCACAGTCACGCATACGGAAGACGCCACCGGTTTTACTGTAAGCGGAACGTATGATTGGAAGCTCACACACACGGGAGAGCAATATAACGAGGGCGATAACGAATTATTCCGCTCAGACCTGACGCTGACCATATCCAATATTACTTTTAAAGATACCCAAGTATATGCGGACATCAACGGACGGCTCAACGCAAACGCCGGAAAAAACGGTGTTTATGATGACCCGAAATCGTACGAACTTGTAGGCACGCGCGTGGAGGGCAAGTACGTATTTGACGCTGAAAATGATATCGTGCATATCAGTTTTTATGTGAATTCGCCAGACTCACGCAATACGGGTGCCTCGCTGTATTTCCGCATTGACGGAGTGCTTCCGAAAAAAACAACGACTTCCGGCAGAAGTAGCACTGCCATAACCCAGGATGATCCGGATTATAAGCCCTACCGCGGTTACCTAACATACACAAACGGCGAAAAAAATAAACACGGTCAGCCATTCCCCGATCTGATGGATTTCGACGATGACGGCGAGATTACTTGGCTTGACGTCGCAATTCAAAAAGAGCTTTCCCACAACCCCGATTGGCTCGACCTGCCCGCAAGCAAAGGGGCGGCTGCGGCTCTTGCCGTAATTACCGCTCTGCTTGGTGCCGCAGGCGGTGCCTTGAGCGGGCCGCTCAGCAGTATCCTCGGATCCATGGCACAGGCGGCTTCTTCTGCTGCCGAAGGTGCAGTGAGCGGTGTTTCCGGCAGCTTGGAAGTGGCGGAGCAGAAAGAAGACCTGGGCCCGTACATCCGTCGTGACCCGGACGGCGACCTTGAGGTAAATGACCCGGCCACGGGTGAAAAACGCGTTTACGTGGCAAACGGCAACGGAACTTATACCAACCCCTTGACCGGCGCAACGTATACGCCCGATGAATTAAAGGCTTCACTTGAAAGCCGTGCGGAACATGCGGAGCAGATTCGTCAGGACGAAGCCCGTCACCAGGCGGCAATCGAAGAACATCGAGCGGTAAACCAGGAAAAATCGCAGATGGCAATACAGGCGGAAGCGGAAAATGCCGCAGAGCGAGCTCGGGAGGAAGAAGAAGCCAGGCACAAAGAATATGTTGCTAAGCTGGCCGAAAAATACGATTTCCCTGCCCATGAAGAGACACTGTATGAGTGGATCGCCACGAAGAAGGGCAAGGAGGAAATCAAATTCCACGAGCACATGGGAGATGAGGAGGCCTGGAAAGAGAGTCAGGAGTATGCGGAAAAAGTCAAGAAAACCGCTGACGTGGCGATTGATATTTATGCCGAAATCGATCCCAAAACCGGTAAAGCGTTCAAGAACGCTTATACGGTAGCAACTGCAGCCGCCTCCAATATGGGTGACGTTATGGCGGGCAATAAGTCCATCGGCGGCGCAATCGTACAGACGGCCGTGGATTCCGGCGTCGAGCTTGCCAAGAACTATTCGGACGGTGCTGCACAAAAAATGTTCACGAATACGGTCGGAGACAGCATTAAGGTCATGTCCGATACCTATATGAAGGGCGGTAGTTTGGAAAAAATCCGGGAGGAAGGCGAAAAAGCAGCGATTCAGGGTGCCATCAACGCAACTGTTGACACTGTCTTTGACACCTTCGGCGATGGAGTGACCGAAAAACTTGGTCTGTCCGGCAAAGATGGGGTCGGCTCCGTTCTCGGAAAGGAAATCACAAAGGAAACGGTGGGAAACATTGCAAAAACCGTTGCCAACACCGCCGCAAAAGATGTGGTGACCTTTGAAGATGAAGACGAAGCGAAACTTGCAAGACTGCGGGCAGCTCAGGAACAGGCGGAAGCGGAAGCCAACGCCCAGGCAGCCCAGAGCTTCCGGAAAGCACAGGAAAATGGCTTCGAACGGGATTGGAGAGAGTCGCTCCCGCCAGACATCAGATACAAAGTAGACCTTGCCGCAAAATACGGTGTCTTCTCCGGTGACGATGAGGAGCTGTATCAGAAAATCGCCGAGCAGCAGGGTCAGGAAGAGATTAGAGGCTACGAGCACAGAGAAATCGAAAAAGAATGGAAAGAGGGGCAGGAGCACTTAGAAAGAGTCAAGAAGGGTGCCGACGTTGCCTTTGACATTTATGCCGAAGTCGGCGGTGAAGCCGGTAAAGCCGCGAAGGATGCCTATACGGCAGCAACTGCCGCCGCCTCCAATATGGGTGACGTTATGGCGGGCAATAAGACCGTCGGCGGCGCGATTGCGCAGACGGTTGTGGACACCGGCGTAGAGCTTGCCAAAAATCATGCGGAAGGCACCGCTCAAAAGCTGTACACCAACATTGTTGGAGACGGCATGAAGGCGATGTCCGATACCTACATGAAGGGCGGAAGTACCGAAGATATCCAAAATGCAGGCAAATCCGCAGCGATTCAGGGCGGAATCAACGTTGTTGAGGGTGTCGCCGATAAAGTCGGCGGTAAGGTGACCGAAAAAATTGGCCTGTCCGGCGAAGATGTGTTTGCCACTGTCGGCGGCAAGGATATCGCAAAGGACGCGGTTGGAGATGTTGCAAAAACCATTGCCAACACCGCCGCAAAGGATATGGCGACCCTTGCAGACCAAGATGAGGTCGATCTGGAAAACTTGCAAGAGGCGCAGGAACAGGCAGAAGCTGCTGCAAACGCCCAGGCGGCCCAGAGCTTCCGGGAAGCACAGGAGAAATGGTCCGAGAATAATGACGATGACGCCGGAGAGGACGGAAAATAAGAAAGGTTCTGCCATTATTACCCGGAAAGCAGACTATCTGAATACCTGTACTGTGGGAAGTCACACCCTTGAGATTGTATGGACAGACGGTTCTGCAAGCACAACATTTAGCGTTAATGCAAAGTCACCGCAGACCGGCGACAACAGCATGATGTGGATTTGGATTGCTCTGCTCTTTGTTTCCGGCATAGGCGTAATGGGAACCACAATTTACATCAGAAAGAAAAAATATTCTGTAAAATAATGTGTGATTATAACCAAGCCGGAGGCGGCGACGGCAAAATTGCTGTCGCCGCCTTTTCAGTATGACGGGCATATCAATGCTCTGCGGTGAAAGTCCGCTGGGAGGTTGCCCTGCTTGGTTGCCGCAATGCTTATTGCATCTTTTAAGACCATAACAGCCAAGTGAATAAACCCTCAAATGTGAACCGCCGAGTTTCATTTGAGGGTTTATTTTTGCTTATTCCGCAAGGTTTTTCGGCATTTCCAAAATGAAACTTATCAATCAGAAAACGTTAATTTTGGTTCAAAAATCCATTTTGCCACTTTCATGAACAGGCATAGTACTATGTATGAGTCCGTTTTGTATTATATCGTGCGATATAATCCGAAACGGACTTTTTCATTTCAGCCTCCAAGGTATTCGCGGCGATACAGTTCCTCTTATTTCAGCGTTTTGAAAAATGCTTCGTAAACCGAATTATCATAAGGGTTGCCTGAACCTGAATAGGAATGCGTGATATTCATAAGACGCAATGTTTGGTTATAAACCTTTGAAGTGTAACTGACTCCTCTGTCGGTGTGGAGAATCAACGGTTCTTTCGGATGTCTCGCTTCATACGCTTTTTTATCGTTTGGGTTACCAATGGCACGGTAGTATGTTGCGTTGTGGACTTCCGGTGTCAAACATAACAGATTTCAATAATACTCACCGTTCAGTTTCTGAATTGCCTGTACCATTTTTTCTGAAATTTAAGTTATTTCGCATGGATATTGACTTTTATCGCCATTTATTGCATAATTTTGTTGAATAAGAGAGTACAAGCAAGGCTGTCATTCATATTTTCATCTACAGCCTTGATAGATACCCGTTTGACGGTTGAAACGGGGAATATTCTGCTCTCAGCTACAAATGACTGAACACATGATGAAAAGTTCATCTCATCGGACGTTAATAAAAAAAGATTATCAGGTGCGGACAGCCATGTAAGAAAGGATGGGTGATTAAATGGAGATATCGGATGCACCAAAACTGACATTATCCGAATTTTACGAAGAGGTCGGCGGAGATATTATGAACGTACTTGAACGGTTGGAGGATATAGAAACCGTTGAAATGTTCGTACTCGGGTTCCCGTCCGATCCTTCCTACTCTATGCTGCTGAAGAACTTGCAAGAAAATGACCTCAAAAGTGCTTTTCGTGCGGCGCACACATTAAAGGGGATCAGTTATACCCTTGGATTTCAAAGCTTAGGCGATTGTGCCGCAAAGCTGTGTGACCAGCTGCGAGAAGTGCTGCTGCCGTCAGCAACCGTCTTGCAACAACTTGAAACAGAATATAACCGTGTGCTCACCGCCGTAAATAGATTAAAAAACAGCAAAATATTATTTTAATTGACCGATTTCCTCATTAACCCTGCCGAATTCATATTTTTGCGCATTTACTGCCTTTATTTAGTATAATTGCAGATGTGAGATTCACTCGGAAAAAATTCTTAGAGGATCCGTAAGCTGCTGCTTTTGAAATCGAAAAAAGGTAGGTTAAAAAATGATCAACTATGTAGTAGTCAGAAAAGGCGCAAAAGACACAGGGGAAAATGAATCAGAGCAAATTGAGAAGTATACATATGGTATTTGTGCATGTTCATTTTTTAACGGATTGTTGGGTATTAAGGACTGCGTCTACGGTATATCCGACGATCTGGATTGGATGAGGGCATTGGCAGACAAGCTTAATCAATACGACGTTGATCCTATCCACTTATATGATATTATTGAGGACGAATTTTACAGATTAAAACCATAGTACAAAAATCTCGTCCGGAAAGGAATCTGCTTTTTTCATGCGTTTGGCGATTTGTGATGACAACGATTTAGAACGGAATCTTTTGCATTCACTCCTGAAAAAATACTTTTTTGAAACTTCTGTGCGTTGCGAATTTACGTTATACGATCGCGGAACTACCCTGTATTACGATGTTATGGAAAATATAGATTACGATATAATTTTTCTTGACCTGTTTATAGGGGATTCGTTCGGTATGAACATTGCGCAAAAGCTGAGAGACCTTTCGTACCGGGGCAAGATTGTATTTTGTACTGTCTCAGCCGATTATGCGCTCGAGAGCTATAATGTGTATGCGTCCGGATACATATTGAAGCCTTACAGCCTTGCCGATATCCGACGTACACTGGACCGTTTTCTGCCGGAATATCAGTGTAACAGCTATCAGGTCAAGCAGAAGTCAAATATTGTATATATTCCGCTGAACGAGATTATGTATGTGGAAAGCGTCAATACAAAATGTATTTTGCATCGGACAGAGCACCGCGAGTACAATATATACAAGAAGCTTGGTCAGATCGAAACAGAGCTGAACGATCCGCGCTTTCTACGCTGTCGCCAAAGCTATTTGGTCAACATGAATTATGTCAGCGAAGCCAATGACGTATGTATGCTCCAAAACGGAGAGGTAGTCATGATTCGGAAGAAAAGCAAAAAGATAATTCGGCAAAAAGTCCTTGATTATAAAGAGAAAACCGGCGATCCAACCATCTGAACCAAATACTAAGGCATGGTGTAATAATGAAAAAAGCTGTGACCCACCATTACAACCGAATATCCATGACTATCGGCATGCTGTTAGTTGTTTTGCTGTTTACAACTTTTGCAGTGATGGCCTGCTCGGTTTTTCAATCGATAGGCGACGAATTATATGCGGAGCGCAGCAAGAATCTCAATGAGGTTTCCGAACAGATAGCCAGAACAGTGAATTCTATCTGCAGTTACTCATGGGATGTTTCGGATGCTGCCTTTGCTCACTTGCTTTCTACTGAGATAGATAAAAAAGAGGACATTTCCTGCTTCCTTTCGGAAGCGGAAAACGGTATTAATAACCGCAATTATCATTTAACGGTCGTGGATTCTCAAACAAACTATTATCTTTCAAGCGGTTATGTCGGTTTCTTCAGAAATATTGAATTCCTGAAGAAATCCGCGAATGAGCGGCAGGTCGTCATCACCTCCATAACATTTGACTCTGAAAAAGAACATATGCTTTTTATCCACCGTCTGGATAATCCCGCGGTACTTAAAGACGGTACGCAGATTACACATACCGTCATGGTCATACCGCCGGAAGTGTACTGTTCGGCGCTTTTTTGCTCCGGCTTTGACGGGGCTGCCGACGTTTTTATTATACATACCGACGGTCGAAGCATATACCGTCGAAACAATATAGGGGCCTTCAGCACATCTGCCAATATCATGAGGACGCTTGAAAATGTCAGGTTCCTGCATGGTAAAAGCTTTGAGGAATTAAAGAGCAGTCTGGAGAATGACGCCGGTGAAAGCCTTGAATTTGAATATGAAGGTACAAATTATTTCGTTTCAATGGCGCCGATAATAACGCCGGACTGGGTTGTTACACTTATCACGCCGACCGAAATATTGAGCAGGGGATCGGAGCGTTTGCTGAACGCAACTATGTATCGTATCATTGCGATGGCAGTGACCGGTGTGTTAATTGCGGCGACCATTATCTTCTCCTTTATTTTAACTGTCAATATGCGGAGCCGCGCCGCACAGCAAAAGCAGTTGAATATAGTACTGAAAAAGGCAGCAGAAGAAGCCAACAGGGCGAATCTGGCAAAAAGCGAGTTTCTGTCACATATGTCTCACGATCTCCGAACGCCTCTTAACGGCATACTCGGCATGCTGGAAAGAGCGGAAGAAAGTCCGGATATTACAGAAGAGCTAAAGCTTTGCCTATCAAATATCCGTTCCGCCTCACAGCACCTGGCTGCTCTTATCAACGATGTATTAGATATGAGTCGCCTGGAAAGCAGTGGAGATGCACCCGCCGAAAAACAGTTTGATCTGCGAGCGGTTATGGATACCTGCTGTTCGATCATTCACAGCTCCGCCAAGCAACATAATCTCAGCTTTACCTATCGGTGTAACGGGTTTCAGCATCCGTATCTGATGGGGTGTGATCTCTATCTACGCAAGGTGCTGATCAATGTGTTGGGAAACGCCGTGAAATTTACGGAAGAAGGCGGGAATGTCACCTTTGAAACAGAGGAAATATCTTGCGACGGTGAGACCGCAAACTTTCGGTTCATCATTTCGGATACCGGTATCGGCATGAACGAGGGTTATCTGGAACATATCTTTGAGCCGTTCTGGCGGGAAAACAACAATGGCCGTACATACCATGAAGGCACAGGACTCGGAATGTCAATTGTCGAAAAGCTGATCGATAAAATGGGCGGCACGATCGATATATACAGTAAAGTAAACGAAGGAAGCCGTTTTACGATCGTATTGCCGTTTTCGGTATGTCTGAATGCCTTTGCCGCTCCGGATGATTCCGAGAAGCCGCTTCCGCCTTCTTCTCTGAATGGCATGACGATACTCCTTTGCGATGACAATATGCTCAACCGCAATATTGCAGAGCATCTTTTGAAAAAAGCGGAGGCGGATGTCCTCATTGCCTGCAACGGTGAAGAGGCTGTGCAGACATTTGAGCATTCAGATATCGG
>JBMNQH010000032.1:0-9506 GCA_050944035.1 Oscillospiraceae bacterium | reverse complement strand
AGTTTTCAAGGACGGAGCTTTTGTTAGGAAAAGAAGTCGTGCGGAGCCTGCAGCATTCACGAGTTTCTGTTTTTGGAATCGGGGGAGTTGACGGATATGCAGTTGAGGCATTGGAGCGAAGTGGTATCGGTGCATTGGATTTAGTTGATGATGATCGGGTTTGTCTCGCAAACTTAAACCGACAGATTTTTGCGATTCGAAGTACGGTTGGAAAATACAAAGTGGATGCGGCGGCAGCAAGAATTGCCGAGATCGACCCAGACTGTTCGGTTACAGCCGTAAAAGCATTTTATCTTCCGTCTGTTGAAGGGCAATTTGATTTTTCTAAATATGACTATATAATAGATGCAGTTGATACAGTAGCCTCAAAAATCGAGTTGGTCATGCAGGCCAAGCCGCCCATGTGCCTATTATCAGCTCCATGGGTGCCGGAAACAAATTGAATCCTGCTGCGTTTGAGGTGGCTGATATATACGAGACAAGCGTTTGTCCGCTTGCACGGGTTATGCGCTGAGAACTGAAAAAGCGTGGAATTCAGCAGATGAAGGTTGTATATTCAAAAGAGAAACCGCGCAGGCCCATTGATGACATGGCAATTAGCTGCAAAAGCCGCTGCATTTGTCCGCCCGGTGCCGTCCATAAATGTACAGATCGCCGTGACATTCCGGGATCTACGGCTTTTGTTCCCCCGGTTGTTGGCTTAATGATTGCGGGTGAAGTTGTCAATGACCTTATTTTAGAGGCAGTAATTTAAATCTTAACCAGGGAAAAAGGAGGTTGGACCGACGTGATTTCAACACGCGGAAGATATGCCTTGCGTGTCTTAATTGACCTTGCAGAGCATCAAGATGCGGGTTATATCCCGATGAAGCAGGTTGCAGAGCGGCAGGAAATTTCGCTTAAATATCTGGAGCAGATATTACCGCTTTTAACAAGGGGAAAATTAATTGAAGGCCTCCACGGCAAAGGAGGAGGGTATCGTTTGATTAACCCGGCTGATCGGTGCCGGGTAGGAGATGTCCTGCGGTTGACTGAGGGCGATTTGGCACCGGTTGCCTGCCTTGGATGTGATGCAAAGACATGCAGTAGGAGCAAACAGTGTAAAACTCTCCCAATGTGGGAAATGTATTATAAAATCACAAATGACTACTTTGACCACATTACAATAGCAGATTTGATGAAAGGACCCATTTCGGAATGACCTTCCCCAGAAAACCGCAAACAGACAAATTTCGTTAAGGAAGGGCAGGATACGCGTCTCCAAATGAAAAAGCGACACAATGAGAGGATGCTGAACGATGCAATACCCACCTTGTGACCGGCCATACAGCAGGGTCTCCTTTGAACAGGCAAAAGCTATCATGGATTCCGGTGATTCATATGCATTTGTAGATGTACGAACGGAACTAGAATATACCGTGGAGCATGGCGCTGGTGCGATTTCCCTGCCGTTGGATGAAATCAATGCAGAATCTGCACAACGGAGTATTCGAGATAAAAATGCTGCCATTTTGCTCTATTGTCGGACAGGAAGAAGAAGCAAGCTGGCTGCGGACAAACTCGCTTCATTAGGGTATGTGCGAATTTATGATATTGGCAGCCTTTCAGGATGGCCGTATGGAAGAGACTACGGTTGTTAAGACGGGTGATCAATCGCATCTATCGAGGTAAGTCTGAATTTTGAGCTGAGTTTGCAATGGCCGCTTAAAACAATGGCAGCGGTGGAGTTTTCTTTCTTTTACGGTGCCGATACGAGAAAAGTGTTCCTGCAAAGGAAGCAGGTATGCAAATCAGACAACGTGGCAAATGAAAAGAATAAGGGGCCAGGATGTTGAAACGCTGCATCCCATTGCTTTGTTTTTAAAAATGTGAATTCTTTTGCAGTTTGGTTTGATCCAGTGTCTCCGCCATAAATTTTTCGATATTCCCAGTCGCTTTTTATGGAATATGGGGACAGGAACTGTCCCAGGAAGAGGCCATATCTGTATCTGAACTACAGCCGTCAGTACGTATAGGAGGGCTCACCGTCGGCTTAACGGTGAGCCCTCCTGTTATTTTTTGAGAGGCAGAACCATTGCACGGGATTTCGTGACATCGGAAATGTGCGTATCGCCGGTCTGACAGCAGCCGCCCACAGCAGATGCTCCTTCCATCATCCAGCGCCGGGCATAGTCCCCAAAGCGAAGAGCTGCCCGAGAGCCGTACCAGGTCTTGGTGGCGGGATCATACACTTCGCCGCTGTTGGGATAAACGCCGATGGGCAAATTACATGCCTGCCTGAGTTCGCCAATCAAACTGGAAATAAACTGAGGCGGCGTGCAGTTGACGCCGATCATCTTCAGGTGGGGGTGTCCCTTGGACAAGGCGGCGGCACAGTCTGCTATCCGGTCACCCTCGTGGATATGGGCGCCGTCTTTGCAGGAAAAGCTGACCCAGTACTCTGCATTCAAGGACTCGGCAATCTGAGTTTCAATCAACACCTCGGACAGGGAGGGCTGAGTCTCAATCATCAGCAGGTCACAGCCGGCGTTCCACAGCAGCTCCATGCGGCGCTGGTGAAATTGCCGCAGCACCTCATCGGACACACCGTAGTTGCCGCGATACTCGGAACCGTCTGCCAGATAGGCCCCGTAAGGACCGACAGCGCCTAGGCAGAGAGGATAGACACGCCCGGAAGCTTTGCCCTCGGCCTGCCACCACTCGTCTCGCGCTTCTTTAAAAATTTCAACGGAGCGGATGATCAAATTTTCGGCCTCTTTCTCAGTATAGCCGGCTTTTGTCAAGCCCGGGATGGTAGCCTGATAGCTGCAGGTGATACCACAGTCGGCACCGGCGCGGAAATAGTTCAAATGCACCTGCTTCACCAAGTCAGGCTGTTGATCCAGTACCCGTGCTGTCCATAAAAAGTGGTTTAGATCACAGCCCAATCCTTCCAAACCGGTGGCCATCGAACCATCAATGATCATGATGTGGGCAGCGTGCAGGGCCTCCTCCATGGTTGTGCGCATAAATAATGTTCCTTTCTCAAACTCGAATAACTTTGCGGAAGAAATCCTTCGCGCGTTCCGTTTTCGTATGATCAAACACTTCTTCCGGTGTACCCTCCTCGGCGATTTGACCGTCGTACATAAAGAGAACACGGTCACTGACTTCCCGGGCAAATCCCATCTCGTGCGTAACGATGACAATGGTCATTCCGGATTCCGCAAGTTCCTTAATGACATCCAGCACTTCTATCACCATCTCGGGATCCAGGGCAGATGTTGGCTCGTCAAATAAGAGAACTTTCGGTTCCATGGCCAGTGCCCTGACGATTGCCAGGCGCTGTTTCTGCCCGCCGGAAAGCTTTGTGGGATATTCTTCAGCCGTGTCGGCCAGGCCGACACGCTCCAGGAGGAGCCTGCCTTTGCGGCGAGCTTCCTCTTCCGTTGCCATCTTGTTGCAGACCGGGGCAATCGTGATATTTTCCAACACCGTGAGATGAGGAAATACATTAAAATGCTGAAACACCATGCCTATTTTCCGGCGATAAGCGGTAATATCAGTGCGTGGACCGTTTACGGTTTCGCCTTCAAAAATGACACTGCCTTCATCGGGAGTTTCAAGCAGATTCATGCATCGAAGGAATGTGCTTTTGCCGCAGCCGGAGGGGCCAATGATGGTAACGACCTCTCCTTCCAAGATTTCCTGACTGAGATTCTTGAGAACCTGCAGGCTTCCAAAATGCTTGCGTAAATTTTTAACTTGAATTACAGGTGTTTTATCGCTCATTATTTTTCAGCCTCAACTCAAAGCAGTTGGTAACGCGGGACAATGTCACAGTGAGAAACAGATAAATGATACCGGAAATCGCCAATGGTTCCAGTGCCAAAAAGGTGGCGGACTGCACCTTTTTATATGCCGTCATCAGTTCACCGAAAAAGAATGTGGATGCCAGAGAGGTCTGCTTAATCATCACAATGACTTCATTGCCCAGCGCAGGCAGAATATTTTTGACGGCCTGCGGAAAGATGATCTTTTTTAAGGTGTTGCGCTCTGTCATTCCCAGGCTCAGGGCGGCCTCCCGCTGTCCGGGGTCCACCGCCTGGATGCCTGCACGGATGATCTCGGCCACATAGGCACTGGCGTTCACCACGAGAGCTATGAGGATGCAGATGATGTCCGGTATGGTGGGCAGCACTTCCGGCAGAACCAGCCAGAAAAAATACAGCTGCAGCAGCATCGGTGTGCCGCGAATCACCTCAATGTAACCGCCGACCATAGTGTGCAGAAGTTTGCTGCGGGACATTTTGCCCAGCGCCACAAAAATGCTCAGCGCCGCCCCGATAAAAACCGATACAAATGACAGCCACAGGGTATTCCACAGCCCCTCGGCAAAGACCATACCGTATCTGTCCAGAATTAAAATGATATTTTCAATCAAAATGCACCCTCCAAACGAAGCGGCCTGTCAAACTGGCCCCGATTACTTAATGCCCAGTTGTTCGGCGTCGGAAACAGCCTCTGCGAGCCACTGATCGTACAGACCCTGCTCCTTGACCTTGGCAATGATTTTGTTGACAGCATCCACCAGCTCAGTCTCTCCCTTGGGGAATCCAATGGCATTTCCGTTCTTGCTAATGTCAAAACGTGCAGCGGCGACAGCAACGGAGGGATTGGCCGCAGAAAACATATTGCCGTTATCCACGGAAACGGACACCGCATCCACCTTGCCGCTGGCCAGAGCTAAAACCGCATTCTGTACAATGTCAAAGGTGACCGGTTCTGCATCAGGCAGCTGTGTCAGCACGTTCTGCTCCTGCAGTGTGCCGCTCTGAAAGGCAACTTTTGCACCGGCAAAGGATTCCAGAGAGGTATATTCATCGATCTTGTCGGCTGCCACCAACAGGCCCTGCTCGCCGCCGGGTTTGTAGATATCAGACATTGCCATGGTTTCGGCACGTTCCGGCGTGTAGGCCATACCGGCAACAGCCATGTCATACTTGCCGGAAGCAACGCCCGTCAGTACGGCGCTCCATTCCATGGGAACAATCTCCAGTTCTACGCCAAGCTCCTGAGCGATATAACGGGCCAATTCCATGTCTGCACCGCGGAACTGTTCCTGTCCAGACTTTGTGTTGTCGATAAATTCAAAGGGGGCGAAGTAGGGCTCGCAGACGTTGGTAATTTTGCCGGCATTCAGTACGGTTTCCAGACGACTCTGCGGTTCGGCTTCAGCGGAGTTCTCCGGAGCGGCTTTACTGCTGCAGGCAGTCGGCAGGCTTACAGTCATCAATGCCGCCAGTGCCAATGTGATAATCTTATCATTTTTCATGATGGATTCCTCTCAATTCAATATTGTAAATGTAGAGATCAGGGCCGATAACGAAGGGGATATTCTTCAGCATAGGCATCGGGAAGATGTTTCAGCAGTTGAGGCTGCAGATAGAGGTCCAATGCGGCGGCGGCCATGGCTTTTGCAGCAATATGAAGCTGCTTGTGCGCCGTGGCTGAATCCGCCACATCTAAAAAGGCGGCATCGTGTGTACGGGCAGTACCCGCCTCGGCAGTCCCCATGTAGGTGTAGCAGGTGGGAACTGCGTAGGAGACATTTCCGATATCCGTGCTGACGGCCGTCCGCAGCGGGTCTTTGGTGGGTTTCGGCTCAATACCAAGCGCATGCAGGTTGTTCAGCAGCAGTTGTACCAACAGGGGGTTGTTGCGGATGTTATATGTGGTGTGCTGATCCCGGGTGATATTTACAGAAGCGCCCGTCATGAGTGAGGCCCCTTTTGCACAGTTGCAGACCTTAACAATAACCTCTTCCAGATAATCCTTATCAGCGGCGCGGACATAGACCTCCATCAGTGTGTGGTCAGGCACGATATTCGGAGCCCTGCCGCCGTCTTTTATGATGCCGTGGATGCGGACATCACTGGTTACATGTTGGCGCAAAGCATTGATGCCTGCGAATGTCAAGTTGCAGGCATCTAAGGCATTGATACCTTTTTCTGGCGCGCCGGAAGCGTGAGAAGCCAGACCGATGAACTCGAACCAAAGGATGGTCATGGCAAGAGCCGCGGGGTCGACCCGATCTGCCTCCCCCAGATGCATCTGGTATACGGCGTCAATGTCGTTGAAGGCACCCCGGTCGATCAGTGTGATTTTACGGCTGGTTGTCTCTTCGGCAGGGGTGCCCAGATAAACAATTTTACCGCGGAAGCCCGTTGCATCTTTCAGTTCCTTCAGTGCCACGCAGGCGGCAAAGGTGCTGGCGGCAATCCAGTTGTGTCCACAGGTGTGTCCGTTGCTGCTACGGTTGGGGCCATAACCCGGCAATGCATCGTATTCTGCCAGAAAGGCAATGGTCGGACCGTCTGTGTCGCCGTATTCGCAGCGAAAGGATGTTTCCAACCCGCAGTAAGGCTTTTCAACCCGAAAGCCCGCCGCCTTCATCTCGTCCGCCAGGTATTGGGAAGAAAAAAACTCCTGGTCACCCAATTCGGGATGTCCGAAAATCACACGGCTGATCTCTTCAAACCAAGCGCTGTGCAAATCTTCCAGGTTAAAAAGCTGCTGTTTGATTTGTTCCATAAGATTGTGATCCTCAATTATATAAAGTGATGTCACAGGGGAATATCTTGCCCCCGATTAAAAACTTGGTCGTGCAGATGGATTCACATTCGTCCAAAACGAAAATTTGCTCGCACAAGTCGCTCAAAAGGAATCATTGTATTTACTCCCCCAAAAAAGAATAACCGGGAGACTCTTGTAAAGTCTCCCGGTTTAAACCGTATCCATTCAAATGTCCGCTCGGCAGACATCTAACATATGGAGAACTTATTACAAGAAGGCATAGCTTCGCAGGCACACATGCAAGTGCACATGCGCATCTCCATAGTCATAGCGGAAACAAAGAAAGCCTTTCTCATAATGAAGTTCTCCTTTCGTTCAATATACTTATCCAATAGGTTGAATGAATGTTACCACACTATTCCTATTGTGTCAATAGGTTCATTGAGGGGTGAAAATATTGATATGGGTGATCAGGTATGAAACGCCTGCGTTCATGTATGCATCTCTGATGCAGCACATATCGCGGAAGAAGGCTGATTCGCTGGGATGGTTTGTGCATTAAACCAGACAGCGGGGCCGGAAATTCGGCTCCGCTGTCAATCAGGACATTATTGTTCCAGAAAATACACAAATCCGAACCCGTTTTCAACTGGAGCATGGGTGGGATTTGCGGCTTTTGAAATATCGCAACACGATAGATGCCACCAATTATATGTATGTGTTCCAATGCGTTGCGGAAAACGAAAGCCAACATTTCACAAATGTATTCAGTCAAACAGTTTACGAATTTTTGCCTTGGTCTGCGACTAACACCCACCCGCCTTTTCCGTCTGGCTCAGCCAAAATATCTGATGGAAGTGTGACCATGGGGCGTGATGCAGATGAAATATCCGCTTTGCTATAGGCAACATCGATGCTGTATTTCTTGTTGATTTTTCTGAGTCTGCTATTGTGAATATGTTCAGCTTGCCCGTTGAGAATGATGTGCCCCTCCCTTTGGAGCTGTTGTTTGATTGCTTGAGCTTCTTGTTCGGAATAGTGTCCGTGCTTCATTAGGTTTTCAAAGGTTATCTGAGAAATGATATGGGTGTTTCTGATTGTTTCCATATACTCCTCTATCTTGGGAATATCATCATGGGGATACACCTTGGCACCCTGATCCATCTCGCCAAATATCCATCCGCGAAAGTCTTCACCGTGCTCGATGCGGAACCTGTCAAAGAGAGGATCTTCCAACAAAACGTATGATTCATTTCTGGCATAAAGCATGTAGCCACGTTGAGCACTATGGCGCATAAATGGCGGATAGCCAATCGGAGCGATCAGATTGGTTCCTGTTTTGCCATTTGTCAATGTCCATTTCATATCTGTAATTTCTGTATGGGCTCGATACAGCACTCCGCACCTGGAAGCTTTTGATCCGGTTTCATCCTGCTTATGCACAAAGCCCTTTTTCTCCATTGGCTGCCATTGGTGATCCTCATATTTGCAGCAGGCAAAGAACAGTGTGGTTTTTAAATCGCTTGTGATGTCCATCAAAGGAGTCTTTATTCCATAATGCTGTGCTAACGCGTGATAATTCACACAGAAAAGGCTCCATTTCTGAACGGCGTCAAATTGGTCCAGAAAGAGACAGGCTTCATCCGAAATAAGCAGGTCAGCCAACTTCTGCATGGGAGAGATTCGATTGGCTGTGCGAAACATTCCAAACCCCGCCAGCGCACTTATGCTCCCAAAGAGTTTGATGCAATTTCAAAGCGGCCGGCTAAGCTGGAACATGAGCTGGGGTCATTCGTCTTTTCGGAGGTCTTGACGAAGTGCCGCTCTGCAGGAACCGGATCTTCAAAGTATCCGCTCAGATGCGAAAAAGCAGTACAAAAAGCGTCGGCAATATGCAAAGCGCAATCTGCTCGAAAGGGAGTTCTCTGCGGAGCGCCTAAACCCAATGTGGGGCAGCAATATTACATATTTTATGGGCAACGACGATTGGAGATATTTCTGTATTATTCTGTATCTTTATGCCGGCAGAATCGTGGGTTACAGAATATCTCGCAACGTCAGTACGAACTTGGTTACAGCTGCATTTTGAAATGCTTATCAGGAGCGCGGCAAACCGAGGCATCTGACATTCCATGGCGATCGAGGGAAGCAGTACACATGTGCTGTTTTCACACAGCTTCTTCAAAAGAACGGCGTCAACCAGTCTTTTTCCGCCACTGGTCGCCCGCATGACAATGCGGTTGCTGAAACCTTTTTTGCTGCATTCAAAAAAGGGGCATACCACAGAGAGTATACCTCAAAACAAAGTTTTTGAAAAAGTGTTGAGCGATATATTCGATTCTACAATGAGGTTCGGTCGGACTAAATACTAAAATACCAGATGCCCCAGGCTGTAGAGGAGAAGTATTATGCCGGATTTATCGAAAACGAGTGTTCAAATAGCGCTATGGAGTGAAAAGAATACTTTTGCATTTTGAGATTTTTGAAGAGTCCTGCCCCAAATACAAAAAGGGAAAGCCTTGATGCAACAAGGCTTTCCCGAAATGAGAAGTCCGTTTTTCGATAAAAATGTTCGAAAAACGGACTTCGTTCATATGGTGGAGACGAAGAGGATCGAACTCTCGACCTTACGGATGCGAACCGTACGCTCTCCCAGCTGAGCTACGCCCCCAGATGAAACTTTGTGCGCTCAAAAAATGGCTCACCTTTAAGCACCATGATATTATAGCAAGGTTTTGGGCGGGTGTAAAGAGGTTTTTTAAAATCTGTTTAGAAAGCATATTTCACAGTTGATAATCTTTGCGAAATGTTGTATGATAACATTATATCAGCCTGTCAATGGCCCGCGTAAAACGCCGGCCTGAGGCAAGGCCGCGCTAGTCGGGGAGTTAGCGGTGCCCTGTATCTGCAATCCGCTACAGCAGGGATGAATCCCGGCCCCCGGAATCGTA
>JBMNQH010000031.1:0-11321 GCA_050944035.1 Oscillospiraceae bacterium | reverse complement strand
CGGCAAAGACCATGAAACCGGGTATTGCCCTTATTGTGGGGCAGAGGGACCTTCGGAGTTTATCAGCGGCTTCATCTATACATACAAAATTGATGAAGATGGAGATCCCATTTATAAGTAAATCCTGTTTTGGATAAAACCTCTTGCTTGTTACGTTAAAACCATTGATATGACTGGGGTTCCCCAGATCCTATAATTACACTCCGACCATCAGAAAGACCGTCGACTTTTGTCGGCGGTCTTTTGCTATGCCTGTCCCTATGCAGACTAGCGACATTCAATTCAGTTAAGAACCGTATCATTACACTCAAAGATAATACTAAGCGACAAGATTGATTTTAAAGTAGGCGAATAAAGCCTTTTGTTGAAAGACTGCAAACCAATTTCATAATTAACCTTAAAATCTTTTTATTATGTTGTATGAATCCTGTTATACCAATTTCTCGTTTCTTTCCCGGACATTGCATTTTCAAAAAAAGCAGCGGCTTTGTTTAGCCGCCACTTTGTAATTTGGGATAGTTGTATTCCTATCGGTTGGTGTACTAACATCTTGTTAATAATTTTTCTGGTTAAGTTCTAATGGTTAATAAGCATATCCTAAAGCGACATTTCCTCAGAATACACACAATATCTGTTTTTTCCATTATTCTTTGAGAAGTACAGGGCTGTGTCTGCGTGACGATAAAGTGTATTAAAATCCATTTCACCATTTTGGGCAATGGCTAGCCCAACACTGCAGGTCAAGGGAATGGTCAGATTTTTTTCTATCACCAGTTCGGTAACATGTGACAAGAAGTCCTCAATCCTATCCGTGAGTCCAGAAGTATTTGAGACATCTTTTATGAAAACGGCAAATTCGTCTCCTCCAAAACGGCTTAACACATCTGTTTGCCTAAATCGCTTCCTCATTGTTTCAGCAACATTGAAAATAGCTTTGTCTCCAACAGTATGACCAAAACGATCGTTGATAGATTTGAAGTTATCAATATCTATCAAAATCAATGCCACTGTTTTGCCATCCTTGCTATTAATGCAATTTTCAATTTGATCTTTGGCTGCTGATCTATTCAATAATCCTGTATTTCCTTCATGAGTTGATTCATACTTCAATTGTTCATTTATTACTTCCAATTTTTTAAGCTGCCGAATTTCTTTATATTGTTCGCTGATATCTGTACACATACAGTAGCACATGACATGCCCGTTATCCTGGTTTTTATAGAAAATAACATTCATACGAACATACATATCGGTAGAACCAATGTAAATGTCATATGGAGCAGAACCTATTCCTTCATAAAATATCTTTATTGCCTCTTTGTGCTGAAAGCAGCGGGCGGCATTTGGAGTAATGATCTCAACCCGATTGGTCTCAATGAATACACGCCCCTCCTCATCGTAAGGAGCAGGAACACTGAACCCCAGGGCAGCAAGAAGGCTGCTTCCATCTGGCGCAAGAATATCTTCAATGATTAGCCCATCTGTCAAGTCGGAATGCACAGTAAACAATGCATTATTCCCCATGACATCAAAAAATGCTTTTCTTTCCGTGGAAAGCTGATCCTTTAGATCCCTGCTTCTTTCTTGCAATGAAGATGCAAGACCTTTCAACTCAGTATATTTTGCCCCTGATATCGCGTAAGAAAAAATCTTTGCCATAACCCGAAGAAGTTCTACTTGCTCGCTTGCCAGCTCTTTGGGTGCATCACAAAAATCAAGACCGTTAAATCCGACAAAATCACCATATTCATATAATGCAACGAGAATTGCCGGTTTTATATTCTGCTTCAAAAGTAGTCTCTTTAGCGGACCATCCTCCATCTTTGAAAAATCTGGGCTATACCAGACACTATTTTCTTTAAATAATTCAGATATCGGGGAATCTAAAACATCCTTGTAACTCACATATTGAGGATTATCTTTCTGCGAAGCGATTCCTGCAGCACACCATTCGTAGGTGTTCCTGCTGCCGAGATGGTCGATGCTGTCCTCAAAAATGTATGCACGATCAGCTCCGAAATGCTTGCCTAGCATTTCAAGAACAGTATGAATTGCAGAAACGGCATTGTTCTGCTCAAAGATTACATCAAGAGCGTTTTCTATAATGGTACTTTCGATTATTGTTCTTTTTTTCTTCATTTTCTATCTTCCATTTTGCATAAAAATTATTAATCAAACTAATCGTTTGTGTAATTCAGTTTGTTTGAATGCTTCTTTTTACCGCTGTTTATCTGCAGTATCTCTCAAGGCTCCCTTCGCATTGACTGTTCTTCTTGAATAATCATCCAAGAATTATCTCTTTCGCTCAGCCTGGTCAACTTAAATTTGCTTCTATGTTTTTTTAAATAATTATACCAAACTTAATAGTTCCATTCAATAAAAAAGTGATAGATACAAAACCTCTTGCTGACAGCCTGCAAACCGTTGGAATTACTAGGCTTCGTCAGATCCTATAATTACACTCCAATCGATTTGAATGACAAGGTTTGTCTTGCGTATTGAGCGCACTTCCAAAGCCCGGTTACGGGGGTGTGTAACCGATGGGCTCGGAAGAGCGCTTGAATGGCATTCAAGAGGTCTGCGGTTCGGTCCCGCATATCTCCACCACAACAGCACGGGAAAGTGCAGGAAAAGACTTAGAACCACTGTGGTTCTAAGTCTTTTTTGATTTTTAAAATAACTTGCTCTGCTTGTTCCTGTTTAAAGAAAGGTGGTCATTGAGATATAAAATACGCGGTACGGGCAAAGGCCTGTACTGCGTATTTTTAAGTTTTCTCACAGGCGGGGCCGGCCCCGCCGTAGGTGCGATTTATTAAGATACATCAGGCTGAATGCCAAGGGGGTGGTGTGAGAAAGGTGTTCTGTACCCCTGTACCGTACGGGTTAAAGTGAACCCAGATGGAAGAGCATACCTCTTTGCTGGTACGGAAAAAGTGATGGGTCTTTCCTGCCGGGATATAAAAAGAATCTCCCTCCCGCAAATCTGTGGCTTCGTCTTCCACTGTCATAACCATACTGCCCGTCAGGATAAAACCGAATTCGTCAAGTACGTGATGGGTACTGGCGTGAGGGGCAGTGTCAAAAACATCCATCTGGATGGCCTGAAGCTGTCGGTCTGTGTCAGTAAGTGCGTAGTAGATTACAGCATTATGGTCGTTAAAGATTTCTGTACGATCCTCCTTGCGGATTAAGCCGGAACTGTGTCCCGCACTGGAGAAAAGATCGGTGAGGGAAATGTTCAAGGCAGTACAAATGCTCTGCAGGCTGGAGACTGTGGGACTGTTCAGTCCCCGCTCCAACATACTGAGGTAACTTACAGAGAGTTCGCTTTTTTGGGCAAGGTCCTGTAAGGTCATTTTTCTGGCCTTGCGAAATCCCTTAATGACAGCACCAATTTCAATCTCCATGATTTGAACATCCTTTTTACATATATAAATTTTCTTCATTATAACACAGAATATATCTTTTACAAATACTTCATAAATACTGAAAATACAGAAGCTATTATGTGCACTATATATAAAATACTAGAAATTTTCAGCCTATTTTTACGATTGATTGAAAATAAAATTTCAGTATAATGAAAACATAAACGGTGCAGAAAATGTGAGTAAACTGAAACTGCACACAGAAAGGGAGGTCATTATGAAAAAGGTGAAAATTGTTACTGCAACGCTTGTTATGGCACTTACCTGCGCTGCCTGCTCCGGCGGAACTTTAAATGCCCCAGCTGCCAACAGTCAAGCTCCTGAGGATTTTAAACCTATCACTCTGCGCTATGCGAATCAGCATTCTATCGACCACACTGCCACTCTGGCAGCACAGGCGGCCGCTGAGGAAATTCATGAGAAAACCGATGGCCGTATTACCTTTGAAGTTTATCCGGCTAACCAGTTGGGCGATTGGACCCAGGTGTATGAAGAGGTAATGATGGGAACCATTGATATCGCCAACACAACGGTTCCGGAAACCTACGACGCCCGCGCCAATGCATCCATGCTCCCTTACTTGGCCAACAGCTACGCTGAGCTGGACAAGGCTATGGGCCCGGACAGCTACCTGGCTGGAAAGATGGTGGATATCCAAGCCGCCCAGGGCATCAAATTTCTCGGTTATTCCTGTGAGGGCTTTGCCGGAATCGGAACCAGCAAACCCGTGCCGAATCCCAACGAGCCGGGCGCGGCTTCGGCCATGGCTGCCGGCGGGCTGGCGTGGGTTATGGGAGGAACGCCGGAGCAGTCCTGTCAGGCTGCTTCCTGTGCGCTGCAGAATATTCTAGGCACCATTTGCGACCCTGTGGCAGGCCTGGTGCAGATCCCGTGTATTAACCGTAATGCCATGTCTGCCGCCAATTCGGTAGTGAGTGCCAACATGGTTATGGGGGGCTTTGATCCGTTGATCCCGCTGGATCAGGCAGCAGAGACATTGTTCCGGGTAGGGAAGCAGCTCCCCAGTGAGCTGAGATGTACCTGCGCGGGTGGACTGTGCATTACTCCATGCGGGCAAAGGCTGGCAGAGGAACAGGAAATTCGAGATAGCGCCAGATAATAGAGTCCATCTTAAAGTGAAAGAACAAAAGTAAGCTGGATTTGCTGCAAAATGGGAAAATCGGGGCTGCAATTCATATTGAATTGCAGCCCTGGCTTTTTGAATAGAACGGAGGAGAAAAAGAACTGGGGCAAGAGAGCCCGGACACTTTTACTCGCTGCCATCCTTTTGGTGCGGACTGTCTGATCGATGGTATGAAACAGGACTTCCGGTACAAGGGGCTTGGCAAGATGGCGTTTATGCCGACGGATGCGGATTTGTCCACATCCTCTTCGAAAGCATTGGCGGTGATGGAAATGATTGGGATCGTTTTGGCATCTCCCCGGTCCAGCGCCCGGATGTATCTCGCGGCCTCCAGACCATTCACTTCCGGCATTCGGATGTCCATGAGGATACAGTTATAATACCCCTCTGGGTGCTTTGCAAACAGAGCGGTGCCGCCCTCCGGGGTGAACTTGACCGCGTTGGACAGGATGTTGCTGAGGATTTGCTGGAAACGAACGGGATCTGCGTGGGGATTGTCAGGACCCGTTTCATCTGTCTGGACAATAAAGTGGGTCTGCTTTCCGCTGATCAAAGGCATCAGTGTGGTGCGGACCACCACCAAAATTTTCTTGGTGCTGAAGTCCGGATTGACCAGCGTCATGCTGCCGGCCTCGATTTTGCTCATGTCAAGAGTATCATTGATCAGGCTGAACAGGAAATGAGCGGAGGGATCCATTTGATCGTGGTATTCCGTGATTTCCGCCGGGGCTGTTTCTTCCCTGAGCAGGCCCAGGATGCCGAAGATTCCATTCATTGGGGTGCGCATGCCATGGCTCATGCGAGATAAAAGCTCAGATTTTGCTTTACCTGCCTCCCGTAGTTCGGCAATGAGCATCCATTCTTTTTTCTCCGGCGCCGTACCACAACCAATATGACCGGAGCGGAAACCAGCACGACGATGCCCAGTCCTGCTGCCAGCATCCCTACGGGATCTGAGTAGAGAAATCTCCAAAAATTAAGGGAAGGCGCCGAAAATGTGGTGTAGGGCTGCGGCAAACGCAAAATATCCTCGTCGCCAATGCTGAAAGCAGCTTTATTGATGACGGCGGCCAGGTGGTGGTTTAAGGTTTCCCGAACACCCACACAGAACGACTCCTGATGCACCGGCATGGTCACATCCACCAGACGGCTGAATTGCCGTTATAGGAACGGTGTTGAGCAATAGGGGTGCAGAGAAAGAGAAAGTCGGCCCTGCCGGACAAAACAGCCTGAACGTCTTCCTCCACGCCGTTGCGGGGCAGCGGTACCTCATCCGTGAGTGTGGCCGACAGATAGCCGGAAGAACTTATTTGAGCCGGTTATGACAGCTGCGGTTTTTGCCGGATTGAGGTCGCCTTTTCGGGACAGTCGCGAGACGGTGGTGGAGTAGCAGGGTTCGGTCAGGACAAAGTCCCTGCTTTCCGGGGCACTGAAGTGCCATCTCATGTCAAGGCCAATATCCGCTGTTCGCAGCAGGACGTTGTATTCCTCGTCTGTTTGGGGGAGTGGCATCTGGATATTCAGCCCGGTGTGATCCATGATCTCCTGCGTGAGACCGCCCAGGAGGCCTGTTGACACCCCGCCTTCAAAGAAGGAAAGTGGTTTGCCGTCCGGATGGATCAGAGCGGGAAATGCGGTGCCGATTTTGTTGCAGGAGGCAACAAAATCAGCTTCCTCGTGGGTGAGAAAGCTGCTGCCGCCCAGCGTGTGTGAGTAATATTTGTTCTTCATAGGAAAACCATTTTTCCAGGGCAAGGCGTTGGAGGGACTTATGCTGCTGGGAGGGATTTTCAGCGCTGCCCGCCACGACGATCTTCAGACCGTTAGAGGGGAAATGATTTCCGGGGATACACGGGACACTTTCCCGGGAGCTCACCATAATGACATCGACGGAGACACCCACAGGTTCATCGGAAAAATCATAGAACTGTTCTCTTTCCGGTGTTTTAAAGACGTCCAGAGCCATGTCGATCTCGCCGGTGTGCATTTATTTAGGCTGTCGCTGAAGCTGTTCTCAAAGCCTGCGTATTCGTACTGCCACGGGGCAAATATTTTCATGTACTGCAGCATCTCATACGCATAACCGCTGTAATTGCCGTTTTCATCCCGCATTTGGTAGCAGTTTATTTCGTCAAAGGCCACTCTCACGGCGCGGATTTCCTGTGTCCCGTCGGCGGCGGGGACAGCCAAGATTCCGGTCAGCAGCAACGGCTTTAAAAATAAGGATACCGTTTTTATGTAGAACTCTTACTGTGCTGTGTCCCGGTAAAAACAATGATAAGATCACGCCGGTTTGTGGGATTCCTCATCCTATCACATCTTCTGGGAAAAAGAAGCGGTATCCAAAATGAGTTTCGCAACAGCGGGAATGCCGCGTGGACAGGCCTGCAGAGTCTGTGGACGGGCAGCTGTTTAAGGAGAAGGGCCCATTTTCGAACCGGCTGTGTCAAACCGTTCAAAAATGGACCCTTTTTCAAAACGCCCCTGGCGTTATTTATCCAGTTCTTTTACCTGGGCCGGTTTAGCCGCTTCGCTGAGGAGGCGCGCATCTTCATCGGAAAGTGTGATATCGAGACAGCGGCAGGTGTTTTCCATGGTCTCGATATGCCGGAACCCCGTGAGGAGGTTGAGATTGGGGAATTGCTTCAGGGTCCACGCCTGAACCAGGTTCGAGTAGGAGCAGGCATACTTTTCCGTCAGCGGCTGCATGACCTGAAACAGCTTGTGGATCTCACCCCGGATCGGCTCATGGATCCAGGGCAGCTTCCCCCGGACGTCGCCCTTGGGGAAAGACCGGTCCACGTAATCGGGGGCGGTCAGGAACCCCTCTTCCAGCGCGCCGTATACCTGGAACACGGCGTTGTGCTTTTGGGCGGCGGGGAAGTATTCGCAGCCGTGATACGGCGCCAGAAGGCTGTATTGTTCCTGAACGAGGGCCACAGTCCCGTATTTTCCATACTCGTCCAGGTCGCCGGGTTTGGAATTGGATAGTCCGACGGCGCGGATCTTCCCCTCTTTGACCATGGCCTGCAAAGCCCCCATGGTCTCTTCCACAGGCCAGCTTTTGCAGACGTAGTGGACCACCAGAACATCGAGATAATCGGTCTGCATCCTCCGGAGAGAATCTTCCACATCCTTGCGGACAGCCTTTGCGCTGGTGTCGTTTTCTACCGTATAGCCGTCGCGCTCATAGTGGAAGTTTCCACCTTCGTTCCGCCAGTTGAGGGAACATTTTGTTTGCAGGAGAAATTTGCTGCGCCGCCCGTTTTTCAGCGCTTTTCCGAGCAGCTCTTCACTGACGCCGGTCCCATATACCGGCGCGGTGTCAATATAATTGATGCCGAGATCACCGGCTGCATCCAGCAGGCTCTCCACTTCGCCCACACCGACAGACAAGTCCGACCATACGCTGCCTCCGCCAATTCCCCACGTTCCGAATGAAATGACTGACGCATTCAGATCGGTTTTTCCAAGTTTTTGATATTTCATCCCACTGCCTCCAAATGTAAAAGTAATTGAAGAATTTTATTTTATACTCTTCTTTGGATTATACCATAAAATCATGCGCAGGTAAAAAAAGTTGGTAGATTTCTGTAAGAAATTGACCTCCCGGAAGAACCGGCCGACAGCCGCTGCCCGTCTAATCTTGGCGGCTGTAAAAACGTCTCAAAAAGTGGAATTAAATAGATAGAACCTATTGACAAAGTATGAAATTGATGGTATTATCCTTTCAACCTACTAAGTTGATTTGATTTAAGAAGGGAGAACGTATCATGATAATCCCGTCTGTCAGCTGTACCTTGTCTGTGGAAACGCGCATGTGTCACATGTGCAAGTGTTGTTGCGCGCACAAACAGGATAAGTTCTCCATGATGGCGAATCAGGCAAGACCATAGGCTTTTGTGCCTGTAATCGTAATCTCATGCGATTTTACCGGGGAGCTTATCCAGGCTTCCCGGATTTCCTTTTTGGGAGGAAACCCCATGTATGATTTTGAACGACTCATCAGAGCCAGCTTTCGTTTCGGGCGAATGTGCTGGGCGTGCATCCCCAGATGACCTAACACGCATTAGCTTGAAAGGCGAAAGGGAAATGATGATTATGTCTAACTATAAATTCGAAACGCTTCAGCTCCATGTCGGTCAGGAGCGGCCTGATCCTGCCACCGATTCCCGTGCGGTTCCCATCTATCAGACAACCTCCTATGTGTTCCGGGATTCCGCCCACGCGGCTGCCCGCTTTGGCCTGGCGGATGCAGGCAATATCTACGGCAGACTGACCAACTCCACGCAGGATGTGTTGGAAAAACGCATCGCAGCACTGGAAGGCGGCGTGGCGGCATTGGCACTGGCCTCCGGCGCAGCGGCCATCACCTACGCCATTGAGGCTGTGGCGCAGGCAGGCGACCACATCGTTGCACAGAAAACCATCTACGGCGGCAGCCATAATCTGCTGGAGCACACGCTGCCCCGCTGCGGCATCACCACTACCTTTGTCAATGTCCACGATCTCGCCGAAGTGGAAAACGCCATTCAGAAGAACACGAAGGCCATCTACCTGGAGACGCTGGGCAATCCGAACTCAGATATTCCCGATATCGACGCCGTCGCAGCCATCGCGCATAAGCACGGCCTGCCGCTGATCATCGACAATACCTTCGGCACACCGTACCTGATTCGCCCCATCGAGCACGGCGCGGACATTGTGGTGCACTCCGCCACGAAGTTCATCGGCGGACATGGAACCACTCTGGGCGGTATCATTGTGGATTCCGGCAGGTTTGACTGGAAAGGCGGTGGGAAATACGCGCCCATCGCCGACCCGAATCCCAGCTATCACGGTGTCAGCTTTGTGGATGCGGCTGGATCAGCGGCGTTTGTGACCTACATCCGCGCTGTTCTGCTTCGTGACACTGGCGCGGCGATTTCGCCGTTCAATGCATTCCTGCTTCTGCAGGGGGTGGAAACATTGTCTCTCCGTCTGGAGCGCCACACCGAGAACACAAAGAAAGTGGTCGAGTATCTCACGCGCCATCCCAAGGTTGCGCGCGTTAACCATCCGTCCCTGCCGAACCATCCCGATCACGCGCTTTATAAGAAATATTTTCCCAATGGCGGGGCATCCATTTTCACCTTTGACATCAAGGGCGGTCAGGAGGAAGCGCATAGGTTTATCGACAATCTTGAGATTTTTTCGCTGCTTGCCAATGTGGCGGATGTGAAATCTCTGGTCATTCACCCGGCAACCACGACGCACTCCCAGTTGACCGAAGAGGAGCTGCTGGATCAGAGAATTCATCCCAGCACCGTCCGCCTGTCCATCGGCACGGAGCACATTGACGATATCATCGCCGATCTGGAACATGGTTTTGCCGCTTTGAAATAAGGAGGATTTGTGATGCGCCGAATCTGTATTCCACTCAGACCCGGTTTTCGATGTTGATAACTTTCTGGTTTGCATAAAAGTCAAAACAAGAAATTAGAGGAGATTAAGATTATGCCTAATATTTATACTTCCGCAGATCAACTGATCGGCAAAACCCCTCTGTTGGAATTGACTCACATGGAAGAACGGTTGGATCTCAAGGCGAAGATTTTGGCAAAACTGGAATATTTCAATCCTGCGGGCTCAGTAAAAGATCGCATTGCCAAGGCGATGATTGATGACGCGGAAGCTTCGGGGCAACTGAAACCCGGCTCCGTTATCATCGAACCCACTTCCGGCAATACCGGTATTGGGCTTGCCTCGGTGGCCGCCGCAAGAGGATACCGCGTCATTATCGTCATGCCGGAAACCATGTCTGTGGAGCGCCGCCGGTTGATGAAGGCGTATGGGGCGGAGTTGGTACTGACCGAGGGTTCAAAGGGCATGAAGGGGGCCATCGCAAAAGCGGAAGAATTGGCGGCGGAAACGCCGAACAGTTTTATTCCCGGGCAGTTTGTGAATCCTGCCAATCCAAAGGCGCATTTTGAAACCACTGGACCGGAAATCTGGGCAGATACTGGCGGCAGAGTTGATTTCTTTGTTGCCGGTGTGGGTACCGGCGGTACGATTACCGGTGTGGGCGAGTTCTTGAAATCTAAAAATGGATCCATTAAGGTCGTGGCCGTTGAGCCGGAAAGTTCAGCTGTCCTTTCTACCGGCATTGCAGGCGCCCATAAGATTCAGGGCATTGGGGCAGGCTTTGTGCCAGATGTACTGAATACGAGAGTCTACGATGAAATTGTCACGGTTTCCAATGACGATGCGTTTGCAACAGGCGGACAGATCGGCAGATTGGAGGGAATTTTAGTTGGCATTTCTTCTGGTGCCGCTGTAAAGGCGGCCATTGAGCTTGCAAAGCGTCCGGAAAATGAGGGAAAAACCATTGTGGTTTTGCTTCCGGATACTGGTGACCGTTATTTGTCCACGCCTCTGTTTGCTGAATAAATGCAAAAAAGCCTCCGATAGAAATACCGGGGGCTTTTGCTGCGGTTTGGAGTGTCACATCATGGTGTCACCCAACTTCTATTACGAGGGAAACGGGCAGAGACGTTCATCTGAATCGGACTGCGCGGATTAGACGAGGGCGGCCTGCACAACACTGCGCCGCAAAGACCGACATCTTTTGAAAAGAGAGAAAGTATCATGATAGAACATCAAAAAATTCTCGTCGCCATGAGCGGCGGCGTGGATAGCTCCGTATCCGCCTGCCTGCTGCAGGAAGCGGGCTATGACTGCGAAGGCGTGACCATGCGGCTGTACCGCAA
>JBMNQH010000030.1:0-13622 GCA_050944035.1 Oscillospiraceae bacterium | reverse complement strand
AAAGACCTGCTGAACGGGAAAATCTAATCTGTCAAACAAGGTGTCAAGAGCCATATAGTGCTTCTGGCACCTTTTTTGTAGATTTTTTGTGAATTTGATTAAAAAGTCCTTGACAATTTGTCTCTGGGGAGGCGAAAGAATGAATGTTGTGATTTATGCCCGCTATTCCAGCCATAGTCAGACCGAGCAATCCATTGAGGGGCAGCTTCAAACCTGTTATGAGTTTGCCAAGAACAATGGGCATATCGTAATCGGTGAATACATTGATCGGGCACAAAGCGGAACAGCAGACAGCCGAGCCGAGTTTCAACGCATGATTGCCGACAGCGATAAGCACACCTTTGAGGCCGTCCTTGTCTATCAGCTTGACCGCTTCGCCCGTAACCGATACGACAGCGCCATCAATAAAGCCAAGCTGAAAAAGAACGGTGTACGGGTAATTTCCGCAAGGGAGAACATTAGCGACGATGCAAGTGGTATTCTCGTCGAGGGCGTATTGGAGAGCATGGCTGAATACTACTCCGCAGAGCTTTCACAGAAGATACGGCGGGGCATGGATATTAACGCCGAGAAGTGTTTGAGCAACGGCAGCAATCCCGGTTTGGGTTACTATGTGGATGAGGAACGCCGCTTCCATGTTGACCCGGAGGGCGCAGCCGTTGTACGGGAGATATTTGAGATGTACGCCAGCGGAAAGACTGTGGCCGAAATCACCAAGTATCTCAATGCAAAGCAGGTCAAGACTTCGTTGGGAAAAGAGTTCAACAAAAACAGCTTGCACCGCCTTTTGAGAAATAAACGCTACATCGGTTATTATATCTATAAGGGCACAGAAACGCCCGGTGGTATGCCCCGTATCATCGAGGACGAGCTGTTTGAGCGGGTACAGCATATCCTTGACCGCAACAAGAAAGCCCCCGCCCGTTCAAGAGGCAAGGAAGAATATCTGTTGACAACAAAACTGTTCTGCGGCTATTGTCGAGAAATGATGACGGGCTGCGGTGGTACAGGAAAGTCCGGCAAGACATATCACTATTACGCCTGTAACAATTTCAAGCGCCGCAAGTGCAAGAAAAAAGTAGTCAATAAGCAGAGAATTGAGGATAGGGTGGTTTTGGAGTGCCGCAAACTGCTGACCGAAAGCAATATTGAAAAAATCGCCATTTCCGTTTCTGCTGCTTGTGAAGCCGATTATGACAGTTCCGCAATCAAGCGTATTAAAACAGCGATACAGGAGGCCGACACCGCCATTGAAAATCTCTGGAAAGCTTTGGAGAGTGGGCAGTCGGTGGATATGATTACCGAGCGCATAGAAAAGCGCAAAAGAGAAAAAGACGAACTGCAAGGGCAGCTTGCCATTGAAATGGGGAAACAAATCACTTTTACTGCCCCGCAAATCAAAGCATTTCTGTATTCGCTCAAACGGGGCAATATCAATGACGAGCATAATCGTCGGGGTATCATCAATATTTTTCTGCGAGCAATCTACTTATTTGACGACAAATTTACGCTGATTTTGAACGGCGGCGATAGGCAGATTACCATTGACAACATTCTGATTGACGAGATAGAGGAACACTTTGAGGACGCTGTTTCAAGCCATGCAGAGTGTTCGCCGTTGGTTGCGGACGCTCCACCATAAGTCCACCGTAATTTTGATAGAATTACGATGGACTTTTTTATGCCAGAAAACCGCTTGAAATAAGGCTTTTCGGCTGTTTCAGCATATAAGCGAACCCCGCTGCGGAGCAATTCTGCGGCGGGGTTTTATGCTTTTTATGCGGATTGCGGCTTTCTGCTCTGTTGTAATCGTTAATCGGTTGAGTAATCGTTGAACTGCTGAGGGTATTCGTTAAAAAATGCCCTTACCCAAAATGCTTATCGATGATTGCATTTAACTGCGCAGCAATTTCCGAAAAATCCCGGTTAAGATCAAGCGTTTCCACGCTGATTTGATTACCGCTCATCTGATAGCTGTTATCTGGCTGAATTGCTTCGTCTGTTGCGGCATACAGAAGCATTCCAGATACCCGATGCGCTTTCGTACCGAATTCCGCCTCTTTGTTCTTCACATAGGTGAATATCTGATACAGATTACCGGAATGCAATGTATGCACATCATACTGAGTCTGCGTGGTATGCGTGTAATACTTGGCATCAATGATAAGCACCTCGCTGCCTCTGGCGAGCATGATGTCGCTCTGCATTACCGGTAGCATCGTCCCGATACCATCATCCAAGGCCCACGGGATTTGCGAGGCCGTCGCTGTCACCTGTGGACACTCCTTGGCGTAGTATTCAAGGATGAATTTCTCGTACAGACGGTTCATGCGCTGTTCATCCACAAAGGAGGCCAGCTTGTATTCTCCGGAGTCTGTGGTCAGAAGCATTCCTTCCAGAATGAGCTGGCATAGGCTGATGAGCATACGATAGGTATTGTTGTTTCTTTGGAACCGAATGGCTGACCAGCGGATCGTAGTGGGATCGATTGTGTCAACATTCGAGAAGAACAGCATTTCCTTTTTCAGATCGCTTTTGTACTCCTGATCCACCCTCGTGTGCCGGAGCAGAAGCATAACGGTCGTTTTCAGTATCTGATTCAAGAGATTGTTCTCGGAAAGCTCGTCGTACTCGCAGGTCAGCACCCGCTTTCTGGCAAGACGGTTCTGAATGGTCCCCGGCATATCAATCTTGCCCCGGTCTACCGCCACATCCTCCTTGCGGTTCAAATACTCCCGGTACAGACCCTGTTTCAACTGTCTGCTGATGCCCTTCGCCAGAATCGCAGCGAAGAGGTTATGCATGTTCTCGAACTCTTCGGTAGCAACATCCTCATAACCGCCTTGATTCAGCGTCGTGAAGGCATACGAAAGCATATAGTATATGTTTTTTATGAAGATGCTCTTATCCTTAATCATTGAAACACACCTTGCAGAATGTTCTCCCAACGCTGGAGCTTGTTGGCGTCGTCGAACCAATACTCGCTAAGCATCGGAAGAATGTCATAGTCAACGATGGAGTGCAGCCACTCCTCGGTGCAAACATCCCTGCCGCAGAAATAGCTGTGGCCAATGCAGAAGCCCTTCCCCAACGACTTATCAAGAGAGATTTCACGGTTCAGGTCTTTCACCTTATTAACGAGTTCGTTCAGCGTCTCGTTATTCAGACCGTTCTGGTAATGAATGAAGCCCTCTGAATCAAAGCCCGGTTCCACCTCAAAGAAGCTGAAGCGGCGACGAAGCGCATAGTCGATCATGGCAAGGCTGCGGTCCGCAGTGTTCATCATACCGATGATATAGAGGTTCTTCGGAACGGAGAACGAGAGCCCGTTGTAAGCGAGAGTCGCTTTTGTGCCTCTGTAGTCCTTCTCGATCAGCATAAGCAACTCACCAAAGATTTTACTCATGTTGCCACGGTTGATTTCGTCGATGATAAAGAAGAACTCCTTGTCCGGCTGGTTGGCGGCCTTCTGGCAGAAGCGATAGAAAATACCATACTTCAGCTCGAAGCCATCCTCGACCGGCTTATAGCCCATCATGAAGTCTTCGTAGGAATAGTTCTGGTGGAACTGTACAAACTCGATACGGCTATCATCTTTTTCGCCCATCATGGACCACGCTAGACGTCTTGCGGCGAAAGTCTTACCAACACCGGGAGCACCCTGCAGGATTATGTTCTTCTTATTGCGAAGAACGTCCACAAGGTTCTCGTAGCGTTTTTCGGTCATATACACTTCGTCGAGGAAATCGCTCTTTGTGTAAGCGTCAATGGAGGCTTCCTGCACCACAGGATTTTCCTCACGAATTATATCGAGAATAAAGTCAAATTCGCCTCTGGTGAGCTTGAACAGGCTGCCTTGCGGATTCTGAAAATACTCCATACGCTCCAGCTCCGGGCATCCTCTCAAAGTCGCATAATCAATCGGTGAAGTCAGTCCTTCGACCTTTTCAAAGAACAGCTTCTCGCCGTCTTGTTCTGCACTGACACGACCGATAGCAACGATCTGCTTTACCGGATTGGATTCATACCCGATTATCATGTCGCCAGCCTTCGCATCAAGGAAGTTCTGGAAGATGCGACGCTTGTTGCCATTCTCATTGTAGAGCGTGTAGGACTGAACCTCGCCAACAGCAATATCCGTAAGGCTCCAGATCTTCGGATTGGCATTTAACCACCAGTAACCACGGTCTTCCTCGCCGGGAGCAGCTTTAACGTAAAGCTCGATTTCAGATAAATCAACTTTATCCAACGCTTCAGAAAGCTCATCACGGAGTTTCCAGATATATGAGCCCTGTTCATCCTTTGTCGCAGAACGGCCCACATAAAGGATTGGCCACCATTTGGAGTTTTCAGTGTCAACCTCCATAAGAGGACAACCAGTTTTATCAGCAATTCGCTTAGCAAGGGTGGACGAACCTGCATTGTAGAAATTACTCGATTGGCCGTATTTTACAGATAGCTGTTTACAGGTGGCCTGCCCACCGTAGTCTTTCATGCGTTTCATGATTTCGAGACTGGCAGTGGTAAAAACTTCTGAATCATTAAGGAGTTTTATCCATTCATCAACTGTAATTCCCGGTGAATAGGTGGCTGGGAACCATTCAGCTTCTTCTTGAGCAACTGTATCTTTCTGTGAGTAATATCGACTGATGTAAAAACCGACGTCGATAGTCAGAGTCTTCAGTTCAGGATCGGGATAGCAGGTATCAGTCAACTGCGACTGGAAGAGGTTCACAAGTTCTGTGTCCTCTTTGAGAGCCACGCTGATTTCATCATAGAGCTTCAGGAAGTTCCTAATATTATCGGCATAGGCACCTTTCTTGAACCGGTAATCAGCTCCAAGTTCGCTGGCGACTGTTTTTACTTCACCGAATTTGTAAATGTAATACTTGTCCGGGTAGCGGAGCCACAGATATGTGCTGATTGCATTCTCGTACTGGTAATGCTGTGCTGCTCCGTTTCCGTATTTTTTCAAGAGGACAGAAGATTGTGTCTTGAAAGTATCCATTCGTTCAAAAACGTCTTTACTCTCGTCGAATAGGGCGATGAACATTGCCCTGACTTCTTCAGGAGCAGCCTTGGCAAATCCAACGATCATTCCTTTCGGGAAGTTGTTGTTAGAGGCCAGTAGGTTGAAGGTCTTGTCCAAAGAACGAGTCAGCATCTCCGCAGAATCCGAAGCGTTCACATCCCAATTGTCCTGAAACCATTTTACAGCTTCCCATTTGTACTTTTCATCTCCCCACTGCTTTGAGACGAAATTCTGCTTGTAGGCCACAAGCACATCCTTTAGTTTCATCATGTCAAACATACGATCACCTCAACCTCTTCATTCTTGCGCCCAATCATCGGCCAGATTTGCCGCTTGTGTCATTACCATCTGAATTGCTTGTTCCTGCTTATCCGGCGGATAACCATATTTCTTTAGAATTCGTCTAACAATAACCATTAGCCTTGCTCTAACACTCTCTTTAACCGCCCAATCTATGGTCGCATTCTTCCTTACTTTGTCTGCGACTTCACGAGCGATTATTCTTAATTGCTCATCACCCAACACCTCAGTTGCGCTATCATTCAGACTAAGGGCATCATAGAAAGCGAGTTCATCATTGGACAACCCGATCTCCGAGGAACGCATATCAGCCTTTTTAAGGTCTTGAGCAATTTTTATAAGCTCATCAATTACTTCTGCAGTCGTAAGTAAATTATTCTTATACTTGTTAATTGCACCATCCAGCATTTCCACGAGAGTTTTGAACTGAGCTATGTTTTTCTTGGTCCGTACCTTCACTTCATCATTCAGTAGCTTTTTCAAAAGCTCTAAAGCAACATTCTTGTACTGCATGGATTTGACTTCCTGCAGGAACTCGTCCGACAGAATGGATATATCTGGTTTATCTATTCCTGCGGTCTCAAAGATATCAACAACTTCGTCAGAAGAAATTGCCGTACTAACGATACTTCTTATTACTGAATCATATTGATCTTTGCCTTCGTGCCTGTTGCCATCAAACTTGCATAGTCTTGCCTTTATCGCTTGGAAAAAAGCAATTTCCTCCGCATTTTTCATAGCCGCGTCAGATGGCTTGGAAAGTGCATAAGCCTGTCCCAGCAATGAAACCTCTTTTACAAACCGAGCTTTACCGTCTGGTAGGCCTAAAACATGATTCTCCGCTTGCAAGATGATAGACAACTTTGCTTTTACATTCGCATCGAAGAAACAAGCATAGTCAAACCCATGAAGCATTTGGCGAACAACTTCAAGTTTTTCTATCATTATCTCTGTCGCCCGAATCTGGTTTTCTGCAGGCATTCCTTTTCCACCGCTTTCAGCATAGAAATTCAATGCTTGCTTAAGACTCGTTCCAATGCCAATGTAGTCAACAATTAAGCCGCCCGGTTTGTCTAAAAAGACTCGATTCACCCTTGCTATTGCTTGCATTAGATTGTGCCCTTTCATAGGCTTATCGACATACATTGTGTGCAAACAGGGAGCATCAAATCCTGTCAACCACATATCTCGAACAATTACTATTTTGAGCGGATCATTAACATCTTTCATCCTTGCTGCAAGAACTTTTCTTTGAGATTTTGTGGTATGGTGCTTTTGAATGTTTGGCCCATCGGAACTCGATGAAGTCATTACGACTTTGATGCATCCTTTATCAAGATCATCATTATGCCATTCCGGTCTCAAAGATATTATGGCATCGTAAAGATCAACAGCTATTCTACGGCTCATTGCAACTATGATTGCTTTGCCCTCAAACACCTCTTGCCGAGCTTCAAAATGCCTTACAATATCATTTGCGACATTTTTTATTCTTTCAGGATTACCGACGATCTTTTCAAGGGTAGTCCACTTCGCCTTAGCTCCGTCTGCATCAGACAATGCTTCGTCACTTTCAGGCGGAGATTCTAACTCTGTATCGAATTGTTCTACCAGAACTCTTCCTTCTTCAGTTAGATTAACTTTTGCCAGACGGCTTTCATAATAAATCTTTACTGTAATTTTATCCTCGACGGCCTGTGCAATATCATAAATATCAATATAGTTTCCAAACACAGCAGGTGTATTGGCGTCTTTTGATTCGACCGGGGTCCCCGTAAAACCAATATAGGTGGCGTTGGGTAATGCATCATGCATATATTTTGCAAAACCGTAAGACACCTTTTGACCAATTACGTTGTTGTCTTTATCTTTAATATCATGGAGCTTCGCATCAAAACCATACTGTGTTCTATGCGCTTCATCCGCAATTACTACTATATTATGACGATCAGACAGCGTATCAAATTTTGATGTACCATCGGTAGGAGAAAATTTCTGTATGGTCGTAAATATAATGCCACCAGACGAAACCCGCAAAAGGTCTTTTAATTGTTCTGTGCTTTCGGCTTGCTGAGGCGGTTGGCGCAGCAATTCAACATTGTCTGCAAATGTATCGAACAGTTGATCATCAAGATCGTTACGGTCGGTAATAACGATCACGGTCGGATTGTTCATTGCTTTCACGAGTTTGCCGGTGTAAAAAACCATGGATAATGATTTACCAGATCCTTGGGTGTGCCAAACTACTCCAGCTTTTTTATTACCGTTCTTATCCGCCGCATGAATTGTACTGGCAACAGCTTTATTAACAGCATAATACTGATGATAGGCTGCAATCTTTTTTATGGTTTCAATCCGAATTATTTTCTTCTCGTCGTTTTCTATTTTAGCTTTTTCAAACGCAACAAAATTCAAAATGTAATCTATCAACGTGCTGCGATTAAAAAGCCCATTAAGTGTTACTGACAGTTCATCTTCAAAAAGGAGAGGCATCTGAAAGCCCATCCTTCGTCTTCCATGTGCTAAAGCGAGAAAGCGGTGCTGTGTATGAACCAACTTTTGCTTCTAATCCGTCAGAGATAACGCATATTTCATTGTACGAAAATAATTGCGGGATTGTTGCTTTGTAGGTTTTGAGCTGCTCATACGCCTTTTTCACTGTTGCATTTAGATCCACCGCATTCTTCAGTTCAACGGTCACCAAGGGAAGGTCATTGACAAAAAGAATGATGTCTGGTCTTTTGTTAATCCCTTTTTCGATAATCGTAAACTGATTAACTGCAAGGAGCTCATTTTTCCCCGGCGAGTCAGACGGGTCAATCAAGTACGCATAATCACCAACAACGTCATCTTTTTTTCGGTATTCCACAGGAATTCCATCAGTCAAATAACGATGAAATTTCTCATTATCGGTGACTTGGTGTGTCCCTGCAACTTGATAAAGTGCTTTAAGTGCGGACTCAATGGCCCCCTCTGATAGATGAGGATTGATTCTTCTTAATGCACTAAGGCATCGATCCCGCAAAATCACGTCAGCGAAACTTTTTCGCTCAAGCGGTGCGGCATCAGGAGTTAAGTCATTTCCAGATACATAAGTATAACCAAGAGCTTGGAGTTCCTCTATCGCCATTTCTTCGATTTCTGATTCATATAAATAAGCCATATTGCACCTACCTTCTGGTGTAGAACTCATTCATACTCGCAGATGCTGCAAGCAAGGCTTTTTGAATAACCGTTATTCTTTCGCTTTGCTTCATAATCTGTTCCGATAATTCCATTATGTGTTTCTGGGCATCTTGATCTGGAAGCTGTATTTCCAGATCAAGGAACTTGTCAATCGGGGCTGTTCTCCTACGTTCATGGGTTCCGATTGAAATGTTCCAGTAATGTTTCTTCATATAATCGGATTTCAAAACGTGTCCGACCAATGCAGGGGCAAAGCCGTCTTTAACGTGTAGCACTATGTATGCCGGTGAAGTAATGCCTTTGTCGACAACAGTACACTGATCAATTGCTCCAGCCCATAAGAGATACGGATTGTACACAATATCGTTTCTGAGAACAATTCTATAATCACTTGTGTCCTCTGTAGCTACACGTTTAGAAAACCTTTCTCGTTGAAGGACAAGACCAGCATTTTCGGTACAAGTTAAGATTTCAGGTTCTTCATCATCTCCTAAAACATCTGTAGACTCATACAACACATCTGAGAGCTTATACGGGACAAGTGGAGATGCCTCTCCTGAAACCTCACGCTCTATTGATGTGAATAGCACACTGATATTATCTTGAAGCTGTTTGATCTCTTCCTTCGCAAGCTGAACGCTATTCACTATTTTTTCTTTCGCTTCGCTTGGATCTTTCAGATCAGAAGGGTCTTCTTTGATCCCAATGTAATCCCCCGGATACAACGAGCATCCTTTTTCAACAATCGTTTCTTTGTTGACAACCTTACAGAAACCGGGAACATCTTCATAAGTTCCATCACCGTGTATCCAAGAGTGGTATATTCTCGCAATCTCTTGAATATTTCTTGGGGACAGTTTGTTATGGGTCCTGTCCACTACAGTAAAGATCCGAGAAGCATCGATAAACAAAGTTTTATTGTCTCTCTTGGATGCGTTTCTCGAAAGAACCCAAAGACATACAGGTGCAGGTGTTGTGTAGAATAGTTTCCCCGGCAAGAGAATGATACACTCCGGCAGGGAATCGGCTACTATTCCAGAACGAATAGCAGTTTCCGCTTGTGACTCAGAAGCAAGTGATTTTGTGGCAAGCAAAAATCCTGCTTTCCCAGAGGGAGAGAGGTGGCTGATGAAATGCTGAATCCAAGCATAGTTTGCATTTTTATCGGGAGGTGTCCCATAGACCCACCTGTAATCATTTGTTAGTAATTCGCTGCTCCAATCCTTATCGTTGAAAGGTGGATTTGCTGATGTTAAGCAAAGACTAAAAAAATATGAGCTGTTCAAGCCCACATACGAAGGAGCGGTACCCGGTAATCCAGGGACCGCTCCTCCTGTTATTCAGCTGTATTCTCCTGCCCAATCAACCGGGCAATTTCATCAGAGAAACGATAGATGATCTCCACCCTCATGCCGCTGTACACATTCACGCGGTCGATAAAGAACAGGAGCATTTCATTGGTCAGCTCGTCCGCATTCAGCGTCCGGCGGGCCATGTCGCAGGTCTCCGTTAATTCGCGGTTCCTGCTCTGAGAAAGGGATAAAAGCTCCTTTTCCAGCCGCTCTTTCTCGGAGCTGAGACTGTCGCTCTCTGCGTTCAGCTTGTCGCGTTCCATGAGGTATATATCCCTCTGAAGTCTCCCTTCGGCGTACCGCTCATAGGCGCTGACCCGGCTGATGGAAATCTGCTTCATGCGTTTCTCAATCTGTTCCAGCCGAAATCTAAGGTTTTCCTCTGTGCCTTCGCTGGCCGCTGCCGCCGCATACAGGCGATCATCTGCATCCACCAGCAGACGGAGCTTTTCAAGCAGGTCGTTCTTCACGATGCGCTCCAGGTCAGCCTCAATGAACCGTTCGCCCACCGGGCAGGCGGTTTCTCTGTTGGATACGGATTTGAGGCAGGTGTAGTAAACCACCGGGGAGTGTTTCTGCCGCTGCATGGTACGTCCGCAGGCCCCGCAGTGAACAAGACTGCGCAGCAGATACTGATCAGGACTCCGATCATACCCCTTGCGGATTTTACGGAATACCTTCTGCGCTTCTTCATACTCGCTTTCGCTGACAATGGCTTCATGGCAGTCCGGGATGATCTGCCACTCGGATTCATCCGTCCATACCGTCCGGGGATTGTCCAGCCCCTTCCAGCGGCGCTGATTCATGACCATCACACCGGTATACTCCCGGCGCTTCAGAATCTCCCGCACATTGCTGACCGTCCAGCAGGCTTCCTTAGAAGAAGTGCGGAACTTTTTGCTATTGGGATTCATCCGCATATAATAGGCCGATGGCGTTTCCAGCTTATAATCGTTCAGGACAACGGCAATCTCTGCCGGCGTTTTCCCTTCCAGCGCAAGGTCAAAGATTTTCCGCACCACAGGCGCGGTATCCGGATTGGGAATGATCTTCCGCTTCACATCCGGGTCTTTCATGTATCCATAAGGAGGCTGCGCGGCTACGAACTCGCCCTTGCTCTTTCTGGTGCTCATGACGGTTTTGATCTTCTGGGACAGGTCGCGGCTGTAATAGGAGTAGACGATGTACTTCATGACCACTTCCATGCCGGCCGTGGAGCCCTTGTAATCATCGCTGTCATATCCGTCGTTGACGGCAATGAAGCGAACGCCCAGGAACGGAAAGATGCGCTCCAGATAGTCGCCGATCTCCACATAGTCGCGGAAAAAGCGGCTGAAATCCTTGCAGATAACCACGTTTGCCTCGCCGTTTTTCAGGCTTTCAATCATCCGCTCAAAGGACGGACGGTTGCCGTTGGTGCCGGAGTAGCCGTCATCGATGAACTCAACCACTTCATAGCCGTCAAATTCCCGGCGGGCGCGGATAAACCGATACAGCAGCGTGCGCTGATTGGCGATACTCTCGCTCTCGGTCTTGAATTTCAGGTCATCGTCGGCATCCGACAGGCGGATGTACAGGTACAGTTTCTTCACCGGGCTTCGCCTCCTTCCAATTCGTGATAAGCCGTTTCCAGTGCGTCCCGTTCCTCCTGAAAGCGGAATATGATTTCCAGCCGGTGCTGGGCATAACCGGTTTTATATACGTTGATGTGGTCAATCATCGCCTGGGCGATTTCCGGCGTTAGCTTCCGCGCCTTGCGGATATTCCGGATGTTCACAAGCCACTTGTTCTCATCAGAAAGCATCCGGTTCAGCCTGGCCAGCTCCACCGACAGCTGATTGAGGCGGGAACTCTGCTCCTGATACGCTGTGTCAAAGCGGGTTTTCAGCTCAATATAATCTCCGGCAGAGAGAATACCATCCACATAGTCATTGTAGAGCTGCTCCCGTTTGTTCTGATAGCCAGATAGCTGTTCACTGACTTCCAGCATTTCCTGCTGAAGTTCGGTCTGCCGTTTCGTCTGAATACCGCTGTCCCTCAGCCGCCCGGCCACTTCCTCAAAATCCGCGAACAGGGCAAACTGTATCTGAATCGCGTTCCAGACAATCGGCGCGAGCTTTTTCTCCGAGATGCCGACGGCAACATCGCAGCGGCCATACTGCTTGTTCCGGCAGCTGTACCGGCCTTCCTTTTTCTCACCGTGACGGCTGTAACCGAGGTTGGAGCCGCAGTACCCGCACCGGACGATTCCGCTTCTGAAAATCTGCGGATGCTTTTCACGGTAATTCCGGCTGGCTTCCAATTTGGCCTCATTCTCACGGCGGCCTGCCTCCAGAATTTCTCTGACCTGATAGAAATCGCCCCGGCTGACCAGTGCCTCATGCATATCCGGCAGGATACGCCACTTGCTCTCATCCGGCTCATAGTGATAATCCGGCTGTCCCAGATAAAGCGCCGTCGGCATCCGCCCAAAGACAAGATCGCCCATATAGGTCGGATTCATCAGTATCTGCTTGATGACCTGCTGTGTCCAGAGACAATCGGAATAACATGCCCGCCTGGTCTGTCCGCGCAGATAGCGGAGCTTTCCTGGCGAGGGAATACCTTCTTCATTCAGCTGGCGCATGATAGGGCGCGCTCCGGTGCCGCTGAGAAACTGTGCGTAGATTCTCTTGACAATGGGTGCGGTCTCCGGATCGGGTTCAAACCGGTACTCCTGTGTGGTCGATTTCCGGTATCCGTAGGGAATCATGCTGGGAATGTGTTCGCCGGCCAGCTGTTTGGCATGAACCGCCAGCGACACCTTCTTGGACTGGTCTCTGGAATAGAAGCTGTTGATCAGATTTTTCAGCGGAATCAGCAGGCTGCTGGCTGAGCCGTCCGTTTCAAAGCTGTCATAGCGGTCAACCACTGAAATGAACCTAACGCCCATGGCCGGGAAGATGTTCTCCAGCAGGTTGCCTGCCTCGATATAATCACGGGAGAAGCGGCTGAAATCCTTGATGACCAGCGCCTTGATTTTTCCCTCCCGAATGTCGGAGAGCAGTCTCTGAAACTCCGGACGGTCCGTGTTTGTTCCGGTCCAGCCGTTGTCCACATAGGTATCCGCCAGATAAAGATACGGATGCTCCGATACATAATCCCGGCAGATTTCAATCTGTCCCTCGATGGAATCGCCGTCGTCGTTCTTCTTGCTGTTTTCAACCGAGAGTCGGGCGTAGATGGCCGTCTCCCAGACGGACGGCAGCATAGCGCTGACCGGTTCCTGCGCCTGCTCCGGCTGTAAATACTGTCTTTTCTTTCTTGCCATTATGCGTTCCTCCTCTCCGGTATTATTACGCCTTCCTCAGTGGGAAGGACATCCTCAAACCGTTCTATATACTGCAATGCGTTTTCCAGCTCATCTCTGTATCGGAAGCACACCTCGATGCGCTTGCCGTCATAAATCAGGATTTTCTCAATCAGGTGGACGATGCACTCCCTGTCCAGCTCCGTCAGATGCCGGTACTTCTTGAACTGTTCAATCCACTCGATGTTCCCGGAGCTGTTCTCCATGGCCTGACTGCGCTCATCTTTCAGCTTTCCAAGCTGGCGCTGCCTGTCCGCAATCCTGCGGTCATAGCCTGCATGGAACTCCTTGTATTCCTCGCGGCTGATCACACCGTCCGCCATGTCCGAATACAGGTTGATTTTCAGATCCTGATACCGCTTGATTTCATTTTCCAGCGCCGTCATCTGGGCGTCATAGTTGA
>JBMNQH010000029.1:0-14035 GCA_050944035.1 Oscillospiraceae bacterium | reverse complement strand
TCTTTGCCCCAGCCATAATCGCACAAATCTATACTACTACTGCTCAAATCCTTACAAGGAGTATTGATGACGAAAAACATAATCAAATCTCTTAAGCTGTCATCAGCATATTCATCCGGTACACGTCTTTTTATCCATCCGGGATTCATCGGAGATATTTCATATCCACTATCTTTTGCCATATGTTCACCTGCAACTAAATAATCCACTATATGTTTACACGCTGGAATGAATATCCCAGCGTGTAATTATAATCATCTTGCTTTTGTTAATTCGTTGGAAATTGTATTTACTCTATTCTGGAGCGGAGAAATTTTAGCCTCAATTTCTTTCTTGGCAGCATCCATACGATCCTGAATACCTTTTTTCTCGGTATTTGCTTGATCAATTTGTTCTTGAAGCGCCTTTTTCTCTTTACCTTTGAATAATCCGAGCGCAGATTTTTCTTCTGTTAGTTTTTTGATACGTTCATCAACATTGTCTATTTCTGCCTTCCCTGGAATTGCCTCAATTTCTTTGTTAAACGCAGCAATCTTGGAATTGAGGTCTTTTTGTTCAGTTTCGAGAGATGCTTTCTCTTCAGCGTGTTCAGCCCAATAAGCATCAAATCTCTTTTGTGCCTCTTCGCGAGCAATTCGTTCTTTCTCTGCTTTTTCAGCTGCCTGCTTTGCTGCTATAGAGGCTTTAATCTCTCTAACTTTTGCTTCATACTGGCTTATCAATGTACGTCTCTTCCTTTTCGCTTCGTCAGTTAAACTCCACTCTTTATGCCAGCTCTTGCCCCAGTCGGTAAAATTGTAGTCCCAAGAACACGAATCAATTGCCGCTTTATGCATGAAGATAAGATTCTCATATCTTTGAATATCATCTTCGTCATCTTCATCGCACAGATCGATTGCTTTTTCTACGAGGGTTGTACAGTAGCCAACACGCTTAATAAAGGTTTGCCATTCATATTTTCCGGCTCTATCATCAGAATCGTTTGGATCTCCGTTATAATCCGGCCAGATTACATTCTGCCATGCCTTAACAACTGATTGGTTAATTTGTGCTGCAATAGGAGCCATTATTTCTGCCAATGGAATGAGGGCTCCTGTTTGATTCAAAAATGTTACTACCGTACTTAATATTGACGTCAAATCAGAAATAAAGCCGGCAGATTCCTCTTCATCAGGCCATTTTGCAAATCTATCAGCGCGCAGGGAAATCATAGCCAACGAAAGATTTTTAATCTGTTCTTTTGCGTCTTCAATCAGCTCCTCTTTTTCCTCTTCGGGAGCATTATTGATACCCTTTACAAATGCCGTGACGCCTTCATCAACTCGTGAATTCTGAAGTGAAGACTGCCAAGCTGCAGCTTCACCTTTTAACATCCACGCCTTGTAATTCGTGGGCTCGATTTCGATTACTTTATTGCAATAAGATTCGGCTTCCGCGTTATTTCCAGCCTCTTTTGCAGTTCTTGCCATTTCGAGATAATTCTCAATCATATGAGAATTATCAACGCGCACTGTTCCCTTGATTTCCTGAACTTTTTCTTTCATGCGGTCTGCGCTATGTTCCATACCGCAACTTTCGCAGGTTGCTATTCCACCGGCGCCCATAATAAGCTTGCCGCCGCAAATATCACATACTAATGCTGCCATAATATATCCTCTTACTTGTTTTTGTAGATTTTACACTTTTTATTTCTTTCTAAGAGTAACAATTCGATTTCATCGACGATTGCCAGTTTATCATCAGCGTCGTATAATTCCTTGACCTTATCCGAAATCCTTTTTTCAAGTTCTGATAGCTCGTCAGAACTAATAGGATCGCTGTACCTTACTTTCTCTGCCAACTTTAGTATTTTTTGCTTTATTGCAGAATCAGATTCTCGTTCAGCGGCAATTTCGATATCGGTCTGTATTTCTCTGATGTAAGATACTTTTGATTGTACTTTTTCTTCAACGTTACTGACAATATCTCTGCCGATTTCAGCTGTAATCATACATATTGCTGAAATGCCAACGATCAGTACATTGATGATAATGGTGGCCCATACCGGCAAAGCAGGATATGCTACAAGCACGGCAAGAGCAATCAGTTGGAATACTAAGTAAATGTATCCTACTCTAATAACCGGAATGCCCAAGAATTTGCTTCTAAGTGGCGTGTTATCTTTAAAGCCAATATTCCAAATGAAGACTTGGGCCACAAATGCTATACAAGTAAAGATGTATGCCACCCAGAACGATGTAGTCTTCGCTGTGGGTAGTGCAAATGCAACGACACTGACAATTACAAATGCGATTAATAAAATAACGTAACCTAATTTCTTATTTCTGTTCATAATCAACCCTCCCTTTTTGCACCGCATTTAGGGCAAAACTTGCCGGGCTTTATGAACTTAAATCCACATTTTGAACAGGTGTCCGGTGAAGACTGCGGAGCGCCACAATTATCGCAAAACGCGGCTCCAGAAGTTAATTCTGCACCGCATTGATCGCAGAACAAGGTTGCAGGCTGAGATGGTACTGAATTGTTTATTCCGGCAAAGGCACCATTAATAGCGCCTCCAACTACACCGCCTACCGCGCCGCCTACTCCTGCCATTGTGCCAAGCCCGACGCCCATATTGGTAAACTGCCCAACTGCTTCATTCCTTGCAACATCTTGTGCAACATCAAAACCGCGCTCCTGCTGATAGGTATATCCTTCTTGAGCACGTTTTGTTGCTTGTGCCTGAGAGTCGATAACCACCTTTTGAGCTTCGGTTTGGGCGTATATAACATCTGTTTGCTGTCGCAGCTTCGCCTCAGCAATGTCTGCGTATTGACGGAAGTGAAGCTCTTTGAACTTTTCGTATTGCGGATCTCCGTCCGGTTTTACAATAACCGTAACAAAGAACCGTTTCAGGTTTACCCCGTAATCAAGAAAATCATCATCAAGTTTTGCTTTTATTGCGGCGGAAAAAGATTCAAGCTGCTCGTCAATCTCAAAAATATTAATTGCACTGGAGCGCATTTCCTGAGCGATATAGGTCTTGACTTTTGTCATTAAAAACGCCCGGAAAAAATTCGTTAACTGATTCCGTTCCAGCACTCGTTCCGTACCAACAAGGTTAATGAGTAATTTCCTTGAATCGGACACGCTCAGCGACATTTCACCGCTTGCACCTATTGACAGCGGGAACCTGTATGTAGGTTCTATGTACTGCACCCTGCTATCTGTACCCCATTTAATGGCCATTTGCTCGGTTTTATTGATAAAATATACCTCGCAGTGGAACGGGATCTTCCCATCTGTCGGAATGTTTGTGAATTTCTTCAACAGTGGGATATTTTGCGTTTCGAGCGTATAACGGCCCGGACCAAATAGGTCCAATGCCTGACCATTCATAAAGAAGATCGCTTCCTGCGACTCATGGACGATTAACTGCGTAGTAGTATTAAAGTCCTCGCAGGGATGCTTCCATATAAATGTGCTATTATCGCCCTCGTATTTGATTACCTCAGCGATTGCCATTATTCGACCTCCTTTTGAATAGCAACATAATCGGTATTATGTTGTAGAAATCAGGCGGCAAATACACTAATCCCAATTTTACCAATTTAGTATAGCACAACCGCCTTAAAAAATCAAGTGGTTCAGGTAAAATCTTGATGAAAAGTATGGAATTATTTAGAAAATTGTCAAAAATGAGTATGAAAAACCAAGCCCATTCAAAGCGTTTTGAAAAGACTAAGGAATGGACTTGATTTTGTGCGCCTATTTTTACATTTTCCTTTGCAGTTCTCATTGCGAAAAAGAACATAATACCGATTATGTTGCAGTCGCCGCTAATGGCGGCTCTTTTCATATAATCAGCCGCATACGCTCCATGCGCTGACGGTGTTCTGTGCCGGTCGAGATGATGTAGATCCGTGTCGTATTGATGCTGCTGTGGCCGAGAATATCGGCGAGCTTGGCGATATCCTTTTCAATACTGTAAAACACACGGGCGAAAAGATGGCGAAGATTGTGCGGAAATACCTTTTCGGGATTTACCTCTGCCTCAACGCAGAGGTTTTTCATTTCCCGCCAGATGTTCGTGCGGCTTATCGGCTTGCCCGTGCGGGTAACAAAAACCGCGCCCGCCGTTATCTTCTGCTCGGATATATACCGAAGCAGTTTCTTTTGCAGATCACGGACAATAAAAATGCTTCTCGTCTTGCCCTTGAGCGAGACTGTCGCTTCGCCTTTTCGGACGGTTTCCACGGTGATGAATTGCAGTTCGCTCACACGAATGCCCGTGCCACAAATCGTTTGCAGGATCAAGCAAAGACGTTCATTCTGCTTTTTCTCCGCCGTCCGGCATAACCGCTCATATTCTGCCTTCGTCAGTTCCTTTTCTTCCGGGCAGAAGACCTGCTGCTGAACTTTCAGCGATTTCACCCGCAACTCGTACCAGCCGAGAAAAGAAAACAGACTGTTTATGCTTGCCAACATCGAATTGATACTTCACACGGCGTACCCGCTGTCTATCAGATTCTGCTTATAAGCGATAACGGTATCTTTTGTGATCGTCCCGTCGCAGAACGCCGAAAACGCTGTCACATCACGGGTATATTTTTCCAGCGTATTCTCGCTCTTTTCCTCCTCCCACAAGTAATTACGGAATCTTTCGATTTCTTTGCGTGTTAAAAAATGTCCTTTCATTGTATTTACCTCCGGATAAGTAGTGTTTTTAGTTTATCCGAAAAGTATGGATTGAAATTGTCCGTAATATTGTAGGTTAGCTCTTCGGATAAAACGAATGTGCGGATTTCACTGCATAGCGAAGCCCCGCTCGGAATCAAGAATTTTCTTGGCTCCGGGCGGGGCTTTTTGTGTTTTGTTTATTTGTATAATTTTGAAATGCTTTCTGCAAAAATCAATTCCTTCGATTTATAATATTTTCGTAATCGGTATGACCACCGTCTGCGGGAATTGCTTCTTCGCAGCTTGACGGACGATCCAGTCGCCTGCGGCGGCGAAGAAGAATCCGCCCTTTTTATCAGCGTACACGTAGCGGGTAACGTCGTAATCGTCAGCGTCGGGCGTGTAATGAATTTCACCCCAGTCGTTATTATGGTCGGCACAGTATTCGTAGACGATCTCGGTTTTCGTCTTTTTCGTGCGCCGCAGTTCGACAATGTGGATATATTCGTCAACGGCAAGTTCAATGAGGATTTTGTCGTATGCCTTATGAACGATTCGGAAAGCGGTGTCGGGTGAGGAAAGCGTGTGCTGCAAGGCAAGGTCGGCGTATGCTTTTTTCTGCCGAAATAGTAATATCTTTTCGCCGTTTTCATCGGTGCCGTTCTCCAGTATGCCGTGACACTCCCTACAAAAACCGAGATGGTCGGCAATCATCGAGCGTTCACGGATATCCAGCTTCTCATAGCAATCAAAAACGGCATCCGCCCGCCACTCGTCAAAGAACATCTTGCACGGATCGGTGGAATCGTCCCGTGTTACATCCTCTGCGGAAGTTTCGCTGTCCTCGTCAGCATACTTGCGGTAGAAATCGGCATAGGACATATTCCTAAGTCCTGCGGCAATGAGTTCTTTTGTTATTTTAGTGCTTCTGTCAATTTCAGCGGCTATTTGTGCTATCGTTTCATCGTCGGATTTGCCGTATTTGTTGTAGAGCGCCATTGCTTTGCGGAGCAACTTGTATTCGTCGCTGCTCTGAACGGTATAGCCCGTTCGCATCGTGCGGATGTAGTCGTCGATCTCGTTTTTGACGTAATATTCCTTGTAAACGAGGAACGGAACGCCAAGAGAAATATCGTAGTTTGCAAGAGCTTTGAGAATCCCGTAGACGGCGGCTTGCTTCATATCCACAAAATGCCCCCGCATTGAATACTCCTGCACGGCGGTCATCATCTGTGTATTCAGCGTTGGCTCGTAGTAATGCAGAAGCCACGAGAGATATTTTTCGTCTTTTTCGTTAAAGTACAGATCAATGTAGTCTTGAAAATCGTCCTTCTTCGGCGGTGCTGGTGTTAGACGGTAGCGATATAGATCTTGTTTCCAGTCATCGTTCTTCATCGGCACTCACCTCCCATCCGACAGAACGGTATCGTTATTTCAATCCCGCATCCCGATAGAGCTTTTCACGGGACATATCCTTTTTGTATTGCCTTTTGGCGTAATCGTCATCCATAAGTGCCGTCTTTTTGTGCTCAAGTGCCAGCACCTTTGCCGCCTCGCCGATCTCGGCAGGGATAGTTCCTCGCTTCACCTCTGTACGGATGGCGGAGCAGCGATTTGTATAGATAGCGGAGATCGGATCGTTCTCCGATTTTTCTTTGCGCTTTACGGAAGCGGCATATCTGCGGCAGGTCACGTTCTGTCCCCGTATCTGCTCCGGAGCGATACCCATACAATACTGCTGACGGCGTGCGGACTGCATAAGGAAATACTTTTTGCAGACACCGCACCTTCTCGGATAATGCCCGTAGTGCAGACCTTCAAAGAAGTCCGTCAGCACGAAAGCGATATACCGTTCAAAGGTAAGACGGCGGGCAACGGTCTCTCCGCTGCTTGCCTTGTTCTTTTTGAGGGAGATATATTCCGTCGTGATTGGGAACGGTATCTGTCCGAATACTTCAAGAGCAATCGGGAGCAGATGCTTTTCGTCAAAGCGTTCTGCTTCGTCGATGCGTTCCACAAATGCGGTCAACTTGTCGTGGGCTGAGATAAGGTCGGCACTGACGTTATTGAAAAATTGCAGGATCGTTATAGCATCGTGGACAAGTGTGCCGGCTTCTTTGTCCGTTCTTTCAGCGTATCGGTACGCCGTCCCGACTGAAACCTCATCCTGCGGAAGCATACTGACCTTTGCCCTTTCGGAAAGATAGGCGCAGATGCGCTCACCGTTTGCTTCTGTGAAAAGATTTGTTACGCAGTCGGTTATGGCAGAGTTATCCAGCGAGTCAAAAGGATGCAGTGTCGGCAGGGACTTCATTGCTTCCAATACGTTTCTGCCGATGCTGACAAATTCGGATATGTTCAGATACCCGTTTTCTAATTGACGGATGACATTGTAATTGACATCATCGCTGAATACGGCGATCCGCGCGGCAGTATCGTTCAGATAATATTGATTCAGCAGATGTGTGGCGAACAGTCCTGCGGCATAAACCTTGCCGCCTACATATACCCGTCCATCACGGTAGTCTGCGGTAAATTGCAGGAGATTCATTCTATCGCCTCCCTCCCAGTATAATTCTATCACGATTGGTGTCCCATAAAAAGGACACAAATGTAAATTTCCGTGTTACGCACATCATTTTACAAGTGTTACGTGATTTTCTTGCAAAACTGAAAACTTCGCTATTCTATACGTAGAAGGCAGTAATGCACAGCCGTTCCGACACCGGAGCGGCTTTTTTGCTGCCCGGATTTCAGAACAAAGGAGGTGACGCGTATGATTCTGAAAATCACGGCAAAACAGTCGGCAAAGGTCAGAAAGCTCGCCAGCAGAGAGTGCTGCAACTGCGTGGACGGCAACTGCCTTTTGCTTGATGATGGCGAGCCCTGCCGCTGTGTGCAGCTCATTTCCCGATATGGGATTTACTGCAACTATTTCCGCAAAGCGGTATTACCCGCCGAAAATGAACTCTATGAAGAAATCTTGCAGCAAAACAAAAACAATTATTAAAGCGACACCCCGGAAAGACGGGGAGAAAGAAGGTATTTACAATGAAAGAATTCAAAGAAAAACTGATCGTAGGAATCGATCACGGTTACGGTAATATCAAGACCGCGAACCATTGCTTCAAAACCGGAATTATGAGTTACGATGCCGAGCCGCTGTTCACGAAGGATATGCTGGAATATGGCGGCAGGTACTATCTCATCGGCGAAGGACACAAGGAATTCCTCCCGGATAAGATCAAAGACGAGGACTATTATCTACTCACTCTTGTGGCGATTGCGGAGGGACTGAAAGACAAAGGTCTGACGGAGGCGGACGTTATCATCGCCGCCGGGCTTCCGCTCACTTGGACAAGCGGACAGAAAGCCGAGTTTGCCGCCTACCTCTCTAAAAATGAGGAGGTCAGCTTCACCTATCAGCACACGGCATATCACGTCCGAATCTCCGGCGTAAAGATCTATCCGCAGGGCTATGCCGCTGTTGCGGAGTTCGTTGCCACAATGAAAGGTCTTTCCGTTGTAGCGGATATCGGCAATGGTACAATGAACACACTGTTCCTCACGAACGGCAGACCGATGAGCAGTAAGATGTACACCGAAAAGTTTGGTACCTATCAGTGTACCCTTGCGATCCGTGAGGAATTTATGCAAAAGGCCCGCCGAGAAATCAATGACGTGATTATTGATGAGGTTCTGCAGAACGGCACGGCGGACATTCCAGCCGCCGATCTCAAGATCATCAAAACCACCGCTACGGAATATGTGAAAGACATTTTTCGTCGTCTGCGTGAGCACGGCTACGATGAAGGCACGATGACACTGTATATCACCGGAGGCGGCGGATGCCTTGTGAGGAACTTTTATAAGTGCAATCCCGACCGTGTGAAATTCGTAGACGATATCTGTGCCGCTGCAAAGGGTTACGAGTATATGGCAGAGCTGCAGCTGAAAGCGGATGAGAGACAATGAGCAATCATTACCGACTGAACGTGCGCTTTGATCTGGACGATGAAGCCGAACGCCGTGCCGCCGAATATCTTGCCGAACTGAATAATGAAAAAGGTAAATCCCGTAACCGCTTCATTGTTGAGGCGGTTATTTCATTTATGGGACGTAAAAACAGCGACCGGGATTTCACACTCGATGATGTCCGGCAAGTATTTCGGGAGGAACTGTCGGAGGTTTCGTTTGTCGCTCCGGCTCCGACGGAGTATATGACTGCGGACACGGAACTGACGGAAGAACAGAAAGCGGAGAACGACGAAAACGTTCTCTCCGACCTGTCTGCCTTCTTTTGAGCCAAATCCTGCCGTTTACGGCTCAAATACGGAATCATTACGAAATATCTGAGCCAACGTGGCTCAAACGATAGATACGCCCCCAATGAGAGAACGGCAAATGGTATGTAACGGTACTCGACACACAGAAACGCCCGTAATCATCCCATACGGGGTGTGTCTCACACCGTATCAAGCAGGGAAAAAATATATATTTTTTCCAGTTCAGAGCCGACCTTCATCGGCTCGTTCTTTAGGGGCAAGCCCCTAATACCCCATAGCAAAGGAGGATTGAAAATGGGTAGTAAAAAATCAAAGAACGGTATTTTCTTTGAAGCGACCGAAGCGCAGAAAAGGAAGATCAAAAAGAACGCCGCACTCTGCGGAATGCGGCAAGGCGAATATATTTTGAGAAGGGCGCTCGGATATGAACCCAAAGCGGTTCAGCCGGACGCCTTTTATCATTTCCACAAGGATTTATGCGACCTGCTCAATAAGGAACTGTCGTCTGAAATGGAAGCGGCGGCGCTGAAATTGTTCGACGAAATCTACGCCGAACTGATCGACGACCGAAAACAGCCGCCTAATGAAATCATACGGGAGGTGACGCAATGGCAACCACCGGACTATGGCCCGTTAAGTGCCGATTAAAGGATGTGCTGGATTATGCGGATAACCCCGACAAGACAACGGCACAGAAATATCTCGACCGTGATCTGTATGCCACGCTGACCTATGCCGGAAACGACGAAAAGACCGATCAGCAGATTTATGTTGACGCTATCAACTGCCCGAAGCAGAGAGCATATCAGGCGATGATGGCGGTCAAACGCCGATTCGGGAAGCTCGGCGGAAACGTGGCGTATCACGGGTATCAAAGTTTTCAGACGGGCGAGGTCACACCGGAAGAAGCGCTTGCCATCGGCAGAGAGACTGCCTACCGGATGTGGGGCGACAAATATCAGGTACTCGTCACCGTCCATCTGAATACGGATAACCTGCACTGCCATTTTGTCGTTAACAGCGTTTCCTTCAAGGACGGCAGCAAGTTCGGAAATCATCAGAAAGATCATATCCGGCTGAGAGAAATATCCGATCAGGTCTGCCGGGAATACGGGAAATCCGTGCTGAAGGATGCGAGCTTTTGGAAAGGTCAGAGCCGTGGTGCCTATTGGTACAAGAAGCAAGGCGGCATGACGCACCGGGATATGCTCAAATACGATATCGAGTACGTTCTCCCCGTCTGCGGATCGATAAAAGATTTTCGCTATCAGATGGAAGCACTCGGCTATACCTTCGGGCGCACGGATGAGTATTACGCGCATACCACAATAACGGCTCCTGGCTGGAAACGCCCGATCCGTCTGGACAATCTCGGTTATTCAAGAGAGGTACTGGACGAACGCATCAATGCGAATTGGGATAAGGGCGTAGAGTTCTATGCGGTCCTATCTCAGCGAATACAGAAATGGCGAACTACGGCGTTGGAGGATGAGGTAAGCCGATTGGAATTCATTATTGAACACAGCTACGACACCGTAACCGTTTTGGTAGACACCTTGTTCCTTATCCTTATTACCGTTTTGCAGATGGCGGAAGATCTGCTGTCACCGGATTTACGGCACGAGGCAAGAAATATCGAGCAGTACGTCAGCGACTACCGTTTTCTGCAGCGGGAGGAAATCCACACGATTCCGCAGTTGGAGCAGTGCATATCCGATACGAAAGTAGAAATTGCCGCTTTGGAGTTTGAACGTTCCAAAACGGATAACGCCCGCCGCCGTGCTCACACGCCCGAAGAGGTACAAGCCGCAAAGGACGAACGCAAGGCAATCACAGAAAAAATACGCCCGCTTCGTGAAAAAGTGAAGCGAGCTGAAAAGATTATGGAGAAATCCCCACACCTATACGAGCTTTTGCAGGCGGAACTCAATACCGAGCGTGAAACCAATGCAAGAGCAAAGACTAAATCTAAAGAATGGAGTAGATAAAATTATGAATAATACTATGAAAACGCCGGTAGCCATTCCGGTACCCAAATTACACCCCTTTGAGGGACACCCGTACAAGGTACTCGACAACGAGGAAATGAATACTCTGATCGAAAGCATTCAAACGCAGGGGATTCTTTCGCCGCTGATCGTAATACCGATGGAAACCACAACAGATGAATATGAGGTCGTAAGCGGGCACCGCCGCTTACACGCAGCAGTTAAGGCAGGACTGGAAACAGTTCCTGCCTTTATTTATGCCCTTGACCGGGATGCCGCCGCCATTGCCGTGGTGGACAGCAACCTGCACCGGGAGCATATCCTGCCGTCTGAAAAAGCATTTGCGTACAAGATGAAATTTGACGCTATGAGCCATCAAGGGAAAACTTCGGACCAACTCGGACCGAAGTTGACTGTCGAGCAGATTTCGGAAAATGACAGCGCTTCTCAGGTGAAACGCTATATCCGTCTGACCAATCTCATTCCCGAACTGCTCACGATGATGGACGAGGGAAAGATTGCCCTGTCTGTCGGCGTGGAGCTTTCGTTCCTGCCGGAGCAGTTTCAGTACGATGTGTTGGAAATCTGCGAAATGAACGACTGCACGCCGTCCTACTCTCAAAGCTGGCACCTGCATCAGTATTGCAAGGACGGAGCGCTGGATAAGTACCTGATTTTCAAAACACTTTCTGAAGAAAAAGCAAATCAGCGGGAGACGATAAAGGTCCCGGTGGAGCGCCTGCGTGACATTATCCCAGATGGTTTCACCGTCAAGCAGACCGAAGATTTCTTAATCAAGGCGGCCGAGTATTACCGCAGATACCTGCAAAAGCAGCGTGAAAATTCGAGATAAAGGAGGGAAACAATATGACAGCACAAGAAGCAAGAGAAAAATACCGTCTTTTCGTGTATGGTGGCGGACGGATAAAAGAAAACCTGCCCATTGATCTTTCAGAATATGTAAGGCCAGCGGACGCTGACGAAGGTACCGGCTATTATGTCTGTACCGTTCCGAAGAAAATTACTGTGTCAAAGGAGATCGGGAATACCGTATATGATGTTACCGCCGATTTTGATACGGAGGGCAAACAGTCATTATTTCAGCAGTTCAAGGAACTGATCCTGAACAGCTCACAGAATTGAATAAAAGAGCCGGGCATTGTAGACTGATGGCAGTCTCAACAATGCTCGGCTTTTTAGGTGTATAACACCGGAAAGGAGACTTATGAAGAAAGTCGAGAAGAAAAAATTAATTACGGCTCTTTATTGCCGTCTTTCTGTCGATGATTTTGATGAAAAAGACAAGAGAAAAAATAAAGAAGAACTTGAATCCAATAGTATCACCCATCAAAAGCAAATCCTTGAAGATTACTGTAAAAGGAACGGAATCAGCAACTACCGATTCTTTACCGACGACGGTATCAGCGGTACGACATTTGACAGACCGGGCTTTCAGGAAATGGAGGAGATGATCGAAAACGGGTTTATCGGTACAGTTATCGTAAAAGACCTTTCCCGATTCGGACGTGACCACGTTTTCAGCGGCTATTATACGCAGATAAAATATCCGTCTCTCGGTGTAAACTTTATCGCAATTCAGGATAATGTCGATATTGAAAAGGGCACCGGCGTGGAAATGATGCCAATTCAGAATGTATTTAATGAGTGGTATGCACAGCAGACTTCCAAGAAAATTCGTGCGGTCTGGCAGAACAAGCGGGATCGTGGCGAGCGTGTTTCTCCGACCGTTCCATACGGGTACAAGAAGGCTAAGAAAGACACGCAGTGGTATATTGACGAGCCTGCGGCAGAGGTTGTGCGGTACATCTTCAAAATGGCTATGGAAGGGCTCGGACCCAAGAAGATTGCCAACCGCCTGCGGGAAGAAAAGTATATCACGCCTACGGAATACTTTTATCAGATCAACCGTAAGACCCGAAATGAGCGTCCCGTTGATCCGTATAACTGGCAGAATACGACGGTAAAGCATATTTTGGATAATCCGCAGTACACCGGCTGTACCGTAAACGGAAGAAGCAGCATCGTAAGCTACAAGGTTCATAAGAAAATCGAGTACGATGAATCCGAGTGGCAGATCATTCCGAATACGCAGGAGGCAATCATTGATGAAGAGACTTTCAAAACCGTCCACGAAATGAGAGCCAGCCGACGCAGGAATACTGCAACCGGACGCACCAGTCTGTTCTCAAATCTTGTGTTCTGCGGCGACTGCGGTTCAAAAATGTATTTCTGCGCTGCCAAGAGTATCAACGAAAATCAAGAGTTCTTCCGCTGCTCCGCTTACAAGGAGAATCGTGGCACGTGCACAATTCATTTTATCCGAAATATTGTTTTGGAAGAAATGGTACTGGAAACGGTTCGCAAGACCGCGAAGTATATTTCAGAGAACGAAACCGTCTTTCTGTATCTGTATGAGAAGAATCACCGGTTATCCGTTGCAAAGGAATTGCGGGATACCAAGCTTCGGGTGGAACAGGCAAAGAAACGCATCAAGGAACTTGACGGGCTGATTTCCGCTTCCTTTGAGCAGCTGGCTCGCGGTACGATTTCCGAAGAGCGATTCAAAATCTTCTGTGACAAATACGAAGCAGAGCAAAAGGAGCTTACGAAATTCGTATCGGAAACAGAAGCCGAAATCCAGACGGCGAAACAGGATGCGGTCGATTTGAAAGCGTTTCTTGAAAATATCCGTGAGTGCACCGATATTCAAAAACTCACACCAACGCTTGTAAATACTCTCATTAAGAAAATTGAGATATTCAACAGCGTAAAGGGCGAGGATGGAAAGAAGCACGTTCCGATCACAATTCACTTTCGGTCGGTGGATATCGTTACCGTTCCAGACGAAGAAGAGATCATTGTTGCTATGGAAGAAATCCGCAACAAACCTACGAAAATGGCGTAAAACAAAGGAAAACGGTGCAACCCAAACGGATTGCACCGTATCCTACATAGGACTGTCCTTTAGAGCACCGCCCAAAGACCCGGCATTTTATTTCTGTATCCAGTATGTTTTATCGGATGAAGCAGAATGCGGCGGGACTTGCGAATATTTGTATTCTTTCCACAGCCGTGCTG
>JBMNQH010000028.1:0-14406 GCA_050944035.1 Oscillospiraceae bacterium | reverse complement strand
TTTGACCGCAGAAAATAAGTATGTCTTTGTGATGTATACGACACAAAAGACGGATTTTATAAATAAAGCAGTTGAAGATATCAGCAAATGCTTTGATTCAAAAAAGACAGGTGTTTCTGAAGAGAGCATTGCAGAGATCATATATTGCCATACATATGGCCGCTTAGGGCCTGGTGATGATCAATATCTTAGAGAATACTGCGAAAAGCGCGGTGCCGTACTGACATTAATTGGTCTGGATCAATTGGGAAATGATATCTTCCGTGAGTGCCCAATTTTAGCTCAGGATTTCTTCGGGATTAGCATCGACTCGGGCCAAATCTTGTCATTAGACATGTTTGTGGCAAAGCATGACGCAAACAAGATGTCCGCTCCGTTGGGAACAGAATTCCTTCTTCGAGAAATGGAATTGGAAAAAGCAAAGACTGCTCTGCGCGATAACGATGTCTTGCTAATTGCTGGGCCTGCCGGTGTCGGAAAAACCAGATTTGCGCTGGAATTATGCCAGCAATTAGCAGAGGAAAATGGCTACACTGTGCTTGTTATAAGAAATAACAACTTGCAGCTATATGAGGATCTGGTATCTGCAATTGAAGAAGGAAAAGATTATCTTGTATTTGTGGATGATGCTAATGAGCTTTCTGGCTTGCAACATGTGCTGGAGTATCTTCCAAAAGCAGCGTCAGGATCACGGCATATTTCAAAATTGCTCCTGACCGTACGTGACTACGCCCGCAAACAAGTGATGCAGAGTGTTATGGAGGTTATTCGGCCAGAAGCCATTAAAATCTCAGCATTTAGTGATGATGATATCCGTAAACTTATAGAAACATGCTATGGGATTACAAATCGAGTTTACACGGATCGCATTGTGTCTATTGCGGAGGGGAATGCTCGCATAGCTATGCTTGCTGGAAAGCTTGCAGCAGATTCCGAAAGCCTCGCTGTGATTCAGGATGCGTCAGACCTCTATCATAACTATTATAGCAAGCAGTTGACTGCCCTCGTTGAAAGCGATACAGGCGTGTGTTCTGCTGGAATCATTGCATTCGTTCAAGCGATCCATCTAAAGCATCTCGAAAAGCTTACCCCAATTTTTGAGGTTGTGGGAATAAGCAGCAGTGATTTTACGTCGGATCTGAAATTACTCCACAGAGCAGAAATTGTAGATCTGTGCAATGACGAGGCAGCAAGAATTTCGGATCAGAGTTTTAGCAACTTTTTGATCAAGTATGTTTTTGTCGAGGAAAAGATTATTCCGCTTGGCACAATGATTGAAACATGCTTTCAGATGAACAAAAGCAGAACGATTGAGGCATGCAATATCCTCTTGAATGTATTCTCAGACCAGAGTGTAAGAGAATATGTTGAAAGTCAAATTAAGATTGTGTGGGATAAGCTGGAAAGTAATGTTAAAAAGTTCCTTCCATTTTTTAAAGCCTTTCATATGGTGCGCCCAACACAAACGCTTTTGTTGCTACAGGAGTATATTGAACAAGAGGCATACCATCCATTTGATGTGAGGACTTTGCCGTTTGATGATGACCAACACAGCGCGAATGTTTCGGATGATGTTCTACAAATCCTAAGCAGCTTTGAAAATCATTCTGAACTGCCAACTGCACTGGATCTGCTATTGCTGTATTATCAAAAACGCCCGGATTTGTTCGAACAATTCTACAGCTTGTACGCGGAACGTTTTGAAGTCAATTGGGATTCCCCTCGTTTTGGGTATTTTACGCAGAGTGCGGTAGTTAATAACCTCTGCGAAGCGGTTAGAGCGACCCCGGAAGATATAAATCTATTAATCTTATTTGTTCGTGTTGCGGGGCATTTTTTGAAGCTTGATGTTTCAAAGGCAGAGGGCGGTCGACATAATACTGTATCATTTTACACACTGACGCTTTCTCCGGATCAGCCTGTTTTGAAATACCGAAAGATGCTTTTGTCGCAGCTCTATCAGATCTATCAGCACAGAGAAAGACAGGCTGAGATTGAGAAAATACTATACAAGTATAGTATGCCTCATTATGGTATTGATACAAGCTTAGATGTAGTAAGGGCTGAGTTTGAAGAAGTGATAGCATTTTTCTCCTTGTTCCAGACTGAAAATTTGTTCCACTGCGTAATCGCAGCACATATTAAACAAGTCGCAAAACATATTGATTATTCCGAGCTGGATATATTGGCTCCGTTTCTTAACTCAGAAAAGTATAAGATATATTCTGCACTTGTGTCCCATCGTTCTGAAGACTATTCAGAGGGATATGAGAAAGGGGTGCTGCGGCATAAGGAAAGAGTTTGCAAACTTGTGGAGCGATATACACCTCGGGATATAGATGGTTTGATCCAAGTGTGTTTGGAGAGCTGCCAGACTTTCGATAAAGAAGAGAGCGAATTAAGTACAGGGCTCGGATATGTGTTTGAAGCGCTTCAGGATCAGCAGCAACTGTACCTTTATTTGGCAGATGCCTATATGAAGGCAGACACTCCATACAAAATAAATGCTGGACAGATTTTAGAGAGACTATTTGAGATCAGATCAGTGACAGAAGTGAAAGAACTTATCACCCGATATAAGTATGAACAGCAAAATGTATGGCAGTGGTACTTTTTCGCTTTCATGCCGGAGCGACAAGTGTCTGCATACTGGGCGGTGGAGCTTTTGCAATATTTGGACACGCCGGATGTGGAGATGAAGATATCTCCCTATCGAAGCATAGATTCCTTGCGAAAATATGAAATCGTAGAGTCTGAAATCGTATTTAAAGCACTACGCATTGTTTCAGGCCATTATGAAGACTCACCATTTGTTTTTAGTCTATATGTTTTCTGGCTCTTAAACCATAGTAACCAGCAGGAAGCGGATGAAACTTTGCGGGCGTTCTCGAATGAACTTCCTCTCCTGGAAGAAATCTATTTGAAAGGGATCTCTTATTCACAACATGAGGATTTTGATGGAGCGTTGCTGTACGCGATTATTTCGGTTGACGCCGAATTCCTATACAGATACCTTGACTGCTTGATTGCCGACCAGAGAGATTACTTTAGAATGGATGACGATTATGATATTGCAAGACTTCTGAGAATATGGGATACAGAACAGTATATGGATTTGGCAGATGGTGTGTTCGATTATTGCTACAGCAAACGAGGAGAAGCGATACATTGGTTGTATTGCTCACCAGTAAATATGATGCTGCATCATAAAGCATCTCATCAGGAGATTACTGTAAAGCAAGACCTTTGGATAAAACATACGATCGAAAAATATAGTTATGATAGGGAAAGAATGTATCAATTATTTTCCGCGATAGAAGAATTATCTTGTGAACGGCGGAAAAAGGCAATGGGGAAATTCTTATCGCTCAATGCTGATCCAGATACTTTTGAACACCTACCCTTAGAGCCGTCCCATTGGGGAGGAAGCGGTAGTATGATTCCGTATATGCAGGAACGAATAGAGTATCTGCGCTCTCTTCTTCCTCTTGCGTCTGGCATAAAATATTTGAAACAGAAGCAACGCATTGAGCGAGAGATAGACTGCTGGGAAGAAAGAATCCACTCTGAAGAAGTTAGAGAGCTGCTGGAATCCTGGTATCACTAATTTTCCGATCACTTGTCATTGTAATGTAGTGCAGCCTCATCAGACCTTGCATATCCTGTTTGATATTCGTGCTAACATATCCGCAGGCAATATTAGACTTCCTTTGCAAGTGCTAATTCCGGTTTCGACAATGCTTGTAAAAGTAAATTCCGAATTAGAGGGAGGTCGTGCTTCTTTTCTGAAATTTAATCTTGCTTGGCTTGTTGAAATCTGGAAGTTACTTTTGCAATCCACCTCGATGCAGAATTTGTGACTTGTACTTTAGCCTAGGGCAAGAGAGTTTCGCAACATGATGCGAAACTCTCTTGCCTTATGATCGAGAAAGATGTATAATTAGAACGATATTTGTAGCCGGAGGTCGAACGGAAATGGTTATTTCGTATAACAAGCTTTGGAAGCTGCTTGTCGATAAAAAGATGAGTAAGGCCGATCTGCGCAAAGCGGCAGGCATCGCGCCGAACACCATGACACGGCTGCGGCGGGATGAGGAAGTTACACTGGCTGTGCTCAATAGGATCTGCGTTGCGTTAGATGTCAATATCGGAGATGTGATGGAGTTTGTGCCGGAGGTACCGGAGGAGAAATAAAATGAGTACTATAAAATACAGCAAGCTTGTTAGAGATCGCATACCGGAAATCATCAAAGCATCCGGAAAAAACTGCGTAACAGAGCTCCTTTCGGATGACGAATATCTCCGCATGATCGATGCCAAGTTGGACGAAGAGCTTGCGGAATACCACAAGGATCTGAATGTTGAGGAGCTTGCCGATCTTCTGGAAGTCATCTATGCGGCGGCTAAAGCTCGTGGATATACATTAGAGCAGCTTGAGGCTATACGCGCTGAAAAGGCAAGTAAACGAGGCACCTTTGAAAAGAAGATTCTTTTGAAAGAAGTCATTGAGAATTGAGGTGACCTTAGATGCAGACCTATCATTCTGCTTCCGGCAGTGTTGCGGAAGACTTGTTTATCGAGCTATTCAGCGAGACCTTCGGTGCAGAGAAAGCGGGATACCTCTATTCTCAATATCACTTCTATGACATCTATCAAAACAGCCGCTATGCCGACTTCATGTTGGAAAACGGCGCTCACCGAGTGGCAATTGAAATTGACGATGAGACATCGCACAATAAAAGCCTTGTTGCCTCCAATAAATTCTATGATGATCTATTGAAGCAAAACAGCATGGTACACCTGGGGTGGGACGTGTACCGCTGGGCGGTGCGCCAGATGCAGATTCAACCAGAAGCCGTCAAGGACGAACTACGGGTCTTTCTGGGCAGTCATCCGCAGTTCAAGGAAATTGAGGACTACCTTCCGCAACAACGCGGTAAAGCTTTGGATGGTACCAGTTTGGAGCTGAAGGAGCATCAGAAAGCTGCTCTGAACGCACTGCGGACGATGCGAGATAATCGTGAAACCATCGCGCTTTTGTATCATGCTACCGGTACGGGTAAGACAGTTACCGCGGTTATGGATGCTCGGAGCTGTGGCGGAAGAGTGCTGTTTCTTGCTCACACGCAAGAGCTGATCAATCAGGCTGCTGAGACTTTCCGGAAGCTATGGCCAAGTGTTACCGTTGGCAGATATATGGAGACAATGAAGCAGCCCAATGCACATGTGGTCTGCGGCAGTATACAGAGCATTGCCCTGCACTTAGACCAATTTAAGGACAATAACTTCGACTATCTTATTGTAGACGAAGCACATCACGCTGCCGCAGATACATATCAAAAAGTTTTGGCCTATTTCAAGCCATCTTTCACGCTTGGCTTAACGGCCACACCGGAGCGAACCGATGACAATAAGGCAATTCTGGACATCTTTAAGAATACGGCTCATAAGTTGGATATCCAAACCGCTGTGGAGATTGGTGAACTGGTGCCCATTCGGTGTATTCGAATCCATACCAATATCGACTTGACCAAGGTTCGGTTTAATAGCGTCCAATATAACATCCGTGATTTGGAGAGTAAGATTTATGTTCCGGAGCGAAATCGCTTGATTGTGGATACATGGCTCCAATATGTGCGCAACAAACGCACCGTGGTTTTCTGTGCCTCGGTGAAGCACGCAGAGCAAATTGCTGAGCTGTTTCGGGAAGCCGGTATCCATGCGGCTTCTGTGTCCGGCAGCATGAAGCAGTCGGAACGCAAAGAGTTTCAGGACAGATTTGTTGATCGAAAAATTCAAGTGCTATGCGCGTGTGATTTGCTCAATGAGGGCTGGGATTGCCCGGAGATAGAAGTTCTGTTCATGGCTCGTCCCACTATGTCGAAAGTACTTTATACGCAGCAGCTTGGCAGAGGTATGCGTCTTTATGAAGGAAAAGAGAGTTTGATGGTCTTTGACTTCGTGGACAATGCCAGCCAGTACAATATGCCGCAGTCACTTCACAGACTGTTCAAGTTGAAGGAGTACAAACCCGGCCAACTGGCAGTTGCTCCCGGTGAACAAAAAGCAGCGGAAGCTGAGCTGTATGCGAAAGGTGAAAAGCCAGAGGCTTTAATTGATTGGCCTGTGGATGCCACCGATTACGAGCTGGTGGATATCTTCAATTGGCAGGAAGAAGCCGAAGGCATGATCTCTCAAATGGAATTTGTACGCCGTGTGGATGTGCAGACAGAAACGATCGAACGGTATGTCCGCGAGGGGAAACTGGTGCCGGATCTGGTCGTGCCCATGAGCGAGCATCGGACTTTCAAGTATTTCAAGGAAGAGAGCTTGCAGAAATATGCCGTGCAGTATGGCTGGAAAATTATCAATGACTCCAACCGCAAGGACATGTTTATGGATATGATCCGGCAGATGGATATGAGCTATTCTTATAAGCCGGTACTGATGAAGGCGATTATGCTCTATGCCGATGAAAAAGGCCGTATTAAGCTGGATGATATCGTGGCCTATTTCAGGTCTTATTATGAGGGCCGTCGTGCTGCGGGGCTGCCGGTTGAAAAGAAGAATAGTATTTTTGCCAAGGGTGGTTATACGGATAAAGAAGCCGAGAGAAATATCCTATCTAATCCGTTCAAACGCTTTGAGGATATGCAGATGCTGCGACACACCAAGACGCTGGGCATTGTGCAAGTGGACGAGGCGGTGTGGAAGCATCTGAGCAAAGAGGAAAAAGCTGAGATTGAGAAAATAAGTGACGAGAAGCTGACTCAGTATTTCTCAAGAATCAAATAATTGCTATCTGATTAGGAGAAAAAAACCATGTTACATCCCGGCCTATACGAACAAGTCATCAATAACGCTCTGACCAGCGAGCTTGCGGAGATTCCGGAGGCCCGCAAGTCTGTTGCGCCCATTGACAAGGCGGAAGCCTCCAAGGTGCTGGCGCAGTATCTGGCGGATGTGGTTCAAAAGGGCTTGGATAACGTGCTGGACAACGGCGGGGATATTTCTGCCCAGATCGGCCTGACCAACCAGATCGTTAATCTCATTCAGAATACAACGAAAGAAGCTGACTTTGCCGCGCTGGGCGTTGACCGGCGGGCAGAGCAGCTTCTTGCGCTTTTGCGGGAGACCGACCCGCGGCTGGCGGTGGGGAAAACAGCGGCGGATATAGAGCGCCCGGAAACCTCCATAGCGCAGAGCTCGCTTTTCACCGGGGCCGTGCATGAGCCCCAGATGTTCACAGAGCTCAAGAAAGAGATCGTCTCGGCTGACCGGATCGACATGCTGGTGTCCTTCATCAAATGGAGCGGCTTGCGGCTCATTATGGACGAGCTGCGGGAGTTTACGCACAGCGGCGGCGAGCTCCGCATCATCACCACCTCCTACATGGGCGCTACCGATGTGAAAGCCATTGAGGAACTGAGAAAGCTGCCCAATACGCACATCAAGGTCAGCTACAACACCAAAACGACCCGGCTCCACGCCAAGGCATATATCTTTTACCGCGAAACCGGCTTCACGACGGCTTATGTTGGCTCGTCCAACCTGTCCAATGCGGCATTGACCAGCGGGTTGGAATGGAACACTAAGGTTACGAAACGCGACCTGCCCGAAACCATTGACAAGATCGCCGCTACCTTTGAGTATTACTGGAATGACCGCGAATTTGAATACTACGCGGAGGATCAGAGAGAGCGCTTGGCGCGGGCGCTGAAGGCGGAAAAATATTTCGACACCAACAATGCCGACGTCTACACCATGGACATCAACCCCTATTCCTACCAGCAGGAGATTTTGGACAAGCTGGAGGCAGAGCGCACTGTCCGTGGCTATACGCGCAATCTGGTGGTGGCGGCCACCGGTACCGGCAAGACGGTCATTTCTGCATTGGACTACAAGCGCTTCCGCAAGCAGAATCTGGATAGGCCCTGCCGCCTGCTGTTTGTGGCGCACCGGGAGGAAATTCTCAAGCAGAGCTTGTACACCTTCCGCGCTGTGCTCAAGGACGCGAACTTTGGTGAGCTGTTTGTGGGCAACTATAGGCCGGAGAGCATCGACAACCTGTTTCTGTCCATTCAGACCTTCAACTCGCAGAGCTTCACGGAAAAGACGAGTCCCGATTTTTATGACTACATCATCGTGGATGAATTCCACCATGCCGCCGCACCGACTTACCAGAAGTTGTTGTCCTACTACCAGCCGCGCATCCTGCTGGGCTTGACCGCTACTCCGGAGCGTATGGACGGCAAGAGCATCCTGCCGTACTTCCATAACCGCATTGCAGCGGAGATCCGTCTACCGGAAGCCATTGATCGAAAGCTCCTGTGCCCGTTCCAATATTTTGGCGTTACCGATACGGTGGATCTGGATGCGCTCAAATGGTCTGCCGGTGGCTACCAAAAGAGCGAGCTGGAGCACATCTACACGTTCAGCGGGGCGGTTGCCGACCGCCGCGCCGACCATGTGGTGACGGCACTGCTGAAATATGTGACGGACATTGACGAGGTGAAGGGCCTCGGCTTCTGCGTGACGGTCGATCACGCGGAGTTTATGTGCCGCTATTTTAACGACCACAACATCCCGTCCATGTGCCTCACCGGGCAATCTTCGGACGAGGAAAGAGCGGCGGCCAAGCGGCGCTTGGTGTCCGGCGAGGTGCGGTTCATCTTCGTCGTGGACATCTACAACGAGGGCGTGGATATTCCGGAAGTCAATACTGTTCTTTTTCTGCGCCCCACAGAGTCGTTGACGATCTTCTTGCAGCAGCTTGGACGTGGCCTGCGTCTATCCGAGGACAAGGAATGCCTGACCGTGCTGGACTTCATCGGTCAGGCAAATAGAAAATACAACTTTGAGGATAAATTTGCGGCGCTGCTGTCGAATACCACCCGCAGCGTGAGCCGGGAGATCAAGGACGGTTTTGTGTCCGTCCCCAAGGGCTGCTATATCCAGCTGGAGAAGAAGGCAGCCAAATACATTTTGGAGAATATCCGCGCGTCCTATGGCAATACGGCTGGGTTGGTGGCTCGCGCGGCCTCCTTTGCGGAGGACAGCGGGCTGGAGCTGACGCTCAAAAATTTCTTGGATTACTACCATCTTGACCCACGGGCGATCTACAAGTTTTCCTCCTTCTCTCGCATTTGTGCCAGAGCGGATGCCATCGAGGACTTTTCGGAGCCGCTGGAGGACATCCTGACCAAAGCGTTTGCAAAGCTTGCTGTGGCTGATTCCCGCCGCTGGATTTCGTTCCTGTTGGACGTCCTTCCGCGTTTGGACAACCTTGATTTTGCAGCACTTCCGGACGCGGAAAAGCGGATGATACAGATGTTCTATGTCACTGTCTGGGGCAAGGTGGTGGAGGACTGGGACGACGAAGAGGTGCTTAGTAACCTCTATGCCCTGTCTGACAGCACGGTTCTGCTCGGTGAACTCTTGGAGCTGCTGCGCTATCGCTTCGAGCAGATCGACTTTATCGACGAGCCGGTTGATCTGGGCTTTGACTGTCCTCTGGATCTGCACTGCACCTATACCCGCGACCAGCTCTTGGTGGCGCTGGACTTTATGAAGCCGTCCACCGTTCGTGAGGGCGTGAAATGGCTGCCGGAGAAAAACATCGACGTATTCTTTGTGACGCTGAACAAGGCGGACAAGGACTATTCGCCAACCACCATGTACAACGATTATTCCATCAATGAGAGCTTGTTCCATTGGCAGAGCCAGAGCACCACGGCGGAGAATTCACCCACCGGTCAGCGCTATATCCACCACAAGGAACGCGGCAGCAAGGTGCTGCTGTTTGTCCGTGAGTTTAAGGCGGACCGTATGACCGGCGGCGCGGAGGCGTACACCTATCTGGGCACGGCTAACTACGTGAAGCACACAGGCAGCAGGCCGATGAACATCACCTGGCAGCTGGACCGCCCAATCCCGGCGAAGTTTTTGAAGAAGACGAATAAGTTGGTAGTGGGATAAGGAGGAGCGTATGACTGAACTTGAAAAAATAGAACGGGCAAAAATGTATATGGACAAGCTGGCAAACGGCATCAATCCCATCGATGGCACTATGGCACCAGACGATGATCTTATCAACAATGTCCGGTTATCGCGTTGCTTTTTCTTCATATCTGACGTGTTGCGGCAGGTAATTGAAAATGGCGGGGCAAAGACGGCTGTGAATAAGAAATCTAAAAAGCTTCCTCTTGAAATCCCTGTTGAGAAAAGAAGCCAGTTTGTCTATTCTGAGGTGCCTATTCCGGCCAGCGAAATTGCCAAGCGGATAAACGCTCTGGCTGATAATGACACTATGCAAAAACTTACCTATTCAGGAATTCTCACATGGCTCACGGAAATTGGAATGATGGAATGCGCGCTCACACCAGACGGAAAGCGTACGAAAAGGCCAACGAAAATTGGCGAAGAAACCGGCATTTCCGTGGAAGAACGAACGAGCAGCAACGGACCCTATCAGGTTGTCGTTTACAACAATGCCGCGCAGCATTTTATCATAGACAATCTGGATGCAATTCTCACAGCAGAGAATATGCAGACAGAGATGCAAGGCGCTCCATGGACGAAAGATCATGATGACTGCCTCATTGACCTATATAAGAAGTCCGTACCGGTGAGTGAGATCGCCATTACCCTAAAGCGCAGCGCATCGGCGGTACGAGGAAGACTGAAAAAGCTTGGATTTGACGCATAGTTTACTTTGCGATGCCACAAGGAGGACACAGATATGGCCTTAATTCGTTGCCCGGAGTGTGGAAATTCAATTTCCGACAGAGCTGAAAAATGCCCTCACTGCGGGCTGCCAGCATCATACTTTTCCTCTTTGAGTAAGAATACTCCGCACATGAAAGAGGCGGGACTGGATTACAAAAATCTGCAAAACGTCCTGATTTCTTTCGAACGAGACCACGCCCAGTTGTTTTCAGCAGAACACTATATTTCGCACAGAGATGCGCAGAGGCTGCGGGATACATATGGAAAATACAACGAGAGCCTAACCAATAAGCTTATTTTTCAATATGTCTGCAATAACGCTGCGGCGATACGAGTTGATATCGACTCACTGCGCCGCTTCTTGCGCCAGATGCAATCTTTGGATGGAGATATTACGGCGCATAATACCACATATGTGGACCGCGCGCTGGAGCGGGATAAAGACTATTTTGACAATATCCTAAAACAGATTGACCCTAATATCCAGCTGGATGAAGAGCAACGCCGTGCAGTAATTACCGATGATGACTACTGCCTGTTGGTAGCTGGTGCAGGTGCGGGAAAAACCACAACGATGGCTGCAAAGGTCAAGTATCTGGTTGAGAAGAAGAGTATAGATCCGGGAGAGATCATTGTGATCTCCTATACGAACAAGGCGATTGGAGAACTGCGTGATCGAATCAATAAGGGGCTAGGTATTCCGGCGAAGATCTGCACCTTTCATGCGTTTGCGTATGATATTGTGAAACAGTTTTCGGCAGAACCGCCTGAGATCAATTTTTCTTCCCAGCAGATTATTTTTGATATGCTGGAAAAGTCGATTTTTCACAACAAGCAGCTCATGCGCAATCTGGTTTTGTTCTTGGGATATTACTTTGATCTGTCCGAGGATGTTTTCAAATTTACGGATTTGAATCAATACCACCTCTACAAAGCGGCGCAGGACTTTGAAACACTGAGAAGTGGGCTGGGCGAGTACATTAAAAAAGTCGAGCAGCAGCGCACGAAAAAGACTCGGACCATATCGGGAGAATATCTGCGTTCCATGCAGGAAGTGCAAATTGCAAACTTTCTGTATCTGAACGGACTGGATTATGAGTATGAAAGAGTGTATCCCTTTGGATCACCTTCTCGTAACAAAAAATACACGCCCGATTTCTATATTTCGCAGGGGGAGCATAGCGTTTGGCTGGAGCACTATGCACTCAGCGAGAGCGGCTACAACAGCCTGTTTACCCCGCAGCAGAGGCAGCGTTATCTCCGTGCCATTAGTGATAAGCGTCGTCTTCATAAGACCAATAAAACTACATTACTGGAAACATGGTCCTTCTATACGGATCGGCGGCCTCTTCTGGACCACCTGAAAGAAGTGCTTGAAAATGAGGGCTTTATTCTAAAGCCTCGTAATTTGGAAGAAGTCTATAAGAAAATTGTAGAAACCGGGAAAGACAAGTACATTTATAAGCTGATCATCTTTATGATGAAGTTTATTGAACAATACAAAACAACCGGTTATGACGATGGCGGCTTCGCTGTTTTGCGAGAAAGAACAGACAATCCGAGAACGCTTCTGTTTCTGGATATTGCCGAGCAGGTCTATCATCACTATCAATCCGTGCTGAAACAGCGCAATCAGATAGACTTTGCAGACATGATAAATGATGCACACTTCTATTTGCAGGAGATTGAGCGGCAGAATGTCACGCTCCCTTACAAGTACATCATTATTGATGAGTTCCAAGACATTGCTCGTCAGAGATTCAATCTAACGAAAAGGCTATCTCAAATTACGCAGGCGAAGGTTGTTGCGGTCGGTGATGACTGGCAGTCGATATATGCGTTTTCTGGCTCTGATATTACGCTATTTACTCGTTTCCTGGAGCTTATGGGGGCTGGAACGGAGTTGAAGATTACTCATACCTACCGTAATTCGCAGGAGCTTATCGATATTGCTGGAGGCTTTGTGCAAAGAAATACTTCGCAAATCCGAAAGCAGTTGATTTCTCCGAAGCATCTTGAGAACCCGATTGTTCTTGAAGTTTTCGATGATAGTATCAAACCTATGGAGCGACTTGCAGATACCATCGAGCATATCATTGGTGAGATCCTATCTGAGTACGGCGAGCAGAGTTCGATTTTGTTGATTGGACGATACAATTATGACATGTACAAGCTGTACCGAACGAATCGGTTCGGCGAATTGCCGGGTGGTGCGATTAGAAGCGAAAAGTATCCAAATGCAAAGATAACATTTATGACGGCGCATAGCTCTAAGGGACTTGGGTATGACAACGTAATTCTGATCAATATGTTCGAAGGAAAATTCGGGTTCCCGTGCCAGATTGAAGATGATCCTATTATTAAGCTCGTTACATATGAGGACAATAGTATGCCCTTTGCAGAAGAGCGGCGATTGTTTTATGTGGCGATGACACGGACAAAAAACAGGGTATATATTGCGGCCCCTAAAACAAAACCATCCAGATTTCTTGTAGAGCTCATTAAAGATTTCAACATTCCGCATAATGATGAGATCAATATGCAAGTGGTGGACCTGTTTAACCTGCGTTGTCCTGTATGCGGTTTCCCGCTAAAGTATGAGTTTAATAAAAACTATGGCTTAAATCTCTGGATATGCACAAATGAGGCAGAGCTTTGCGACTTCATGACCAATGACAGGACGCACATGCATGACATTTTGAAATGTCCTAAATGTACAGATGGTTATTTGATCGTCAAAAAGAATCCGAAGAATGGTGACATATTCTATGGCTGCACCAACTATTTTAACGAAGAAAGAAAGTGCACCTATATGGTGCCGTTAGAGAGCGGCAGCAAAAACGATCAATAGCGCAATAATTGTTGCGATATCTCGGATGATGCCTAGATATCACGAACGCATATAGGCAAAAAAGCGAGCAAGGATAGAATTTCCTTGTGAGGTTCACAGCAATATATTATACCCCATTGTACCCTTGATTTCGAGGGTATAATGGGGTATAATTCTACATAGAATAGTATCTCACAGGAGGTGCGCTATGGACTTATCTGAGATGCAAACCCGCGTGGCGGAGCTGGAGCAGCAGATTTCTGCTCTGCCCGCAGGCTCTGTCACGAAGAAAACCGTCAACGGCAAGGAGTATTTTTACCACCGTTGGACGGAGAACAAAAAGCGGCGGGAGAAGTATATTCCTGCTGATGAATTGGAGAATTTCCGTGCTCAGATCGAGCGGCGGAAGGCGCTGGAACAGGAGCTGAAGGCGCTGAAAAAGCAACTGCCCAAGGCAAAACCTGCGAACCCTTCCGCGTTTACCACCAATGTCCGCACCGGCGAGGCGCTGCGTTCCTTTGCGGCGTCTGTTCGCGGCTATCGCAGGCGCGAGTGCTTCCGGCAGCTGCACGACTTTGTCTATGGCGAGCCGCAGGACAAGGTGTTCATTCTCTACGGCCTGCGCCGGACAGGGAAAACCACCATGATCCGCCAGATTTTCGCGGAGATGAGCGACACGGAGCTTACCAAGGCAGCGTTCATTCAGATCACCGCAAAAGACACGCTGGCAGACGTGAACCGAGACCTCAAGGCATTGGAAGCGCAGGGCTTTCGCTATGTGTTCCTCGACGAGATGACGCTGATGGAGGATTTCATCGAGGGCGCAGCGCTGTTTTCTGACGTGTTTG
>JBMNQH010000027.1:0-14913 GCA_050944035.1 Oscillospiraceae bacterium | reverse complement strand
AAATTGACCCTCGGGTGGAAAATCCGCAGCCATCGCAGCAAAACGGCAAAAAAATAATGGGTGAAGACCCGCAAAGCCTTGAAAGTCATGGATTTCCGCAAATATCTCAATTGGTCTTACGCTCCAACAAAAATGACTGATATTCTTTATCAGTCATTTTTTTGTATAAAAACGCCTGCGGGAGGAAAAATATCTCAGAAAGCAGATCTCAGATTTCTTTCAGGAGGGCGTTTTCCGTGAGTAAAAATGAATATTTTTGTGGTTGGTATTTTAAATGCCAGTCCGAAGAGGACAGCATCGCGCTGATTCCGGCTGTTCACACAGTAAAGGGACAGCAAACCGCTTCCATTCAGCTGATCAGTGACAGAGAAAGCTGGAATTTTTCCCTTCCATACGAACCGTGCGAAGTGCATACGGGTCGCCCCTATGCGAGGCTGGGAGAAAATCTCTTTTCTGAAAAAGGGATTTGTCTGGATCTGCATACAGAGTCCTGTTCTGTAACGGGTGCACTTCGGTTTGGCAAACACTCTTCCATCCGTTTCGATATCATGGGACCGTTTTACTATATCCCGTTTATGGAATGTAAACACAGTGTATTCAGTATGCGGCACACGGTAAACGGGGTGCTGCAAGTGAATGGAAGGGACTATTGTTTCGAGAACGGCGTGGGGTATATCGAGGGGGATCGAGGACGCTCCTTTCCAAAGCAATATCTGTGGACACAGTGTTGCTTCGCGAATGGATCCCTCATGCTTGCCACCGCCGAAATTCCGTTGGGATCGCTCCGTTTCACCGGGGTAATCGGCGTCGTACAGCTGCACGGGAAGCAATACCGGCTTGCCACATATCTGGGCGCAAACGTTTTGTACATCAAAAACGGTGAAATCGTCATCCGACAGGGAAATCTGACGATGACAGCCACGTTGCTGGATCAGCAGCCTCAACAGCTCCAGGCTCCGGTAGATGGTGCCATGACGAGAACCATCCGCGAAAACATCGTTTGTCATGCGCGGTATCAGCTCCGCAGGAAAGACCGCATTCTTCTCGATTTTGAAACCTCCAAGGCTTCGTTCGAGTATGAGTACTTGTAAATTGAAGTATCCGGGATGAGATTGTTCGCTGTGACGGCATGGAAACGGCTGCAGCCTTGAAAATATTTTAATATGACGTACAAAAGTCCTGATTCTTTTTTGGATCAGGACTTTCTCAGTGTTTTTAGAAAACCCGGCATTTAAATAAGATGCTTCTGGATGAATGTACCCTTATTATTAAAGGAGACCACGATGTCTAATATTATTGAGATAACTGACTTCACATCGCCCGAACTGGATGTTTTTGCCCGTCTGACGGAAGCCCAGCTGCGCAGCCGGCGGGAGCCGGAAAAGGGGATGTTTATTGCAGAGAGTTGCAAGGTGATTGCACATGCTCTCGACGCCGGATATGAGCCTGTCTCGCTTTTGATGGAGCGTAGGCAGATTACAGGACAAGCGTGCAATCTGATTGCTCGCTGCGGAGACATCCCTGTCTATACTGCTGATCGCGATCTACTGGAAGGATTAACCGGCTTTGCGTTAACCCGCGGCGTGCTGTGTGCCATGCGGCGCCCCAAGTTACCGGAGGTTGAAGAGATATGTGCCTATGCGCGTCGGGTGGCTGTGCTGGAAGGCATCGTGGATCCCACCAACGTGGGTGCCGTTTTCCGGTCGGCTGCTGCGCTGGGTATCGACGCCGTATTGGTTACGCCCTCTTGCTGTGACCCACTGCACCGGCGTGCGGTACGGGTCAGTATGGGTACCGTATTCCAGGTACCGTGGGCTCGTATCGGAAACGAGTCCTCTGCATGGCCAAAACCGGGCATCGAACGCCTGCACCGACTGGGATTTCAGACTGCTGCCATGGCCTTAAACGATACCGCTGTCAGCATAGAAGATCCGCTTCTGATGGCGGAAGAGAAACTGGCCATCGTACTGGGGACAGAAGGCGACGGCCTGTCGCCGGACACGGTTGCAGACTGTGATTATACCGTATGCATTCCCATGTCTCACGGTGTAGATTCTTTGAATGTGGCGGCGGCCAGCGCAGTTGCTTTCTGGCAGCTCAGAGTTCGATGATTTCAGAAAACGTAAAAAACCACAGAAGGTATTCATACCTTCTGTGGTTTTTTATTGGAAGAACGCCGTTATGTTAGAAACTTTGCCCCCATTGCAGCAAACAGACGCTGACCGGGGAGCCCTGAAATTCTTGAATCAAGGTCAGAATCACCATATTTTTGATGCGTCAAAGTGTCATAATATCTGTGGTAGTAAAAGAAAGGATTAGAATATGAATACAAACTATCCAGAATCATATCGGGTGTTGGGTCTGAAGATTGCATACTATCGAAAAAAGGCAGGATATACTCAGGAGACATTTGCAGAAGCGATTGACAGAAGTACCAATTTTGTGGCACAGATTGAAGGTCCGGGCACCACCAGAGGAATCTCTTTGGAAACACTTTTTAGAATGGCGGAGGTGCTGAAGATACTGCCCTCAAAATTTTTTATGGAGGACTGAAAAGATGTCTTTCTTTTTACAAAATACTTGTGTGAACTATATTTTTGTCTTATAATCAAAAAATATAATAGATAATCATTTACGGTAAAAACAACATATCCGAGAACAGAGGGAACAAGGTATGAGACGGCTCAACGTGCGCAAAAAGAGAGACAACAATCTGCAAGCGCGGCGCTTTCGCGCTCTGATGTTGTCCACTGGAATGCAGTGCTTAGAGTAAATATTTACTAAAAGAATGCACAACCAAGATTCAGGCTGTGCATTCTTTTAATTTCTGACTTAAAATCCGAATTCTTTCAGTAAATGCCCCGCTGTTTCAGCATCCGATGTGCCAGGCGCCAGCTTTAGAATGACGCGCAGATACTTGACGGCGTTTTTCTTGTCCCCAAGAGACCACCAGTAGATGCTGTAAAGCCGCCAGACGGTGTCAATTTTCAGACGCAGGAGCGGAACATTCCCCCAGTACCGCGCGGCGGTCGGATCCAATTCCAGCTTTTGCAGAACATCGACGTAGAGCGCCAGGGCTTCTTTCTGCTGTCCGGCAGAAAAACTGCACTCTGCAATCTGTGCCTTGAGAAACAGATTTTCGGAATCCAGTTCTGCGGCCTGCTGGAAAACGGCCAGTGCCTCTTGGGAATAGCCCATCTCCTGTAACACAAAGGCCACGTTGCAGTGATTTTCCAGTGTAGGGGCCGCCTTGCAGATGGCGTTGCGAATCTGCAACACATCCAGGTCGTCCTCCGCCGTGGCCTCCATTTCTGCCAGTTCAGCGATGGATTTTCCATCGGCAGCCGGAAGAAGATCGCTCAATTCGTCTGCAGTGTACAGCGGGCTGGCGGAAGGCGTGCGCCAACCGTCGATATAAGCGGTTACCGCGGCGGCTTCTGGCTCGTTTGCAACCCAGACATAGCCCTTTACGTCGTGTGGTGTGACGGAGAAGGTTCGGTCTGCCGTGGCGAGAAGGCAGCCATCCTCTGCCGCACAGAGGACGTTGTATTCCCGGTAGTTGCACGGCGTTGGAAACAGCCCTTTGTACTTGCGATAGACAATGGCGTTGCGATACCACCCGACGATGACATGAGCCTGGGTTTCCGGGTTGACTGCGGTCCAGACCACGGTAACATCCTTGACGCCGGGTGCATGGGCGCCGACCTCGGCCAGCTCTTCGACCGGCATGTCCCCGGAAACAGGGGCGTAGCCGTAATAGGTTCGGTTGAATTGTGAAAATTGAAACATGGTGCTGCGATGCGCGGCAGCCTCTTCGGGCGTGCTGCTGACAGGGCGATCCTCCTCATCGGGGCCGTGATATCGGTGCATCCATGCAATATGACAAAATAGGATATTCATGCAATACCTCCGCGAGCAATCTGATTGTTTCTTATCATACAACAGAACCGGCCGGAAAATCCACAAAGAACAGAAAAAATGTGGAAAAACACAGCTGAATCCTGAAAAACACCGGAAAGTTTCCGGTAATTTTATAAAAAATGAGACAGAGATCCGTCGAAACGGTTGACAATCTTTCATTTTGCCGAATAGAAAAAAGAGAGAAGGAGAATAAGATATGAAACACCGTACAAAACAATGGATGCTTCTGTTGTTTGCAACCGCAGTGCTCGTCTGTATGGGTAATGTGTTTGCACACGGGGCGGAAGAGGAGCCAAAGGGAACCTATGATGGCCAGATTATCATTTTGCACACCAACGACATCCACGGTGCAGTTGCCACAAAGGATGCCGATGGCAAAGCGGTGCTGGGTATCGCTTCCGCCGCGCAGATGAAACGGGATCTGGAAGAGATGGGCGCCTATGTATTGCTGTTGGATGCCGGAGATTTTGCTTCCGGCACGTCTCTGGTTCGACCCTCGGAAGGGGAATCCGCCGTGGAGTTTATGAACGCGGCAGGCTATGATGCAGTCTGCATTGGAGAAGGGGAATTCGATTACGGATATCCGCAGATGGCATATTTGGCGAGCTGTGCAGAGTTTCCGTTTTTGGCAGCCAATGCAGAGGAATCCGGTGAAACAAGTTTACAGGATCGCACGATTTTCACAGCCCCAGACGGGACAAAAATCGGTGTGTTCGGTCTGACGACGCCGGAACTCAAAACGGAACTCCATCCGGCCAGAACCGAAGGGGTTACGATCTTGGCCGATGCGGCGCTGATTTTCTGTGCGCAGGAACAGGTGGCGCAGTTGCAGGAGGCTGGTTGTACGCTGATCGTCTGCGTCGCGCATCTCGGCACGGACGAGACCAATGCAGGCAGTCGATCCATCGATGTGGCCCAACAGGTGGACGGCATTGATTTGTTGATTGACGGCCACAGCCATGAGACCATTGCGGAGGGCGATGCCAACCACCAGATCAATGGTACGATGGTGGTTTCGGCCGGTTCTGAATTGGAAGCAATCGGCATGGTGGTGTACGATGGCGAGACGCTCAGCAGTGAGCTGTTCACCATTCGGGACTACAGCGGGATTGACTCCACTGTGGACGAACTGGTTCTTGCTGTGGAAGAAAAGAACGCAGCCGATTCCAAAGAAGTGTTTGCGACCACAACGGTTGCGCTGCAAACCAGCAGCAGAAAAGAGACCAATTTTGGAGATCTGGTCAGCGATGCCCTGTTCTGGAAAGCCGATCAGATCGATGGTGCAATTGATGTTGCCATTCTTGACAGCGCCGGCCTCAGTGCCGCGCTTCCGGAGGGAGAGATCAGACGGGAAGAGATCCGTGCTGTGTTACCCACGGATGACACGTTGCAGATCATTGAGATCACGGGAGCGGAACTTCTGGAGATTCTGGAAGCATCCACGCAATATACACCGGAGGAATTCGATGGATTTCCACAGGAAAAGGGAATCCAGTATGTTGTGGACACCAATGTTGCATTTGAAGCAGATGGGACCTATCCGGATTCCGCTGTTTCCAAACCCGCAACCCCCGGAAGCCGCGTGACCATTTTATCAGTAGACGAAAGGAAATTTGATCCTGCCGCAACCTATACTGTTGCGACCAGTTCCCGTCTTGCAAAGGGGCTGGATGCCTATACCGCCCTTTCGAACGCCGCAGCGGGATACGATCTGCATATCCCACTGGATGAAGCGGTGATGGATTATATTACCGAAGCACTCTCCCGTACAGTTGGAACAGACTATAAAGAAACCAAGGGTCGTGCAACGATCATTCTCATTCCGTTTACCGATGTTTCCATAGAGGACTGGTACTTTGACGCCGTACAGTATGTTTACGAGCATGATATCATGCAGGGAATGGAGAATAACCAGTTTTGTCCAATGGTTTCCATGAGCCGTGCGATGCTGGTCACCATGCTGTATCGCTTGGCAGGATGTCCAGCCGTTGATGCTTCTGCTTCCACTTATTTTACCGATGTTGCCGATACTATCTGGTATGCCGACGCGGTAGTCTGGGCTGTCGAGCAGGGAATCACCAATGGAATGGAAGCCGGGATTTTTGATCCGTCCAGAACACTGGATCGACAGCAGATGGCAACCTTTTTCCATCGTTATGCCAAACTGTGTGGAGATGTCAGCGGAACGGAAAACTATGAGCTGAACTATTATGATACAGCGGAAATTGACGATTGGGCATTGGATGCAGTTTCCTATTGTACGGCGACAGGTCTGATGCAGGGCGTTGAGAACAATAAGTTTGCGCCGCATACTGCGGCAAATCGTGCTATGGGGGCAACTGTCTTTATGCGATTTATGCAGCTTGCACAGGAATAAGGAATGGATTTCATCCAATGTGCCTCTTTGTTAAAATTTCTACAAAATTTCAAAAAGTTCAGGGGAAAGCCTTGAAAAATTGGTCGGAGCGGCGTATAATCACAACCTAAATTGAAGGATGGTAAGAACACGATGCAGAACTTGGAACAGGAATTTGAAATGGAGCTGCTTCACCGGTGTGAGCAGGCGAAAACGGCACAGCTTTGTAATCCTGACCGGCTTTGCCGACAAATTCAAAAGTATGGCGGTGTTCGAACCGTACAGGAGCTGATCCGAACGGGTAAAGTCTCTGACACATTTGACCCTTTACAACGTGGAAACCGTCTGGATCTGACAGTGGAAGCGGCTGTTGTTGAAAGCAAATATGCTGATCTCTTTACTGATACAGAAGTCAATGCGTGTTTCATGCTCCTGTGTGAATATGGATTCTTCAGATAGAGGGGTGTTTGGATATGATGCGTGTAGCGGCTGCAATTATCAGCAATGAAGAGGGAAAAATTCTGATTTGCCGGCGCAGTACCGGAAGCTGTTCGGGGCTTTGGGAGCTTTCGGATCACAAACAGGATGCAGAGAAAACCAAGCCGGATTGCTTGAATTGCCAACACAATTCAGGGGAATATGCAGGGCTTTGGGAGTTCCCGGGTGGAAAGCAGGAGGAAGGCGAAAGTCTGGCCGACTGTGTGGTTCGTGAATGCCGGGAGGAGCTGGGGATCGTTGTAAAACCCGGCGCGGTGTTTGGTGTGGAGTTCTACCAGAAAAACGGGGAAATGCAGGAATTCACATTTCTGGAGGCAAAGATCCTTTCCGGCACACCGGAGCTGCGTGTCCATTCCGAATTACAGTGGGCCAACATTGAGGATTTAAAAAGACAGGACTACTGTCCTGCGGACATTGAGATTGCAGAGCTGCTCTGTGGACAGTGATCCCGTCGGAACAGGAAAGGAGTCCGATTGTGGATAAGTTTGTACCCTTTCAAAAACAGTCGAAAAAGAAGCAAAAGGAACAGAACACTAGCAAACGTGGCAGTTGGGGTGTGTGCAATCCGGTTACCAGAAAACCGGCGAATCCAAAGGCGTACAACCGCAACAAAGCCAAAAAGTGGGACGATACAGAGTCCTGACCGGGGATATGTTCTGTTTAAAGCGATAGAAAATGCGGCATGATGTACCATGCCGTATTTTTTTGGATTGTCCAAGCAATCCATTTTTATTCCTGGTAAAACGATCTGCTCTTGTGGGAACGACCTACCCCTGTTACAATAGAGGGGAAATTCCGCATTGCGGATCTGACAGGAGGTCAAATCATGCAAGAAATGATACCCAATGAACAGGAAGAACAGGTCGCAACAAAAGAAAGTCAATTTTTCAATGCTGTAAATCTGGTCGATGACAATACGGAAACCCACGTTTTGCGTACACTTTGCCGGATAATGCCGGACAATTTCGAAGCACTTGTGGTATTGAGCGATTGCCTGCGGCTGCAAAAACGTTATACAGAGGCCATTGTGGTGCTGGACCGTGCGATGGATCTGGCGCCACTGAGTCCGGTGGGCTACCGCCGCCGTGCGATACTGGAACGGATGTGCCTCCGGTTTGAGGCTGCCCAGTCCGATTTTGCTTACAGCAAAGAGCTGGATCCCGAGCAGCCGGGTATCCTCTATGATCTGGGGGTCAGCGCATACATGCTGGCACATTACGACGAAGCAAAAACCTGGCTGGAAGAAGCCCTGAAGCTGGCAGAAGAGCCGGATCAGCGCTGTGCCATCCGGTATTGGGCTGTACTCGCCTGTAGCAACCTCGGTGACAAGGAGACGGTCTCCGACCTTTTGAAGGCATTTGACGAAAAGGAAGCTGTCGGCGAAGGTCAGGCCTATTGTAAGGCCATGCGATTGTTTGCGGGCTGCTGTGATCTGGATGCCATGCTGCGCTTTGTCAACACAGAAAGCGAGGACCACGACTATGTCACGGAGCTGTATGCCGTCTGCATCTGGCTGGAGTCCAATATGCACTGGGGAGAGGCGGCGGAATTGCGCCAGTGTCTGCTTTCCCGGGATCGGGATTGGGATTGCCCTGCCTATCTCGCAGCTGCTGCGGATGCGGATTGGGGGCATTTGGTTTAAATGGTTGTGCAATTGCCTGCGGATTGTGTAAAAGGAGGCGGCATTTGAAAGCAAACCTTCGCTTGTCTCATACACAGATTATTGCACTGGGATTTTTTCTGTTGATTCTATCCGGCACCGTTCTGTTGCTGCTTCCAATCTCACAGCGCAGTGGGGCTGCTGTTACGGTTTCTGAAGCACTGTTTACAGCGACCTCCGCATCCTGTGTTACCGGACTGGTGGTGCGGGATACCTGGCAAACGTGGTCCTTCTTCGGACAGGCCGTTTTGCTGGTTTTGATTCAAATCGGAGGCCTCGGCTTTATGACCATTGCGACCCGATTTTTTATGTTGATCCACCACCATAAAATCGGACTGCGGGAGCGGGAAATTTTATCTGAGAGCATCAACAGCACCCGGATCGGCGGGATTTTGAAACTCACGCGCCGGATTGTCTTTGTCACATTGACAGTGGAAGCTGCGGGGGCGTTGCTCCTGGCGATCCGTTTTGTACCGCAATTTGGAGGCCTGGGGATTTGGTTTGCGGTGTTTCACGCCGTCTCTGCCTTTTGCAACGCCGGATTTGATTTGATGGGCAGTTATGGTGCGTACGCTTCTTTTACGGCCTATATCGGTGACTGGCTGGTTTCACTGACTCTGATCGGCCTGATTCTGATCGGCGGCTTGGGTTTTGTTGTCTGGGATAATCTTGCTACCTATCGATGGCATTGGAAGCGTTACAGCCTGCAGAGCAAACTGGTCTTGACCAGCACACTGGTGCTGGTATTGGGCGGTACAGTGCTGTTTTTCCTCTGTGAGCGAAACGCAACCGGTGCCGGTCACAGCACAGAGACACAGATTCTTGCGGCATTGTTTGATGCGGTGACCCCGCGCACAGCAGGATTCAATACCGTCGATACCGCCCAGCTCTCCGAAGATGGTAAGCTGCTCAGCGTCGTTCTCATGTTCATCGGTGGCAGCCCCGGTTCCACCGCCGGCGGCATCAAAACCACGACCATTGCCGTCATGCTGCTCTATGCCTGCGCTTACGTCCGTAGAGAAGAGGAGGCGCACAGTTTTGGCCGTCGCATTCCGATGGAATTGTTGGGAAAAGCCGCAGCGGTATTCTTTACTAATCTCATTCTGGTTCTTATTGCCACGTTTCTGATCTGCTCTGTGCAATCCCTTGCGTTGACGTCTGTACTGTTTGAGACTGTGTCCGCGGTCAGTACCGTGGGGATGACCACCGGGATCACGAGAGACCTGTTGCCAGTATCAAGAGTTGTTATCATGTTTTTGATGTACTGCGGCCGTGTTGGTGGTCTGTCCTTTGCAACAGCGCTTGCGCCCCGCAGTTCCAGTACATTGATCAAATGGCCGGTGGAAGAGGTTCTCATTGGATAGGAGGTGATTGTCATGAAATCCTTTCTGATTATCGGTGCCGGCCGGTTTGGGCATTATCTTTGCCGGAAACTGGAGGCCGGCGGAAGCCGGATTATGTTAGTGGACCGTATGGAGTCCAAGATGAGCGACTTGCTCAGCCATGTGACCAGTGCGAAAATTGGGGATTGCACCCAAGAAGACGTGCTGAAATCCTTTGGTGTGGAAGATTTCGATGCTTGTATTGTCTGTATTGAGGAAAATTTTCAAAACAGTTTGGAGATTACCTATTTGCTGCAAAGTCTTGGCGCCAAACGTGTATTCAGTCTGGCGGGGACGGAAATTCAGTCCAAATTTCTGCTGCGTAACGGCGCAGATGAGATTATTTTTCCGGACCGCGACATGGCGGAGCGACTGGCCGTGCGTCTGAGCGATGACAGTGTGTTCGATTATATCGGCATTACTTCGGATTGTTCTATTTTCGAGATCACCGTTCCCAAACAATGGGTTGGAAAAACCATTGCGGCATTGGAAATCCGGAGCAAATACCATGTTTCCGTCCTGGCAACCAAGGAGGATGACCGCCTGGATATGCTCATTTCCCCGGATTACTGCTTTACCGGCCGGGAACATTTGCTGGTTATGGGGAAAAACCAAGACGTTCAGAAAACGCTGAGATAACCTTAGCCGCTACAGAGACAGACGGCAGCACGGAGGAACCGGATTCTGTAAAGATACAATTTTGAGAAAGTTGCAATCGATAAGAAACAGCGTGGAAAAGGGATAAAGGGGTGTACGGGTATGAACCATTTTAGAAAGATACAGGAGAAATTATCAGAGTATGGTATCGACGCCATGCTCATCACCGGAGAGGCAAACCGCTTCTACGCTTCCGGATTCCACTCTACGGGAACCGATGGCGTAGCACTGGTTACCAGTGATGTAACCTACTATTTTACGGATTCCCGGTATATTGAAGCGGCAAATCATCAGCTCAAGGATGCTGTGGTGGAGATGACAGGGTATGGGCAAACCTATCTGACCCGTATCAACGATGTGATTCAGCGGCACGGAATTGAGACAATGGGGTTCGAAGAAGCCTATATGACTGTGGCAGAATACGAGCGCTATCGCAGTGCGTTGCACTGCGATCTGATGCCGGCCACAGCGCTGCTTTCGACGCTTCGCATGACCAAGGACGCTGGAGAGCTGGAGGCGATGGTTGCCGCACAGCGGATTTCCGAACGCGCCTTAACAGAGATTCTCAACGATATCCGTCCGGGTGTGACCGAACAGGAGATTGCGGCAAAGCTCCAGTACCGGATGCTGTGTTACGGCGCTTCCGATATGTCGTTTGATCCCATTGTCGTATCCGGACCAAATGGAAGCATGCCCCATGGCGTTCCGGGGTCGCGCAAGATGCAGGCCGGGGACTTTGTTACCATGGATTTTGGCTGTGTGTACGGGGGGTATTGCTCGGACATGACCCGTACTGTGGCTATCGGCTATGTAACAGAAGAGATGGAACAGATCTATCATACGGTTCTGCAGGCACAGCTTGCGGGAATTGCCGCTGCCCGCAGCGGTGTATCCGGACGGGCAGTCGATGCCGCCGGGCGTGATATCATCGCTGCTACAGGGTATGGAGACTATTTTGGTCATGGGTTTGGCCATGGTGTGGGCGTGGAGATCCACGAGCTGCCCAATGCCAGTCCCGCGTATGACAAACCATTGCTGGCCGGCGCGGTAATCTCAGCGGAACCCGGTATTTATCTACCCGGCAAATTCGGCGTCCGTATTGAAGATGTTGTGGTCATAACCGATACCGGTTGTAAGGTTCTGACAGACGCGCCGAAGGATCTCATGATTCTGTAATCAGAAATGGAGGATGTAAGAGATGTCACGTTTAACCTGTGAAGACTGCTGCCACTACGATTACGATGAGGAGTGTGACAGCTATGTCTGCCTGATTGACCTTGATGAGGATGAGCAATATCGGTTTTTACAGAATACGGTATCACACTGCCCATATTTCCGCCGTGGTGATGCCTATACCACAGCAAGAAAACAATAAAAAATAAGCACTGCAGTTCATTGCTGCGGTGCTTATTTTTTAATTTACTATTTGTTGGGACAGTCCATATTTTCACAGGCTGCGCAGTTACCCTGTCCGCAGTGACCGCAGCATCGCTCGGCATTTTCACAGACGGCGACGTCTCCGCCGTCAATGACGAGTTTTTTGCTGTTGACGATCATATCCGCAATCTTTTTTCTTGCGGTATCATAGATCAGAGTGACCGTTGCCCTCGCGACATTCATTTGCCGTGCGCACTGTTCCTGTGTCAAGCCCTCCTGATCCAGCAGCCGGATGACTTCGAATTCATCAAATGACATGGTGATGACATCCTGGTATGTGCCGACAGGGGAAAAAGCGTGAGATCTTGGTTTGGCACATATTCTTCTGCATTTTTTTGGCCTGGCCATAGGACACCTCCGTGTTAGAGTTTTCTTTCATCTTAAAACCTGCCGCTGAACTTGTCAACTGCCACAGCGTTCCAATTCTGCGATTTACGCTGTAGAAAAGAGCGGAATCTTCGGAAAAACTCTGGATTTAATGCGATAACAGAAGGTAGCTGCCGTTTGACTGCGCGTGTAGAGATTTTTCAAAAAAGACAGTCAACGCACGGATCAGCCAGCCCGTATCCTGAACCCCGGCGGTCTCATATGCCGAGTGCATGGCAAGCTGCGGCAGGCCGATATCAATGCTGTTCAGGGACACTTGTGTGTTCGCAATGCTGCCCAGAGTGGAACCGCCGGCGAGATCGGAACGATTGGTAAAATACTGCACGGGGACATTCGCCTCTTTGCAGATTTGAGAGAAAATAGAGCAGGAAAGCGCGTCCGTGGTGTAGCGCCGGTTGGCGTTAAACTTGATTACGATCCCCCCGTTTAAAACTGGACGATGTGTTTTGTCGGCATATTCGGGATGGTTGGGATGGACGGCATGGGCATTATCTGCCGAAACCAGAAAGCTGTTTGCGACCGCTATGTTGTATTCCGCTTCTGTTCGGCCAAGTGCTGCATTCAGACGCTGGAGGGTGTCCGGCAAAAACGTGGATGCCGCCCCCTGCTTGGTGCCGCTGCCCACTTCCTCGTTGTCAAACACGCAGCAGACGGGGACACTGTCGCTGGCTTTTGCCTCTAAAAATGCACGGATAGAGGCAAATACACATTGCAGATCATCCAGTCTGGGTGAAGAGAGAAAGGTATTGTCGGCACCCCAGACCGTTCCGGGTGTCCGGCAGTACAGGAAAAGGTCGGTAGCAAGGAGATTGTCCTCGGTGGCTCCAGCGGTTTCTGCGACGATCTGACGGAATTTGCCCTTCGCCGTGCCGTCTCCGAAAAGCGGAAACAGATCCACATTGGTATTCCAATGGTAGCCGTCGTTGGCGTTGCGGTTCATGTGGATGGCAACATTGGGGATGACCAGCAGATCACGGTCGATGTTGACAAGCCGTGTCTCGAGGAGCGCCCCGTTTTTTACGATAACCCGTCCGGCAACAGACAATGGCCGGTCCAGCCAGGTGGAGCAGAGCATGCCGCCATAGCGTTCGGTGTTGAGCTGGATGGAATGATGTTCCACGGCCAGTTCTGCGTGTTCTTTGATCTGAAACGTAGGGGAATCACTGTGGCTTGCCGTAATCATAAACCCCTGGAACTCCTGCTTTGGCACACGAAATGTAATCAGAGAAGAGCCATTGCGAATGACATAATACGCACCGCCGAGTGTCAGATCCCAGGGTTCCCCCTCGAGCAGTTCGCGGTAACCGTGCTGTTCCAGCATCTGGCGGATGGTTGCAATTACATGGTAACAACTGGGACTGCGCTGGATGAAGTCGAGAAGTGCGTTGGAGACGGTGAGATGATCCATATTTGTGGTATCCTTTCGTGCGGATTTGCGCAGTTCTGCGCCGGATATTTGATACTATCATAGCATAATTTGAGAAAAATAACAGCATTGGGGAGCGAAAGTGCCGCATACCGGGACGATTCAAATTCTTAAGGAATCAAAATCTTGCAGGGCTTGGGAAAGTATAGTATACTTTTCTTATACACAGAGAATGACAAAACAAAGGAGGAATGTGAACAATGAGAATCGCGCGAAGAATGATAGCGGCGGTCCTGATGGTCCTGCTTCTGGTCTCCTTCTGTGTGCCGGTCTCCTATGCGGCAGGGCTTGACAACTTTGCGGATGTCAATGCCTATGAAGATGGCCGGTTTACGGATGTTTCCAGCGATGCATGGTATACTGCGAACGTGGCAAAGGCGTACAATGTTGGTCTGATGATGGGCGATACCGAGACAACGTTCAATCCCACGGGCAATTTGACCCGTGCAGAAGCTGCTACCATTGCAGCCAGAATGCATAGCATTTATCATACAGGAACCCAGGATTTTTCCCAGTATCAGACGAACAGTGCAAAGTGGTATACCCAGTATGTGCGGTATCTTGAGGCAAATGCGGTGTTTACCTGGCCTTCCGACACAAACTTTGCCGCTGCCACCACAAGGGAAGAGTTTGCTGGACTGTTGGCGAATACGTTGCCGGCGACAGAACTGCAGGAGATCAACACGGTCGAAAATAAGGCCATCCCAGATCTATACGATTCCCCGTACTATGATGAAGTCTATCTGCTCTACCGTGCCGGTGTCCTGGCTGGAAATAAATCCGGTAAATTTATGCCGGAAAAGAATTTGAGCCGCGCCGAATCTGCAGCGATTGTCAGCCGTATGATAGATTCCAGCCTGCGGCAGCGTTTCACGCTGCGCACCAACTGGGTCACCATGTATGCAGCGGATGGTCGGACGAGACTGGTTGCAGAATCTGAAATTGCCGCCTATGAAAAGGTGGGCTGGTATACATATGAAGTTACAACGATGTACGCGCCGGACGGCCGGACCCGCGTGGTACCGAAAGAAGAGGTAGCGGAGTGGGAAGCAGTCGGCTGGTACACGTATCCCGTAACCATGCTATATGCGCCGGATGGCCGAACCCACGTGGTACCGAAGGAAGAGGTAGCGGAGTGGGAAGCAGTCGGCTGGTACACGTATCCCGTAACCATGCTATATGCGCCGGA
>JBMNQH010000026.1:0-17050 GCA_050944035.1 Oscillospiraceae bacterium | reverse complement strand
AACCCCCTGCCCCCCCGGCCGGGTGGTCACCCCCCCCGGGCACGGGGGGTATTTGTAAAAATAATCGCTATTCATGAACGGCTATGGTCTTATGGTTCCAGATGATTCTGGTGCTCCGGGAATATCTGTAATAGATGCCAGAGCCTTTCGGAATTGTGTTGTAAACAAAATACAGGTAAACAGAACGGCAAAGAAGTCTGCAATCGGTTCCGCCATATAGACAGCCATCGTCTGGTTGGACTGTAACAACTGCGGCATGATATAGATCAGCGGAATTAACAGAATGAGTTTTCTTGTAATTGCCACAATAATGGATGCTTTTGCATTGCCGAGAGAGGTAAAGGTCATCTGACAGGCAATCTGAATGCCGAAGAGAAACATGGATGCCATATAAACCCGAAGCGCTGTCTTGGAGAAGGCAAGCAATGTGCTGTCGGAGGTAAACATGGCAGCAAACAGCTGTGGAAACAACATAACACAGAGCCATAATGTAATGGAATAACACAGACTGGTTTTTAAGAGCAATTGGAATGCAGATTTTACGCGGTCTTTATTTCGTGCGCCATAGTTATAACTAATAATTGGTTGTGCACCCTGTCCAAGACCCTGCAATGGCAGCATGGCAAATTGCATAATACTGGTGAGGATCGTCATAGCACCGACTGCGATGTCTCCCCCGTATTTCAAAAGAGAAGAGTTAAAACAAACAGAAATAACGCTTTCTGTGGACTGCATGATAAAGGTGGCAAGTCCAAGGGTCAGACTGGGAAGAATAATAGCACTGCGGAGACGAAGATTTTTTGATTTGATTTTTAAAAGGGTCTTTTTTCCGAACAGGAAACACAGGACCCAGACACAGGAAACAGCCTGTGAGATTACTGTGGCCAATGCCGCGCCGCGGACGCCCAAATCGAGGCCAAAGATAAAAATGGGGTCCAGAATGATATTACAAACTGCACCGATCAAAACGGAGAGCATCCCGGTTTTGGCAAATCCCTGTGCGGTAATAAAGGCGTTCATTCCCAGCGTCAACTGGACGAAGATGGTACCGACTGCATAGATGTTCATATACTGAATCGCATAGTCAATGGTATTTTTACTGCATCCAAAAGCAAGCAGGAAGGTTCGGTTCCCGGCCAACAGAATAGCAGTCAAAGCAAGAGAGACAAGAACTTGAAGAAAGAAGCAGTTTCCCAAAGTTTGTTCTGCGTTGTCCATCTCTTTTTTTCCCATGAAAATGGAAGCGCGCGGTGCACCGCCGCTGCTGACGAGGGCCGCAAAAGCGGATACAATCATAATCAGCGGCATACAGACTCCAACGCCGGTCAGTGCCAGTGCACCGGTGCCTGGGATATGGCCAATATAAATACGGTCTACAATATTGTAGAGCATATTGATGATCTGTGCGGTTAATGTGGGAAGCGCCAGCTTGAAAAGTAGCTTTCCAACGGGCTCAGTGCCGAGAAAATTTTGTTCTTTTTGCATGTGTATCAAATCCTTTTGCGTGTACGTGCATTTGTTGTGTTCTCAACGATACGACGGACAAACTGTAAATATTGCTCCTGTTCTTCCGGCGAGAAACCTTCGTAAACAATGGCCATAAACTCCTCTTTTTTCTTCTCAATCTCCTGTACAATGGAGCTGGTTTTGGGCGTTAAAGAGAGGTGGATGACACGGCGGTCATGCTGATCCTGCTGGCGAGTTAGGAGTTCCTTCTGGATCAGAGAGGAAACACCCTGCGATACGTGCCCTTTTTGCAGCATTCGGATTTCCACAATTTCGCTGGCGGTATCTTTTCCAGGGTTGTTATACAGAAAACTGAGGATGGTCATCTCCATCAGGGAGAGATGATGATGTTTTCCAATCTGTTTTATCATGGATTCGTACAGCTTTTCCATATGTTGGATTGCCAGTAGAAGGTTGGTTATACCGTAGTTTTTCATATGTTGAACATCCTGCTTTCACAGCTTCGAATAGTTCCAAAAAGAACAGTTAACTTTTAAACATTATATGCGGACATCAGTGTTCTGTCAAGACTTCTCTTCCGTTCTCTGCAAAAACAAAAAAGTGCATAGCTGGAGTGATTCCAGTTCTGCACAACAATGTAACATTCTTTTGGTGTAAAATAAAAAGAGCCGGAACCCGATTAACTCATGGTTCCCGACTCTTTTTTAATTGTATTCAATGATATAGATCATTTTTCCGGAATAAGTTTGAGAGGATGCAGAGAGGGGATTATTACAAATGTCGCGATAAACCCAACTGGTGGTGCCATTATCGACAACCTTACAGAGAATCAGATAGTTTTCTGCCTCACCATTTGTACCGGTACCAGAAGGTTCCCCGCTTTGCCAGGGGGCATAAGTGAACGCTTCTCCGGTGATCCAGACCCATTTGCCGGCAGTGTTGCGATATGCGCCAAGCCAGACATAAGAAGCACCGGCCTCTTCTGCCAATGCGATGACCTGTTGCAGTTCCTCTTCGTTAGAAATGGTGACCATGTGACCACCGAATTCCTTGGCAACAAAGTCAGCTTGTTGCCAGGTACAGTCGGAAAGCATGGTTTCGTATGTAGAGGTGGAAGAACCGAGATTGGAATTGGAAACGGAGGACCCAGAGCCAGAAGTACCGCCGTTTGCAGTACCGGAATCTGTACTGGTATTATTATCGGAATCCGGCGTTGTAACATTAGAATTGGTATTGGTGGAGTTGGAAGGAGGCGTTATATTGTCATTCCCTGTATTGGATGTGGAATTTGATGGTTCTGTTGTGTCCGGATTTGCGGGATCCGGCGTATCTGTACCTGTGTTGTCGGATTTCTGGTCAGTGGTATCATCGTTATCCGGCTTCTGTTGTTCCTCTGCAATGGGCGGTTCCTGGGCACCGTCATCGTCATCTTTCGGTGTCTCTTTGGACGTATCTGAGTTGTCACCGGTATCTTCTCCGTCTTTTTTATCAGAAAAGATTTTAGAAAATACTGTGTCGTAAAAAGCATCGCCGATTTCAGAAAAGCTGAATCCATCAAAGCCAAAGGAATGGGCAAGCAACAAAATAGCGCCCAGAGCTGCGGCGAGCATGAGCAAAATGGCGGTAATAGAAGCGCGACGTTTCCGCTTTTTGCGTTTTACGGCTTTTTCCTGTGCTTCCGCAGCCTCTGCAATTCGGATGCGCCGTGCCGTTTCTTCTGCGACTGCAGCGGGATCCGGTTGGTCGAACAACGAATTGGAAAGTGCGTCCAGATGAGAATCGACCTGGTCCATCATTTTGTCCAAAGGCAGAGTGGAATGGGTTCCATTTTCTTCCGGAGTATTGAGATTGGTCAAAGCAGCATCTGCAAGGGCTTCGGTCTCATTCTCAGAAGTAGCTCCAGTTTTGTCAGTAGGATCTGTTTCTTCCGAAGCAGATGGCGTACCATGTTCTTCCTGTACAGGAGCTTCTTCCGGTTTGGGAATATCTACATCGGTTGCCAACTCTTCTTGAGTAGATCCGGGAATGGCTTCATCTCCATCGATTCCTTCCAGTTCTGCAATGTGATCCGATTGATTTGCTTCCTCATGCGGCGCAGCGGAAGATGGCATAACCTGTCCATCTATTTCCTCTGCCAAAGCGGCAAGACCGGTCAGACCAGAAAGTGTATCCGGATGATCGGGGAGATCACGCTCTTTGGAATTTTGGGATTCTGAAGGTGCACTTGTTTCCTCGGAGATTGAAGATGAATCAGGCAGTTCTTCGGAGTCGGGCTGTGAAGAACATACACCTTGTCCCTCTGCTTCTTCTATTTCTGAAGAAGCATCCGACGCATCGGAGCGTTCAGACGGTGTGGATATTGCATGATCTGCATCTTCGGCATTTGCATCTGCTTTCTCCTCTGATTGCGTTTCGGATATCGTCTCCGGTTCAGCAGATTCTTTATGCTCAGACACAGCGTTCTCATCGGTATCCTCAGATTCAGATGATTCCGGTGTTTGTAAAACTTCGGCAGCTGAAACCGGCGCGGCGGTGTTATCCGCTGTTTGCCGATCCAGAATTTCGGACATCATGCGTTCAACCTCGCTCATATCCGATTCTTTCTTTCCGAAGAGTGTAGCGCCAGTTCCTGGAAGCAGAATACCAGCGGCAACATCCGCTGCACAGTTGCAAAGTGCATCGCGCATTGCCATTGGAGTCTCCCAACGATCTTTGGGATTGAATGCCAGCGCACGACGTAGAATATCGCAGAGCGATGCATCAATGGAGGAGGGAAAGAAAATAGGGTTGTCACCCTTCATCCGTTGTTTTAATGCTTCTGCCCGATCGTCGGCTGTGATTTCTCCGTCCATAGGAATAAATGGAAGACGACCGTTGTTCAATGCGGCATACAGAACCAGACCAATGGAATAAACATCGCCAGCCGGGGAACAGATGCCGTTCCAGAAGTGCTCGGGGGAAGCGTATTCCAATTCATTTGCAGACGGTTCTACGTTGGGGTGTGCAGGATCGATAGTAACGGTTTCCTCTGGGCCAATTCGAATGACACCGGGCCAGATTTCACCGTGACCGTGTTCTGCTTCCGGCATTCTGCCTGCTGCAAAACAGAGTGCAATGCCAAGCCTGACAGCCTCATCCTTTGTTATATCCCCGAGACGTCCGGCAATTGGGCCGGTCGTATCAAAAATGTGTTTAAGAGGCATAATGTTTGATCCTTTCAAAGTGTTTCCATCTGTTACAGGTAACGAGTATACTTATTCATATAAAATCTCAAAGTAATCATACCACAGCGTATACCGCAAGTCAATTTTCTGTTTTGAGAGCACGAAACAAAAAATGACTCGCAGAACAGAGAAACACTGCGCTGCGAGTCATTTTCGATCGCTTTTTCAGAAAATTTGATTGTTTCTTTTGGTGTTTAACCGCCGAATACCTTAATCATAAAGCCGGCGGCGACTGCGGAACCGATGACACCGGCGACGTTTGGACCCATGGCATGCATCAGAAGGAAGTTGGAGGGATTTGCCTTTTGTCCTTCAACCTGGGAAACGCGTGCGGCCATCGGTACAGCCGATACACCAGCGGAACCAATCAGAGGATTGATTTTGCCGCCGGACAGCTTATACATCAGTTTACCAAACAGGATTCCGCCCGCGGTAGACAGCATGAACGCAAACAGACCCAGGACGATAATCTTGCATGTTTCCAGAGTCAAAAATTTGTCAGCGACGGCCTTGCAGCCGACAGACAGGCCGAGGAAAATGGTCACAATATTGATGAGTGCGTTTTGCGCGGTATCACTCAGACGGTCGACCACGCCACATTCGCGGAACAGATTGCCCAGCATCAACATGCCAATCAGCGGCGCTGTGTCAGGAAGCAGCAAAATGACAAAGATTGCAACTGCAATCGGGAATATGATTTTTTCGAGTTTGGAAACTTCGCGCAGCTGCTCCATTTTGACTTCCCGTTCTTCCTTGGTTGTCAAAAGCCGCATGATCGGTGGTTGAATCATTGGAATCAAAGCCATGTAGGAATAGGCGGCGATCGCGATTGCTGGCAGATAATCTTCTGCCAGCTTGGATGCCGTCAGGATTGCTGTCGGACCGTCTGCACCGCCAATCACACCGATTGCTGCTGCAACAGCCGGCTCGAATCCCAATGCCAGTGCCAGCAGAAAGGCGGTAAAAATACCGAGCTGTGCCGCTGCGCCCAGCAGCAGGGAGGAAGGCCGTGCAATCAACGGTCCGAAGTCCGTCATGGCGCCGATGCCGAGGAAGATAATCGAAGGGTAGATGGCGTGCTGTACACCCTGATAAACCACCCACAAAAAGCCGGGGCTTTTCCCGGCGGCAGGCGCGGCCAGCAGACCGGTCAGTGGGAAGTTTGCCATCAGCATGCCGAAGGCAATCGGGACCAGCAAGAGGGGTTCATACTTTTTACCGATGCCGAAATAGAGCAATACGCATGCAATGACAATCATAATCAAATTGCGCGGATCCTGTGCAAAAGCGGCAAAGCCCGACTCTGCCAGAATGCGCTGTAGCGTTTCAAGAAAAGAAAACTGCATGGATTGCACCCCCTTTACGAGAGCGTGCAGAGCGTCGAACCGGTTTCCACAGTGGTGCCTTTGCTGACACAGACTGCGGTGATGGTACCATCTCTGGGTGCAAAAATTTCATTTTCCATTTTCATGGCTTCAAGAATAAAGAGAATATCGCCTTTTTTGACTGCCTGCCCGTTTGCACAGCGTACTGCAAAGATGGAACCAGGCATCGGTGCCGATACTGCCTCGCCTGCGCCGGCTGGTGCAACGGTGGATGTAACGGGCGTTGGTACTGAAGCCGCCGGAGTAGTAGGAACCGGCGCTGACGGTATCGATGCCGCAGCTTCCCCTGTGTAGACAGCAGTGGCTTGCCCACGTTCGACTTCAACCTCAAACTGTTTGCCGTTGAGTGTTACAATATATTTCATTTCCATATCCCTCCCCGCTTATATTGCTTTGATCTTTTTGAAAATCAATTCGTTCAGTGGAATGCCGGTTTCATGGCTGACAATAGCCATAATACAGGCGGCAGTTTTTTCGTCGACATCCACTAGTATTACGTCACCGCCCACAGGACCGGCAACAGATGCGCTCACTGGTGCTGGTATTTCCTCTTCAACCGCTTTTGGTTTTTTCTGGGTCATCTGCACTACCTTGGAAATGACAGGGATGATAAGACAGAGCCCAACCAGCATAAGAAATACAATTACGATACCAGAAAGTGCGATCAAAAGTGCACTGATAACATCCATATTATTTGACCTCCTCAATGGAATAGGAGACAACAAGGGAACGGTTCAGCTCACGCTGATCAAAGTATTGTTCGGCCTGCTGCGGGAAGCAGATATAGCTGAGTACGTCCAGGTCGGATTCCGCACGCGCACCCAGTTCCGCTTTTGCCGCTCCAAATTCCGGCTCGATGGTTTCTGCGAAACGACCGGTGATTGGCGTAGTATCTCCAAGGACTTTTTTCACGAGTTCAGGGCTAATTGTGCCGGGCGCTCTGCCATATTCTCCTTTGATATAGGCCTTGATTTCCTTACCAATGTTTTGATAGCGTTCTCCTGTCAATACGTTGACGGTTGCCTGTACCCCAACCATTTGAGAGAGCGGGGTGACCAGGGGAGGATACCCCAGATCGGCGCGGACACGTGGCGTTTCTGCCAACACTTCGTCGAGACGGTCAATTGCACCCTGTGCCTTGAGCTGTGCCATCAGGTTGGACAACATACCGCCTGGAATCTGATAGGTCAGCGCATCCGCCTTGACGCCAAGTACCGTTGGATCAAATGTGCCGTTGTCAATGAATTTTTTTTGCACAGGTGCGAAGAAGTCGTTGATCTGTTTGAGGATATCACTTTGCGTTCCGCAATCATAGCCCATTTGGTTGAGTGTGTAGACCATGGATTCCGTTGCCGGCTGGCTGGTGCCGCCCGCGAAAGAGGAAATGGCGCAGTCAATGCCCGCTGCACCGGCTTCGGCTGCTTTCAGATACGTCATAAAACCAAGTCCCGTGGTCTGGTGCGTGTGTACATAAATCGGAAGTGCAATATTTTGTTTGAGTGCGGCGATCAGATCATAGCATTCTTTGGGACTCATGATGCCGGCCATGTCCTTGATACACAGGGACTGACAGCCCATGGCTTCGATTTCACGGCCCAGTTGGACATAAAGATCCAGATTGTGAATCGGAGAAAGTGTATAACAGATGGTACCCTGTGCTTCGCCGCCTGCTTTGAGACATGCATCGACCGCTGTTTCGATGTTACGCAGATCGTTGAGCGCATCAAAAATGCGGATGATATCCATGCCGTTTTCGATGGAGGCGCGGACAAAGCGACGTACCATATCGTCGGAATAGTGCCGATAACCCAACAGATTTTGTCCACGCAGTAACATCTGCAATTTGGTGTGTTTCATATGAGATTTGATGGTACGCAAACGCGCCCAGGGGTCTTCACCGAGATAGCGCAGACAGGAGTCGAAGGTTGCACCGCCCCAGCACTCGATGGAGTGGTAACCTGCCTGATCAATTGTGTCTAAAATGGCTTCGAAATCCTCGATGGGAAGCCGGGTTGCCATGAGTGATTGATTCGCGTCACGCAAGACAGTTTCCGTAATGTTCAATGTCATTTCAATATTCACTTCCTTTATAGTAACTTTTTGTATACACCTCTATCCAAACAATGTAGGAATACAGGTTATTATTTATCATACCATAAATGATGCAATACATGTGAGTAGAACATTCTCAAAAATTTCCAGCAAAAATCAACAATGCTCATAAAATGAAATTTATATTTTTGTTTTAATTTTACAAAAAACAATGGAAATAATAATACAAATGGGAAATGTGATAAATAAGGATTTGTTATATCTGAAAAAACTGTGATTCTGTGACAATATTACGGAAGAGAGAAACTCATGAATGTCTGGTGGTGGATGGAAATAAAAAACACAGCATCCACGGATGCTGTGTCCGAATGGTTTGGTTTCTATTTACTGAATGGCCTGGAAGGCCTGTTCCAAATCAGCCAGAATATCATCAATGTGTTCCGTGCCGATGGACAGACGGATGGTGTTGGGCTGGATGCCCTGTTCCAGCAATTCTGTTTCGGTCAACTGGGAATGCGTGGTAGAGGCAGGATGGATGACCAGCGACTTTACATCTGCGACATTGGCAAGTAGAGAAAAGATTTCGAGGTGATCGATAAAATTCTGTGCATCCTCCGCTCCTCCCTTAATATTAAAAGTAAAAATAGAGGCGCCGCCGTTTGGAAAATACTGCTTGTAAAGGGCATGATGCGGATGATCCGGAAGGGAAGGATGGTTGACGGCTTCTACCTGGGGATGCTTTGCCAGATAGTTTACGACTTTCAGTGCATTTTCCACATGGCGTTCCACGCGAAGCGAAAGTGTCTCCAGTCCTTGCAGGAACAGGAAAGCATGTAGCGGAGCCAGCGTTGCGCCGGTATCGCGCAGAAGAATGGCACGGATTTTTGTCACAAAGGCTGCGGGACCAACGGCCTTGGTGAAACTGATACCGTGATAACTGGGATTGGGTTCCACCAGAGAGGGAAATTTGCCGCTGGCTTCCCAGTCAAATTTTCCACTGTCTACAATAACGCCGCCAATGGCAGTACCGTGGCCGCCGATGAACTTTGTGGCAGAATGAACGACAATATCTGCGCCGTATTCAAAGGGACGGACAAGATAAGGTGTTGCAAACGTGTTGTCCACGATCAATGGGATATTGTGACGGTGGGCAATGTCTGCCACTTTGCGAATGTCAATAAGCGTTGCGTTGGGGTTTCCGATTGTCTCGATAAAAACAGCCTTGGTTTTATCATCGATGGCAGCTTCGATGCGGCCTTCTTTGTCCGCATCAACAAATGTTGCGTGGATGCCATATTGTGGCAATGTGTGTGCCAGTAAATTATATGTGCCGCCATAAATGGTATGGGCAGAAACAATGTTATCACCCGATTGTGCCAGATTTAAAAACGTGTAGGTAATCGCCGCGGCACCAGAGGCAACACCCAGCGCAGCAACGCCGCCTTCCAATGCAGCGATGCGCTGTTCAAAAATATCGACAGTCGAGTTGGTCAAACGACCATAGATGTTACCGGCATCGGAAAGGTCGAATCGAGCTGCGGCATGGGCAGAGTTTTTGAATACATAAGATGTGGTCTGATAAATGGGAACGGCGCGTGCGTCGGATGCGGGATCCGGTGTTTCCTGACCGGCATGCAACTGGATGGTTTCAAATCTATAGTTACGGTTGAACATGAGAAGATCCTTCTTTCTTTTTATCAAATTCTTTATTACACAAAAGTGCTGGAGAAATAAAAGAGCCGAGAGCAATCTACAAACTCTCGGACACAGTGCAAAATTACAAGGCTAACAATTTGTATTGTTACGCAATTTTAAGCGAAACAAAGGCAACACAAAAGCCCCCGTACAAGATTGGTCTGTGTCCAGGAGTGAAGCATTCGTCCGCAACGAAAATTGTTTCTGACCAGTGCATCGAATCGCAGCTTCATAAGTGGCGCCTCCTTAAACAAAAATCCCTATCGATTTAGTAGGTTGGTTGGATTATAGCAATCTTTTCCTACCTTGTCAATAGGGATTTTTGAAAATTGTCATTGTTTTTCAGAAGCTGTGATGAGATGGGGAAAGACATGCCATCACAGACTCATCAAATACCCTTCCAGAATCAGAGAGGCGGCGACAGCATCGACCGTTTTTTTATGCTTTTTCGCCCTTTTTCCATTGGCATGTAAAATCCGATGGGCGTCGATACTGGTCCGACGCTCATCCCAGAGCACGACTTCCAGTCCGCTGTCGCTGCGAAGCAGTTCAGCGAACTGCTGGCTTTTTTCTGCACGGGGTCCCAGGGTGCCGTCCATGTTTTTGGGGAGCCCGAGAACCAGACGCGCAACGCCGCGGCGTTCTGCCTCTTCGGCAATGATATGGGATGCAGTTTCCATATTCCATTCGTGCAGAGTCCAGGCGTCGCCGCAGAGCGTGCCGGTGATGTCGGAGACGGCCAGGCCGATGCGGGCGTCGCCGTAGTCAATTGCCATAATACGCATGGAAATACCTCTCTTTTCCTTTTGGATTCAGGATTTATCGGCTTCAGTTACCTTCTGATAGACAAATCCGCTGTGCTTCAAACGATCGGCGAGATGGGAGAGCAGCGGAAGCAAAAGCAGATATTCCGGCACCATGATTGCATACTGCAAGAGACGGTACAGGAACCAGCCGCCATACGATTTGCTGGTATAGAGCAACGCGACCCAGTAAGTATCAACTAACAAGCCGATGACAATGCAGTTAATCAGCGTTGGGATGAAAATGTCGGGAAAAAGGCGAAGTTTTTCTTTCTTATAGAAAAACAGCCCGAATACCATACCGCGGAAGAAAGCCGAGATGGTAAATCCCACAAAATAGGGGCCAATGGGGAACAGCGTTGCGCCAAGAAAATCGGCGGCCGCAGCGGCGATACCGCCCCAGATGGGGCCGAACAGCATTGCGCACAACGCAATGGGGAGAAAGCCGAATCCAATTTTACACCAGGCGGTGTTGATGGAACAGAATCGGCTGAGTACGATTTCCAGGGCGATCAAAATTGCGACCTGGCAAATGGTACGGATGGAAATGGATGATTTCAAGGATGCTCCTTTCATGAGAAGCCACTGTAGGAAATCGGTCCTATGGTGGCAGCGGATGCGGAAACAGCACCGCGTGTTCGGTTCACTTCGTCCGACGGCAACTTCCCATCCATCGGCACTTTACGCGCTGTTTCCTACTCTGTCATCTATAATGATTCTGTCTGCACGCGCGGACAGGGAATTTACCGGCTAAAGGCCAAAGCAGGCACGGACTTCTCCCGCAATAAACAGGGAACCCACACTGCACACCATGCCGTCAGTTCCGGCAAGCCGGATTGCACAGGCGACGCCCTCTGAAATGCTGTCGCAGACGGTAATCGGTTTGCCGTATTGTGCCAGCCGATCTGCGAGTGCCTGCGCTGAGAGCGCACGGGGAGAGTTGGGGGTGATGGTTACAAAGGCATCGGCTGCAGAGGACAAAATGTCTGTCATGCCGGCAACATCCTTATCTGCCAGAATGCCAATAAGCAGAATGTGCCGGATACCGGTAAAGTATCGCTTCAGGTTGGCAGAAACAGTCTCTGCACACTGGGGATTGTGTCCGCCGTCGACTACGAACATCGGGTTCCGGCAGATAATTTCAAATCTTGCCGGCCAAACCGTAGTAGCAAATCCCTGTTTGACTGCCTCTTCTGGAATGTTCCAGCCTTTGTTTCGCAGAATGGAAATCGATTTTAATACAACGGCGGCATTATTTAGCTGGTGCGCGCCCAAGAGGGGAATGTGATATGTGCCACCGTCGAAGCGGAAGCACTGACCATCAAAAGAATCGTTCAGCAGTTCCAGTGCAGAAGGTGTGGTCTGGTACAGTCTGGCCCCACGCTCCATACAGATCTGCTCAATTGTCTGTATGACAGAGGGTGTTTGCTGGTAGAGGACAACATCACAGCCGGGCTTGATAATGCCAGCCTTTTCTACTGCAATCTGTTCCAGCGTTTCGCCAAGGTACTGCGTGTGATCCAGACCAATGTTGGTGATAACGGCACAGTCCGGCGTGTCAATGACATTGGTGGCATCCAGTCGACCACCCATCCCGACTTCTAACATGACAATATCACAACCGCACTGTGCAAACCAGGTCAATGCGATAGCAGTGACCAATTCAAATTCCGTTGGACTGTCTGTCATTGCACGGGCATGCCCTGCAACGGACTCTGTGACAGAGGCAAGTTCTGCATCTGAAATGGGAATGCCGTTGATTTGCATCCGTTCATTGAATCGGCTGATATAAGGTGAGGTATAAAGTCCGATTTTCAGACCGGCTGCAGATAAAACAGAAGCAGTCATCGCGGCAACGCTTCCTTTGCCGTTGGTACCGGCAATATGGACAAAGTGAAGTTGACGCTGTGGATTTCCAAGCCGATCAAGCAAGTCACGGATTCGTTCCAGACCCAGACGGGATCCAAGCCAGGAGACACCATGGATGAAGGCGATGGCTTCTTCGATTGTCACAGAGAATCACTTCCTTTGGAAAAGAGATAAAAATCAATTATACTATACCACCCAATCTTTTGGGAAGCAAGAAGTGGCGGAGCTTTTGTATAGCTGTTGAAGAAACGACAGGGAAACTTCGTGTGATTCTGTGCATTACGGATAAAGCGTGGAGACATGAAAAAATAGGTTGACCCGAAAAGTTTAATATGTTATATTGTATAATACCTGTGGATACCATAGGTGCTGTTTTTGTACGCTCTTTTTTGCGAAAAAACAGGTCTTGTGTCCAAACAGGGAGGCAATATACGCTATAGGCGTAAAAAAATAAGGAGGTGCCGAAATCATGCGAGTTAAGGTAGTACTGAGATGCAACGAGTGCAAGCAGAGAAACTACAACACCATCAAGAACAAGAAGAACACTCCCGACAAGCTTGAGATGAACAAGTATTGTCGTTTCTGCCGTAAGCACACCATGCATAGCGAAACCAAGTAAGACGCTCTCAGAAAGGAACACGATATATGGCGAAGAAGGAAGAGAAATTGCCTCAGCAGGAGGTAACAACTGCTCCCGTCAAAAAAGTCGAGAAAAAAAAGGAAAAGTTCAGATCGAGAGTTGCAAAGTGGTTCCGCTCCATGAGGAGCGAACTGAAAAAGGTCATCTGGCCGACAAAGAAGCAGGTTGTAAAAAACACAGCTGTCGCTCTTGTCGTGATGGTGGTCGCCGCAATTGCGATTTGGGGATTTGATTCTCTGGCGTCTGCCGGTGTCAATGTTCTCCTCAAGTTCGTGGGTTAATGCTATGAGCGAAAAAGCAAACTGGTATGTGGTACACACATACTCCGGCTACGAGAATGCAGTCGCAGCCGCGATCCTGAAAGCGGCCGAAAACCGTAAGATGCAGGATCTGATCATCGAAGTCAATATCCCGCTGGAAACCGTGACCGAGTATACAGACAGCGGTGAAAAAACCGTTGAACGCAAAGTTTTCCCTGGCTACACCTTTGTTAAAATGGTGATGACGGATGAAAGCTGGCATCTGGTGCGCAATGTCCGTGGTGTTACGGGATTTGTTGGCGCTGATGGCAAAGCCGTTCCGCTTTCGGAGCGGGAAATTATCGAGCTCGGTGTGGAACACCGTGAAGTCGTTGTGGACTTTGAAGTGGGCGATACAGTTAGAATTGTATATGGTCCGCTGGAAGGCAGTGTCGGTACCATTGAAGAATTGGATGCCGCGAAGAACAGAGTCCGTTTGGAAGTCTCTATGTTTGGTAGAGAAATGCCTGTCGATCTGGAGCTCGACCAGATTGAAACAGTAACAGAATAATCAGGAGGTGCTTATTAGATGGCACAGAAAGTAGTTGGATATATTAGATTCCAGGTTCCCGGAGGCAAAGCAACCCCCGCTCCCCCTGTCGGTCCTGCGCTTGGCCAGTACGGCATCAACATTACGCAGTTCACGAAGGACTTTAACGAACGCACCAAGGGCGACATGGGTATGATGATCCCTGTCGTTATTACTGTTTACAGTGACCGCAGCTTTACCTTTATCACAAAGACTCCTCCCGCGGCACTGCTGATTAAGAAGGCTTGTGGTATTGACACCGCTTCCGGCGTTCCCCAGAGAGACAAGGTTGCCACCATCAGCCGTGAAGATCTGCGTAAGATCGCAGAGCAGAAAATGCCTGACCTGAACTGCACAGATATCGAATCTGCTATGAGCATGGTTGCAGGTACCTGCCGCAGCATGGGCGTTCTCGTAGCAGCTGAGTAACCACTCTGTCCCCCTCAAAAGGGAATTTTTCCGCGGGGTGCGTATCGACCGGCTGTGCATTCGGACAATCAGTCTGATCGATTCGTCTGAAACTTTGATATATCCCGGCGGAACTTGTCCGAACGTGGGAGGATCCTTCCATCCGACGACCACATAACAAGGAGGAAAAACAATTGTTTAGAGGTAAAAATTATAAAGAGAGCGCAAAGCTCATTGATAAGCAGACCCTGTACGATGCAGCAGATGCATTTGAACTCGTAATTCAGACCAGCAAGGCAAAGTTTGACGAAACCGTCGAACTGCATGTCAAGCTCGGTGTTGATGGCCGTCATGCAGACCAGCAGGTTCGTGGCGCAATCGTTCTGCCCCACGGCACTGGTAAGAGCCGCAAGGTTCTCGTATTCTGCAAGGAAGATCGTCAGCAGGAAGCTCTGGACGCAGGCGCAGACTATGTTGGCGCACAGGATATGGTTCAAAAGATCCAGGCTGAGAACTTCTTTGACTATGATGTTGTCATTGCAACCCCTGATATGATGAGCGTTGTTGGTCGTCTCGGTAAGGTGCTCGGCCCCAAGGGTCTGATGCCCTCTCCCAAGGCTGGTACTGTAACACCCAATCTGGAACAGGCTATCAAGGAAGTCAAGGCTGGTAAGATCGAGTACCGTCTTGATAAGACCAATATCATCCATTGCCCCATTGGTAAGGTCAGCTTCGGCGCTGAAAAGTTGAATGAGAACTACGCAGCTTTGCTGGCAGCAATCGTCAAGGCGAGACCTGCTGCAGCAAAGGGTCAGTATATCAGAAGCTGTGTCACTGCTACCACTATGGGCCCTGGCATCAAGATCAACGCAAGTAAGCAACTGTAAGTATACGTAATTTTAAAAATCAAAACGACAGCAAAAATCCCGGACAAACCCTGTCCGGGATTTTTATTGTGCCAGACTTTTCCGAATGGTATTTTTCTATGTTGTGTTCAATAGGAAATGGTCATAATTGCTATTTTGGATTTATATAATGATTAGCAATGAGCCAGAGGATAAAACCGGCGGCAAGCTGTCGAAAAAATGCGAGTCTTGACATAATGGCAGTCCCTGTAATAAAATTGCAACAGAAGCCTGATCGAAAAAAGACAGGATTTGTCTATTTTTTACAGCGCTCACTGCGGTGTTGACAAAGATGAGATGCTTTTTGGAATCTGGAAATCAATATATACAAAAACTGGAGGATTTATTATGGAACATACCCTGAAGGGCGCATGTATTATCGGCCAATCCGGTGGGCCGACCGCCGTGATCAATGCCAGTGCTTACGGTGTTATCCGCACCGCATTGGACAATCCCAATATCACCCGTGTCCTCGGCGCAGCGCACGGTATCAAGGGTGTTTTGCAGGATACGCTCTATGATATGGGAGAAGAAGATGCATACGAACTGGGTTTGCTGATGAATACGCCGTCCTCAGAACTTGGCTCGGTTCGCTATAAAATTGCAGATCCCGACGTCGACGATACAGATTACAAGCGGATTCTTGAAATCTTTAAGAAGTATGATGTCCGTTATTTTTTCTACAACGGCGGCAACGATTCTATGGATACCTGTGAGAAGATCAGCCGTTTTATGAAACGTTCCGGTTATGAATGCCGCGTTATGGGTGTTCCCAAAACCATTGACAACGACCTTTACGGTACCGATCACTGTCCAGGTTTTGGCAGTGCTGCAAAGTACATTGCGACTTCTTGCATGGAAGTATCCAAGGATGCACGTGTTTATGATACCGGTATGATCACTGTCATTGAGATTATGGGTCGTCATGCGGGCTGGCTTGCCGGCAGTGCTGCGCTTGCTACCAAATTTGGTGCGGGTCCGGATCTGGTCTATCTTCCGGAAGTGGATTTTGATATGGAAACCTTTATGGCCGATGTAGAACGGATTTATGCAGAAAAGGGCAAAGTTTTGATTGCAGTCTCGGAAGGAATCCATGACAAGGACGGTACATTTATCTCGGCATATGGTTCCATGCTGTCCAGCGAAAAGGATGCGTTTGGACATGCACAGCTCGGCGGTTTGGCTGCGCAGCTTGCAGCGCGTCTGAAAGAACGTACGGGTGCAAAGGTTCGCGGCATTGAGTTGAGCCTTCTCCAGCGCTGTGGTGCACATCTGGCCTCTAAAACCGATCTGGATGAGGCATTCCTTGCAGGAAAAGCCGCTGTGGAATACGCCGTTTCTGGTGAAACCGGAAAGATGGTTGCATTTGAGCGGGAAGAAGTGAACGGAGCCTATGCATGTAAGGTAAAGCTTCTACCGTTGGAATCTGTCGCAAACTATGAGAGCAAAGTCCCGTTGGCCTGGATTGTTCCGGAAGGAAATCAGGTTACGGAGGACTTTATCAATTATGCTTTGCCGCTGATTCAGGGCGAGCCAGAACGCATTATGGAATGTTCTCTGCCGCGGTATGCACGGTTGAAAAAGGTTTTGGCCAGATAAAAGGTGCCAAACAAAGGAAAAATAGATAATTTGTGCAACATTTTCACAAAAGTAGGGTTTACAATAGGTAAAGATTGAGATATAATTTGCAGTGGTCAGGCCAGTTGGCCTGAGACAGCAAGAGGTTGAAAAATTAATGAAACATATGGAGGTATCACCATGGGTTATGTAAAAT
>JBMNQH010000025.1:0-19424 GCA_050944035.1 Oscillospiraceae bacterium | reverse complement strand
GACTGTGATTGATTATATCTGAATATTTGCTTGCATAATTTGTTGTATTACCAACCCATACACAATCCACTTCGTTCTCTCTATTTTCATCACTTTCCAGACCATACATACCAACCTGAGTTACAAGAACCTTTCCATAATCAATTCCAATACCACATTCAATAACTTTCCCATTAACATTAGTTTTCAAATATTTATTCAAGCTATAATCAATCACAGTCTGTAAACTTCTTGCCGCATTAATTGCTTTATCTGCTGCACTGTCCACGATATTCCCGTTTTTATCAGCAGAGTCAATAAATACGCCCATAATTCTGTCACCCAGAAATTGTCTTGTAACTCCTCCATTTTTTCTAACACAATCAACTGCCATTCTCATAAATGAGCGATATATTTTAACCATACTTTTTGCTTGGCTATTTTCTGTTAAGTATGTTGACTTACGAATATCAATAAATAGTATGGCTGCCATGATGGAGTAGGTTCTATTATTATCTTCCAATTGCTCTATTGTTGGAGGTAATTCTGAATCTATTTCTATTTGCTCAACAGTCTGTTCTGTTATTTTTTTAATCCGCAAATCTACTTTTTCAAAATCATTTTTTGAAAATCCCATATTTACTCTACATTCTCCTCTATAATATAAAGATAGCTTTTTTACACATTTTCACTTGCTCCACATATGTAATACAATCTTTTCTTCTTTTTCGATAGTTCTAAAAATCCAAATAGCCGCCTACTCAAAAACTGAACAAACGGCTATAAAATGGTATCCGATATTTATATTTAGATTATTTTAAAATGCTTCAATGCATCCTTTATCGCTTCCACTTTCTCCGCTGTCGGATGCTTCCTCGGCTGTTTCAATTCTTCTACCGCATTAGGAGCATCATACATCGGCAATCCTAAATCTCTCTTTACCTCTGCGATATATGCGGTATGTACTTTGAAGCCGTATTTAGCTTCTATGTACTCCTTTATCATTTTGTAGGTCACTCGTTCCTTGGGCTTGTACTCTTCGGCTCTTTTAGCGATATTATCAAGCGGAACTTTTCCCTCACCTTCGCCAAACTCAACTTTTACGTTGATATGTCCGTCTGGCTTTTTGTGGGAAAGCAGTACCACCGTCTCGACTTGTTCTTCATTGTCCAAACTGATACTCATGTCTTCCTCGATGATCGGCAGCTTAAATTTGATGGATTTTAACCACTGTCCATTGGCTTGGCGTTCCGGATAAACCTGAATTTCAGAGATCAACGCCTCGATCAACTGCCGCCGCTCCGCCTCATTCATCATGCCGTACAGTTTTTCAAAATAGATCAGCACTTTATAGATATTGTCGCCGGTCAGCTTTTCCGCTTCAATGGCCTGCTTTTTGGCTCTGGCTGCGATCAGCAGAGATTCGGTATCTTCAATCTTATCATACATCTTGTAGAGCCGGTCATCAAGGTCTGCCTTGCGCCGGACATAGTGCCGGTCGTCCGGGTCGAGAGAATCAATTTCCTCCGCCAGCTTCGCCTTGACGGAATAATGCTGGCGCAGCTGCTTCTCGTAATTGGCAATCTCCTGGTCAATGGCGGCGGTATCCACTTTCATGTTGATCTTTTCCTGCATCATGGCAGCAAACTTCGGATTGCTCACCAGCTTTACAATGACTTCCGCCACGGCATCGTCCAGCAGTTCTTCCCGAATCTGCTTTTTGTAATCGCACTTATGACCACGAATCATGGAGCGATGCTTACAGCCGTAATAATAAAAGTCCTTGTACTTAGTGCCGTCCGCTTTGTGCTTGATGCTTTTATTCCCATACATTCCGGCTCCGCAGACAGGACACTTTACAATGCCGGAGAGCAGATGTACGTGTTCATCTTTCCCACGGTTGACGTGTTCATATTTCTTGGCCTGTGCCAGCAGCTTCACCTGCGCCGCCTGCCAGACTTCTTCCGAAACAATGGGCTCATGCAATCCTTCTGCCAACAAGTAATTGTCCTGTTCCACCAGCTTATACTCGTTCCTTGTACCGCGCACTTTTTCCGTTTTACGGCGTCCATAGGCAATCTTGCCGCAGTACACCGGATTTTTCAGAATCAGTCGGATCAGGTGTGCGTCAAACAGGGGATTTTTCCCATTCTGCCGAGGAATCTTGCGGATACCATGGTTTTCCAGATACTTTGCGATGCCATTTGCGCCAATGTCCGTGTGAACATACTGGTCATAGATGACACGGATCGCCTCCGCTTCTTCCTCATTGATAACTAGCATCCCGTCCACCAGCTGATACCCATAGGGGGAAAAACCGCCGTTCCAGCGGCCCTCCCTTGCTTTTTGGATGCGGCCCTCCATGGTTTGGACACGGATATTTTCACGCTCAATCTCCGCCACGGCAGACAGGACAGAGATCATCAATTTGCCCGCGTCCTTGGAAGAATCAATGCCATCCTCCACACACACCAGGTTGACGCCAAAATCCTGCATGACCTGAAGGGAAGAGAGCACGTCCGCCGCGTTTCTGCCGAAGCGGGACAATTTGAACACCAGAACATAGGACACGCCATCCTTGCCGGATTTGATGTCCTCCATCATCTGGCTGAATTGCGCCCGGCCTTCGATAGACTTGCCGGACTTTCCCGCATCCTCATATTCACCGACGATCTCATAATCATTGTAGTCGGCGTAGGCTTTCATTTTGGCCTTCTGCGCATCCAGCGAGTAGCCGTCCACCTGCATAGCGGTAGAGACCCTGGTGTAGGTGTAAACTTTTGTCTTTTCTTTCTTCATCTGTCTGCTCTCCATAGGGCAACTACAGCCTCTCACTTTTTCTCTGTCTTCTGCTCCAGCACCTTGATGGAATCCAGATAGTCCTTTTCCACTTCACTAAGCGTCCGGGCCTTGTATTTTTTGTATTCGGTGGTTGCTTTCTCCACGGCCTGTTTATGGCTCACACTCCCGTTTCCTTGCAACAGCTGCTCGCCGCTCATCGTAAGAATGCGATCCAGATGTTCCGCCCAGTCTTTCATGGTCATAACCTGTTCCCGTTCCGCCTGACGTTCCGCAAAATCCAGATACCCGGAAACAAGCTGCCCCATTGCACGAAGTTCCTTTTCATTCAGATAGTTCTTTGCAATTACAGCCTCTTTTAGCGTGGGGTGCTTTCCGGCAAATGTGGTAAGTCCCATAAATTCCTTTTCAGCGTCCGCTCTCGTGTAAATGACTTCAGCCGCTGTTTGCCCATGAATGGCATAGTGGATTTTGTTTTGGACTTTCCTGAAAAACTGAACAGAAATCTCCGCATGGGGATCATAGTCGATGCTGGTAGCGTAAATTTCCAAAACTTGCCGGTAAAATACTTTCTCTGAGGCGCGGATATCCCGGATGCGCTCCAACAGTTCCTTGAAGTATCCACCGCCACCCAAATTTTTCAAGCGTTCATCATCCAAGGCAAACCCTTTTCGCATATACTCTTTCAGAATCCCAGTTGCCCAAATGCGAAATTGGGTGCCACGTTTGGACTTTACACGATAGCCGACTGAAATAATCACATCAAGATTGTAGTATTCAACCTGATAGGTTTTCCCGTCCGTAGCAGTTGTTGCAAATTTTGCAACAACTGAATCGCGCACAAGCTCACCCTCGGTGAAAATGTTTTTGATATGCCTTGAAATCGTGGATTTATCCCGCTGGAACAGCTCGGCCATCTGATCAGCAGAAAGCCAGACGGTATCGCCGTCAAAGGTTGTCTCAATTTTGGTTAAACCATCTTCCGTTGTATAGATCATCATTTCAGAACCGAACAGGTTATCGTTTGAGTATTCCATTCGCATTCACCTCGGTTTTCAATCACAAATTTGTTTGGACTCTTATATCACGTATATTATATCATGCAGCAATTTTGCCTGCAACTGCTTCCGGCTTGAAAACAGATTCTTTTTTGCCTGTTGTCGCGCTGTCCTGATCCTCAAGCGGAACCGCCGGAGCAGGCAGGTTGTCGACATCCAACTCCGAAGCGTACTTCTCAATCAGGTTGGCCAGCAGGTCTGCAAAACCGCTCCACTCATCGATCATAGGCAGTTTCCCTTTCTTTTTTATGCGGGTGTTTATAAAGTTCCAATACTTCTGGCGGTATCTGCTCCAATATCGCCACGGCACTGTCATAGTCGCGCCGCAGCTTGAGGTCTTCGATCTGCTTTAGGGTGCTGACCTTCTGTGCCGATGCAAGAGATTCTTCCAGCTCGGCATTTTTCGTTTTCAGCTTTTTGTTTTCAGATGCTGTTTTCGTAAAAGCCACACCATATTTCCGCAGCAGTGTGTCCATCTTCTCTACGCTGGGAAGATAGGTGTCCAAAATTTTGCGGATTTCCTCCGCCCGGCTTTTGGCGTTAAAGGGATTGATTCCGGTGAGCAGATCCTCCAGTTTGTCCTTCTGTTTGGTCAGCCGGGTCATCTCCTTGAACACGCGGGGTGGGATATGGTCGCGCCCGGTCTGGCTGGCACTCTCACCGCGCTCCAAATCCGGGAACTTCTTGACCATGTGTTTCCAGAACTCATCCTGCCACCAGGTCAGCTTCTTTTTGTTGCCCATAATATCTTTGGCGCTGAGCCTGCCATCCTCCGTCAGCGGGACAAAACAAAGGTGCATATGGGGCGTTTTCTCGTCCATATGCACCACAGCGGATATAATTGTCTCTTTGGATTGATGCTGCTCCAGAAAGCGCAGAGCTTCCTCGAAGAACACCCGAATCTCCGCCCGTTTCTTCCCCTTGAAGAACTCCGGACTGGCAGTGAACAGCGTCTCGATCATACGGATACTGTCTTTCCGGGTACGGCATCCGGCAGCGGCAATCTGCCGTTCTGATTCCGCCCGGTACTTGCCGGGCGGTTTGACCAGATGGAAGTTGTACTTGCTTCGGCTGGTGTCCACATCAGGATTGCTGGCGTATTTCTCCTTTGTGCGCTCGTTGTGGGCCTCAATATTACCGATCTCAGACCCCTTGTATTTTGCAAATCGCATAATCGCGTACTGTGCTTTTTCCATGCTCAATCCCTCCGTTTCTGCCAGACAATGTCATATCCCAGCACGTCGGCCAGCTCCACAGCTTCCCGATACCGAAGCGATTCCCGCTGCAATTTCCCGGAAAGATTGGATACGCTGTCGCTCCACCCATATTCATCGTGCAGCTGGTCAACGACTTCCTGCATGGTGTAACCGGCGCGGATGATCTGCGCCTTGATTTCGTTTCGGATACTTGATTTCATAATAATCCTCCAAATTTTCTTGCCTATAAAAAGAACCGGCTGCGCTGGACAGCGTACCGGCTTCATAGGATGATAAAATTGTTATAGTTGCTGTTTTGCGATAGAAATGTTTCCCCGCGTGCCATTGGTCAACGGCGGAATATTCAGTTTCGTGGAAATGTGGGGCTTTTCACTGTTCTGGCTGTATTGGCGCGAAACGGTGCAACCTGTACTCTGTTCCGTGAGCCGCTGTCCAGCGAACTGTATGCGGAGCATAGAGAAACATTTCGCCGTTTTGCGATTGCTTCAAAATATGCCTATAAAATTACTGCGTTTCCTGTCCGTTTTGGTTGTCCCCAAAATGGGAACAACCTCTTTATCCGCATGAAGCATTTCTGCAATATATGAGGTAACAGGGTGAATCGCTGCGTACATACGTACCGGCGACCAGAGCGGAAATCAATCCCGCCAGTCTTCCGGTACGTACGTACACTGTGAAGCGTCCGTAAACTCGTTTATATGCGGCCTTGCCACTGCCTCGATCCCCATAAAGCCCCATACCCGGCGTCCTGCCGAATTGGTAATCGTGTTGCAGTGTTCCAGATTGTACTTACCGCAGGCTGCCACCAGCGCATCGCTGAAGCTGCGGCGTTTGAGTGCAGTCAGGCTATTTTCCTCGCACCACATCCGGTAAATGTCGTAGCAATCCTTTGAACTGATGGACGCATCCGCTTTCAGCCGGATATAGCCCTCGGATTCCAGAAAATCAAACACGTTATTGTTGTCCCGCTTGACGGCCTCCCGGTTCTCTTTGGTGCGCTGGCTCTCGGTGAACTTGAAGTTGTTCGCTACCAACCGCTGCAATCCCGCAAAAGCCCACAGCAGAATGCCCTCCACCTCGGCCTTCATCTTCTCTGCCAGGTCGGGATCATCCACACGGTCGGCAGGTTTCTCTTTGGCGGTCAGCACCAACTGCCGCCGATAAAAGCCATCACTGCGGTCAAAGAGAGCCTGCAAGTCGCCATTGCTGAATGCCAGCAGCCGGGCGCACATCCATCCCTGATAGCTCTGCTTGCCTTTACGCTCCAAATCCATTTTACCCTGTGCGGTGACGATGGATTTGACATAGTTGGTCTGCCGCAGGGCCTCCATCCGCATATCATCATCGACACACAGCAGAATGTGTTCCAGATCAGCGCGGGCAAAACGGTTCTCGGAAATTTTGCCGATGCTGCCGTCCTTCATGTTGCTGCCGAACAGGGCGGACAGCACCGCGCCGATCTGGCTCTTACCCTCGCCGCCATTGCCCTTAATGACCATCATGCGCTGTCCCTTGTTGCTGGGGATCAGGCAGTAGCCGATATATTCCTGCAAAGTGGGAATGTCCTCCGGGTAAAGAAGCCCATCCAGAAAAGCCAGCCAGCGGGTCGGCGTGGGCGCATCGGGATTATAGGCCACCGGCAGGCGGCAACGCACGATGTCCGGTTTTCCCTCCGTAAAGGAGCCATCCAGAAACAACGTGCCGTTTGCCAGATGAATGCGGTCAGCCTCCGGCGGGAAATCCTCTACCAGCGCCGCCAGCTTCATCAGCTCCACGATATTGCTGATTTTGCGGGGGATATTGCTGACCGCACAGCATTTCAGTTCCTCAAAAATTTCTCCACGCAGTGGCAGCTCATCGGTCACGCGGCCATCAGGCGTGAAAAAAGCCCCGTTTGTGTAGATGATTTTGTGTCTGCCGAGAAAATCATCACAAAACAGGGCTTCATTGATACTCTTGCCGTCAAACCAGATGGGCTGGTTGGCCTCACGCGATTGCTCGTTCTTCGCCACGGTGCTGCACCTCCTTTTCCAGACGTCTGAGCCGCTGCTCCAGCGCGGTGATAGTGCCGTCCTTCAGCAGCATATCCACCGCTTTCACACGCTGCTTCAGTTCCGCAAACATGAGAACGTCCAACAAATCATTTACATACTCGATCATATGACAGGCTTCCACAAAGCGGTCATCCAGTTCATCCTCCGGCGATTGCGGGGCATATTCGACCTTCCAGCGTTCCAGCAGATGCAGATAATCGCAGAGCACCCGCTGGCAGTGTATCTCATCGTTGCGGAAAGCCTGCGCCAGCGGATAGGGCTTTTTCAAAGCCATCGCTGCCGGGGGCTTGTCCGGGTCGATGCCAAAGTCATAGGCCAGCTTCTTTGCGGCCTCGTAGCTGCTCAGGCCGAACAGCCGCGCCACAAAATCGATCACATCCCCGGTAGCCCCGCAGCCAAAGCAATAGAAATAATCCCTGTTCAGCTTCATGCTGGGATGCCGGTCATCGTGGAAGGGGCAGCAGATCATGTCGCCCCGGTTGACCTTGCTGCCGTAGTACTCGGCGGCCTGCTTCACAGTAACAGCAGATTTTACAGTTTCAAACAAATTCATAGGCTTTGCCCTCCATCATTTATTGACGGTATCTGCCCGTCTGCCTGAATATACGGGGAAAAAGCCTATAGACCGAAAAATCCGCTAAAAGTGCAAGAAACGAAAAAACGCCGCCCTGAAATCTTGCAAAAATGCAAGACCTCAGAGCGGCGAAGCCAGCGGAAAGCATTTGCCCGCGCTGGTTTTATAAGGTATAATGGATAAAGAGAGTTTTCAGAAAAGAGGTGCGTCACATGGAGGGAGCCTATCTGCCCGGAAATATCCGGCAGCGGATGCAGGAGCTTATGAAGGAACATAAAATTACCCAGGCACAGCTGGCGACCCGCATCGGCAGCACCGAGAGCGCCATCAGCCGGTTTGTCAGCGGCAAGACCGATAAGATCAGCACAGAACATTTGCTCCGCATCGCAAAAGTATTTGAAGTCTCCACAGATTTCCTGCTGGGGGAAGTCAACACGCCTGACCGGACAAATTTTGATATTGAAGAACTGGGCCTGTCGGTGCAGGCTGCGCGGAACCTGTACACAGGAAAAGCCAATGCCGAGATCGTTAACCGCCTTTTAGAAAGTCCGCGTTTTGCAGAAGTCACCTACATGATTGAGCAATATTTTGACGATACGTTGGCCGCCGGTTTCGCCGGACAGAACCAGATGCTTACCACCCTCAGCGCCATGCTGCGCCGGAATGTGAAAACGGATGCCGCAGTGCAGGCGGCCAGAGCTGTCAACCGGCAGAAAGTTCCCGTATATCAGGCCGACTTAACGATGATACAGAATACTTTCATGGCGGCGCTGCGGGAAGTGAAGAAAGAGATTGGTAACGATTTTACGGTGGCACAGTCCTTGACCAGGGACATCACCCAGCAGATGTTCACCGAACTCACCAAAGGGGCGGATGTTCATACTCCGACCATCACGTCGGAAATGATTTCCGCCGCCGTCACCCAGAGCGCGGCAGGAATGGACGGCGTGCAAAAGGAAGCGTTGGACAAGTTCGGTCAGGCGTTGACGGAATTTCTCCAATCCACCTTAAACCATGCGCAGGAGAAGCAAAATGCCGACCCGGAGTAATGAGCGGCTGTGCGAGTTGGCGCAGGCAGGGGATACGGCTGCCCGTACTATTCTGCTGGAAAACAATCTGGGATTCATCCGAAAAATAGCGCTGGAACAATATCAGGGCATGGGGCTGAATGAAAATGATATTGGAATTGATTTAGATGATTTGGTGCAGGAGGGAAGTATCGGCCTGCTGAACGCGATCCCTTTGTTTGACGCCGGACGCGGCATGAAATTTCTAACCTATGCAGCACCAGCGATCCGAAACGCCATGACAGACTGCATCCGCGCCGCCCTCGCTCAATTTGAACAACGGATGGTGGATAAGAGAGACGGCCCCGGCTTCCAGAGAGTATATCTGGATGACGTTCTCTCAGATGATAAACGGATGCTGCGGATTGAGGCCATAGCCGACCCTCACACCCAAACGCCGGAGCAAATCTATATCCAAAAAGAACAGCTGACGGAACTGTATGCTGCGCTGGACAAGCTGACTGCCAGAGAGCAAACCTATCTGCTGTACCGCTATGGCTTTACCGATGGAATCGAGCACCCGCTGATCGGTGCGGCGCTCCATTTCCACCTCAGCGAGAGCCGGACAAAGAAGGTGGAAGGCAAGGCGATGGATAGCCTGCGCGGGAAACTGTCATGGTGGTTCTGATACGATGGTAAGCAGCGGCTGACGGGGGCTTTGATATACCTTTGTTCCGCAGATGACACGGCTGGCAGACAGTGCATATTCGCACCGCCTGCCAGCCTTTTTCTGTCGCTTATGCCGCCCCGCAAGGGGCAACCTTTCCCGCCAGAACGCCGCAACTGTAGCCACACTTTCCGGGGCGCGCTACAATTCCGGCTGCCATCTGCTCCACAAAGGTATAACACACTAGACTTTCCTACGGAAAATCGTGTGCCAACAGGGATGCTGCTCGCCCCTATTGGAAACCCAGAGCCAAAGGAGCTACGCTCCTCTGGACACCTCTCGCTTTGTCGCTGTGCAGATATGTGCCTGTCCTAATTTGTATCATGCACAGCCTCCTAAAACGCAAATCCCGCATACTTCATCTTACGTCGGACGAAATATGCGGGATTTTTTGTTCGCCATAATACGAAGAAGCAACCTTGCTATAAAATGTATCGTCGAAGACTGGTTATCAATATAAACATCGTCTATCTGTTTGCCACTGGCATCACCGGTTATACACGCTTTGGAAGCAAAAGAATCGAGGTGATGGATGTTGCAAAGATGCCAATATAATGATTCTTATTCAATGACTCCGTCAGTATCGAAGATGTGGTCCAACTCATCGGTATTGATCGCATGAGACACCTTGTCGCGGATTGCCGTCCGGTACATATCCAATCGTTTGAACTGGTTTCTTCCGGCTGCATCCTTGCTCATGCGGATAAGCTGGATTCTGCCGACACCCGGATTCTGTCTTGCATATTCAGCAAAGCCCTTTGCTTTTCCGAGGTTATCCTTAAAATCTGCGCTGTGCGGCTCAAGAATATCAATCACATAACCGAGGCGTTCGTCCTGACGAACTACGATAAAATCAGGATATGTCGGTTTGACTTCTCCATCGAGTTCATATGGGATACAAAGAGCCCACGACGCTCTGGAAGGATTACGAATCCAGCAGACAAAATCCGGTCGCTTTTCTTCCTCGGCGATCAGATCGGCCTCCCATCCGTTTAGCTTCAGCTTTGCTGTTCCAGTGGTTTCGTTGACGAACAAATGGTCTCTGTATTCTTTGCCGCCAGCTTCATGTGGCACCTGAATTGTCTCAGGAAGACGGAAATTGTGCTTACTTACCACATCGCCGTCGGACACTATGCTGTCGTAGTCACGGCGAATTTTTTCTGAGTCAATAGTGGCAATATACCTGCGATAATCATCATTTAGTCCATGGAAACGTTTCTCCGCATAGTCATGAAGCCTATTCATGCAATCTTCGTCAGCGACAAAAAGAATGACATCTACCTTAAACGCTGTTGGGTCACTTAAGTCGCCATATTTATTGCCATACGCCATGCCGATGCCTTCGCGCCCCAGTTTCACATCGGCAATCTGAAACTGACGCTCAATATCTGTATCGGTCGTCGTAAACATATCATGAACAGAATAGTTGTCCACGGTCTCACCGAAGACATCAAAAATTTGCGTGGATAGTTTGAACTGTTTTACCTGCTGCACAAGGTCATCGTACTTGCCCTTAGCTTTCAGATCTTCCACATAATCATGGATCATCTGAACAATCTCATTCTGCACCTCTCTGATTGCCTCACGGCGCAGCTTGGACATGCTAAGCAGGTGTGCCATCCGATATAGCGATTTAAGATAATCGTTAATCCGGAGCACTCTGACATTATAAGAAAGCAGACCGGCATCATTGATAAACTTCATAACTGCTTCACGGTCAAATAAATCCTCTGCTTTTTCTTGCTGACTATCCGGAATCGCAGTTTCAGATGCAACAGTTACACTCGGCTGAGCATCTGCTGTCGGTGTAACATCTGGCTGAACGGTCTGTGTGCTCTCGGCGCTCATCCGTTGGAGTGCCGCAGCAGGCTGTGCTGATGTCGCTTCGGTTGCATCCGGAATTTGTGTTTGCTGCTGTAACGGAGCAGACTCGCCCTGCGTATCTGTTATGGATGCCAAAGGCTGTGCCTCAGTATTTTGACTTGCAAACACCTCTAAAGTCATCTGTCCCGGAATTGACGTTTGCGTTTTCTTCTTCGGTTTGACAGTTAAGGTCTCGAAGCGCTTTTCAGATAATGACTCACCAAAAACGTCTGTCGGAATATCTCCACCCTCAGTGCTCTGCAATGCCTCTACAACGTCTTTGACAGTTTCCTCGTTAAAGTACGGTAAATAGAGGTGCACATCATTCAGGACATCATCGACCTGAATATGCATCTGCATCGGGGTTCTGACCATGCGTCCGAGAAGCTGTGCGATATAGGTTGCGTCATTTGCATGTTTGAAGGACATCATGGTCTCTGCCCTTGGGCAATCCCAGCCTGTGGACAGATTTTCTTTAAAAAACACAATACGGATATTGCGATCATCTGCGATGCGGGAAGGCTCCTCATAGCGTACTTCAATTCCATTTACCGTAAGAGAGGCAGTTGTTCCTCCGAAAGTGTGAACCACCTGACCGCTTTCCAGCTTGAAGCCTGTCCGCTCTTCGATCTTTGCGATGCAATCATCCAGATTGGTATCAGTCAGTTTACCGCCGGTTCCATTCAAAACCTGAATGATCAGAATTGGATTCACATAGGCGTAATGCTGCTCAAAACAATACTGCGTCCAGTGCTCCCACTTTTCCTTCCAATCGTCTGCTGCCGCCTGCAGGATAGCCATATCATTGTTGACCGCGCTGGCCTCCGGATAAGTAATAACAATGCGGTCTTTTAAAAGTCCGGATGCCCGCACCTCATCCGCTGTGACAATGGACTTATGTATGGTTGAAGATGTGCCCTCGACCAGGGCATTGAACCGTTGAGTCGTTGCGGACATACCGATCACCACAGGCATCGGGGAAATATGATCCTCGTCACTACCCTTGATGAACTTTTGCATGATTGTTGTGGCTTTGCTGGCTTCACGACCCTGCATACCACGATGTGCCTCATCGATAATGAAGTATAGGCGGTCACTCTTATCCCTGACGGTATTAGCCAGCGTTTCCCAAATGGTATAGGAACGGTTATCACCATTTTTGGTGAGCTTCGATGTGACGGAGAGCTTTTGCGTATTTAAGAAATAGATATGCCCGTCCTCAAAGGTCTCCTTGTCAAAAGAGTCCTCCGTTACTGTCACACACTGCGAAAGGCGGATTTTATCAGCCTTGGAATCGATCTTCAGCTTGGACTGCTCGTTCAACTGCGGAGAATCCGAAAGCCAGACAATGATTGCATTCGGTTGCTCTGCGTAGGAGTCATCGCCATATAGGATGCTTTCAATCAGCGCAGACATGATGATGGTCTTTCCAGCTCCGGTCGGAGCAGTAAAGGAAACCACCTGTGGTGCATGCGTTCTATGATAACTGCCCAATGCCTCCGCAGTCTTCATTCGGATGTCGCTGAGGGCTCTTTTCTGAAAAGGGAATAATTCTACTTTCATAGTTACCTCCCTGTGTTGATACGGAAATTGTCCAGATAATCCCGGTAAAGCTGATAGCAGGTTTTGCCATCATAGGCGCGGATCATTGACCGGTAAGCTATCTCTGAATCTGTCACGATAAAGACTGTCTGAATTTCTGGATGCTGGCTTAATTCCGCATCAAACTCGGAATAATATATTTCGTCTATCAGAACTGCCACTTTGTTCTGTGGCAGAATGAGCATCTCCGGAAGCTCGTCACTTTCGAGCGCCGGACATCTTCCAATGGCTCCGCCCTTCATCCAAAGCACCGGGAGCAGTTCTCTGAATTGCCTGCCAAGAGCCACGGAGTTCTTGTCGAGGAAGCTCAGTTTGAAAAAGGCAGCATTGGTTTTGAACCCATCAGACATCTTCAAATCTGTTAATTCGGGATAAGCAGGTCTTTTTTCTTTTTTATATACTTTTCCTCGAAGCTTTTTCCCGGTTTCGGGATTAGTAATTTCTCCTTCAATCTCGGTATATTGTTCCACATTACATCCATAATTACCATCAAGAGGTTTACCATCAATGTTGCATCCCTTAATGGAACAAAGCGTTCGAGGCCATGTTACATGGCGAGCAATACCGAGCCGCTCCCATTCCTCATCACCAGGCTTTAGGCCTTGCTTCGTGAGGACCTTCGCTTCCGCATCCGAAACCTCATTGTTTGTGACCATAATACAGCGGCGGTGACCGCCGTCTTCTGCGTTCAGCAGGTTGACGGCGTGGAGCGTTGTGCCAGAACCGGAAAAGAAGTCGACAATGAGGGCGCTTTTTTTTCGTTCCACATAAAAGCGAATTGTATCATGAACCGCGTAAAGAGATTTCGGGTAATCAAATCGCTTGCCAATAATTGCATTTAGGATATTAGTACCATACGTTTCCGCGTTATGAGTTTTCATGTTCCACACGCGTTTAGGTGGTGTTGTTCCTTCTGAGTGATATTTTGCCTCAACGGAGCCGTCAGCATTGTACCCTGTTATCTCTGCTTTTCCATTTTCTATGGCATCAATCGTTCCAGAGGGTAAATAATATACCGTTCCAGTTCTACTTTCGGCATTCCAATTGTTAACTTTCAAATATCCTTTTTCAAAATTTAATCTGGCTTGCTCAGGAACAAGACTCCAAAGCCTTTCATCCCCATCTTTGCTCAGAGGCCATAGAGCAGTACACCCATCTGGCACAGGAATTAGAATTTTATCAACGCCATGCTTTACTACATCCCCGATTGAAACGATTTTTCCGTCCGAGTTGCTAACAAATATGGGGTAAAATTGGTTCGGCCTTGAATCTCTTTTTGCCTGTGGTGCTCTGCGCCTAAAGCCCAACCATTCAATTGATCTATCTGGTTCTTTTTTTACTTCGTCATCGAGCATATTATATACTCCTGGTTGAACAGAAGAATTTCCTAATTCAAGTATATAGATATATTCTTCCACCCGAGAAAACTGACCTGTACGAACCACACCTTTCGCACTAATTACTGTTGTAATCATCTGGATTCGTGCTTCAGGAAAAATCTCCTCCAGCAGACAGCCTAAATGCAAATATTCTTTCTCATCAATGGTTACAATTAAAACCGAGTCTTCCGGATTTAACAATTTCTTTGCCAGCTTCAAACGCTTTTCCATCATCGAGAGCCATTTACTATGGCGGTAAGCATCAGAGTTGTCCACATAGTCGTTATTATACTTCCAGTCCTTTGCACCAGTATTGTATGGCGGATCAATATAGATACAATCAACCTTTTCTGCATAAAGGTATTCCAGCAACTGAAGGGCATGATAATTGTCCGCCTCAATCAAAGTATGCCAAAGGTCACTGTTCGGAGCGTTCTCCACAGTGTCAATCAGTTTCAGCGTTGGGTAGATTGGCTCTCCAAATTCGGCCACTACCACAATTTCATCCATCTTGAAGATTTTCTGCTCGTGTGTCTCACGGCGGTCGCAGAGCACTTTGTCACTATCAATTTTCATGACCGTATAAATATCGCTAACGTATCCGGTCTTTAGCGCAACCTTTGAGCCAACGCGAATTGGCACGTCATAGAGCGGTGTGCATTCCGGCAGATGTTCCTCAAATACGAGCCCAAACTTTTTTTGCTTTATCAATTTATCGGTTTCCTGCAAAATCCTATCCCGAAGTGTGGGATCGTCGATCTGCTGGATCAGATCTTGTAATAGTGCCACCGTTTCCACCTCATTCTTCTGTGATCGTCTTTTCTTTGATATGGTAATCAATGCCGTGCTCCTGGCAGAAAGTAATTACTTCTGTCGCGCATACATTGTAAAAGTGTTTATGTCTCCTGTAGGCGTTTGCCATCTTGCTGTAATTCGTTCTACCAAAAATGATACGGTCGGTAAACGCTACCGCCTCTAAGATTTTGTTCAAATCCTGCTCAATCATGTTCGGCGTGGGATAAGGCTCGATGCTTACCCAAGTCCGGCAGCCTGCATCATGGAGCGCTCGCAAAGCAGCCAACCGCTCCGTATAAGAAGCTGCACCCGGCTCCATTTTTTCTCGGTATGTCTCATCCAAGGAAATGAGTGTAATACCGTACTCATTTTCCGGAGAAAGCTGCGCCAGTTCTATAGGCAGCAGACCTTTGGTAAGCGTTGTACATTTTATACCTGCCTCATTCAGCTTCCACATAGCCGCTATGCTCATAGCTGATATTTCCGGATATCCTAGCATAAATGGGTCTGTCGTAAAACAAAGCTGAACGGACTGTATTTTGTCCCTGAGCTTTGGTATCTCCTTATCCAGCAGTTCGAGGGTATTAGACACCAGATATGGCTCCAGCCAACTATCGTAGTCTTTAATTTGCCCGAACCGTTTTTTCAACAGGAATGCGTAGCATGGATATTTACATCCATGTGCACATCCCTGCACGTGATTCATCGTATAGTCACCATACTCAACGCCTGTCTGGTAAAGCATGGATTTTCGCGTTATGGTTTTCAAGCTAACTCCATCCTCCGCCTACTTATTCTTTAATATGTGATCTGCTATCCGCAGAGCGAGTCTCTGCGCCTTCGGACTCTCACTCGAAATAGCAAAGCAGAATAAGAACATCGGCGAGTTCCGGCTGTTCCTGAAAATCCGTGGATGCTGAGACACGCAAGGGAATATCGTCCCCAGCCGAGAAATGATATAAGCCTTGATATGATCCGAATTGGAATCCTTGATCTTTCTTGTGCCGCTGTTAACCGTCCCAGAGTCGGGGAGCAGATCAAACAGTGACATTTGTGGGTCTTCCTTATAAAATTCGGTCTGCCAACCATCATCTCCCAGCAACCTGTCTATGCAGTTTTCCCATGTTTCATACTTACCGTTTTTGGGCAGCATCCTATTCAGTGCCGAGAACGGGAACAGATACCAAACATCAATAGACTTCGTCCTTGCCACAGTCTCAAGCGTCGTCCAATTCACCTGTGTCGCATAAGGATCTAAAAATAAGAGACCTCGATTATACCGCCAATCTACATCACGAATAATCTGTGCGAGCTTGTCGTTTGCATCTCCACAGTAAACAGTGACGACCCTCGACAAGTACGGGAACTCTGCGTTTACCATCTCCTGGAGCTCCGCTGCCTTTTTCTCGTCTCCTTCGATGAAGTAGTAACGGTCAAATTTTCTATCTGCGGCCAGTGCCCTCTTGGCAGAACCTACAAGGTACTGCTCACCGTCGCTGGTCTCAATTTCTCCTGTCCCAGCGAAAGCGTCAATATAAATCTTCTTGAACTTCTGGTTTTGCAACGCAATTAGGTATGCTTCCAGGTAGCTCGTGAAGATATTGAGTTTTTCCTCCGTCCATTTGCCACCAAATTTCTGTGATGTTACCATTGTTATTTTTTATCCTCGTTCACATTCTTTCTCACGAAGAGAATGAAATGACGTATTCTTTCTTGTTTGTTTCGACTCGGACAATCTGCTCAATTTTTGCTCCGTAGTCACTGACCAGTTCTTTCTTGATTTCGTTCCGATAGCCTTCTGATGGAAAGATTGGATGGTCATCCAGCAAGTCCCACAATTCAGTAAGTGGTACTAGATTGCGCCCCTTAAAATTGTCCTGCAAATACTTTGCGATATCTCTTACATGGAAACAGGAAGTATCCGTATCCAATGTAACAACCCCATCAAAGTCAAATCGCAGCTGCCCACTTTCTGTGGAGTGTTTGGTAGAAGACTGTGCTCCGAAAACCTTCCATGCACTCTTCTTATACAGCTTGAATCCTTCCTTATGGCTCGTACAATGTATCAGGTTATACATGTGCGAGTTGTTCGTATTGTAGAAAGGAAACGCTGCAACGTAATATCTACGCGTCCCATGCAAGGAAGAGATGATTTCCTCCACTCTTGCCTCATAGGCAGCCTTGTCACTTCCGAAGGGCACCAGCTTTTCAAAGTCTTCAAGGTAAGTATTCTCATACTTTTCCTTTGTCGTTTTCCGCTTGGCACGGGTTATCGCTCTGACCGGATCGGAGACCATGTGATTTATCATGACCTCGCCCCAATTGCGGAAGAACGGCAATAGTGCCTCCCAGTCAATCGAAGCATCATACGGATCATAAAGCAGGAAGTAATGCAAATGTCCTGTCTGGCATAACTGTGGCCCGATAGTCTTAAGAAGCTCATGCGCATCCAGCCTTGACGTCACAATCTGAAAATTGCGCTCATTCTGCGGCAAATGCTTCTCCAGTTCATCCACCCGCTTGGCGTCCTTGTCATTCAGATAGATGTACACGGTTTTATCGGTATATGTTCTTGCAACTTCAAGCAGTGCCTCCGATACCCTCACAGCCGTGCCTTTTACAATTTCTCCAGCGTCATCTGTATAAATCCCGCTATTGCACATGCAATCTATAAAGATCAGGCCATTGCATGAGTTATTCAACATCAACTTCTGCGCCCACGATTTAATGTATTCCTCTATCAGTTCAAATTTCTTGATTGTGTGAGGGCTGGCCTTGCTAATTACGCTTTTCTTTCTCGCTGGCATATCGTCACCCTTCACTTAATAACGTCTTTTTCGGTAGGAATCAACTCTACGATGTCTCCAATATCGCAATTCAACGTTTTGCATACCTTCATTAGCACTTCCATACTGACAGTTTCACCTTTAGACAGCTTGGTAACGGACGCCCAGCTGATACCGGCCTTCGCCTGCAAATCCTTTTTCTTCATATCTCTATCTATCAGGATTTTCCATAATTTTTTGTAACTAACTTCCATAGCAGTCCCCTTGTCTTTATTATAAGGCACCTGAAGTGATACATACACAATAGCAGGATACCACAAACCCTCTCAAAGCACAAGGATCATCTTCATATTTGCGCGAATTTTCTTCTTTTTATCAAGAAAAATCTATGTAAATATGAGGCGGCCAGAACAATTTCAAGTATGCAACTGATGTGTAACAAAAAAGGAATGATATCCAAATAAAAAATAGCCAAGTCCGTTTGCTATATACTGCAAACAGGCTTGACTATTTTATCGGATCAAATCATTTGAAAATGCCTCAATGCCTCCATAATCGCCGCTTCCTTCTCCGGCGGGCACTGCGGTACTTTCGCATCTTCTTTTTTCGACAAGTTATAGCTCTGCCCAACCTCCAGACCGCATTTCCGTTTGACCTGGGAGATATATAAGCTGGACACCTTCAAACCATACTTCTCCAACACATAGGCTTTGATCTCGTCATAGGTCGCCTTGCTCTCCGCCGCCGTCAGATCCAGCTCATCCAGATTCAACTCCACTTCGATATGCTGCTTGGTGTTTAGTTTGGACAAAAGTACTACCGTCTCCACATGATGTGTGCGAGGGAAGAGATCGTAGGCATGGGCTTTCGTGATGTGGTAGCCGCGTTCGGCAAACAGCTTACAGTCGCGCGCGAGCGTCGCAGGGTCGCAGGATACATAAACAACGCGCTCCGGCTGCATTTTTACCACTGATTCAATGGCTTCCAGACTCAATCCCTTGCGTGGGGGATCGACGGTCAGTACATCCGGATGCTCCCCACGGTCTGCCAGCATCATTGCGGTCTGTCCGGCGTCGGCACAGATGAATTCCACGTTTTGAATATTGTTTCGTTCTGCGTTTTCGCGCGCGTTATCGATCGCTTCCGGAACAATCTCTACACCGATTACCCGTGCTGCCTTGCCTGCGAGTGCAAGGGTGATGGTGCCTGCGCCGCAGTACAGGTCAATGACCGTCTCCTTGCCGGTCAGGGCGGCAAAATCCAGTGTACAGGCGTACAGACGCTCGGTCTGCGCGTGGTTGACCTGATAGAAGGCATGTGGGGATAGGCGGAACACATTACCGCACAGCACGTCCTGAAGCTCAGATTCGCCCCACAGCGTCACCGTGCGGTCGCCCAGAATGACGTTGTCGGTGCGTTTGTTGATGTTCTGCACAATGCCGGTCAGACAGGGAACCGCTGCCGTCAGGCGGGCGATGAGGTCGTCTTTTGCAGGGAGTTTGGGGCGCGCAGTGATGAGGCACAAATGCGCTTCGCCGCTGACTGCGCCCGTGCGTACATAAATATGCCGGATCAGCCCCTGAT
>JBMNQH010000024.1:0-19544 GCA_050944035.1 Oscillospiraceae bacterium | reverse complement strand
GGTACATTGCGGATTGCGTCAAATGCCTCCTGGATATTGCTCAGTTCAGAATAGAGGGTTGCGGTTATACCACCGAGTTCTGCTATTTTTTCGTTTGTTTTATTGACCGCAGCCTGGGCTTCTTCCTGGGCTACTTTCAGTTTCGATTTCTTTTTAGCCATTTTCAGTTCCTCTGCGAAAATAATTATCTATGTCGGATTTTGTCCTCAGTATATCCTTTTCAGGTACATTTCGTTTTGCCGCAAGCAAAGCAGACTTTTCAAAAGCCTGTATATAAGCATCACTGCTCTTGAGGTCATCTATGAATGTCAGCAAGAGCCTATCATCATAAACCTCTGACAAACAGCGTAGCCCTTCGATATAGTTTTCAACAATCAACTTCTCCCGTTTGAAGAAGTATACATTTTCTTTCGCGTCAGATTTCTTGACGCCACGTTTGACCTCCCCATACAGGGAAATGGTGAACCGTCCAACGCCGACAATGTTAAGCCGCATGAAAAACTCCGCAGCATTGAAATAACCGCCGCCGGTCGCAAAACCGCGAATCGTTGCATCACCGATATCTACCAAACAGAAAGTTCCGTGCGCCACTGTCAGCATTCTTTTCACAGTAGCATTCGAGAAAGGTTCACACGCTTTCCACATCGTTTTGAAAGAGCGGTTGTCTTTTGGCGTTACAGCAAAATACCGTATTGTCCTCCTGACACAATAGAACACCCTTACAATCATCTCGTTTATAAAGACCGGGATGGTCTGGGCGGTCTGGAACCTGGTGTCGTAGCCTTCCTTGAAAATCTGCAGTGCCAATTCGTTAGTCGTTTTGTCAAACTCAGACGCAGGAATACCAATTTTCCTTTTTATTGCAATAACATCGTTTGTCCAGCTCCATATCGGAGAAGGAATGCCCATGCCGCGGCCTTTGCTGCTGGATGCCCCGGAAACATCGGAAACCAAATGCCCTAACCAGTTGACAAATCCACAAAACAGTTTGCTTGGAACATTATGCCCCTCAAGCTCAAATTTTCCGTCCGAATTATTAAGGGTAATCAATTCACCTTCGGAGACAAAACTTGACGTGTTCGTAAACTGATTGAGAATGGAAAAGAACAGGCCGAGAATCGTCGGATTATGACCTAACGATTTGAAATGATGATTGTCAGGGGTCAGATTTATCAACTCATGAAAAATACTGCCTCCGACACTTTGATCGTAGGGTATTTTGAATTTCTTCTCCAGATGTTTTATTGCAGATTTTAGAGAATCATCCTTAGTGCTGTCCCATTTGCACAATTTTGCGAAGGACTTTGTCCTTTCAGCAAACCATTTATCTGTCAAATCCCCTATGGGAGACTCTCCCGGTTTCCCTACAAGGAAGATATCCATGATCCCACAAAGCGCACCGCTTGATGCAGACAGAATATAATCCGATTTATCGCATTCAGGGGTCAGAGCCTTCACGGTCTCTTCAGTCTCAGCGATTTTGTCTTCAAGCTCCTGCAAATCTGTTTCAGCACTTGATAACGCCGTCTCAATGTTCTGCGCGAATTCAAAATTGTTTTTTCCGGCAGTTAGTTCAAGAACAACAACATGTGGCATCACTCATCACCTCCAAATAGGTTTTTACAGCAATAACTCAGCCAGCTTTTTACGAAGCAACTGTTTTCTTTTATCCAGGAATGTAAGGAAGTTTGGATAAGTATAATCCATATCCGGCAGATAATGAATCGTACGGTACTGGATCTTATCAGTATCCGTCGGATATTGAGTGTTGAACCACACATCAAAATCGGAGTTGAGTTTTTCCTCGTTTAACTGTGCAGCAAGAAGCTGAAGATTGCTTATATCGTTTACGGAGTCAATATAGGTATCAAGCTGATCCTCTGGCACGCCCATTTTGCGAAGATATGATTTTCTGAATTTGCTCTTCGGATACATATGGTCTTCATGGAATCTGTTGCCAAAGTCGAGTGAAGGATACAGAAGCATAAGCGCAGACAGCGTCTCGCTCTTGCCGTACTTCAGCTTGAGCAGATACTCATCAATATCGTCATCGGTGAACTGGATGGACTTGTTCGTACCCTTGAACTTGTCGATAATCTGTGTGATTGGGAACTCATTATTTCCGTTTTCGCGTATGATGTCTCGGATGGGTCTTATTACATTATCCGGCTGCCCGCTGAACGCTTTCTTTAGCAGAGCCATGATAAGCCATTTCTTTATCTTTGCACGGTTATCCTTATTCGCCCCGGATTCGACAAAATTATCCGGCATGCCTATTGTGTGCAGATAATACGCAATAGGAATGAGGGCGTTGTTTGAACTCAATGTCTCTCCGGTAAATCCGAATGAGGAGACCAGATTCACAGCCTGCTTTATTGCCCGCTTTATGTTCTCCCAGTTTGCCTCGATTTTCATCATATTCGGCTTATTGAAATTATCGACCTTGAATGCAATATTTGGAAAATCTGTCAACACGAGCGCCGTTTTCAGCACGAAGTCTTTATTGATACGGAAACCGCCACCGATAGAATTAACATCATCGACAAAATCTGTGATTTCTTCTCTCGCGTCATGGTTCTCCCACTGAGCCGATGCAATGGAGAGTAGAAGGTCGGAATATGTAAGCACCGTACCTCCACTGTTAACGCGGATGAAAATATTGAGGACCTTATCCAGCTCTACGGCCTTCTCTTTATAGTAACTAAGGGTTTTATCCGTGTGGACAACGTTGTAGAGTTTCTGAAGCGTATTATTTGCGTGCATCGTCTGTTCCTTTGTGAACGTCCCCGCGAAAGCAATATGATCCAGGACATATTGCGAGGTTTCTCCGGGCTGAGTCATATTGAGAATATCGCCTACACGATACCAATATCCACCGCTCATCCCCTTGAACTCTTTGTCCGTCAAAAAGCGGAAATCATATCTGTTTGTTTCGTCCTGGGCATCTTCAATAAGGTTCAGATACAAATATCTGACCGGGTATGCGCTCTCGCTTTTCTTCTGTTTGTATTTCAGCCGATAGGCATATGAGCCTTTAAGGCCTATATAAATAGAGGTCAAACGCTGCTGTCCGTCAAGAACTGCGGTAACACCGTCGGAACCCTTGAGATCAACCTTCTTGTTATGTGTATTGTTCTTCTCATGATAATTTCGCAGGAATTCATAGAAATCGTAATCCTGCAGCCTTGATTTCTCGATTTCCCAGAACAGAAACGCTCCGATTGGATAATCCTGCATCAGACTGTCGAACAAGGTCTCAATCTGTTCCGTATCCCATACATACTCCCTCTGGATAGAAGGCAGGACGTATTTGTTGTTTGAAATATCTCTCATCACTTCCGCGATGGTCAGTGGAGTTTCATAAGCCATATCTATTTACCCCTCGTTAGTTTTCCGTTTTCTTAACATACGTAATCTGGATATCGTAGCCCAGCTTCTCAAGCATCTCGACGAATACCTTGTTGACGATGCCATCCTTCTTGTTTATGAGCCTGCTGATGTACGGAGCGGAAGTCCCTACCATCTCGGCAAGCTGCGCCTGGGTGACACGCTCTTCCAGACATTTGACCTTTACATCTATATCAAAATCATTCTTTACCATAACGCACCTCGCTTCCGGTGAAATACGATTGCACTTACAAGATAATTCATTGTACCACAAGTTTATGAAATTTTCAATACATACAGTAAAAAAGACGCCCGGATATGCTCCGAGCGCCTCATGCTGTTATATGTTTTATGCTTCCACGTCTATTGCCAGACCGGATTTGAACTCGACCGTGATTTTGTCATCGTGGATCGTGACCTTTTCGACCATGCTGCGGACGAGTGCCTCACTGTATTCCGCCTCGCCGGTCTGTTCCGCTATGAAGCTGATCATAGCCTTTATCCTGTCAATCTCGTCCTTCCGAAGCGCCGCCTGCGTGAGAACGTTCTGCCGCCTTTCGCGCAGGGAGACGATCCTTTCTCCGATTTCCTGAATTCTCTCCTCGTCCTTGCCGGCATCGAGGAGATCCATCTGACTCTTGCGGATCATGTTATCGATAACCTCGATCTCCTCATCGATATTGCAACCGACAACACTCTCGATGTTCTCCTTCAGAACCGGAATGATCTCATTTCTGTTGGCATAGGCCATATTCACGGCGGAGGCTATCGCGGAATGAAGGTCTTCCTCCGACACTGTCCTCGCGGGGCATTCCTGTCCTGGGGTAAGCCTGCTTACACACCGCCACACCACAGGTTTCTCACCCCCGGTGTACCATACGACCCGCCTGTAAATATTTCCGCAGTGGCCGCAGACCACGTTTCCGGAAAGAGCGTATTTTGAACTGTAGACACGCTTTTTGCCGCCCTTGTAAAGGGATGACCGCCTCGCGATTTCCTCCTGAACCAGGAGGAAGGTCTCCCTGTCGATGATGGGTTCGTGGCAGCCTTCCACGTAGTATTTCGGCATCACGCCATCGTTCCGGCTACGCTTTTTGTCAAGGACGCTTACCGTATAGGTCTTCTGAAGGAGAGCGTCACCGATGTATTTTTCGTTGGTGAGTATCTGCTTGATGTTCGTTTCATGCCAGCGGGCATGTTTCGCGCCGTTGAGAATGCCGTCAGCCTCAAGCCCGCGCCGTATCTTTACAAAACTTGCCCCTTCCAGGTATTCGCGGTAAATCCGTCTGACTACCTCGGCCTCCTCCGGCACGATGACCAGCTTTCCGCTTTCGTCCTTCGTATAGCCGAGAAACCAGTTGTGGTTGACCTGAACCTTGCCCTGCTGATTACGGAACTGGATACCGAGGCGGACATTCGCCGACAGGGATTCGGACTCCTGCTGCGCCAGCGCCGCCATGATCGTCATAAGCACCTCGCCCTTGGCGTCGAGCGTATTGATGTTCTCCTTCTCGAAGAATACGGCTATATTCATTTCCTTCAGCTTCCGCGTATATTTGAGGCAGTCGACTGTGTTGCGGGAGAAGCGGCTGATCGACTTCGTAATGATCATGTCGATTCGGCCGGCCTCGCAGTCCTTTATCATGCGGTTGAAAGCCTCCCGCTTTGCCGTGCGTGTGCCGGAGATGCCGTTGTCCGCATACACCTCGACCATTTCCCATTCCGGGTTGCCGTTGATGTAGGAGGTGTAATGCGCCACCTGCGTTTCGTAGCTCGATTCCTGTTCCTCGAACTCCGTGGAAACACGGCAGTAGGCTGCGACGCGCACCTTCTGTTTTTTCTCCGCCGGTTTCTGCGTTCCCACAGTTTTTACCGCTGGAATGAATGTGATATTCTGAGCCATTGCCATTATTCGTTCACCTTGCCTTCGATCCGACTGTATGCGTACTCAGCCTGCGCAATTGGGTCGGTTATTTTCTTCGTTGCTTTTTTCATTCTGAACTCCGTAAATATTACGGGAACGGGTTTTTCCTTCGGCGGAATGTTGTCTCTGCCGAGTGCCTTCTCCCGCCGCTGCCGTTCAGCCTGCACGGCATTAAAAATATCATCATCGATGATCCGTGGGTAAACGTCGTCCCCAAGATAATGCACGTTCTGAAGCATGCGCTTGACCTCGGTGTGATTTGCCTTTAGGCTCGTGATGTCCCTCAATGCGGTACATGCCTCTTTCGCCGTAGTTCACACGGGAATTGAACTGATCATCCTTATATGTCTTCTGAAAAACGGCGACGCCGATGTAGGTCTCATTGCGTATGCAGGATCCTTGGCGTGATGACTGTATATTATTATTGAAGGCACTGGTGGAATCGGAAAGTCGATGTTTCTAACACATCTGTTTCTGTCTTCTGCCGAATCATATGGCCCTACGGATGAGCTTCCGGTTTTGATTTCACTTAAGGATTATAAGGAAGAAACCACAAGCATCGTTGAATTCATATGGCGCACAGTAAACGCCTTTGATGCAAGCGTAACGCAAAAGCAAATAATCGAGGCATTGGAAGAAAAGCGGCTTGCTTTGCTGATGGACGGTCTCGATGAAATACAGTCTTCGCTTCGGGAAAGCTTCAACACGGATTTAGAAGCGTTTATAAAGTCTTATCCAGGCAATACGATTTTTATTACCTCGCGCCCTGTCTATTCATTTGTTTCATATACGAGGTTCTCGTTGTTCGATCTTGAACCACTAACAAAAGAACAGGCACTTGCCCTAATTAAGAAGCTGGAGTTTTGGGACGAAAAGGCAAAGGCAGACTTTATCATTGCCTTGGATCGTAATCTGTACTGGTCACACTATCAGTTTGCCAGCAATCCGTTGTTGCTGACAATCATGCTCATGACCTATTCTTCCTTTGGTGAAGTTCCTGCCAAAATGCACGTTTTTTACTCAAAAGCGTATGAAACGATGGCGCGCCTTCATGATGCCACAAAGGGATCCTTTAAGAGACCACTCAATACAAAAATGACGCCGGAGGAGTTTGCAAGACATTTTGCTCAATTCTGCGCCCGGACATATACCGATGAAATCTTTGATTTTGACGAGCGCACGTTTTCGTCATATATGGATAAGGTCCTTAAGGGAACTGCTGCAAAAGAGAATGGTGTTATACCAAGAGACTTCCTGCTTGACCTTACCGATAACCTCTGCATTATGTACCAAGAAGGAAGCAAGTATTATTTCATTCATCGGTCTTTTCAGGAGTACTTCGCGGCTGTCTATTTCGCATCGGACTATGATGCAAAGTTGAAAAAAGTCGGAAACTTCTTTGAAAAGCAACAGCATCGGTCCTTTTCAGACAGAACGTTTGGGATGCTGTATGACATGATCCCAGAAAAAGTTGAACGCTATATTTTCCTGCCGTTCCTTGAAAGCCTGATAGCTGTGTGTGCCGAGGAAGGAAAAACGGAAGAATACTGGGCTTTTTTAGAGAGCCAATATCCCGCACTGTATTACGAAGAAGGTCGTACTGACAACGGATATGTTAATGAACCGCAGTCTTTTTTGTACAAGACCATTGTCCGTGAAAAGCGGCTTGGTTCTGATACTGACCTTGATTTGCTGACCTGGCCAAAGCAACTGTTGGATTTGCCCAGGAAAAATTGGGTTACAGTGTACCGCGAGTTTATGGAAGCCGATGCATATGAAAGAAATCCCGACCCGGATGACATAGATGATGCGGATCTTGAAGAAACGGATATTGTCGGTCAGGATGATGTTTATTATCGCTACGCGGATTACTTCGGTGAACCGGAAGTCGAAGGATTTACAATCGAAATCGAAATATACGAACTACGAAAAAACCCTGGCAAATACGCAGAGCTTCGTAGCTTTATGGAAAGTGCAGAATTTCCGCTCATGGAAGAATACAGAAACATCAAGCGGTATTACGCAGAGCTTAAGGCCAGGACAGAAAAAGAAAATGAATCTGATGACTTGTTTGAGGATTAAGGAAAAGTGAGGAAGGTGCAATGAGAATAAGCTATAACAAACTTTGGAAACTTCTAATCGATAAGGGCATGAACAAACATGATCTGAAGGTTAAGTCCGGCGTAAGTTCTGCCTCAATTGCAAAACTTGGTAAGTGCGAAAACGTCACGACAGACGTATTGCTCAAAATATGCGAATCTCTGAATGTCCATATCGAGGACATATTAGAAACCGTAGATGATTAATGGGGGCGGATTTATGAAGATTCTTTATTCTGACATTCTTCCTCTCTCTTTGGAAGAGGGACAACAAACAATTATTGACTGTTTTCATGAGCAGGCAAAAAAATCTGATAGCATCGAAATTGCTGTCGGCTACATTTCCAAAGCCGCGCTCGATGAAATAGAGACTATAGTGGAACAATACGGCATCTCCCGCGTGACGATAACAATTGGTATGTATTTCATTGAGGGAATGCCAGAAAACTCATTCCATACCGCCAAAAAGCTGAATAAAAAATGGCAAGACAGCGGCATCGGGGAGATTCGTCTTGTCAGAGCTTTCAAGTATCACGGCAAACTGTACTGCTTCTCGAAAGACGGCACCGTTGTATCTGCAATTATCGGTTCTGCTAATATGGGAGTCATAAAGCCTGATGCCGCAAACCGAAGACAATATGAAATTGCGTCTCTTGTCGAAGATCCATCTGAATGTGCTGAATTCGCGTCATTCATTGACAAACTAAAAGGGCCGCGCTGTTCTGCAAACATTGCTGACATTACTGGAATGACGCTTATACGCGAGCAGAACGTTTCCCTCGATGGAGTTGACACGGTAACGCAGGTAACTCCCGCAGGGGTAAAGCTCTATTACCAGCATAAGACTGAGACCTCTTTTGTTCTCCCGATAAAGGTCCCCGCTTTTGAAGAACGCTTTATGGACGACGGAAAGCATTTTACAAAATCAAATATCAATGTCTGCTATGCGGCCCCGAGAAGCAAACGTAAATCCAGGGATTGGTATGAGGTTCAGATGACAGTTGCAAAGGAAATAACCCGACTCGAAGGCTACCCAGAGAAAAACGCGCCGTTTTTTGTCGTTACAGACGACGGGTATTGGTTTAAGGCTCATACAACAAGTGACGGCAACAAGCAGTTCAGTGCAGTGGGCGATGAACTGATTATGGGAAGATGGATAAAAGGCCGCCTTGCCGCCGCCGGTCTTGTTGACCCCGTTAATGACAGCCAAAAAGACACTGAACGTCTCGGCATGATTACGAAAGAAATGCTCGAAGCATATGGCTGCAATGCTGTCGTTTTTACAAAAACGGATCAGAAGGCATTGGATGATGACGGGACTATGCTTGATGTATGGACTCTGTCGTTTGAAACTGTCACAGAATAAACGGAGGTTCCCGTATGAAGTATTTAGAAACGTATTTGAATAAAATAATCAGCCGCGGAAACGTTCAGCTTGCTGAATCCATAAGTAAAACTGCGGAAGAAGTCGGCAATGCACACATTAAGAATTTTTCTTTTGTGAGCCACGAGATCGGTCTTCTTTTCGGAAATGTCCAATCCGGCAAAACCGGTCAGATGTTTGGTATTTTATGCAAAGCTGCAGATTTGGGCTTTCCGGCGTTTGTACTGCTCACCACTGATAATGTGGTGCTTCAGCAACAGACCTTAGATAGAGTGAAGAGTGACTTGGATGGGTTCTGCATCTGTGGTGAAAACGATTCTGGCTTGTTCATTGAAAACTGTCTTAAAGACCCGGTAATAGTTGTACTTAAGAAAAATACCCGTATCCTAAGGCTATGGGCCAATGTATTCAGCACTACAGGGTTCATGAAAGGTAATCCGCTCTTTATCATTGATGATGAGGCTGACGCCGCATCTCTCAATACGCTTGTAAACAAAAAACGGCAGTCCAGCATCAATAAGCATCTCGACACAATTAAAAACGGGGCATCAAGCAGTCTTTATCTGCAGGTTACAGGAACGCCTCAGTCGATTTTCCTTCAAACGATGGCGTCAGGATGGCATCCACTGTTTACTCACTACTTTAAACCAGGCAAAGGATATCTCGGCGGCGATTTCTTCTTTCCGAAGAGCGGTAATCCAGAATGTGTCACCTATGTTGATGGAATGAAAAATCCCGAACGGGATGTTGTGCTTCGTCATCTGCTGGTTTCGGCGCAAATGCTCTCATCGGGTGAAACCGTCTGCAACTGTCTTGTCCATCCAAGCGCAAGACAGGCGGCGCATCAAAGTTTCGCTGACAGCATCTCAAAAGAACTGGCTTGGTGTTTGGACAACTTAACGGGAGATTTTGCTACCGAACTCAAAAAGCTTTATGCGTTTCTGAACCCAACAAAGAGTGAGAAAAAGTCCTTTTCGGAGATTCTGGCATACGCGCAGAAAATCGTGAAAGGAAATGAGTCAAAGATCATCGTGATGAATGGCAAAACCGACGTGGATAGCGACGAATACTCCTCGGGGTGCAATTTCATCGTCGGCGGAAATACCTTAGGCCGCGGTGTAACATTCCCGCGTTTACAGACCATTTATTACACTCGTTCTGCAAAGAAGCCGCAGGCCGATACCATGTGGCAGCACAGCAGAATGTTTGGTTATGATCGCGATCCAGGGATGATGATGGTCTTCATTGACGAGAGGCTTTATAAGCTGTTCGCTGATATCAACGCAACGAACAACGCAATCATCTCGCAGGTTGAACAAGGCATCGATGATGTAAAGATTTACTATCCGGAGGGGTTGAATCCAACAAGAAAGAACGTTCTCGATACCGACCATGTTGCAGCCATCTCCGGCGGAACAAACTACTATCCGTTCTACCCAGACAATAATACTATTGAGGACATATCAGAGTTGTTGAAGCCGTTCTCGGAGGACGAACCATATTATCAGGTTAGCCTGCGGATCATGAAAGAGATTCTTGGCCATGTTGTCGCCAGCCCGGATTTCAAACTTCCTTCGTTTATGGCAATCATTGATACTATGCTTGCTGAAGCCCCTGCCACCCAAGGCATATTGATAGTTCGCAGAGGCAGAGATGTCGCACAGGGAACGGGCGCTTTGCTGTCTCCGAATGACTGGCAATTGGGCGGTTCTTTTCCGCGAAAAGTCGTTCTTACAATGTACCAAGTAACCGGCACAAAAGGTTGGGGCGGCAAACAACTATGGGTTCCCAATATCAAACTCCCCGACGGGTCGGTTTACTATGATGTAATCGAGGACTGAAATGGCCGATAATCACTCAAAGGAGATCCGTAGCAAGAATATGTCGCATATACGCGGCACAAACACAAAGCCAGAAGAGAAAGTGCGAAAGTATCTTTTCTCCAAAGGTCTCCGATATCGAAAAAATGTACGGTCGCTTCCTGGGTGTCCTGATCTTGTACTTCCGAAATATAAAACGGTTGTATTCGTGAATGGGTGCTTTTGGCATAAGCATGACTGTGGCAGATTTGTGTGGCCATCTTCAAACGAAGAGTATTGGAAACAGAAGATTACCAGGAATGTCGAACGCGACATTGAAAACCATCTTGCACTTAAATCTGCCGGATGGAGAGTTCTCGTAATATGGGAATGTGAGCTGAAGAAAAAATCAGCCGAAGAAAGCCTGAATAGATTATATTTGAGGATCATACAACAGGATCAAAATTAATTAATGTGAGAAATACATTTGGGAGGGCCGTATAATGGCAAGTACAAAAGCAAAAACCATACAGCTACTGCTCTATGATGGAACACTGAGCGGGGTGATCAACATCGCTGATTCCGCATGGAATCCTGGGGAAATGTATGCTTCCCCAAGAGATGCTGTAAATGAACTCGTATCATTGGATAAATATGGCGTTTATCTTCTGCTTTCGGATGAACGCGTTTATGTCGGTCAAGCAAGTGATTTGGAACGGCGGATAAAGCAGCACTTAGCTGGTAAGGACTGGTGGGAACGCGTTGTCCTTTTGACGACCCAGGATGACAGCTTTACACGCACTGATATAGACTATCTGGAATCAGTGCTTATCAGCAAAGCAGAAAAAGCTCAGAGCCTGGACAGTGATAACAAGAATAAGGGCAACAATCCCAAGATTGACAAGTTCCGCAAAGTTAATCTTGACCAGTATCTTGATGAAGCACTGTTCTTGATGGAACTAATCGGCATTTCTGTATTTTCCAACAATAAAAAAAGAACTACTTCGAGAAAGAAGAAGCAGATTATTACAATATCGCAATCTTCTGATACACAAGAAGCGGTTACAAACGTAAAGCCTCCGTTGCCGGACGAATCGCTAAAAGTTGGCGCTTTTGTAAAAACAGCCATGATCAATTTGCAAAAATCGGGATATCAGTTTTCCGAAGAGCAGATTGCTCTGTTCAGCAGTGTTGAGGGCAGTAAGCCCTACACCACCCGCAATCTTCCATTGTTTTGGATGCTGAAGGAAAACGAAACCCGCGCTACGGTTGAAGATCAGGCAAAGGTAAAACAACGATATTGGAAAGATGAATTCCAGTTTGGTGATTACCGTTTTCTAATGTACTCCCAATGGTATCCGGTTAACGGACATGGAGCAACAAGGGCGGAATTCCTACGTTGGTACAGTCTCCTCTAAAAAACGGTCAGATACATACGCACACCTACAAATGTATTTCTCTCACACAAAAAAACAGAGGTGCATGACTTCAAGCGGGTCAGCACCTCTATTTTTTATTCTTCATCAATATTAGCATCGATCGAGTCGTAGTCTATTCCTGCAAAAGTTCTGAGTATTGCCTCATAAATAATCTGTGCTCCTTTGCACGGGACTGCCATTCCGATCTGCTTCCTCACAGATTCCTTGCTCCCCTCGAAAACAAAAGTATCTGGGAACGTCTGGAGACGGGCGCGTTCACGATTGGTTAAAGCACGAGGTTCACTCCAATGGTAGATGTGCGTTCCACCTCCACCACTGCCAGTAACGGTGTACGCGGGTTTAGTCGGATCAAGTCGTTTGTATATCTGGCTGATTTTCGCCCCTTTGATGTTAAGCTGCAGTTCTTCCGGGAGATCAGCAGTGAAAGCATTTTGTCCCGGTTTAATATAACTAAGGCGCTTAACAACTTGATCGCTTTGTTTCGTCTTTTCGTTGTTGGGAGCATCTTCCGGAATCGGCGGAACTTCTATCGCGGTCTTGCAAGAGTTATCAATGTGCTTATACGGAACAGGACTCGGTATTCTAAACTCAAACGGCATATCGTTTCTGATACCGACTATTATTATGCGGTGCCGCGCCTGGGGTACGCCGTATTCCTCGAATTTATACAGATTAGGATAAATTCTATATCCGCAGGCTACCATATCCTCTTTGATTTTAACAAATGCCTTGCCTTCGTTAGCACTTGAAAGGCCGCCAACGTTCTCCGCCAGGAACCATAGTGGCTGATAACGTTTCAGCACCTTTATTCCATACGAATACAAGGGACCGTAAGTTCCCTCAAAGCCTTTTTGCTCACCGACCACTGAAAAGTCATTGCAGGGGAAGCCAAACGAAAAAGCATCGATTGCACCCAGCTTGCTGATGTCCAGTGTATGCACATCTTCACAATAAACAGTTTCCGGTGACTTCGGACAAATGTTGCGCCTATACGTCTGGCATGTTTCATCATCAAAGTCGTTAGCCCACGCGTGAACAATTCTGTATTCTGGACGTTCAATCCGTGCCTGTGAAGCTCCCCATGCCAGGCCACCGGGGCCGCAGAACAGCTCGCCCATTCTAAACTGTGTAATCCCTGCAAGTTTCTTTGCGTTTTTTGCCACTTGGGCATCGATCACACTCTGAACGACTTCAATATCTTCTTCGCTTAATCTCTCTAAACCCTTTATCCTTAAAATAGGGTTGATGTCCGCTTCGCTGATATATCCTGCTTTCAGAAGCAACTCGAACGGATGGAAATTCAATGCACGTGCTATTTTGCACAAAGTAGTCCAGTTTGGATTCTTTCTCTGTCCGGATTCGATTTTCAGAATCTCGCTGTCGCTGACACCACAAGCCTCCCCAAGCTTCTTGAGAGATATATTCAAGGACTCTCGTCTGTCCTTTATAAATTCGCCTACAGGATTGGTCATATTCATCACCTCGGATCCATTATACCACTAACGCTGCTTATTGTCAATATGTTTGAGTAATTTCGCTGCCGATAAGCAGCGTTCGTAAAATGACCTAACTATTTGCAGAAAGGCACACCTTAAAGCCATTAAAGAAGTATCAACATCTAACCTGTAGCCTCGCCACGCAGTTATCTAACCCGTAGCCTCGCACTTCGGCACTTTCTGTGTGCAAGATAGATAGTGAAAAAGTTTGAAAGGGATTCCGGGCCGCCGCCGGTTTTTGGGGGCAAACCTCGGAATCCCTTTATTTCAGTACATTTCAGACCTTTCCAGCGTTAGTTCTCGTCATCAATACTACTGTCTCCACATGATTGGTATGTGGAAACATATCCACGGGTTGAATCTCACGAACCCGGTAGCCGTGACGTGTGAGAAATTGCAGATCTCGTTTTTGCGTTTCCGGATTACAGGAGATGTAAACAATCCGATTTGGTTGTAACTTTGCTACCGAAGATAAAAAAGCACGGTCGCTTCCAGCACGCGGCGGATCCATAAACACAAGATCTACATGTTCGCCGGCATTGGAAAGCTCGGTCATAAATTTCCCGGCATCACCATGAACAAAGGTTGCATTTTTGATGCCATTGGCCCTGGCGTTGCGAATGGCGTTTTTCACAGCCTCGCCGTTGGTCTCCACGCCAGTGACGTGTTTTGCTGCCGGTGCGGCGATTAGTCCGATGGTGCCAACACCGCAGTAGGCGTCGATTACGGTTTCCGTTCCGGTCAACTTCGCAAAATCCATGGCGGTTTTGTACAATACTTCTGTTTGTATCGGATTCACCTGATAGAAGGATGTAGCAGTAATGCGAAAATCCAATCCACACAGATGATCGGTGATGTACCCGCTGCCATATAGAATGGTTTCCCGCTTGGGCTGGATCAAAGCCTTTTCGTCTGTGCTGACGCCAAACACAATGGTTGTGATCTCCGGATGTGCCCGCAGAAGCTGTTTGATGAATGCATTCTTTGACGGGAAAACCGGCGTTGCGGCGACAAGAGACACCAGAATTTCACCGGTTGCGGCGGCATAGCGTATTAACACATGACGCAGAAATCCTCGGTTTGTATAAGCATTATACGCGGTCAGCTTAAACGCCTTCAGCAGTTTACGAATGGTGCAAATGATGACGTCCGCAGCTTCGTTTTCAATCTGGCAATGGTCTACAGCAACAATGCGTCCGTCTTTGGATTGGTAAACGCCGGAGATGAGTTTGCCACTGCGGGTGGTGCCAAACGCCGCCTGCACCTTATTGCGGTAATGATAGGGATTGTCCATGCCAATGATGGGACGAACGTGGCAGAAGTCACCGAGTAATTTGATAACCCGACTCTGTTTCATAGCAAGCTGCTCTTCATAAGACAGATTGGTCAGCTGGCATCCAGCACACTTTTTCCGGACAGGGCAGGGGGGAATGGGCTGTTGTTCGAATTCCTGAGAAATGAATTTCATGGAATTGGTCTCCGTTTCAGATGAGAGATTTGAGCATACAAACCGGATATAAGATTTGTATATGGTTAGTTATCATTGAGGTGACTACTTATAGTTGCAGAAGCATTTCAATGATTCCTTCGTAATAGGCAGAGCTTTCTTTTGCTTTGTTAATGTGGTCACCTCTTAGTCCATCTCTGCTTGTACACTTATATACTGGCTTATGTGCATCTAAAGAATATGGTATCAAACTGTGTAGATTGGGTATTGCACCGAGACGATAATTTTCCCTTTCTACCACTTGACCTAAAGGCTTTAGCTTGTTTACGATGTTATCAGTTACTGCTTTATCTATTTGATTACCGAATATTTTCCATCCTAATGTCATACCCTCTTTATTTGATCTTACATTATGTTGTTGCATTACATATCCTAAAAACTTCGGCACTCCATTTGGTAGTTCCACAATTTTTCCATTCTTCCAACGATTTAAAATAAGACTCCATTCTTCATTCCATGTCACAAATTTATTTCCTAAATTTTGAGTTCCTTTGATAGAAAATAAATCTGGAGATAGTGGTGTTATAAAATAATCACAACTACCGAGCACCGCCCGGTTAAGCGCTCCAAGATTTGGTCCTAAATCGAAGAAAATGTATTTTGCATTTACCTTTTCAGCAGCGAAATGAACATATCTATGAATGGCAATTTGAGCTCTTAATGATATTTCCTGATTAGCTGCACTCGACCAAGTTTCTCCAAGACGATCTTCAAAAATACTTAAATCTATATCTCCTGGTACTATGTATAGATTATCGTATACTTTTGTGGGTTGTCGCTTTCTAAAATCACCGATACCGGTTGCGATTGGTTCAATCACTCTATAAATACTATTCCCCTCATCAGCCCATGATTTTTTGATTTGAGTATCGTTTAGCGTGTATGATGTCAAGTTACATTGACTATCACAATCTACCATTAAAACTGTTGATTGTTTATCTGCAATCAAATTTGCAATATGATATAAATAGGTTGTTTTTCCGACGCCACCCTTATTATTAAATATAGCTATGTTTATCATATTTTTCTCCTTAGTACTATAGAGATTCGTAAATAGTGTCAATAAACCTTGTTGTAGTGTCTAATCTAGCCTCCTAAACCGCAATCGGTTCCTCTTTCAACTAGCACGGCTGTTTCCACGTGGGCGCAGCGGGGGAAAAGGTCAAATGCCATGCCGCGCTGAGGCAAATAACCTTCGTTGGAAAACTGCTTGAGATCACGGGCAAGCGTACCGGGATCACAGGAAATGTAAACGACACGCTGGGGCGCCATTTTGATGATTGCATCAATGACACCGTCGCCGAGGCCTTTTCTTGGCGGGTCGATTACAACCGTATCCGGTTTCAATCCGCGCGCTGCGAGCTGTGCAGCGGCCTCTGCCGCATCGCCGCAGAGAAATTCTGCATTGTCGATGCCGTTCCGCAATGCGTTGGCGCGGGCATTTTCAACAGCGTCCGGTACAATTTCTGCACCGATGACCCGTTTTGCCCCGCGTGCCAGACAGAGCGTGATAGTACCGGCACCGCAGTAAAGGTCCAGCACCGTATTGTCACCGTCGGGAGAGGCATAGTCCAGCGCCTGCTGATACAGCCGCTCGGCCTGTGGAGGGTTAATTTGGAAAAATGCCATGGGGGAGAGCTGAAAACGCAGACCGCAAAGACTGTCCTCAATGCCGTCCTGTCCCCACAAAGTGTGAAACGTACCTGCCAGAACGGTATTGCCGCGTGTTTTGTTGACGCAAAGAACGATGGACGTCAGCTCTGGACAGTCCTTCCGCAGCGCATCAACCAGAGACTGCGTCTTATCACCGAATCCACGCGCCGTGACAATGCAAGCCATTGCATCGTGTGTTTTCATTGCGCAACGAACGAACAGATGCCGCACCGTTCCGCGTCCGGTCTGTTCGTTATAGGCCGGAATACGATGCGCAGTCATCCACTGCCGCAGACAGGCCGCGGCACGGTCTGACAGCTCCGGTTGAATCTGACAGCGTTCCACCGGCATAACGTCGTGACTGCGTGCCCGGAAAAAGCCCGTGACGGGTTGTCCGGTTTTGTCAGTGCCGACTGCATAAATGGCTTTGTTTCGATACGAGTCAATCTGTTCCGCGCCAATGATGCCGTCCACGCAAAAGTCCAGACCGCCGATCCGCTGGATCGCGTCGTTCACGCGCGCGCATTTCATGCGCAGTTCTTCCTCGTATGTCATGTGCATCAGATCGCAGCCCCCGCATTTCCCAAACTGGGGACAGGCGGGAGGAATCCGGTTGGGGGAGGCCTGGATCAATATCTCACATTTGCCGTAAACGGCAGAGGCAGACACCTTGACAATCCGAATCTGCCAGACTTCGCCAAGCAGCACACCTTTCACAAAAACAGCGCGGCCACCAATGCGGCAGACGCCGGCGCCATCGCTGGTATATCCTTCTATGGTTACGGTATATTGCTGATTCTTTGTAAGTGATTCCATTCGTTTCATCCTCTTTTCTTATCGGAATCGTACCATATTTTGATAGGAAAAAGTAGCTTTTTTTAAAAAATAGCGGGGAATTTATAAAAAGAAGAGATTTAGATATAAAAATGCGCGTTATCTTGACAAACGGCAACGGCTGGAATAGTATGAAAACTATTCGAGGTAATTTAAATCAGAATAAGTGAATATGGAGTGATAAAGTTGAGCGGATATCTTGATCTGTTTTTGACCTTTGTGCAAATCGGCGGCCTTACCTTTGGCGGCGGCTATGCCATGCTTCCGATGCTACAGCGCGAGGTGGTGGAGCACAAACAGTGGGCCACTGAAGAAGAACTGATGGACTACTATGCCATTGGCCAGTGTACGCCCGGAATCATCGCCATCAATGTCGCGACGTTTATCGGAAAACGTGTGAAGGGGAATCTTGGCGGCATTGTTGCAACGCTGGGGGTCGTATCGCCTCCACTCGTGATTATTACAATCATTGCCGCTTTTCTGCAAAACTTTGCAGATTATGCAATTGTCAAAAATGCCTTTGCCGGTATCCGCGTCTGCGTCTGCGTTCTGATCCTGAACGCCGTGATCAAGCTCTTTAAAAAATCGGTCGTTGATAAGGCAACCGTCGGGATTTTTGCCCTGGTCTTTCTCGGTTCCGTATTTCTGGACATTTCTCCCATCCTTTACGTTGTGATTGCTGGTGTACTTGGCGTTGTTGTGAAAAGCCTTGGCGCCAATCGAACCGGGAAGGAGGACGAAAACAAATGATTTTTCTGCGCTTGTTTTTTGAGTTCTTCAAAACCGGATTGTTTGCAATCGGCGGCGGCCTTGCAACACTGCCGTTCCTCTATGATATGGCCGATGCAACCGGCTGGTTTACCCGTGCGGATGTGGTCAATATGCTTGCCATTTCCGAGTCTACGCCCGGCCCCATCGGCGTCAATATGGCGACCTATACCGGTTATACCACCGTCAGCCGGATCTATGGTCCGGGCGTCGGCGTTCTGGGTTCCGTTGTCGCAATGCTCGGGCTCATTACGCCCAGCATTATCATCATTCTGCTGATTGCCGGATTTATTCGGAAATTCCGCAACAGCTTCTATGTCGATTCCGCCTTTTACGGCCTGCGTCCCGCCTCTACCGGCCTGATCGCAGCCGCGGGGTTTTCCGTTGTCGTGATCTGCTTCTTCAATACGGCTGCCGGTTTCGGTCTGCACTTTTTCCGCTGGGACGCCATCCTTCTGGGCGTTATTCTCTGGGTGCTGACCAATCTGGTGAAGCAGACAAAAAAGCTGCATCCCATTGTATTTATTGCGATTTCCGCCGTGGCAGGTATTGTTTTTCAATTCGGCGGCGCATAAAAGAACTGCCGGATACAAATACAAAAAATAGCACACCCATCTTGTGGTGGGTGTGCTGTTGTGGTATACTATTTCCTACTGACGCAGCGAACAGAGAGGAGATCGCTATGTATTTGGAACACCTGGAACATCTGAAAAAAATAAAAATCGATTTTACAACCACAAATTTCGGATTTGTGGATATGATAGACCCTGAAACCTGTACGATATTCATCGAATACCCGTCGTTTCCCGATCCGGAGACCAATCATTACGCCTATCAGTACTGGATTTATGTCAGCAGTCGGTATGATACGCCGATTCTCTTAATCCAGCTGACACCGGATGAAGAAGAGGATATGGAGGCTTATGCGCTGGATCTGACGCCGGAACAGAGAGCCGTCATTGACGAAGTGATCCGGAACGAAAAAAAATAAAATCCTGGAAAATACAAGAAAAAAGACCGCAAATGAAACCGAATTGGTTGGTTTCGTCTGCGGTCTTTTTATACATTTTTGGTAGTTCTTTCTTTAATGATCCGTGTCTGGACTTTCTACACGGCCGAGGAGATAATCTACAGAGCAATCCAAATAATCAGCAATACGGGCAAGACTGTCAGCCTTGAGCATAGAACCTTTATACATACTTGAAAGTGTATTCTTGTTTAGTTGAAGATCTCTTAACATATCTTTCAACTGAA
>JBMNQH010000023.1:0-21345 GCA_050944035.1 Oscillospiraceae bacterium | reverse complement strand
TCTCATCTCTGACGAAGAACTGAGTGCAGACTACATCATCCCCAAGGCATTTGATCCTCGCGTAAAGGATGCAGTTGCTGCTGCTACCGCTCAGGCTGCTCGTGAAAGCGGCGTCGCCAGAATCTAACAATATCATCTCTTGCAACCCGATCCATCGGATCCTCGACACATCCGATCGTTCTGTTGTAAGATTAAGATAAGAGAAAGAACCCTCGGTGTGGTAAATATCACACCGAGGGTTTTTTTAATTTCTTCCAGAATCAGTCCAGATTATCAACAGCGTACTGTGCTTCTTCCTCAGTGAATTTCTCTCCATATTCAGAGATTAACTGGTCATAGATTACGGCTTTTGACATATGCATTGTGCTACTATAGGATTCCGCTTTTTTCAATGCAGATTTGTATTCCAAAGGAATGTTGTCTTCAGACTTTGTTTCCTGTTCTGTTTCAGTTATTGCATCCGTTTCCTGAACTCCTGTAGATGTGCTGCTTTCCCCGCCACAGGCACATAGTGATAGCAATATAGTTACCAAAAATAACATTGCTAAAAGTCTTTTCATAGGTTGAATCCTCCCACATGTAAAATTTTCCAAGAAATTTTATCAAAAAGTACACTTTTTGATTATGATTATGAAATAACTGATACATGTAGTTTTTTGTATGGCTATGTATAAATTTTCAAAATTGCTTGACAATTTAAAACTTTTCTGTATAATTCAATTCATAGGATGAGCTGTCAAAAAGTGTACCTTTTGATAGTTCATTTTTCTTTTTCTGGATGCAGGAGACGGTATTCCCGCAGTCGTCGATAAAATGTTGCCTCTTGCAGTCCAGATCGTTGCAGTGCTTCTGCAAAAGAGATTTTCCCGCCTTCCCAGTCTCTTACAACACCTGGAAAATTTTCTGGTATCGGAATCGAAGGCCGTTCAAATTGAACGCCGCGGGCTTTCGCCGCTGCGATCCCTTCTGCCTGTCGTTTTTTGATGGTTTCTCGCTCATTCTGTGCTACAAAAGATAAGATCTGCAGCACAAGATCGGCAATAAATGTTCCCATAAGATCTTTTCCGTTGCGTATATCGAGCAATGGCATATCCAATACACAGATGTCAATGCCGATTTCCTTGGTTAAGATTCGCCACTGTGTTTGAATCTCTTCATAATTCCGTCCCAACCGGTCGATGCTCAGAATATAGAGTAAATCGCCCGGTTTTAATTTTTTACCATTCTTTTATACTGCGGGCGGTTAAAATCTTTTCCGGACTGTTTGTCCACATAAAGATTTTTCTTTGGGATTGCATAGTCATGCAGGGCAACATATTGCCGTTCCTTATTCTGATCCACACTGGATACACGGATGTATCCGTAGATCGCTCCTTCCATTCTTGTTCCTCCAATTTGTTTTTATCCCAAACAAACCCATACATAACAAAATTTATAATTTCCTTATTGACACATCTTCTTTTATTGTCAATAATAAACATTAGGACCACAAAATTTAAAAAATCATTTTTATTTTCTCTGAAGGACTGTGATACTATGTCTGCATTTGTGCAATTTTATAATGTTGGAAAAACCTACGTTGTGGGTGAAGTCGAAATCCCCGCTCTACATAGCGCTACTTTTGAGATCGAACGAGGGGAAATTTGTGTCATTGTCGGCCCCTCCGGTGCTGGAAAAACCACCCTGCTCAACATTTTGGGTGGGATGGATACACTGACTGAAGGTCGTGTTATTTTAGATGGCGTCGAGATTTCAAATTATAACGCTCGTCAGCTAACGGCCTACCGGCGTCATGAAATTGGTTTCGTCTTTCAATTCTATAATCTGGTACAGAATCTAACTGCACTAGAAAATGTAGAACTTGCTGCACAGATCTGTAAGAATCCCCTGGATGCAAAAATGGTACTGGAGCAAGTTGGACTCAAGGATCGAATGAACAACTTCCCTGCTCAACTCTCCGGCGGTGAACAGCAGCGTGTCGCCATCGCCCGCGCGCTTGCAAAAAATTCCAAGCTGCTGCTTTGTGACGAACCCACCGGGGCATTGGACTACAACACAGGGAAAGCTATTTTACAGCTTTTACAGGATTCATCCCGCAAATCCGGCCTGACAGTGGTCATTATTACACACAATCAGGCACTTACCGCGATGGCAGACCGTGTCATCTCCATCAAAAACGGTACGGTTGCTTCGATTCATCAAAACGAACATCCGATGCCGATCGCAGAAATCGAGTGGTAGCTTATGGGATCAGGAATGAGAAAGACCATCCTGCGTGAGATTACCGGCAGCATAGGCCGGTTCCTGGCAATTCTTGCTATTGTCGCACTTGGTGCAGGATTTTTTACCGGGCTGCGTGTATCCACACCCGCCATGTTGGAAAACGCTAACGATTATCTAGCAGAATCAAAATTTTTCGATTTTCGTGTGCTCTCCACCTTGGGATTCACACAAGAAGATGTCGATGCATTCGCAGATTTGGAAGGTGTCTCCGCTGCAAACGGTTCCATTTATTCCGATGTTCTCTGCGACTATCCTGATCTGGATGAATTCGTTCTTAAGGCACATTCCATTACAGAGGATATGAATCATCTCTTGTTGCATACGGGTCGTATGCCAGAATCTGCAAATGAATGTGTCGTAGACAGTAAGTTGTTTGGAGAAGATGCTGTCGGTACTACCATTTCCATTTCTTCCAATAACACAGCAGACACATCTGACTTGTTTTCTTATCAAACTTATACCATTGTTGGTCTCGTCAGTTCACCGCTCTATCTCAACTATGAGCGCGGTACCACTTCTCTCGGCAATGGTTCTGTAAAAGGGTTTGTATATCTGCTTCCAGAAGGATTTCACAGTGACTATTTCTATGAAATTTATCTGAAGCTGGAAAAAACCGGCTACATTTACAGTGATACATACGATGATGCAATTGGAGCCATGGAAGAGCCTCTTACAGAGCTGGCAGAACAACGGGCAGCACTTCGTTATCAGTCCATCGTTGAAGAGGCTGAACAGGAAATCGACAAAGCACAACAGGAATTTGACGAGGGACAGAACACCTATCAGCAGGAAAAAGCCAAAACAGAACAAGAACTTTCCAACGCCTGGTCAACACTTTCCAGCGCTAAGGCTCAAATTGACAGCGGTCGCACAGAAGTTGCCAACGGCTGGATCTCCTTTAACACACAGATCTCAGATGCAAAAGCACAAATTCAATCCTCACAGGAGGAATTGGATAACAGTTATCAAAGTCTGACAGAGGCAGAAGCAGAACTGGCCGCCAACGAACAGACACTTTCCGACAGCGAAGCAGCCTATCAAACCAATTTACAAACATATCAGGACGGAAAAGCAACCTATGAATCCGGTCTTGCAGCGTACGAGACGAGACTTGCTGAAGTGCAGCGTCTGGAATCAGAACTTGGACCTGAACCTTCTGAATCAGATCTTGCAGCACTGGAAGCTGCAAAGCTTGAGCTGGAAACCACTCGACTGGCACTGGAAGCTACAGACGCGGAACTACAAAACACTTGGGCACAATTGTCCGCCGCACGGGAACAGCTTGACACTGGTTGGGCTGAGTTGGAAGCGGGCCGTCAGGAATTGGATGCCGGTTGGCAGGAATATAACAACGGAAGTGTCGCTGTCAGCAATGCACAAGCTGAATTGGAAGCATCAGAGAGCTCTGGCCGACAAAAGCTGGAAACCTCAGAGGCAGAACTTCAGCAAGCAGAACAGACATACCATAGTGGACTAAACAACTACTACAATGGTACGAAGGAAGCGGAATCTGCTTTCTCCGCTACCGAAGCAGAGCTGGCAGATGCAGAACAGAAATTATTTGACGCGAGAGCACAGGTAGAAGAAATTGCGCTCCCCACTGTTCACGTTCTCAGTCGTTCCAGCAACATTGGCTATGCCTGTTTTGAAAATGATGCTTCAATTGTAAAAGCTATTTCTACCGTGTTTCCGATTTTCTTCTTTCTCGTGGCAGCATTGGTCTGTATTACAACAATGACACGGATGGTTGATGAACAGCGAACACAAACCGGCATACTCAAAGCGCTTGGTTATAGTCGGTCAACCATTATGAGTAAGTACATTTTTTATTCTGGCAGCGCCTCTCTCATCGGATCGATTCTTGGCGTTTTGGCTGGTTCTTATATCTTTCCAAAGGTAATTTGGGAAGCATACAAAATGATGTACACCTTTTCAGAAAGCAAGTTCTATTTCAGTGTTCCGTTGGCTGCCTTTTCTGTTATCAGCTATCTGATTTGTTCTATTGGTGCAACACTGCTGGCCTGCGGTCATGAACTTTCTGAGGTTCCAGCGCAATTGATTCGCCCAAAAGCACCAAAGAACGGAAAACGTATCATTTTAGAGCGTATTCCCATCATCTGGAATCATCTCAGCTTTTTAAAAAAGGTTTCCATTCGCAATGTATTCCGCTACAAAGGGCGTATGTTCATGATGGTGTTTGGCATCGGCGGATGTACTGCTCTGCTACTGACTGGATTCGGCATCAAGGATTCCATCCAGAACGTGGTGAATTACCAATACGATGAAATTACATTGTACGATTATGCGATTACTTTCAGTGAAGCACAGGATACGGATGATTACATCGCATTTCTCAATCGCTGTGGTGACGCAATCAATGATTCCATTCTCCTACGTGAAACTTCAGTGGATTTGAACGTTGCAGACACTGTAAAATCTGCTTATCTTGTAGTAACTTCTGATCGCCTCGATAAATTTATCAGTTTGCACGACGGAGATCGAGCACTCTCTCCACCGGGGCTCAACGAGGCGCTGATCAATATCAATCTGGCAAATACCTTTAATCTGAAAGTCGGGGACACCATCACCGTTCGAGACAGTGACATGCGGGAGCTGACTTTGACCATCTGTGGAATTTTTGACAACTATGTTTACAATTACATCTATATTTCCTCTGAAACCTATACCACACAGTTGGGAGAAGCGCCAGAAAACAATACTGCTTATATTCTCAAAAAAGATTCAGCAGATATTCATGAAACAGCTGCGACTATTATGGACGCAGAAAATGTGGCAAATGTTACAGTCAATGCAGATACGCGCGATCGTGTCAACACGATGATGTCAAGTCTCAATTATATTGTTCTACTGATTATCATCTGTGCCGGCTCTCTCGCATTTATCGTTCTGTATAATCTGACCAACATCAACATCACGGAACGTATCCGGGAAATTGCCACAATTAAAGTCCTCGGCTTTAATGAAATAGAGTCAGCTGCCTATGTATTCCGTGAAAATCTGGTTTTAACTGCCATCGGTGCCCTTGTTGGCCTCGGTCTCGGCAAATTACTTCATGCCTTTGTCATGGCACAAATTAAGATTGACCTCATGTATTTTGATATCCGTATTGCAGGGCTCAGCTATCTTTACTCCATTGTATTGACCTTTATCTTTGCAGTTGTTGTAGCGATCTGTATGTACTTTAAATTACAGAAGATCAATATGGCTGAAGCATTGAAATCCATCGAATAATTTAGCCATAACAAAAAACGTCCCACAGAAATTGTAATTTCTGTGGGACATTTCTACTCTTTTTTGATAAAACACAGGTTTAAATCGGTATTCATTGGAATTCCAGGAACCGTTGCTGTATGCGAATATTGCCACATCGAAATCTCGTAATAATAGTCTGGATAAGATCCAAAACCGCTGAACCAGAAATCTAATCCTGCCAAGCGGTCCATGTCATATTCATGGTAGCCAAGACTACGATAAAAATACACCGAAGTGCGGTATCCAGCTGCTTGGATGGTATCGCAAAACGCCAAGCAACAATCTGTCAACGTCCCGGAACTGATATCATCCGTACGGGCAGTTTCCTCTGTTACATGTTCCCAATCAAAGGCAATGGGAAACGTGATATCGTATCCTGCAACAAGCTGTAACACCAGATTGGCTTCCTCAATTGCTTCTGCAGTTGTAATCGCCTGAGAATAAAAATACACACCGACTTCCAGCCCTGCAGCAAGCGCGCCCTCTACATTCTTATAGAAGTTCTCATCCTGATGAATCTCTCCATCCTGATACCCGCGATATCCCGCACGAATCATCGCGAAAGAGATCCCTGCTGCGTGAACCTGTTCCCAATCGATGTCCCCTTGATAGTAAGAAACATCAACACCTTGCAGTGTAGTATAAGCGTCTCCGTTATAATATATGTAGTCACCGCTTTCAGAAAAGGATGCCTCTTCTAATGTGCTCTCTTCTAAACACTCTGCCTTTTGTACTAAAAAGGTACCACCATTTCCATCGGGAACTTCAATCCAGGTTTCACTAACTGTTTCCGTAGCCTCTCTGTTTTCTCTTAATCTAGAGATCGTGCATCGTGCAAGCAGAGCCAATACTACAGCCAGAATCAGAACAAACAGGATCGGAACCAGCAAGCTTCGTTTTCTACCTCTCTTATATGGTCTCTTTTCTGTCATAAATTCACCTTTTCTGATCAGTTTCTCTGATTATATCACGTCTGTCAATGCTTTGACCAGACAAAGGGAACCATTACTCCTCCAATGCCGCTTTCAACAAAGCAGAACTTCCATATCGGATACAACGCTTCAACCGCCTTCTGCCGCGCTTAATGGTTCGGCTGACAGTGGAAACATTTACGCCCAGTTCTCTGGCAATTTCCGGCATAGGAATTCCCTGTAAATAATACATTGAAATCATTTCTCTCTGCCGAATGGTCAATTCATCGGCTATTGCCAATTTCATTGTCTCTGCAATCGACGTGTCATCCGTTTCAACAGACTGTAAAAATTCCCGTACGGTCTCCTCCTCAGCCTCTCTTGCGTAGTATTGCCTCACTGTTTGTGCTCCTCTTCATAATAGTGCTGTAAATAATTCGACGTTGCTATGGTTTCGCGTGCCATAGAGGATAGGATTACAATACGCCTTCGGAGAGCAAGCCGTTCTGTCTCAGACATCGGCTTGTTGACCTCCTCCTGCAATTGACGTACTCTCACTCGAATCTTTTCTCCGCTGTTACGATACTGAACTGATAAATTCAGCAAATCCATTTTCGTCACACTCCTTTTTCCTGAAAAACAAACAAAAAAATAAATTTCTAAAAATAGGGCTTGACAAATTTCTTCCACTCTGATACTATTAACCTCGCTGGTAACACGCTGGTGTAGCTCAGTTGGTAGAGCAGCTGATTTGTAATCAGCAGGTCGGGGGTTCGAGTCCGTCCACCAGCTCCACGACCAAACAGAATATTATGGGGGAATTCCCGAGTGGCCAAAGGGGGCAGACTGTAAATCTGTTGTCAGTGACTTCGGTGGTTCGAATCCACCTTCCCCCACCAAAAGACAAGCTTTACGCTTGTCTTTTTTTATATTTTTAAAGTTCTTATTTTACATATAATTCCAATGCATTCCAGCTCAAATTTTCTGCTTCCAGTACGCTCCAAGAGGAAAACCAAATCTCCAGTTCCATCCAAGTGATATACTTGTAACAATATATCACCCCCAAATGACAGGGTAAAATCTGTTCGATCCGCTTTTTAATTTCCTCTATGTGATCCGGTATGCCCTGAACACCAGGAAAGAAAATTTCCACTGTCATCGCAGCACTGCCTTCTCGAACAATTGCCTGAATACCACAGCCTTTTAACGTATCATTGAGTGCATCTATTGTAAAACTGCTGTCATTGATACGAAGCAGAGCAATAATTGCATTTCTTCGGTCCTCTAACGTCTCCGATGTGGGACGATAAGGAAGCAACGTTTCATAGGCCAGCAATCCATACTCCGATGCCGTATTGAGAAATGCCTCTATTTCAAGTTGACTGAGGGCATCATAACATTGGTCTAACTCTCTTCCCTCCTGCTTCAACTCTTCTGCACCATATCCAGTATCCAGAACATAAAGTCGAAGTGGCCGAAGCAATTCTTTCAGATAATCGGTATAGCGCATCCATCACTCCATTTCTGTGATGGTAAGCGTTCCCAAAACAGGCAACACTGCACCAGAGGCTGAAAGATCGGTGTCCGGTGTAGATAGGGAGTAATTCTCGACGCCCTCTACCTGGAAAATGAGATTTCCCAACTGTGCCTTCAGTACACCATATCCCAGCAGCTTTCCGTTGAAAAACGCACGAATTGCCTGCTCTACAGCATTTTTAACCGTTGTAAAACCGTTGTCCCCCGTAGCAATGCTTACCGCAACATCGACCACTGTAGTCACCGGAGCAAGTACTGCAATATCCACGCAGATTTCACGTTGTGCATCAAGCACATCTTTGACTGCCTGTAACAGTTCCGTATCTGGAACGCCTTCATCAGAGGCCACAACAACATCCACCGTCCCAATGCCCCGATTTTTCGGGAGTATTGCAACCGCTGTAACACCCTCTACCCCCAGCGCTTGAGATTCATAATAGGCAGCATTTGCGCCATTGGGAAGCCGCTTATAACTGTCCAGAATTCGATCACGTAGACTGGTGTCACTCTCTTCATCCACACCACCAGAAAACCGTTCCGGATTGATACAGCTCGCAACGCCGACCGGTGCATGAACCATAGAAACAATGCTTCCGGCGGGAACATTACCGGCAATGCCGGCTCGGACTGCAACTGCCCCTACCTCCACAGTCAAATTTCCTGCTGTCAAAATTACCGTCTCTGCCGTCTGGAATTCTACGCCTGCCGCGGTACTACAGACTGTCCCACTTTCGATGGTAAGATCGACGGTCATAGCCTTGTTCACTGCAAACCGAAGGATTCCTGATGCCTGGATTGCCGCATGACGGCGCAATCCTCGTACCTCTGCATGATTATCAAGATATTTCCCTTCCGCTGTTTGAGGAAAACACTGACTTTGAAGCCATCCTGCTTGTACCCAAAGAGAGTAAAGCTGCGCAGCAAGTGCGTACATCCGAATGCTCATGTCACAACCGTCGTTCATCACCAAGCTGGTTTCCCGCTCGAACTCCTCTTTCATCTCGCTGTAAATTTCAGCCGCTGTTTTGATCATAGTTCACCTCAGATTGTCGTCGTAACATACAGACGGTCCCCTTCATATGTAAATTCCGTATCAATACGGATTGTTCCCTCTGTAATTTCTGAAACAGATATCTGTTCCAATACCAGATTTTCCTCATCGGAAAGTGCCTCTGCTACATACTGCCTTGCAGCTGTCACACGCTCCGATACTTTTGTATTTCCAAGAAGGTACAGTCTGCTCCCGAATTCTGGCAGCAGTGCAAATCCACCTCGTCTGGCTGTCAACTTCATCGCAATTCGCTGTGCCAATTCCTCATAACCATTGACTGTTACAAAACCACCGGTACTGCTGACCACATAGCAACCATCCTTGAGTTTTAGATCCGTTTTCTATTCCCCCTCTGTTATCAGTGTCCCGTTAACGGTCACATTCCCTTGCAGCAGGATTCTACCATCATTTTTCAGCACAATGGCAGCACCACCTGCTGCAAAAATTTTCACTTCCCCAACTTCCAGTTCTTCTGGAATCGTGTCTGAAACCGTACCTTGAATGAGTGCAGTGTTGCCGCAGCGCAACACTGCTACGGTCTCTCCGGTTTTTGCACGATAGGCATATCCACCGGGAAACACGGTGGATATGCCCCGCCTTTCCCCTTCCGTTACCACAGCAGTGCTGGCTCCCTCCATTGTTACAGAACCAAACTCTGCAACAGCCTGCTCTGCAGTTGATCCAGCCAACTGTTTTGATAACCACATACGATCATTTCTCCTTTGCCAGTGTCAGTACCGTTCCGAACCCATCCCCATCTGCCCAGCAGTGACTTTCCCGAACTTGAAATATTCCAGTCAGTCCGATTGGACTGTCTGTCAGCGTCACAATGTCCCCGGCAAAGGCCGCAAACAGGCTGTGCACCGTCAACTCACAGCTTTGTGCCCCATCTTCTGACTGGGTGATTTGATATTCCCCACTGTATCGCATGGCATCATAACTTGTCTCAGCCACAACGTTGATGATACGGCGACATCTGCCGCCTTTGGCTTGAAACGCGTCGTTATTCACAATCCAGGAGGTCCCCATTACCCGATTTTTGACCAAGACTTCTGAAATGACACCATACCGTTTTTCCTGATAACACTGCGATGTAATCGCCGTCTCCTCCCCAATGGTCCGGTTGATACCTTTTTCATTGTTCAGCAGCAACACGCCATCTCTCTGGAACCGTGGTCGAACACCACCACCAAACCAGACAAACTGTTCTAAAACACGCCATTGGCTCTGCCCACTGCCTACGGCGAAATACGCCTGCGCCGCGATAGACTTTGTCCTGACGGATTCAATTCCCCAAGGATAGACATGCTTTGCCAGAATATAATCCAGGCTTACACCGTAATACTCTGCCGCCTCTGCCTGATTGTCCATCAGTAGTGCCGCCAAACTGCGCCCGCTGACTTCCGCAATCAAGCCATTTTGATCCGCTATGATCCGGAATTCATCGACAACACCATAAAAGACAGTCTCTCCCTCATAGGTTGCACGGAATCGGACTGCATTGGATAAGGTCGAAAGTAGGCTGGTGTCATAGAGAAAGCGCACACTATAGGCATCACAAGGTGTTCCCATTCCGTGAGCAATATCCCAGCCCAACAAAGTGGGCAGCATTACAGTCTTACCGTTGTAGTCTGTTAAAAAGCCCTTTACCGTGCTCATATTACGCCACCTGAATTTTGTCGCCGGGATAAATCAGGTTGGGATTTTTGATCTGCGGATTCAGCGCAAGCAGTGCAGATACTGTAATCCCATACCGGTTTGCAATGCTCCAGAGGTTGTCTCCGCTCACCACGGTATACCAGGTTCCCTCTGCGCCTGCAGTTACCCCTTCTGTGGTCGAATCAGCCGTATGCTTCTTGGATATCACAGCAGGTGATTGTTCCCAAAACTCAAAGCAGTAGCTGACATAATCTTCTCTCGGTGCCTGTTTCAAAGAAAGCGCAACAAAATAAGCTCTGGAGCTCTGCCAGACCGGATGAACCAGCATTCCCGGAGTGTCATCATAAAATACAGCAGACAATTTTTTAAACTCTGTATAGGCATCCGGCCCTATAAACGCTCCCTCTCCTCGAAGAATCCGGTTTGTTCGTCCCATATTTTGCAGAATATAATTACCGAATGGGACTTTGTGCGAAATAAGCTGTCGCTGATAGGCAATTTCATACGTTTTCGGATTGTATGGCCAAATATAATTTTTAAATCGCATGGGAGAAAGTCCCACAGCAATTCCCTCCTTTTTTAAAAAACCGGAAAGCCGCTGTCATACCGACGGCTGTCACGCTCAATCCAGTCTGAAATTGTGTGCAGTTGCTGCTGGCCGTCACCAAACAGTGTCAGCTGTCGCATGGGACTCGAGATTCCCGTACGGATGGACTGAAGCGTGCCCACGCTCTTCTGTCGTAAGTTGTAAGATACCTCTTGCGAATCAGCTTGGGCGAAATCCATTGTAACGTTCTCCATTTGTGCATCATCATTCATCCTATTATCCGACAAGGTCTTATCCCATTCTGCCCCCGCCTGTCGCCTTACCATGGCAATGGTTTCTTCTGCGGTCCGACTTGCTATGGTATCGGTTTTCTCTTCAACAGTCACTCTTTCACCTTGTGCTGTAATTTGTTCCATAGCAGATAGTAGTACTCGTACAAATTGTTCTATGGTCTCTGACTTCCCCTGCTTCTGCTCCCGATGCTCTGCAACATCCCAACCATCTAACTCTGCTAAAATTTTCTCTGCTGCAAGTTCCAATTCTGTTTCAGAATATTCTACCTCTTTCATGTGCGACTCCTGTTCTGGAGTGCTGCAAAGCGCGCCGAATCAAAGTGTGGATTGCAATCTTCGGCATTCTCCAGAATACTGTTTCGTGTATGCATCCGCTTGTCCAACAGAAGATTTGCACCACAACAGATATAATCATAATCTGTCGGTTGCAACGCCATCTCAGATCCGGGCAACACGCCAAATTCCCGGCATATGCGCCACTTCAGCCGCTCCATTGGATGCGCTGCAAGCATCTGCAAAATTTCATCCAGCATCAGACATCAATTTCCACACGGCGTTCTGCAATCACAGTGATGTGTTCGGCAACCATCTCACTCAGTTCGCCGCTTTCCTCAATCTTACTCCATTTACAGCCGGTATAAGCAATACGCTTTTCCGGCTTGACAATGACGAGAGAAAAATCCTCCAGATCATAAAAATTGATTCCATCGCTGATGGCCTCGTCGGTTGCATACAGCCGCGTCAGTTCCAGTTTATAGGTCAACTGCGTCGCAATGGTTGCAACGGGCTTGCTCTCGCCAAAGGCCTCAATAATCTGCTCACTTTTCTGGGAAACTGCCTTATAGCTCTGTACAACGGCAATCTTCTTACCTTCTGCCTCCAGATAAATATCGCTGCTGGTGGGGTACCCTGCTATACCCATCTTACTACCTCCCTTTTACTCAAACGGTGATGTGAACTGTGAGATGAATCTGATTTAATCCATGCGCAACGGCAAAGGAAAAACTGACTTCGCACACCGTTGGATCCTCTTCCGAAACCTGAATCACAACATCGCTATAGCTGTCAATAATCTCCCTTGCTACTTTGCGTTCCAGTTCCAAAATCACCTGCGTTCGAATCGCACTTCTGGTCTGGGGCGTATTTTTGGTGCGCGCAAATCGAGTGCGCAGTGCCCGCCGGATATCTGGGATTACATCATCGACGATCAGCGTGGTCGTCAGCTCTCGCCAAGTCGCATCTGCCACATCACCGGTTTTGGTTCTGGTTGTAATCCCACGGATAACAGAAATGATACCGGAGGAACACTCCAGCGGTGTAATACCGCCGCGAATCAATGTGGTAATGTCCGTTTCGTTATAGCTTGCGGACAAACCGTCCAGGCCGTACAATACCGCGCCATTCAATGGAAGTGCAGGATCTGTCGCCATTGCCAGAACCCCTGCCAATGCAGCGGCAGCAGCACCGGGAAGCGCATCACTTCCTACACTCTCCACAGGGGCAACCATTACGATTCGCTCGTCGTTCAGCGCTGCTGCCTTCTCCGTCAATTCGGAAACCGTACCGGTCGCTTCCACAATACCAACACGGTATTTACAGGACTCTCCTGCGCTTGCAATGCTCTCGGAAAGTGCTGCATGAACCGTCGCATCGCGGCTGTCGCAGACCATAAGTTTGACTGCTTCATCAGCGGCAATGACTGCAAAAGCCGCCCCATAATCATCTTTATCCACTGCTGTTTCTCCTGTTGCAACCGGCACCGCATGGATCAGGGAAGCGCCGTTTCGCAGTAACAACTGGATCAATTTTGTCAAATTACAGGTCTCCCCAAACTGTGCCACAGCCTCCGCATAGGATGATATAATATAGGTCTCACAAGCCGTGCCCGAATCGGCTTTTGCTATAATGCCAACGATCTTCCCGTTTGATGCAGCATGTAACGCACTGGATACCTCATAGGACGAATAGACGCCGGGCCGTTCCGTGGTGGTCATGATTTCAAAACTCCCTTCAATACAAAATCTGTAAATTCACCGCTCTCTGCGTCTTTCTCGCAGATCAAAACGGCGATACACTCCATTTCCGCCGGACATTTGAGCATTTCCGTCTCCTTGTCCGGTTTTGCTGTTCCACAATGAATTTTTTTTGGCTTCAACCCGGAAGGCAATGCATACAAAGCATCACTGACAGCCGCAAAACAGGACATCGCATCCGAAACGCTTTCCTCACTCCAGGGAACGAAAATATCCAGAGAAATGTTCAAATTCAATCGGTAGCCGTACAATTCCCGCAGTGCACCATTGTCATTGCGGATACCAAGATAATCGCCCAATCCGCTGCCGCCGCGCGTCCCGCTTTTCACAGCGACACAGACCACTGGGCCGTGCATCCGGTCCAATGCTGTTATGGGATACTGTAACATTGCATTGATTCCGGCCACCTGCAGCAGGGATACAATGCTGTTTAAAACGGTCTCAATCATGCTGTGCGTCCCCTTTCAGACGCAGAATTCCCTCCCAGTGGGTCTGCACATTACCGACCACATAGGCTTCGGCTTTCATGAGCTCATATTCTTCTCCATCGCAGACCACACGAACCGATTGTTCGTTGCGGCGCATCGCTTCCGGCAACAGAAACAGTCGATACCGGCGATTCTGCCGCAGACCGGGCATTGTGTATGTTCGTGGATAGGTAGAATCCTCCAGTGCGCCAATGGGCTGTAAAATTCCATTTTCTGCTCTTCCGCTTGGACTTTGGTCGCTGAAGATAGTCACTTGTCTCCCGTACTGCGGGATCATTCGAAAGATTTCCGCCCTCATGCCTGAACCCCCCGAAAGTCAAATCCATTGTCTACCAGATAAGCGGCCAGCATGGTTTCCGCCTGCTTTCGAAGCGTATGTGCCGAAGCGCTGACCTGATTGTGGGTACGTTTGCTAACAGAAAGATTACCGGCTGAAAATGTTGCAATCTCATCTGCATTTTCCAGTTGAATGTACATAGAAAGTGCTAGGATTCCTGCGGCACTAATGAACATGGGCTTGATTGTTTTGAGATCGACACCCTGTTTCATGCGTGCCAGAAGTTCACTGCCAGCCGCTTCACAGACCGTTCTGACAATTGTAACCTGCTGATCTGTGATCTTGCATCCCAGCAGAGATTCCACACAGCCATAGATTTCATCAAGATATGTCAAAGGTATTCCTCCTTTCCTTCTCCGCAGATATTCTGCGGAGAGGAAGCATCCCATTTAGCTGACGTGCAACACCTTCGAGGCATCTGTGTAAAGCTTTGCAAAACCGGAAATGCTGGTGATAGCAGCGCGTTCCAGCTGCCGATCAATCAAACGATCGTATTCGACGCTGACATCCGATGCCTGAATCATTTCCAGCGCATAATTTTTGTCCAGTCCGATCACCGTACCGCTGGGCAGAGCAGAAGTACGAATCAGCTTTGCACCAAGCGGATTGTTCAGCTCACCGGTACCCTGGAAATTCAAACCGGTCAGCGGATTCTGGAATTCCTGGCATTTGAGGATCGCAAGCATTGCATCGGGGCTAACCAACATGGTATTAAGGTGATAGGGATCGAACTGATTCCAGAACGCAAGCAGAGCGTCATAGTCCAGTGTTCCCGCGGTACCACCAATGGTGGAATCACCGATGGTGAAAGAGGCGGCGGCATTATTGTTGCCGTCACCGGAGACCAGAACATCGATGGCATCATCCAGATGCATCCGCATAATCTGGGTGCCAATCTGGCGCAGCATTACAGAAAACAGATCCAGACGCTGAAATCGAATGGCTTCGTAAGAGGCTACCAGCATACGGCCGCGCTTATGCAGTTTAACGAGATTTTCACTGGCACGCACCTCTGTCTGCGGAATAACAGAGCCTTCCTGTACATAACGCAAACTCTTTTTATCTTCTGTCGGTACGGAATAAATGCTGCGGTAATCCATGCTGTCAATGTCTGTTACAGTTGCGGTGATCGAAGGGAGAATGTCGCTCTCCTCCATTCCCTGACGCACGCTTCTCGCAACATATTCTGGAAACAGGACAGCGCTTTCACCGGTACGGAAGAATTTTTCCACGGCGTCGCTGCTCTTACCGCGCACTTTAATCTCAAATCGCTTCAGCTGCCGCTGATAAGCGTCCAACCCCTCCATTGCGGTACCCTTGTAATTCTCACTGGGATCCATCTGCTCCAGCACCTCGGAAAAACTTCTTCCAAGTTCGCCGTACATTCCCTTATCTAGACGAATTTCATTGAATTTGTATGCCATACTGTATTCCTCCTAAAGCATAAAACCGACAACTGCATCGGTGGTATCGACATCCAGAACAAGATATTCCCTGCCCGTGCTGCTGCTTGCAACGGAAACGCCGCCATCCCCGTTGGCCATGAGGCGGCAATAACCCACAGAAGGCGCTGTACTGCCGGTATAGGGCAGCTTAACATAGCCATACAGTTGTACCTGTGCAGTCAAGGCATTGGCATTGGTACAGATTCCGATAAAGGTCGCACCGGAAGTGCAGTCTTTTACCCTGTGATTATCCGACAGCATAACCAGCTCCCCTTTGGTTGCATTGTCGTGATAAAAGGTTGCGGAAAGCTCGCCGATTCCTTCAAAACTTACTTTAGTATTCATTGAATTCCTCCTCAAACCAGATAGGCGCCGCCGTCAAAGCGGACCACTTCATTTTGTCCCGGTAACTGCGTAGCGGGTGGAAATCGCTGTTCCAACGTTTTTTCCAATTCAATTTTTATGTCCTGTAATGCAGCGGCGTCCATGTGCTCGGTTCCCGCCTTCAGTGCCAGATAGGTCGTGTGATCGCTCAAAAGTCCAAGCCGTAGCACTTCTTTTTGCAGTGCTTCCATCAGCACTTTTCCATCCTCAGCCGCCTGTTTCAGCGTCATATAATCGGTAAGATATCGATTTCCCTCCGCACTCTCCACAAACTGCTTGAGATCGGTCGGCTGCGCACCGAACCGTTTGATAACGCCTGCCTCCCGCTGGGCTGGAACGGCTACAAAGCTCCACTCATAGGCATCCACTGCACCTTCGAGCTCGGCATAACAGAGCTGGCCATTGTACTCTGCGCCAAGAATGTGGCTGCAACTTGTGCTGCCAAGTTCCTCACCGCAGATGGAACATCGGCTCCTCGCTACCGAACAGCCGATGCTGACTTCCTTTTTGATTCCACCCTCGATCTCTGCAATTCGTCCCGCAGTTTCCTCTGTACGTAGCATATAGGCATAGCCTTTCAGGTAGCAATACGGTGTGCCAATGGATGTTTTTCTGGCAGGTTCCGTCACCAGTTCCGTGCGATAAATTCTGGCCATCTGCAACTCGGTTTTCCAGTCATGGTCTGAAATTCCGGTTTTGCCGACAAACAGATCGCGCAATTCCTCCAGTGTCGCCTCCGTAAACCGCTCAAAATCGCGGTCGATCTCATTGTCACACAACAGAACAGAGAAGGTATAAACATCCTCTGCCTGCAATTCGGTTTTTGTAAACCGGTTAATTACTTCCAGTTCCAGGGATTGTGCCGTCTCTTCCGTCTGCACTGTCCCCGCTGCCTTCACAATTTTCAACTTCCGGTTCCCTCCTCTCAGAAAGTTTTTCTGCCTGTGCATAATACAGTGCTGCTCTTGCCTCCTCCAGATCATCGCTCAGGCTGATCGGATTCCATACAATTTCGAAATCACAGGCAAACCCATGCATTTGCAACCACAACCTGCAAATTTTATCCAATACCGGTTCCAAACACCGCCGAATTGCCGAAAGTTCGCTGTTCAGCAGCTCCGCCTGTTGTGAGGACATCCGTTCTGTCGAGGACCAACTCAACCCCAGCATAAAGGGCGGAATTCCGGTGCGTGCAACCAGCTGTTCCAGAATCTGCCGCACAGGTACCTCACTGTCCGGAATCTGATTGTCTGAGCCGATGACCTTGATTTCTACATCCCCAACGGCGACAAAATCCCGAACTGCTCCGTTTTTACCGGACTGCATAGCATAACTCCATTCCTTTGCAATCTGTGCGGAGCGCTCTCTGGCATAAGCGCGGTCAACGACGTCTCCCTGTGGTTTGTAAACCACTGCAAACCGGACATTGCCGACCCGTTCCCAGTTCACCCCAATGGCATTGTAGATTTTCAGCAGAACATCTGTCAGGAACGGCATACTGCGCAGCATAGAAACGCCGTATGGATGTTCTGCTTCCGGGTAAAACGGGGTAAACAATAACAGCTCCTGGTGTGGAAACGGCTCTGCGAAGCCACCGCGTTCCACGCTGCACAGTTCAAAATCCAGCGGTGTCTTTCCCTCTTTGATCTGTACATCTTCCACATTGCCGCAGAGCAGCGCAGCAATTTCCCGATTGCCGCTCACCACAATTTCCCCAACTGCCCGCCCACAAATCAACAGCGAATCGAGGTAGCAGTCCAGAAATGCACCAATCCCACGTTGTCCCCGTCCGGTATTGACCGTGCGAAGAAAGGTATCCAATTGCCGCTCTGCTACCGCATCCTGGCACTCGACACAAAAGCCGCCGATCAGCCGAATGGTTTTCAGGATCGCCGCGTCTACAATGGGCACAGCCTCGCGGATAGCGCGGTACAGCCGAATATCTCCGCCGCCAAGTGGGACATAGTTGTCCAGCATACCGAACGGATGCCGTTCTGCGTTCCGAAGCTGTACTGAAGTCGCCACAGGTTCTTTTTGTCTATGGAACAATCCCATAAAACACCTCCATTTCTCAAGGGTTGAAGTGCGGTATTCCCTGCCGCTCCACAAAGGTTGCCGCAAAAGCATCGGTTTTGTTTCCCAGAACTGCAACAGCAAAATAACGGATCTCATCCATTGCATGATCGTTCTCTTTGACAGGAACATCCCTTGCCTCAGAACGGGTATCCCAGCAGTACAGAGAAAACTCCCGAATGGCATCCGGACAGTCATTACAAATGACAATCTGACCGGATTTCAATAAATCCGCTGTCAATCGGATACCGGAAAGCACATCATTGTCTGCTTTTTCCACTGGCAACCCCTCCCGCCGAAGTGCCTCGATGAAGCTGGCAGCAGACGGATCCACAATAATTCTGGAAATCTGACGTCCTCCAGCAAGCCGTTGCAGATCGCGGACATATTCTGCATCTGTTTTTTGCGCTCCTTCTGTTCTTGAATTGTAATAAAATTCTTTTACGCGATACCAAATACCGTGCATCAGCCCCCACAGACCGAAAGATGTGGGATTGATTGTACCGTAGTCACAGGAAATCACCCATTCGTCAAATGGTCCCTTTGGGGCTTCCTGTAAAAAACTCTCATCAAAGAAATCATAGATTCTGCCTTCCGCCGCCACCCACTCACCAAGAATAAACCGCCGGTAAAAGACCCCGCTGTACATTCTCTGATACCGTGCAATAATCGCAGCGGACAGCGATGGATTGTCCTCCATGGTAAAATGCAGATAGTGGGCGTTTCTGTGTTCTGCCTTTTGGATCCACTCGAGATAGAACCAATGCTGAGGCCCCTCCGGGTTGCAGTTGAACCAGATTTTGCTGCCCGTTACGCTGCATCGTGCACAGGCCTGCTCCACAAAGCTGCGCGGCATCAATGCCACCTCGTCCAGCAGAACACCGGCAAAGGTCACACCCTGAATCAGAGACTGCGAACTCTCGTCGCGCCCACCAAACAGATAAAAGGTATTGCTCCTTCCGCCGAACTGTACCACCAACGTGTTGCGTGACAGTTTGTCTGTACAGGTAAACCCCAGCCCACGCAATACCGGAAGCAAAACGCTCACCACATTTCTCCGGAGCGAGGCGATGGTTTTACCGCACAGGCCAAATTGCTGTCTGTCAAATCGGCGCATGGCCCAACAGAGAAATGAAATCCCCATACAGAGCGTCTTTCCACTTCGCACTGCGCCGTCGCAGATCAGTGCATCGCAGTCACGATATGGGGAGGCATCACACCACCAGGTCAGCACTTCCTTTTGCCGCGGCGAAAATTGCTCGAATTTCAATGCTGTCCCTCTAGCTTTGCTGCCGTAGACTCCATCGCACGGTAAAAGCATTCCACGTCGGATTGTCCATCCTTTTCCGTACCCAAAAGCTTTGCCAACAGTTCCAGCGCATCCAAGCGGTTCACCAGTTTGACCTCCACGGTTCCATTGCTGTTTCGTTTGAGCTCGGAAAGCAAACTGAGATCCAATTTTCCCACCTGCTCCCCCAACAGTTCATTTTCCATGACGAGTTTGACAATATCGTTGGATTTTCCGAAAGCCAGATCCCCCAGCCGACGGATGATATCATCGCCGTTCGGTAATTTCCTCAATCCAATCACCTCTCACCCATTCCCCACATCACGTCAAAAGTTGCACGTTTTTGTGCAACAAAGTCAAAACTTTTTTATTTTCCGGGGTTCGGAGAAATCTTTTCTCTCTGATATTGTCGGATTATGGTTGATTTTTGTTGAAACTCGTCAATTCCATGCGGTTCCTGTATCATAGCACCCATTATTCGAGAAGCCCGTCGAACACTGTCGAGCTGATTTTCCACATCAGCTCCCCTCTAATAGTCTCTTGTGAAAGTCGTATCCTAAAAAATGTTCCTCTCGGAAAGAACAGGCAGTGGAATGCATAGGCCATTCTTATTTCCGAGAGGGACGAGGAATATGGCACTTGCTCCGATGCCCTGTTTGGGAAACTCCTCCCAATAAACAAAAGCGCAGTCAACAGCTTTTTCCACAGAAGCTGTTGACTGCGCTTTTGTTCAACTCATATTTTCATTCTGTTGTCTCGTGACCCATCCATTCTATATCCTTGCAACAAAATATGGAGAAATTGCAGGTTAATCAAAAGAAACAAACCGTAAAAATATGACCATCGCTGTATCACTACAGAAACGATCACATTCCATTTTAACGGTTTCAGCTATTGGCTGCGTAAAAAACAAAGGGATTGGAGTCCCAGACGTCAGGCTCAAAGGATACCTCCAGGTCTTTCCAATCTGACGGGACCTCATAGCCGATGACTCCGGCCACTTTCTTTTCGGGTGCTACAGTTCCATCGAGCTGAGGATCATCTGTGGAAACCAACGATGACAGACTCATGCTGACAGAATAATCATCAACATATGCATCAAAGGACATCATCGAGCTTACCGACAACTCCTCTTCAGAATTATTGACAATTTCGAAGTGACAAAGCAAGAATACATTCCCCTCTTCAGGAGTGATAAATGTGTCTCCGGTATTCTCGCTGATTTCCTGTAATGTGACCTAAATTCTATCCATCTCAGCAGTTTCTCCCACCTCAAAAGAGGTTTTTTCTGAAGATGGCATGGTATCCGCAGTTTCGGAAGAAGATTGTGTGGCCATTGGTGTTGAACTGGAGTCGGAAGATGCGCACCCACTGAGAACAAATAGGATACACAGGATAAGAGGAAGAAGTTCCTTCACATATACACCAACTTTCAATATCTAAAATTTAATATCATTTTAACAGGTTATTTGACTTGACCTCATTTTCAAACTCTGCGAGGTCTTAGAGGTAACTCCAAAGAGCTGTTTGATTTCCGCGACTAGCAAAGGAACGTTCTGTTTATTCCACAGGGTGTAGTCTATCAAAATTACCCATAAAAAAAGACAAGCTTTAGGGGCGGTCAGATAGGGATTTATAATTCCTGAAAAATTCGGCATAGTCGTTGATATTCGGCTATGCCGTTTTTTCGTTTATTTTGGTAAGTCGATAGCACCAATGCAGTTATAAAAAATTTGAATCCGCT
>JBMNQH010000022.1:0-25498 GCA_050944035.1 Oscillospiraceae bacterium | reverse complement strand
TATCTGTCCGTTGGCGACAGGGTGCGGTTTCATCCAAGATTCGGTACATACGAAAAATATGATAAATCCAAAGACCGCATTATCTACTGCAATGTCTGTTCCATGATGAATCCCATACAAAATGACCGTTGCAAGAGGTGTAATAACCTGTTATTCAAATAAGGAGGATTGCTACGATGGAGAGATTTAACACTATGCTGGCGGCGGCGGAGTTTGCCGTTACACTCTGCGGAAGCTGGAGCTTTGCCACATCCAATGATAGATACGATGCAAAAGGTTTACTGGTGCTTGCTGAAACAAGCGACAGCGAAGACCCCATCGACGAGGACAGCTTTTATGTGGTATCGCCTGCCGGAGCCATTGGCTTATGCGAGGACGGAGAGGACATCGACTGGCTGTTTCTGTCCGATAATGCACCGAATGAGGATTTGCCGCTGACATATGAGGCTGTACCGCAAGTGAAGTTTTGCCCCCGATGCGGCGCTTCCGTTGTCCCCGGCGCGCATTTCTGCGGCAAATGCGGAGGAAAGCTGTGCTGAAGCAATGAGCGATTATCAGCTACGATGCTGTTTATAGAGGAAATGAAAACGACTGCCCAAAATTGAGCAGCCGGATTCAATCGGTAAACGCCTATTGACTTTCCAACGCGGCTTTCACAGTTGCCTTGATGATGCTCATGGATCGTTCATCGCAGTTGTAAAGCATACGGACAAGATTTTCTACCTCGGAATCTTTGGACGGCTTCTCGGGGTAGAAAATCGAGTCCGGCAGAATATTCAGTTTGCGGATCAGCTTGAATAGGACGTTAAAACTCGGTTTCTTGTTCTCGTTTTCGATCCGATATAAGTACCGCTCAGTTACGCCAATACTCTCTGCCAGCTTCTCAACTGTGATGTCAGCACGCTGACGGGCTGCCTTAATGATGTCGCTGAGTGTTTCAGGTTGTTTCTGCACTTTCGGTTCACCTCCGCATATAATTGTATTCATTTATGCCATGCTGATAATGGCATATGAGTTCAAATATATGTGAACCAAGAGTGCGCTGCCTTCTGAACTAAATAAAAGATGACCCCGCCAACAAAAAAAACGAGGCTTGACGGGGCATATTAACACGCCTACACCCTCCAAGCCAGAGTTTTGGATTGGAGGGTTAGTATTTTGAAGCGAATAAACGCTTACAGTTCCGCCTCACACTAATTGGGTAATCGGTAAAGGTATCCTGTCAAAAAAAGTATTGCTCAAAGGACAAAGTATCGCGGGCATTATCATGAACTGACAATACATAGTAAAGATGAAATATTTGATGCGCCTGAATATCGGCTTCGTTGGCCGTGTTACAGGCGCATTTCTATATGGGCAGGACGCACGTTGCCACGTTGCCGCTCCCCGCCGCTCTCCGTTTCGCGTGACCCCAAAATCGAAACGGAGGAAACAACTAACTTGTTCAATAGCAAAAGCATATACGCACTCAACAAGAAAGACCAGGGCGCTATCGTCTACATCGACGCCGAGGGCGAAACCCAACGTCTGACGCAAGCGGAATTCATCAGCGAGAAGGATTTCCTGCGGTGGAAGGAGTGGTCGGATGAGGATTATCACACTTCTGAGAAGGAAGGGCATCTTTATTCAGATCACACCGTTTCCGTCAACGACATTTCCGACGAAACAGCGGCGGTTTTGTCGCCAGAGGCTCAAATGGCTGATGAAGATAACCGGCAGGAGCAGGAGCGGCGTTATAGCTTGCTCCGGGAGGCGCTGAACACGTGCCTGACCTCGACGCAGCGCCGCCGCCTTTGGCTGTACTGTGTAGAGGGGATGACCATCGAGCAAATAGCGGTTGCCGAAAATGTCCGGCATCAGAACGTATCGAAGGCTATCTCGTCAGCGAAGAAAAAAGTTAAAACTTTTTTCAGAAAACAGGGTGCAAAAACCCCGTTTTCGCCGCGATAAGTGGAGGGCATTTTCCTCGAACAGCGCCTTCACATTGAACCATGAAAACTGAATATACGAGTTTGCAGGCACAGACCCCGCGCGATAGCGAAATGAGGTGCGCCGCCAAGACGATGGCTTCAGGAGGTGATTCTGGACAAGCTATCCGAGCGATCAACGCATTTTCCTCTGACACGGATTATGGTACATCCGGGCGCGACGACAGCGCGGGCGATACGCAACCCCAGCCTACGGCCTCCCACTGACTTGAGGGGGAACACGGCGGCATTCGTTAGCCTTACAAGCGACGGTGCTGCGGTGTTGGGACAGTCCAACCAAGGACGGCCTGCAAGCTCCCCTCGCCGGGGATGCGTGGCAAATACGGCGAAAGCAATCAGCAATAAGATAGGACAGCCGCGCCAGTCTGCGCCGCAATATGTTTATGCGGCTCCAACTCATTCGGCGCGGCTGTTTCTTATTCTACAAAGAAGGAGGCAAATAGGTGGAAAAGAGTAATCCCAAACCCAGAATAAGTGAAATCCGACCCGCTGCTTCCGGGCGTAATCCTCTTGAAAAGGTTTCTACCTATCAGGTAGATGGCAAGAAGTTTATCGTCACGCCCATCTTTCAGCAGGAAGGGCGCGAATCCTTTGGCAGCATCTTAATGAGAATGATGAAAGCTGACGTGACAAATCAGCTTTAGCTATATGCCGCAAGCGTGACAACGGTGGTCTGGCGTGGTATCCTTGCCTTGTAAATACTGCTCTTGACTGCCGGAAAGGAGGATTTGTGAAACAGTCAAGTAGTAGAAAAAACCGCGAGGATACCGCGTTTTTGTATCCGCGTCTTTCCCGCGATGACAACCTCGATGGCGACAGTTACAGCATCCAGAACCAAAAGAAATTGCTCACCAAAGCCGCGAAGGACATGGGCTATACGAACCTTGTGACATTTTGCGATGACGGTGTTTCCGGCGTCACGATGGATCGCCCCGGCTTCAACGCGATGATAGCAGAATTGGAGAAAGGTCACGCCGCCGCTGTTTTTGTCAAGGATATGTCGCGCTTGGGACGCAACTATATTGAGGTCGGCAGGCTCATGGAAGAATTCTTCCCGGAACACGACATCCGGCTTGTGGCCGTTTCCGATGGCATCGACACCGCCGAGGGTGAAAGCGAGATGGCCCCGATAAAAAACCTGTTCAACGAATGGTATGCGCGGGACATCAGCAAAAAGCGGCGAATCAGCAACAAAATCAAGGGGAACGCCGGTGAGCCGATGGGCCAGCCGCCTTATGGGTACATGAAAGACCCGGACAACCTAAAGCATTGGCTTGTGGACGATGAACCCGCCGCCGTTGTTCGCCGCATTTATCGCATGACGCTGGATGGCCTTGGAACGGAGCAAATCGCCACACGGTTGGAGGAAGAAGGAGTGCTGACCCCGATGGCCTACTGGCAGAGCAAGGGCATCAACCGCCCCGGCAAGCGCAAGGACGCGCCGCCTACCAAATGGAACAGCTCCTCGGTCATCAAAATCCTGTCCTCACAGGAGTATTGCGGCGACATTCTCAATTTCAAGACCTACTCAAAGTCCTACAAGCTCAAAAAGCGGATTGAGAATGACCGTGAGAATTGGGTAATATTCCGCGATGTGCATGAGGCCATTATCGAGCGTACCGTATGGGAACAGGTACAGCAAAAGCGCGGGAAGCTCCGCAAGCGTAAGACCAACGACGGCGACACCTGCATGTTTTCCGGCCTACTTATCTGTGCCGACTGCGGGAAAAACCTCCACTTCCACTTCAACCAGGGGAACCCGGAGATCAAGTATTTCAACTGCTCCAACTATAAGGGCAACCGGGGTACTTGCAATTCAACCCATTATATCCGAGTGGACTTTCTGGAACAGGTCGTACTTGGGGAAATCCGCAGGCTCACCAAATTCGCCAGCCAATACGAGAAGATGTTTGCGGAGGCAGTCATGGGGTATTCCCAGCAGAGCGCCGTTACAGAGCGCCAGTCTATGCAGAAAGAGCTATACGCGCTTCAAGCCCGCGACAGGGAGCTGGATACGTTGTTTGAGAAAATCTATGAGGACAATGCTTCAGGGAAAATCTCGGATGAACGGTTTGCCCGCATGTCGATCAAGTATGAGGATGAACAAAAAGAACTGACCGAGAAAATCAAGGCGCTCAGAAACGCACTCGATAAATCGGTCAGCAAGTCCGTCACGGCGGATATGTTCATCTCCACCGTCCGCAAATACACACGGGCAAAAAAGCTCACACCCAGGATGCTCAATGAGCTTGTAGAGCGCATCGAAGTCCATCAGGCCGAGAAGGTCAACGGCGTTTGGGAACAACGGCTGACGATCCGCTATAACTGCATCGGCGCAATCGACATTCCAGACGTGCTGCCCCTGCCTTATCCCGAAGTTTCCGTGAACACCAGAAAAGGCGTGATTGTGAACTACGTTCCCAACACGCTGGCGAGTTGAGGGAGGAATATAGGATGGCGCAAAAGCGAGTGTGGATATATTGCCGGATAGCCCATCAGTCTCCCGATAACGATTTCGCCATGACCGCCCAGGTGCGATACCTGACGGAGTATGCCGCCAAGCGAGGGCTTCCTGTTGCAGGCGTCACCACCGAATACGGAAACGGCCTTACGCTCGACAGGCCGGGGTTGAAGGAAGTAACGGATGCCATGAAAGACGGGAAAGTAGAAGCGGTATTAGTTAAAAATCTGTCGCGCATCGTGCGGAGCTATCTGCTCATGCCAAAGGTCGTAAAGACGCTCAATCAGTACGGTGCGGAGCTTATCTCGGCAGACGAGGGCGTTTCCCTTGGACAGCAGAAACACTTTTGAGCATAAAAAAGCGAGTGTTCTTACAGCATTTTTCAAATGCTATAAGAACACTCGGCATGGTGCCGGTGGTGGGACTCGAACCCACACGATGTTGCCACCAACGGATTTTGAGTCCGTCACGTCTACCAATTCCATCACACCGGCGTGATACTGAGATTATACAACAAGGTTGCCCGCTTTTCAAGTAGTATTTTTATAGTTTATTTGCTAAAAATGAATGAAACCATACAGACTCACATATGAAAAGGCTTTTTAGCTACTGTTGCGTAACATTTTTCCATAGCAGTCAGGCGAGCGAACGCACGTCCGGCTCTCCCTCTCCCAGCTATCGTTTAAGAAGAGCTGACAGCTTTGCACTCTATATTGTTGAAACAGACATGCGCTTAAGCTGTCAGAAACAAAACGAAGTAAAACAGTGCAATTGCTGCTACAATGATGCCCAGTGCAAATAAAATCTTCCGTTTCATGAATAACTCTCCCATTATTTATCTTTGAATTCTATTTCGTATTCTTTTAAATCGTATACATTGGCAAAAAAACCGGTCAAAATGGTTTCCGCATTGCTACGCGCATTCTCCAGCAAGCCGTTGGCAACAGCATTTTTTTCTGCTGTTTGTATCAAGGTTGCCAGTGCTTCGTTATTTTCGGTTAAAGTAATCTGCCTGAAAATACTTTCATCTTCAAGATATAGCTTAAAGGAATCCATATCTATTTCACTGCTCAATATTTTTGCTTCCGGCAACTTCACTCTGATGGTTGCGTCTGCATCATCCACAGTCCACTCAATCTCTCCAAAATCAAAACCTGCCTTTATCAGTATATCATAACTGTATATATATTTGCTCTGTGTAAACGGTATGGTAACCCCAAATAACTCTCTGGAAGCCTCTGTAACGTTTACCTCTGTGCAGTAGGCAGATTGTGTGGCAAACTCGCCAATGTCCTCAAACCCAATCTTTATTGTCTTACTTTCAGACGAAATAAATTTTCCCAGTCCAATTGCTCCAGCACTAAGCGCCAAGACAATTACAATACCCATCAATATTTTTCTGGTAAACCATTTTCTTAGAAAATCTAATTTACCTTTCTTTCCCCCATTTTGCTCATTCATAAAGATAATCCTTCTTAATATAATTTTTATTCTTATCACAAAGCATCAAATTGTTGTGAATGAAAGATTTCCAAACAATCCAATCTTAACCAGATATATTTTATCATTTTTTTCGATTTTACGCCATCCTGTTTTTATAATCTTGTTTACAAAAAGATGTGCGGGCTTTTCTTCTATTTAATCGATAAAAATATGTTCGCCAATATCCTTTTTTGCTCTGCTTTTGATTGATAGCCGATCTGTGAATTGTATCGAATGCCTCTACCATTTTACAGGAAACTGTGGTATTATAATAACTTGATTTGGTGTGCACACTCCGAAAGAATAGCCGGGCAGATGATCGGTTCTCCCCTGTTTCTTTCCGACTCCACTGCATCATACCAATAAGGAGGCAAAGTATGAAGAAGGTTCTGGTTCTGGAAGATGAAGCCAGTATCCGTAGTTTTGTTGTCATCAACCTGCGGCGCTCCGGATATGAAGCCATCGAGGCGGAAACCGGCGCAGAGGCAATGAAACAGTTTCATGCACATCCGGATATTCAAATTGCACTGCTGGATATTATGCTGCCAGATTCAGATTTGGATGGTTTTGAAGTCTGCCGTCAGCTCCGCGCTGCCGATCCTCAGATCGGCATTATCATGTTGACCGCGAAAAGTCAGGAAATGGACAAAATCACCGGGCTTATGACGGGTGCAGACGACTATGTTACCAAGCCGTTTTCTCCCGCAGAACTGATGGCTCGTATTGACGCACTGTTCCGCAGAACCTGTATTGCTTCCGTTACGACAGCTTCCTTTGAACTGCGGCAAGGCCCATTCGTACTCAATACCCGCAATCGAACGCTGGAAAAAAATGGCACCCGTATTAAACTGACACAGATTGAATACAGTATCGTCAAATTATTCATGGAAAATCCAGGAAAATCCTTTTCCCGTGAAGAAATGCTGCATACAGTCTGGGGCCGCAATTACTTCGGAGAACTCAAAATTGTTGATGTCAATATCCGAAGGCTGCGGATCAAACTGGAAGAGGATCCCACCAATCCGATTTATATTATCACGGACTGGGGTTTCGGCTACAAATGGAATGTATGATTTATGCATCCCATTTCTGGAAAGGGGGCAATTCCCTTGCAACAGCATCCATCTCCCCATCGCCCTCCGCGTAATCGTTGGCTGCTGCACAGCGGTATAGCTGTCACGATATTCATACTGGTAGATTGGATCGTTTTTCTCATTCTCCGGCAATTGGTTTCCCATCTTCTGCCGGGCTTTCTCATCGCTTCCCTGCTGGGACTTGCTGCACTGCTCCTCCTATTGGCACTTGACCTGCACACACTGCGTGCTGTCACCGTTTCCATTCAGAACTTGACTGCGGCAGCTGACCGTATCACCTCCGGTACTTACGGCGCACAGATCAACTGTCCCCTATGTGAGGAATTCAGGGAACTGACGGAAGCGTTCAATCGCATGTCTGCGCAGCTGGCAGAGACAGAAACCGCACGTGCCGCATTTATTGCGTCGGTTTCCCATGAACTCCGTACACCGCTGACCGCGATCACCGGCTGGAGCGAAACCCTGCTGTATGATGATACCCTCAGCCCCTCCGCTCAGGACGGTCTGCATATCATTGCAAAAGAAGCAAATCGTCTAACCGCTTTGGCTGAAGAGTTGCAGCGGTTCACCCATGTCCGGGACAACCAGTTCTCTCTCACAATCCAGAAAACCGACGTTTCCGACATTCTGGAATCTGCCCTGCTCGCTTACCGGGAATTGCTCCGCAGCGCAGAAATGGAGCTGGTATATCTCCCCTGCGAGGATGCACTTCCAAAAATCGATGCCGATCCTGACCGCTTGAAACAGGTATTCCTGAATCTGCTTGATAATGCTGTAAAATACGGTAAAGTCGGCAGACGGCTTGCCGTGGCAACGTCTCTGCAAGAGGGAGCAGTACGAATCCAGTTCCGCGATTTTGGGCCCGGTGTCCCGGAGGAACAGCTTTCCCATCTTCGAACACGGTTTTATCGAGGAAATTCCAACATTGACGGCACTGGCATCGGTCTTGCCGTCTGTGATGAAATAATAACCCGCCACGGTGGAACCCTCACGCTTGCAAACGCCAAAGGCGGCGGCTTTTTGGTTTCCATTCAGCTGCCGATTCGGCTTTAAACTCTGTTTTTTATTTTTTACAAAGGATGTTTTATGGCTCATAATAACGATACAAAAACGGCCTTTCGCACCTCTATCGGTGGTCAGGCTCTCATTGAAGGCATTTTGATGCGCGGTCCGCAAAAGCAGGCCATTGTCTGCCGCACCAAAGACGGCCTGGTTACAAAGGTGGAAGAACTCCGTCTGGTAAAGGAAAAGCATCCCATTTTGGGTGTTCCCTTTCTCCGCGGCGTAGTCAACTTTTTGGATTCCATGGTCAAAGGCGTCCAGGCATTGACATACTCTGCCGACCTGCTTCCAGAGGAAGAACAGGAAGAACCCTCTAAATTTGATCTGTGGATTGAGAAGAAACTGGGCACGGAAAAGGCAAACAAAATTCTAATCTGGTTTGCGGTTTTTCTCGGTATTGGTATGTCTGTGGGACTGTTTATGCTGCTTCCCACGTTGATTGCCGGCTTGTTCTACCGTGTGGTGGACAACCATATCCTGCGCAATCTGATCGAAGGCTTGATTCGTATCGCCATTTTCCTGATCTATCTTTTTTTATGCACCAGGCTCAAGGATATTCAGCGCGTTTTTTCCTATCACGGTGCCGAGCACAAAAGCATTTTCTGCTATGAAAAGGGGCTCTCGCTCACCGTGGAGAATGTCCGCATCCAGCCGCGGCAGCATCCCCGCTGCGGTACCAGTTTCCTGTTTGTGGTCATGATTATCAGCATTCTGGTATTCTCTTTCGCCACCTGGAACAATGTCTGGGTTCGTATGCTGGTTCGGATTTTGCTGCTGCCGGTTGTGGTCGGCATCAGCTATGAGATCAATCGCTGGGTTGGCCGGCACGATAACTGGCTCTCCACCGCTCTTGCCGCCCCCGGAAAAGCGTTGCAACGCCTGACTACGTTTGAACCCGATGACAGTATGATTGAAGTCGCAATCCGCGCTCTGACCCTGGTAATCCCGGAACAGCAGGGCGCCGACAAATGGTGATGCTATGGCAACCTTACAATCCGCTTTTCAATCGGTATGGCATCAGTTTTCCGACCACGGCATTGCAGGCGCACAATTGGAAGCCCGCCTGCTCACAGCGTTTGTCGCCGGTAAAACACCGGAGCAGTTTCTGCGTGACCGCCAAATGGCACTTTCTCCAACCGCAGAACAACAGTTACAGACATTGCTGGAGCGACGCCTGTGTGGAGAACCGTTGGCCTATCTTATTGGTAACTGGTCTTTTTACGGTTTGCCATTTGTTGTTTGTCCCGATGTCCTGATCCCTCGAATGGATACCGAAGTCCTGATCGACTGTATTTTGCATGATCTGTCCGAAAAATTGGACAGTTCTTGGTCTATACTGGACTTGTGTTCCGGAAGCGGCTGCATCGGCTGCGCGCTGGCGGTAAATCTGCCGAACAGTCGTGTGACTCTGGCAGATATCAGTACGGCCGCGCTGGCGGTTTGTGAAACCAATGTCGCACAAAACGGACTTTCTGACCGTGTATCCTGCCGACTCGCCGACGCAAAATCAGTTCCGCCAGCAGATTGGCAGCCGATGGATCTCATTGTTTGCAATCCACCGTATATTCCCACTTCGGATTTGAAAACGCTGGACTGTACCGTCCGGGACTATGAGCCCACGCTGGCCTTGGACGGCGGCGCGGATGGACTGGATTTTTACCGCGCTGTCCTGGCACACTGGGCTCCGCTTCTGACTGCCGACGGCAGACTCTATTTTGAAGTTGGCATCAATCAAACCGAAACTGTTCTCGCATTGATGCCACAGTACGGCATCGCCCCAATCGGCAAAGTCCATGACAGTCTGGGTGTTGCACGGGTCGTCATCGGCAAACAAGTACAAAGTTCCAACACATGATTTTCTAGTAACGAGGTATTTGATATGGCTGAAAAGAAAAAGGCACACATCACCAACACAGGCCCTGCCGCCGACAAAAAAAAGGCGCTGGAAACCGCGTTGGCACAGATTGAAAAGGCATACGGCAAGGGCGCGATCATGCGTCTCGGCGATGATATTCCGATCAATGTGGAAGCCATTTCCACCGGTTCCATCGCACTGGACATTGCATTGGGCATCGGTGGCGTTCCGCGCGGCCGTATCATTGAAATTTACGGTCCGGAATCCTCCGGTAAAACCACACTGGCACTGCATATTCTGGCCAGCGCGCAAAAAGGCGGCGGCGAAGTCGCTTTTATTGATGTAGAACACGCACTGGAACCGGCTTATGCCCGGTCGCTTGGCGTCGACATTGACAATCTATTGATTTCACAGCCCGATACTGGAGAGCAGGCGCTGGAAATTACGGAACAGCTCGTCCGTTCCGGTGCATTGGACGTTGTTGTCGTTGACTCTGTCGCAGCATTGCTTCCCAGAAGCGAACTGGAAGGGGAAATGGGTGATTCCAGCGTTGGCGTCATCGCGCGTCTGATGTCCCAGGCACTGCGCAAACTGGCCGGCACCGTCTCCAAAACCCGCTGCATCGTTATTTTTATCAATCAGCTGCGCGAGAAAATCGGCGTTATGTATGGCAATCCGGAAACTACGCCGGGCGGCCGCGCATTGAAATATTTCTCCAGTGTCCGCATTGACGTCCGCCGTGTGGAAACCATCAAAAACGGCAGTGAGGCCATCGGCAACCGGACCCGTGCCAAGGTTATCAAAAACAAAGTCGCACCTCCGTTCAAAGAAGCAGAGTTTGACATCATCTATGGCGAAGGAATCTCCAAAATCGGGGAAATCATCGACATGGGCGTAAAACTGGATTTGATCGACAAAGGCGGCGCCTGGTTTACCATTGGGGAAACGCGACTTCAAGGGCGTGAAGCGGTCAAAACCTATCTGAAGGAAAACCAGGACATTGCCGATGAACTGGAAGCAAAAATCCGCGAGAATGCACATCAGCTGCTGGCTCCAAAGGCAAAACCCACCACCAAAGCTGCGGGACGTGCTGTAGACATCTCTGCAGATGATTTTGAAGGCTGATGATGGAAAAAATGGTTGTCGAGGTTCATCCTCTCACAACAAAAGCCGGTACTGGAGGATCGGAACATTTTCTTGTCGGTTTTTCTGACGGCACGACATTGAAGACGACTATTTCAGTCATGACCGACCACCATCTTCAGGTTGGCCGCAGTCTGACCGAGGCGGAATATGCCGCCGTACAGGATGCCAGCGCGCTTGCCGCCACCAAACAGCGCGCCCTGCGTATCATCGGAACCCGTGCTTTTTCCAGTCAGGAGCTCTATGACCGACTCGTTGAAAAAGGAGAATCGCCACACAACAGCGCAGCAACCGTTGCCTGGCTGTGTGAATTGCACTTTCTGGACGATGAACAATATGCCGGCATGGTTGCCCGGCACTACGCCGGAAAAGGGTATGGCATTGCCCGAATCAAACAGGAGCTATACCGCCGGAAAGTGCCCTCTGCATTTTGGGAAGCGGCACTGGAAGCGCTACCTGCTTTCGATGATAAACTGGACCGTCTGCTGCGCAGTAAACTGCGGAGCGACGAGCCCGACCGGAAAGAATTGAAAAGAGCAACCGATGCGCTGTACCGCCGCGGATTCTCCTGGGAGGAGATTCGGGCGGCTTTGGCGCGTTATCAATCGGAAAGGGAGGATTGATCGATTATGCGCGAAACCATTGCCCTGATTTCACTGGGCTGTGCAAAAAACCTTGTCAACAGCGAACAAATGCTCTGGCTCTTAAATCAGGCAGACTTTGAGCTGGTCGACGATGCAGATGGTGCAGATGTTGCCATTGTCAACACCTGCGGTTTCATTGACAGTGCAAAAAGTGAGGCCATCGGCATCATTTTGGAACTGGCCGAACTGAAAACTGCCGACAGATTACAGAAAATTGTTGTCACCGGCTGTCTGTCCGAACGCTATCGAGAGCAGATTTTAGAGGAACTGCCGGAGGTTGACGCGGTCATGGGTGTGGGTAACTATGACGATATTGTGGAAGTTGTCCAAGCGGTTTTGACTGGCGAAACAGTTGCCGTATTTGGCGACAACAACGCTCCCGTAGAGGAAACCAAGCGAGTAATCAGCACCGGCCCCGCATGGGCTTATCTGAAAATTGCAGAGGGCTGTGACAATCGCTGTTCCTACTGCGCCATTCCGGACATCCGCGGCCATTTCCGCAGCCGTCCAATGGAGGCCATTTTGGAGGAGGCGCGCGAGCTGGCCTCGCTTGGCATCAAAGAACTGCTGGTCGTTGCCCAAGATATCACGCGCTATGGCACCGATTTGTTTGGTGCCCCCAGCTTGGACAAGCTGTTGGCGGAACTTTGCAAGATCGACGGCATTGCGTGGATCCGGCTACACTATCTCTACCCGGATGAAATCACCGATTCTCTGATCGATGTCATTGCAGACGAGGAGAAGATCCTGCCATATCTAGATATTCCCATTCAGCATATCAGCGATAAAATTCTGCGCGCCATGAACCGGCGCGGTACCGGCGATGAGATCCGCACGCTGTTCCAGAAGCTACGGGAGAAAATTCCCGGTCTGGTACTGCGTACCAGTTTGATCACCGGTCTGCCCGGTGAAGGAGATGCAGAATTTGAAGAACTCTGCGATTTTCTGCGGGAGGCACGAATCGAGCGCGCTGGTGTGTTCCCCTATTCCCCAGAAGAAGGAACCCCCGCAGCCTCGATGCCCGACCGTCCAGATGAGGAAGTGGCACAGCGCAGAGCCGAACTTATCATGGAACTACAGGCAGAGATCATGGACGACTATAACGACAGCCGCGTTGGACAAACGCTGTGCGTGCTCTGCGAAGGCTATGATGAGGATGCCGCCTGCCTGTATGGCCGTACTTATGCGGACTCCCCGGATATCGACGGCAAAGTGTTCTTCGATGGTGAGGCACAGCACGGAGATTTTGTAAACATACTGATCACCGGCGTCATGGACGGAGATCTGATAGGAGAAATGGTATGACAACAGCAAGTAAAATTACGATGGTCCGCCTGGTAATGATCCCGCTTTTCTTTGTTACCATGCTTTGGAATTTCACCGGCCATATGTGGGTATCGCTCGCCATTTTCATTCTGGCCAGCGTCACTGATTTTCTGGACGGTTACATCGCCAGAAAATACAATCAGGTATCCAACTTCGGCAAGTTTGTGGATCCGCTGGCAGACAAGCTCTTGACAACTGCTGCTTTTCTGATCTTTGTCCAATGGGGACAAATGCCTGCCTGGGCCGCCATGATTATTCTCGCTCGTGAGTTCGCGGTCACCGGTCTGCGTCTGATCGCCGTGGAAAATGGCCGCGTCATTGCGGCTGCCTGGTCCGGTAAGGTGAAAACAGCCGTATCTATTGTTGCGATTTGCGTTATGCTGACCGATTTCCATAGCATCGCAGTCGGCAGCATCACTGTGGATACCATCTGCTGGGTGGTTATGGTTATCCTGACGCTGTATTCCGGCGCAGAATACTTTATCAAAAACAAGGACGTTCTCTCTTTTCAATAAGTACAACAAATCCCGATACAGACAAGTTGTCTGTATCGGGATTTGTTCATTTGCGGTCGAGTGTGATAAGAAACCGTTTCAGAGCCGGTTCCGTTACACCCGCCTTCCGATAAATAAACTCCGTCTGAACCAGTGCATACTGTTCCGGGATCGCATGACACCGCAAAACACCGTTGTCAGCATAGGTCTGCACAACCGACTCCGGAAAAAGGCTGATACCAAGCCCGGCACTTACACTGGCAATGATGGCGCCCAAAGAGTTGAACTCGATAATCTTTTGCGGAAACAGAGCTTCTGAATGCAGCCACTGTTCCAAAATCCGACGATAGGAACAGCCCTGTGGAAATACCAGCAAGGTTTGCCCCAACAGTTCCTTCGATGTCATAATCTCCGGGTAGGTACAATCTGTCATCAAAACCAGATATTCCTGTCTGACCGGCTTTGCCACCAGATCCGGATGCCGCACCGGACCCGCGACAAAGGCGCCATCCAAGGTATAATCCAGCACACCGCGAATGCTCTGCTCGGTTGGTCCGGTCTGTACTGTCAACGTAACATGTGGATTGTCCCAGTGGTAAGTGGACAACAGCCCTGGTAACAGGGAAATTGCCGTGGACTCCATGGAACCAATGGCCAATACGCCCTTTGTCTCCCCGTCTTCCCGCAAAGCTGCCTCTGTCTCATTGGCCAAATTCAACAGATCGGTTGCATATTGCAGCAGGATTTCCCCTTTTGGTGTCAGGGAAACACCGCGGTTATGGCGATAAAATAAAGTTGCTTCTAACTCCTTCTCCAGTTGTGCCATTTTCATCGAAAGGTTGGACTGCGCATAATTGAGCTTTTGTGCTGCTTTGGAAAAGCTTCCTTCCAGCGCAATAACACGAAACAACCTGAGTGTTTGTAGTTCCATCTTCTGACTTCCGCCCTTTTCTGTTATATAAAAATCGGATAGCTATATATATTTATTCTAGTATACAACAGCTTGGAAGTGTTGTAAAATGAAATCATCAAAAAATAGAAATTTTTTAGGAGGATTTTATGGAGGATCTTATTATGAATACCAAGAATCATATTTTTATTGCGGCCTGTGTCTTTACCAGCAAATATCCAAATCTGAGTCTGCGGGTTCAGAAGTATCTGAAAGACCGCTTCTCCATGCCGGTCATCCGCTGTTGTGTTCCTCAGTATCAGCTGAAGAAATTTGAAGACGCCATGCCGGATTGGTATGGTACCCAGTGGAGCGATTTGCCGGACTACCAGGAATTCACCCCGGAGCATACCATGGTTTACCTATGTCACAACTGCCGCAATATTTTTCTGGAGCAACATCTGGAAGTTGCAACCAAATCTCTTTGGGAGCTGATCCTGGAAGATGAATCCTTCCCTCTCCCGGATTTCCAAGGCGAAACCATGGCTATACAGGACTGCTGGCGCTCCAATGACAACCGCATAGAGCAGGACGCCGTCCGGGTCCTGATGAAAAAGATGAATATCAACATTGTGGAGCTGCCGGAAAACCATGAGAAAACGGATTTTTGTGGCTATTCTCTCTACCAGCCCCAGCCGACTCGCAATCCGAAGCTTGCACCCCACCGCTATGTCGAGCTGGCCGAAGGCAAATTTGAGCCGCACACCGAGGAAGAAAAGAAGCAGATTATGGAGAACTACTGCCAGACAATCCCTACAGATAAAGTGGTTGCCTACTGCCATTACTGCGTCGATGGCCTGAAGCTGGGTGGAAAGGATGGCATCCATCTTGCAGAATTGCTGTTTGGCCGGGAGCAGAGTAAGTAGGATGGCATTGACGTTTCCGATTCTCTTTTTTCAAATTCTCGCTGATGTGCCATTTTCCGGACATGGCATCAGAAATGGTTGACACAAAATCCGCTCCATGCTAATATATTAGATATGATATGAATCAATCGGCTGTGAACGGGAAAAGTACCGTTAGAAACCACGCACCAGAGACGCTCTGCCATTGGCTGGAAGCAGAGCTTGCGTCGGGGGACTGGAAATGCGCCCGGGAGCCGCAGGGAGAGGAAATGCTCCCTCGTTTCTGCCGCGTTAAGGCTGTAACCGGTATTGGCCGGTGAGTGATAAACGAGAGTGGAACCGCGATGTGAAACGCCTCTCATGGACTGTGTCCATGAGAGGCGTTTTTATTTACTATCAAATTCCTTCAAAAAGGACTGTTTTGCAACTATGATTTTTAAAAACCTGCGTGAAACTTTGCACGCTTATAAAGCACGCGATCCAGCCGCGCGATCCTCGCTGGAAATTTTCCTACTGTATCCCGGTGTGCACGCCATCATTTACCATCGGATGGCACACTGGTGCTACCGGCATGATCTGCTGTTTTTTGCCCGCTGTGTCTCCCAGTGGTCCCGTTTCTGGACTGGGATCGAGATTCATCCGGGCGCAACCATCGGCCGACGTCTGGTCATTGACCACGGTATGGGCATCGTCATTGGCGAAACTGCGGAGCTGGGTGACGACGTACTGCTTTATCAGGGCGTCACCCTTGGCGGCACCGGCAAGGATAAGGGAAAGCGCCATCCTACCATTGGCAACAATGTCTTGATCGGTTCCGGTGCCAAGGTGCTGGGGCCCTTTACCGTTGGAGACAATAGCCGCATCGCTGCAAACGCCGTTGTCTTAAAAGAAATCCCGCCGGACAGTACCGCTGTCGGCGTACCGGCTCGCGTCGTCCGCGTCGCTGGACAGCGCATCAATTTCGCAAACGAGGTGGATCAGGTCAGCGTTACCGACCCGATTACCCAGGAACTGCAAACCCTGCGAGAGCGCCTGGAAGCGCTTGAACACAATCATACAACGAAGGAGAACTAGGAAAGCATGAAACTGTTCAATTCCATGACCATGCAAAAGGAGGACTTTGTCCCCATCGAAGAGGGTAAGGTAAAAATGTATGCCTGCGGCCCAACGGTCTACAATTTTATTCACATTGGCAACGCCCGTCCCATCATCATGTTTGATGTCCTGCGCCGCTATCTCGAATACACCGGCTATGACGTCACCTTTGTGCAGAATTTTACCGATGTGGATGACAAGATCATCAAACGCGCCAACGAAGAGGAACTGACCTCAGAGCAGGTTGCAAAGAAATACATTGATGAGTATTTCACCGATGCACAGGGTCTTGGCGTCCGTCCCGCAACCATTCATCCCAAAGCGACGGAAAACATAGGTCAGATCATTAAGATCATCAAAACGCTGGAAGACAAGGGTTATGCCTACGCAGTCAACGGTGACGTTTACTACCGCACGCTGAACTTCAAGGACTATGGCAAGCTGTCTCATCAGCCGCTGGAGGACTTGCAGGCCGGCGCCCGGATCGACGTCGCAGACATCAAGGAAAACCCGATGGACTTCGCGCTCTGGAAAGCAGCCAAACCCGGTGAACCCGCTTGGAATTCCCCCTGGGGTATGGGTCGTCCCGGCTGGCACATCGAGTGCTCTGCCATGAGCAACCGTTACCTGGGTAAAACCATCGACATCCACTGCGGCGGTCAGGATTTGACATTCCCCCATCACGAAAATGAAATTGCCCAGTCCGAAGCAGCCAACGGCTGCAAGTTCGTCAACTACTGGGTTCACAACGGCTTCATCAACATTGATAACAAAAAAATGAGCAAATCGCTCGGCAACTTCTTTACAGTTCGGGAAGCCGCAGAGGTTTACGGTTACGATGCTATCCGCATGTTTATGCTGATGAGCCATTACCGCAGCCCACTGAACTACTCCGGCGAAATCCTGATGCAGGCAAAATCGGCACTGGAACGTCTGAGCACTGCAAAGAACAATCTCGACTTCTTTATTGCAAACGGCACCGACGGCGAACTCTCCGCAGAGGAAGCTGCATTTGTCGAAGGCCTCGGCAAGTACCGCACCCGCTTCGTCGAAGTCATGGATGACGACTTTAATACTGCTGACGCCGTCTCTGTTATCTTCGAGCTGGTCCGCGAAGTCAACGCCGCTGTCAGCCCCGCAACCAACCCCTCCAAGGCACTGGCACAGGCCTGCGAAGATCTGCTTCTCGAGCTGTCCGACGTCCTCGGCATCCCCTTCAGTGCACCCGAAAATGAACTCGATGCAGAAATCGAAGCCCTGATCGAGGCCCGTCAGACCGCCCGTAAGGAAAAGAACTGGGTCGAAGCCGATCGCATCCGCGATGAGCTCAAAGAAAAAGGCATTATTCTGGAGGACACTCCCCAGGGCGTCAAGTGGAAACGCGCCTGATTTTTCCCAATATGCAACAATCCCCGCTGCGTTTTTGCAGCGGGGATCTTTTTTCTATGGTTCCGTGCTCACTTTACTTTGGGCACGGTATCGCCGGAGACGATATCACCCACACCGTTCAGAACATAAGTCGGACGGTACGGGAAATCCTCAATATCCCGACGACTGGTCACACCGGACAGCACAAGAACAGTATCCAGACCACTTTCCATACCAACGATGATATCCGTATCCATACGGTCGCCAATCATAACAGCGTCACCAGAGTGGACGCCCAGCATCTTCAAACCGGTACGCATCATCAGGGGGTTCGGCTTACCCATAAAGTATGCTTTCTTTCCGGTTGCAAGCTCAACGGGCGCAACCAGAGAACCGCAGGCGGGAAGAATCCCTCGCTCACTGGGGCAGGTGGTATCTGCATTGGTACCGATCAAACGGGCACCTTTGTTGACATAGTCCACCGCTCTGCAAATCATTTCGTAGTTGTAACTACTGGGTTCGCCGACAATGACATAGTCGGGGTCGACATCATTCATCGTAATGCCGGAATCATACAGCGCACTGACCAGACCGGGTGCGCCGATAACAAAAGCAGTGCATCCAGGCGCCTGATGGCGGATGAATCTTGCGGTTGCAAGTGCACTGGTATAAAAGTGATCCTCGCTGACATCCAGACCCATACGGGCGAGCTTCTGCTTCAATTCTCTGGGCGAGCGTTCACTTGAATTGGTAAGGAACAGGAACTTTTTATTTTCGCGGTATAAAAACTCTACAAATTCAGGGACACCGGGCAACAACGAGTTGCCTTTGTAGATGACACCATCCATATCACAGATAAAACCATCTTTACTACGAAGTTCTTCCAAATTCATCATAGAATCCACACTTCCTTTCATCTACAATTAATACATATTTCTATCTCCATGTCAATCATAGCATTTTATCCAAAAATGTCAACTATTTTTTATACATTCTACCTAATACCCAAAACCGAGCTTCCAATTTCTGTTTGTTCTGGACACAAATGCTCAAACCATATTTTTCCATATTTTATCTATAACAGTTTATTTATCATTTCTTTTCATAAATTATACAATGTAAATTTCCTGTCTGTCATTTCTCTGGCTCCAACATTGAAAAACACCCCGCAGACAACGCGGTTATTACCCCGTTCTCCTCTAAAAATTCCCGCAAAGAATGGCGTGTCTGCCGTAAAAAACAGGTATCACTGCGCAGATCCGGGTGTTTTCCGTGCCACAGCAGCAGCAACAGCGCGCCCAGTGTGATCGTATGGATGCGAATATCCAAAACAGAAACAATATCCTCGACCACCTGCCAATGACCGGTGCGAGTATTGGGGAGTTCAAAATGTACAATCAGCGGTAGGATTGCCTGTTTGTCAATCCCATAGCGAGCATGCAGAACAGCAATGTCGTCAAGTATCGCGCGCGGTGGTTCCAATGCATCCTGATGGAATTCAATTTCTGCCACACCAGTCTGACCGTAGCAGGAAAACAGTGCGTCCATTCGAAGATTGACATCACCCCGGCGGCGGACAACACAATCATATCCCAGTCCAAGCAGACAATTTCGTACCAAACGATTGGGAAATTGCGGATGATATCGGGATGCAGAAATCGTACGATAGAGCTGCTGTATCTGTTGGTCACAGCTATCGAACCAGTGCCCTGTGACGCTTGCACTCTGCAATCCTGCAAGCTGCCATCGCTGTAGATTGCGGTGTTCCGGCGTATCTGGAAACCTCAACAATCCTTCTGTCTGCTCTGAAACCTGAAACTTATCCGTGAAGTAAATTGCCGATACCGGGCATCTGGCAGCACACAGGCCACACGCAATGCAGATCCCTGCTGCAATTTTCGGCCGACCGTTCTGCATATCCCACGAGATGGCGCCGACTGGACAGACAGCATCGTCTGGTGATGCCGGAAAGTCCTGAACTGCTTTGAATTGCAGTTCCTCATTCTGATAGACCATGCAGGGTCTGTCCACACACCCAAAACAGACAGCCGTGCATTCTTGCATACCGTTGGACAACTGTGCAGGCTGTCCGGGACGGCGTACAATGGTTGTGATCGGCGCGCTGTCAAGAAGTTGGATCCCTGAACATGGGCTCTGTTGTGGCAATATGATCGGCATGGATAATCCCCTCCCATCTCTGAACAAACCCGTTCTCCGGTGCAATTCTGTTCTGAAGTGTCTGGGCTACAAGTTCAACCAGAGATCCAAAATCAACCACGGCGACCGGAAATCCGTAAGTCTTTTTGATATCTACAATCAAAGCTGCAACATCTGCCCGCGCATTGGGGGGTAAAAACCCTACGGCAAGCGTAGCACATGCAACTGTCGTAGGATGCGTTTTCCTAGAAAGTAGAACAATTTTATTCTCCAATGCCTGTCGCACTGCCTTCATAGAGAGATTTCTTTCCTCCATCGGGGACTTAATCTCGATTGGAACAGACTGTTCCTCGTCCAAAATAATGGCATCCCAACGTGCAGCATTGTCCCCCTGTCGTGATGCAATACAATGGTAACCCAAAATCTGAAACAAACTGGCAATCAGGGGATAAAATACCGTCTGGTTTGCCTGCCGGTACTGTTCCAATGCCATAGCTGCAACATCCTTTGGCAGGTATCCTGACTCCAGCTGCGCAGAGAACGCTTCCGCAACAGCGCGTGTGTGCTCATCCCATTGTTCCGGATGCAGTGTTGCAGAGAAATTGACCGATAAAGAAGGGAAAGAGATCGGTTCTGTCTGCGGAAGTGCTGCCATTGGCACAGATGCTTCCTGCTGTACAAACAGCTCCGGCCATACCTCTGCGGGTTCTTGTTGTATCCCCAATGCCATATCAACCTGTCTGGCTTCTATGGTCTGATATGGTGAAAAATACAAAGGCCGGTCAGTCAATATGGGTGCGCAAAGATCCATATCCTGTTCTCTCTGTTCCCGATATGCCGCAGTGTCAAAACCGGCGCGTTCCATCATCTGGTAAAATCCCTGTCGAATCAGAGCCTCCTGTACCTCCGGTGCCTGTAAAATAAAATCGGACAGACGCAAATCGGAAATCTGTTCCAGTGCTTCTGCCCGCTGTCTGCCGTATGCGGTCAGTTTGAAAAATTTGATACCAGTTCCAGAATATATTGTGTGATCCTGATACTCCTCTGCCCATCCGCAATACCGCAGAGCCGCAATCGGAAACCGCGTGCAGTTTCGTACAGAGCTCTCTTTCATATGCAGCGTCTCACACAGCGTCTCAAATGCCGCATCCAAGGCACTTCGGTTCCCGCGTAAGGATTGTATGTTCTCAATCATCGCAGAAAATGCCGTCTCACTGCGGTCATCTGCGCACATGGGTCCGAGAATCATCTCATCCCGGCAGAGTTTTCCATCCATGCGCAGCATTGTACGCAACAGACAGCGAAAAAACCGCACTGGTTCCGTATATTTCACACGGAGCACCACATTGGGATTATTGATCCCCAGCAGACATTCTTCCAGTAGCGCGTCCGAATTGCCGGCCGTGGCAGCGTGGATGCCCAAATAAGTAAAACGAAACTCTAAAGCACTGGTGGAAACCGATGCAATCCATCCCAACAAACGGAACCACTCGGAAAACATTTTGGAATTGTTGTAGGTTTTATCCAGACGTTTGTCAGCACACTTCCCTAATTCCAATGCCTTTTTTCCGGTATACCCAGACGATGACATCAAATTGGCACTTACAATTGCCTGCGTCATGTCATCAATGCCAAAGATTTCCCGCTCTTTCAGATTTGCATACACTGCGGAAAAGATCTTGACCATTCCCTGCAAATCACAGGCGGGATTGCGAAATCGGATCATGTTTTTCTTACCCCTTCTCAGACTGTACGGAATCCAGACGCTGCTGGGCAATCTGATTCCAGCGCTCTTCCAACTCGATGCCAATCCAGCGGATCTGATGCCCTTCCTGATTCAGTTTTTCACAACAGACGCCAAGTGTCCCGGAGCCGTGAAATGGATCCAGAATGGTACCCTGATATTGACCCTTTTCATTTTTGGGACAAAAAGCGCGAATCATATCGGTAATCAGTGCCTCTGGTTTTTGTGTCGGATGGGCTGTGCGCTCCTTCGCATAGCATTTGCCTGCTAAGGTTGGACAGTGCCAGATATCACCGCGCAGAGCACCACGCGGGTCGGGTCTCCAGACTTTGCGGTTGCCATCCTTTCCCTTATAATAGACAGGCGTTTTCAAGCGTTTGGTACTCTGATATGGGACGCGAATATCGTCGGCATTGTACGTCCAACGGGTTTTTGAATGGGAAAACCATAAAAACGGCTCATATTGTGTTGCTGGTACACGCTTGCTGCGGCTAAATCCGTTTGTATAATGCCAAATTCCCATTCTCCGATAGAACATACCGGTTTCATACAACATAACCTGAAGATATCCAATATAGTGATGAATCCCAAACCAGACCAGGCTCCCTTCTGGTTTGAGCAAGTCCCGGCAAAGCAACATCCGCTGTCTCGTTTTTGCAAGAAATTCTTCCAGCGGCAGACTATCACTGTCATTGCAGAAGTCTTTGTGTAAGTTATAGGGCGGATCTGTAAGAATCAGATCAAAGCGCTCACCCGCTTCAAGCAGTGCCGGAAGCATTTGGTCACTGTCCGCTGTATATGTCCTATTATATTCCATACGCGCTCCCCATCACGGAACCATTTTCCGGAAAATTAAAATATATTGGTGATGGATGTTTTCTACATAAGCAAACGGATATCCATACGGCATCAGACTTTTGTGGTTCTGTACCAGAATTTTGATGCCCTGTAAGTTCAAAACTGTTCCGTCCACAATCGGAAGATGATTGATACGCTGAATCAAATCGCTGTGGAAACTGATAAATTCCGATTTATTGCGGAAATCTGAGACCACAATGGCCATATACTGATTGGTTCGCAACACCCTTCCGCACTCCCGGAACACATCGTTGACCAAGATGTTGAGAAATGCCTCATAGTCTGGAATGTTACCAAGATCGCGTTCGCTGTCAGAATAGGTTGTTGCAAGATTCTGGTTCACGCGGGTTTGTGTCACCTTATGATCTGCTTTCTTATTTAAAATGGACCAATATGGCGGACTGGTAATCACAAAATCGAACTGGTTGTCTGCCATCTCCTGTAAAACAGGAATACAGTCGCCATGAATAAAGGTATGTTCCGCCGCGGTACCAGGCCCTACTTCGCTTTCCAACCGTTTCATCGCCAACGCATGCCAGCGGTCGGACAGTTCGATTTGCGTACAGACACGTCCATGTAATGCGCAGGCCTTTGCAGTCGATCCCACGCCTCCAAACGGATCCAAAACAGACTGTCCCCGCTTGGTAAAAAACGTAATCAGCTGCGCCACATCCTGGAACGAGTATGGAGCAGGATGCTGCCGTTCAATTTGGGTATGGGGATGGTTCGCACCAAGCCCTTTTTGCATCATATAACTTTTTGTCGCTGGAATCCATTCCTTCCCAGACAAATCATTCAGCCTGTTTCTGGGATCTACATCCGGCAACTCCCCATGGGGAAGGATTTCCGTCGTCTCTTCCTCTGTCACACGCTCCGCATTCTTTGCCCGATACGGATTTTGTGGTGCAACAATGCCTTTGCTTGCTTCGAGATAATCTTCTAATTCCTTTTTGTCAAAACGTCGTTGGCCACCCGGGGTTTTAGAGGGCGTCAATACACCTTTTTTGACCATCCGGTAAACAGTGGAAACACTAATTCCTAAAATCTGCGCTGCCTGTTTACTTGATACATAGTTTCCTGCTTCCATCACGCACCTCCAAACAGAATGGAATTATTATACCATAATGGGCAACACTTCTCAACACTTTGCATCATTTTTAAAAAGAATTCCTCTGGGTAGAAGCCTGTAACTTCCACCCAGAGGAATTCTTCTCTTTTCCACAATTTCTTCCTCTATTGTTCAAAACAGAGTGCGCCTACCTGTAAAACATACTCCGGCAATACAGACTCAAAATCCACACCATATTCACGCGGAACATCAAGGGCTGCAGTTCGGCAAATACTCCGGTTCACAAGATCCAGTGATAATTTCAGAGCAGCATCCATTTCTACACCGCGTACCAGCAGTGCTGCAAGTGCAGAAGCGAAAATATCACCAGTCCCATAGAATGCACCATCCTGGATCGGATTCATATGCATATATGTCGCGCCGGTTTTGCAATTCAACGCCACTACACCCACTTGCTCCTTTGTGGGATGAACACCGGTTAAAACAATCATATCTTTACAGAGTTTTGAAAGCGCAGTAAGAAGGCGATGAATGTAGTCCGGACTATGTGGGGCCTCCTCATAAGGAATTCCTGCTAAAAGCGCTGCCTCTGTTATATTGGGTGTAATCACATCAGCAGAAGCACAAAGTTTACGGAATGCACAGCACATTCTGTCATCCAAAGCACTATAATATTCTCCATTGTCGGCCATAACAGGATCAATGATGACAAGTGTATCTTCTTTTTTCAGCATAGCAATCACTGTCTCTAATAAGTGTGCCTGTTCCGGAGATGCAAGATAGCCCGAATAAATTCCGTCAAAGTGAAGTCCTAACGAACTCCAATGTCCGGCAATAGAAACGATCTCTGTAGAAAGATCTCGAATCTGAAACCCTTGGATTGCCGTATGCGTGGAAAGAACCGCAGTTGGAATGCAGGAACATTCCACACCGCTTGCTGAGATCACTGGGAGTGCAACGGTCAGCGAACACCTCCCAAAACCGGAAAGGTCATGGATTGCAACGATTCTTTTTGTCTGCGGATTCAAGCTTGTCATCGCAGTATCTCCTACATTTATATTCTATCGAAATAGTCAACGGAAAAAAAGAAAGCCATCCGACGGATGACTTTCTTTGGCAGGGGTTGAAGGGATCGAACCCTCGGCCTACGGTTTTGGAGACCGCCGCTCTACCAGCTGAGCTAAACCCCTATATTCTTTTTTATAAGGCCATTTGGTGGGCCTTCAGGGACTCGAACCCCGGACCGACCGGTTATGAGCCGGTTGCTCTAACCAATTGAGCTAAAGGCCCTTATCGTATCCATTTAGTAATATTGCCGTCACGGCTTCGTGACGGCAATACCGTTAAAGTGGCTCCCCCTGTTGGACTCGAACCAACGACCCTGCGGTTAACAGCCGCATGCTCTACCGACTGAGCTAAGGAGGAATATAGACGAGCCTAATTTCTTAGGCTCGTTTATGTTGGCATTGACCTATCTTCCCGGACCGTCGCCAGTCAAGTATTGTCGGCACTGATGAGCTTAACTTCCGTGTTCGGAATGGGAACGGGTGGACCCTCATCGTCATTAACACCAACTATGTAAATGGCTACTGCCAAATACTAACATATTCATTTTCATTTGTCAAGGTTTTTTTGTGGTGACCCGTAGGAGAGTCGAACTCCTGATTGAGGCGTGAGAGGCCTCCGTCTTGACCACTTGACCAACGGGCCACGTCTCTTCGGCAACCCCAGCAAACTGGGTGGTACACCTTCAGGGACTCGAACCCTGGACACCCTGATTAAGAGTCAGGTGCTCTACCAGCTGAGCTAAAGGTGCGCATCTGGTTTTTCTGCACCTTCAAAACCGAATAAAGTGTTTCCTTAC
>JBMNQH010000021.1:0-25541 GCA_050944035.1 Oscillospiraceae bacterium | reverse complement strand
TGGAACAAATTTGTAAATTTTGTTGCATATGGAAGGTTCTTGCGTTATATATAAGGTGGAAAAAGCAATCTGCGTGTTTCAACAATACGAGTGGGTTGAGGTAGAAACGATGGAAAAAAAGAAAAAGAAAAAAATTATATTCGTAGTTGGAATTTCTGTTGCGATTCTTATTCTCGTTTTAAATCTGATAGGTTTGGCTTATTTTAAAAAAGGAGAAAAATATTGGGAACTTGCCAAATCGTTACCTTCCTTTTCTGAGGAAGCAGAGCTTCTTCGCGATCAGGCACTTGCCATAGGGGATCTATTTGTGTGCGAGTTGGGGCATATGAAAAAAAGTCAAGGAGAAAAAACCAAAAAACAGAAGTACAGCAGGACAATTTTGAATATTATATTATCGATACAGAAAGAACGAGCCGATTCGGGCCGTTTACCGCAGGGCAATTTTTATGGGAGTGTCGTACGTCCGGTGTGGGAGAACTGCAGGATTGGATAAAAACAGATCCCCGGCCATACCAGGCGGAGGTTCTTTGAAAAATAATGATGAGTTTAAGAGGATGCTTTGCACTGCGCTGGACAATTGAAGTTTTGTTGTGGGCACAGGGTATTGTGTTCTCTATCTTTCCCGTTTTTGGCATAAGAAAAGCAGGAGGTCCGAAAAAGGTCCCCTGCTTCTTTTGTTTTGTCTATATAAGGAGAGAATACAAACCTTTACATTTCTTTATCGCATTTACAACGATAATAAATAGCATATCCGTGAACGAAGAGATAAGAAAAGACGAGAAGAAGTACTGCGATCATATCAATTTCCATGAGCGCAAACGATAGCATCAATGCACCAAATACAAAAGTCATCATATCAAAAGCTTTGCTCTTAGCACGATTTGCAATGGCGATATTGCGCTCATCATTTTTTTCAATGTTTATTTTTCTTTGAATTTCTGGACTATTTTGTATCGCTCTTTGTGAAACAATATTGCCCATGCCTTGACCAAATAAACCGCACCCGATTCCAATACAGAGATAAGGCAATGTTCGCATAATGCCTTGAGGATTGCTGTTTGTTTTCGCAGCATATAGACCAATTGCCAATAGCAGAAATCCTATAGAAGCAACTACGTAACTCAACTTTTTTTGCTTCATTTTTATTCCTCCTCGTAAATAAAAATTTCTTCAATACGCATATTAAAGTATCTTGCGATTTTGAATGCCAACTGAATTGATGGATTGTATCGTCCGTTCTCTAAAGAACCGATTGTTTGCCGCGATACTTCTAATATATTCGCCAAATCCTCTTGCTTCATTCCTCGTTGTTTCCGCAATTCTTCAAGTCGATTCTTCATATTGCTCCCCTTCTAAATGGAAAGTATGCTTTCCGTGTTTTTATTATAACACATTCATTATGGATGTCAAGAAAGCTTTCCATTGCTTCTGGTGGTCTGGAGTAACTTATAGCGTAACGTCATGATTTGTATCTGTGCTGTGTTCTTGCAAAAAGGTCTTGACAGAATTGTGTATACTGTATATACTGTACCTATACAGTATGAGAAGGGCGATAACATGAAGATTGTGATTGACAACCGAAGCGGTGCGCCGATTTACGACCAGATTTATTCGCAGGTTAAAAATGAGATCATCAGCGGGGCATTGCAGGAAGATACGCCGCTGCCATCCATTCGAAATCTTGCAAAGGATCTGCGGGTCAGCGTTGTGACGACAAAGCGCGCCTATGATGAATTGGAAAAGGAAGGTTTTCTTTATACCGTAGCAGGGAAGGGGTGTTTTGTTGCACCTAAAAATGTGGAACTGCTGCGGGAAACCTATCTGAAGCAGATTGAAGAACATTTGCAGGCAGTTGTGCAGCTTGCAGCGGCCTGTAATTTACAAAAACAGGATATCATTTTGATGTTCGATCTAATCACAGGAGAAGAATGATGAATGCATTGGAATTACAACATCTGAATAAGACTTACAACGGCTTTCAATTGCATGATCTGAATCTGACACTGCCGTCCGGTTGTATCATGGGATTGATTGGTGAAAACGGTGCTGGAAAAAGCACAACCATCCGACTGATCCTGAATATGATTCAGCGCGACAGTGGAACCATTACCGTGCTGGGAAAGGATAATCGGGAAGCGTTTGAGATTACCAAACAGGATATTGGCGTAGTGGTGGACGAAGTCGGTTTTCCGGAGTGCTTGACCGCTGAGCAAATCAATAAGATTATGCGGAGCACTTATCAAAACTGGGATGAAAAACGATATTTTGATTATCTTAAACAACTTTCCGTTCCATGTAAAAAGGCGTTCAAAGAGTTCTCGCGCGGTATGAAGATGAAGCTTGGTATTGCGGTGGCCTTATCACATGATGCAAAGTTGCTGATTTTGGATGAAGCAACCAGTGGACTGGATCCCGTGGTACGCGAAGAAGTCATTACTCTTTTCAGCGAGTTTACGAGAGATGAACGGCATGCAGTGTTGATATCGTCTCATATTGTGAGCGATCTGGAAAAAATCTGTGATTACATTGCGTTCCTGCACAAGGGTGAGCTGCTTCTGTGTGAAGAGAAGGATCGTTTGCTGGAGCGGTACGGTATTATTCAGTGTACCCACGCACAGATGCAGGAACTGGATCCAGACGCCATTGTCAGTACGCATGTTTCGGACTACAATGCAGAGGCCATTGTTGATCGGAATCAGATTCCGACAGGATTTCGGGTCAATCCGATTGGAATTGAAGAACTGTTCGTTTCAATGATAAAGGGGGCGCGGTAACGTGAAGGGGTTGTTATTAAAGGATTATTACATGGCAAAGTACCATTGTAAAATGTCTTTTGTGATTATCCTGCTGTTTATTGCAGTTTCGATAATCGTCTCTGATAGCTTGTTTTTTTGTGCATATCCCATGCTTGCGGCAATGATGGTTCCCCTCACGCTGTTGTCCTATGATGAGAGAAACAGATGGGAACGCAACAGTGCGACGATGCCGTACACAAGAAGCCAACTGGTCAGCGTTAAGTATCTGGATATGCTGATCCTACTGGTTGGCTGTCTGATTTTGGTCGGGATAGCACAGGGGGTTCGTATGTTACGGACAGGAAACGGAATCCAATGGGAAAATTTAGGCATCTTGCTTGTAGCACTGTTGGGGATCGGAATGCTTTCTCCCTGTTTTTTGCTTCCAATTGTATTTCGTCTTGGTGTAGAGAAGGGCAGACTATGGTATTATGTGTTTCTCGTTGGATTTTTTATTGCCGTCTCAGCAGTCGCAAATATCCTTCCGGAGTTTCATCTGTCAGAGATGAAAGGAATCTGGTTGCTCTTGGGAGGTGTTCTTTTGGCTGTTATCGTGCTGCTAATTTCATGGAACCTCTCGATTCATTTTTATGAAAGACGGGAATTGTGAGGTGACCATGAGACATTCTAACTTTTGCCCGAAATGTAATGGGACGACAGTTATGCGCATCCCGGATAACGGGCGCTATGCGAACGGCAATAATATCTATACGACCACCAGAACCCTGTTTGGAAAAATTCCAGTTATCCGCTATGTCTGCTGCTCCTGCGGCTATGTAGAAGAATGGGTAGAGGAACCCCGTGATTTGGAGAAAATTCAAAAGGTATTTGGTTGAACGCCGCTGTCTGACCACTCAACGTTCAATACAAACCTCCCTGTGTACAAAAATCGTATACAGGGAGGTTTGTAAATTTTCAGTTTCTCTTGTAGAATGTGGAACATTTGTGCTATACTGACAAACACAAAGCATCATAAGGTGCCCAAACATCGAAACAGACGATTTGGGAGAATAGGGAAGCAGGTGAAAAGCCTGCGCGGGACCGCCGCCGTAAGGGGATATGTTCCGATCCACTACGTCACTGTGGGGTGCAACACGGGAAGACGGATCGGAACGGGAACACCCGAGCCGGAAGACCTGCCTTATGGTTTATACTGCCGGAACTGGGCAGAGACCACACTGCGGACGGACTAAACGCCGGTGTGGAAATTCAGCGCCGCCTGATTGCGCTTTGTTGTTACGCCCTTTTCTGTCTTATGACGGGAAGGGTATTTTTTCTTTTGGCGGCGAGGAGTCATTCTATCATAGGAGGCATTTTTTGAAATGACCAAGAGACAAAAAAACAGTTTGGCCTTTTCGATTGTGCTGAGTGCTTTCCTGCTTGTACCACAGGGAACATTTGCAATGCACATTATGGAAGGGTATCTGCCGGCACAGTACTGTGTGGCGTGGGGCATCCTTTGTGTTCCATTCCTGATAGCAGGAATCCTGAAGATTCGCCGTACCGTGCAGGATCATCGTAAGGCATTGCTGCTTCTGGCGATGTCGGGCGCTTTCATTTTCGTGATTTCTTCATTGAAAATTCCCTCTGTTGTCGGCAGTTGCAGCCACATGACCGGTACCGGTTTGGCGGCCATTTTATTTGGCCCGACCTATGCCACAGTGCTTGGACTCATCGTGCTGGTATTTCAGGCGATTCTGCTGGCGCATGGTGGTCTGACCACACTGGGCGCCAACACGTTCAGTATGGCCATTGCCGGACCGTTCCTTTCTTATGCAGTGTATGTACTTTGTAAAAAGTGCAGAGTTAACCGCAAGATCAGCGTTTTTCTCGCCGCCTGTTTTGGAGACCTGTTTACATACTGTGTCACAAGTTTCCAGCTGGCAATGGCATATCCCTCTGCGGAACAAGGTTTGCTGTACAGCTCGGTACAGTTTCTCGGTGTATTTGTTCCAACACAGGTTCCGCTTGCAATCATTGAAGGGATTTTAACTGTTATCATAGTCATTGGACTGGAAAGCTATGCCCGCGCGGAACTGCGTGAGATTGGCTTTCTAAAGGAGACCGTATCATGAGTAAAAATACAAAAATCGTACTGATATTATTACTTGTTGTTCTCGTTCTTGTTGTTGTTCCGTTTATTGTAGCGCCAAATGCCGAGTTTGGCGGCAGTGACGATGCCGGCAGTCAGATGGTAGAGGAGATTAAGGGAGAGGCTTATGAGCCCTGGTTTACGCCCATCCTGGAAACCGCAATTGGCGGTGAACTCCCGGGCGAAATTGAAAGTCTGCTGTTTTGTATACAAACCGGTATCGGCGTTGGTGTTCTTGCTTTCGGCTTTGGCTATTTTGTTGCACGAAAAAAGTATGCAAGACAAGAGCAAAAATAATGGATTTTATCCCGCTGCCTTCGGGCAGTGGGACGTTTATAGACAAGGAGGTGCTTTTATATGATGATCGCATTGCTCTCGGTCTTTGTCGTCTGGTGCCTGTTTGTCGGAACATGGTCTGCTCCCAGGTTGTTTCTTACAAGCATGGCAACAGGTGTTTTTCTCTTTTGTTTTGGGCGACATAGTCACGGCGGGATGCTTACCATTGATATGCTGGCTCGGCATTCCCGATTCTGCGGTATGAATGCCGGTCTGAAACTTTGGAGCTGTACAGCACTTCTGGTTTTGTGCATTCTGGCTAAAACGCCATGGATACCCAGTCTGCTTCTTCTTTTGATGGCCGTTTTGACCACGATTGGCGGGATTTCCCTCCATGATTATTTGTCCATGTTTGCTCTGCCGGCAGTATTTTTGCTGCTTAGCAGCATTGCATTGCTTTGGGACTATGCGTCTACAGCAGTTGATGTGATAACGGTACCATTTTGTGGTTCCTATCTTGTCCTGACAGCCGAAGCACAAGTGCAGACACGGTTGGTGTTGGCACGGGCACTGGGTGCCGTCAGCTGCCTTTATTTCTTAAACTTATCCACGCCTATGCCGGAACTGCTCTCTGCATTGCGCCGTGTTCATGTACCCGCAGTTGTGATCGACCTGGCGGTGCTGATCTACCGTTATATTTTTCTTATTCTTTCGACTTATCATCGGATGAAAGATGCCGCTGCGAGTCGACTGGGATATGGTACCCCGCGGCACAGTCTGCGCACCACAGGCCGTGTATATGGAAATTTACTGGCATGCAGTTTTCGGCGGGCGGGTGCCTGTTTTGACGCAATGGAAAGCCGGTGTTACGATGGCGATATTCAATTTTTGGAGCAGGAAAAACCGGTGGAGTTTTTCCATGTTTTACTGTTTGCGGCGATATTGCTTGCAATGGCCGTTTCTGTCATCATGACATGGCAGTAGTGAGGTAAGAATAAGATGAATGAAATTCTTCGATTTGATGCGGTTTCCTATGCATATGAAACAGGACAAACTGCGTTGATGGACTGTTCTGTCTCAATCCATGCAGGAGAAAAAATCGCGGTACTCGGGAAAAATGGAGCAGGGAAGTCCACATTTTTTCTGTTGGCAAACGGTGTTCTGAAGCCTTGCAGTGGACAGATTCTGTTTGAAGGGAAGCTAATTGGAAACACACCAAAGGCTTTAAATACTTTGCGTAAGGGCGTTGGATTGGTGTTTCAGGATCCAGATGTCCAGATCCTAGCAGGAACGGTCGAGGAGGAGATCAGCTTCGGCCCAATGAATCTCCGCCTTCCCAAAGAAGAAGTCCGTCGCCGTGTTGACACATCCATCTCGCGTTTCGCATTGGAATCCTTTCGTACCCGTGCGCCACAGTATCTCTCCGGCGGAGAAAAGAAACGGGTGACTCTGGCAGATGTGCTGGCGATGGAACCAAAGCTGTTGCTGCTGGACGAGCCTGCAGCCAGTCTGGACTGCACCAACACCCGCTTGCTGGAGCAAACTCTTGCCATGCTTTCCGACAAGGGACTCGGGCTTGTTGTAGCTACTCATGACATGGATTTTGCCTGGCGCTGGGCAAACCGGGTGTTGCTGTTCCTGGATGGAATATTGGTTGCAGACTGTCCACCACGGGAAGTATTTGGCAATTCGGCGCTGCTACAAAGCTGCGGCTTGGAGCAGCCAACCCTTTACCAGGTTGGAGAATTGCTGAATCTCAATCGAATTCCCCGAAACCTGACAGAATTCAAACAGGAGATGAACCGATGAAACAGGCAATTTTGGTCGTCAGTTTTGGTACCAGCGTAGCAGATGCCCGTTCGGCAATTGTCGCCGTGGAAGAGGCTTTGCACAAAGCGGAGCCGGATCGTACATTTTTCCGTGCGTTTACAAGCCCAACCATCCGTCGTATTCTCGCAGAACGCGGGGAACTTGTTCCCAGTCTGGAAGAGGCATTGAACTCGTTGCAAGGACTGGGATATACGGATGTCGTTGTACAGCCGACCCATCTTTTATATGGATATGAGTACGACGCTATCCGGGCGGCGGTCGCACCATTTGTCTGCCGATTTGTGCGTCTGGTGTTGGGCATTCCACTCTTGGCCTCCAGTGCGGATCTGATTGCGCTGAGTACACTGCTCAGCAACGCATATCCTGCACAGTCGGAACAGGTTGTTGTACTGCTTGGACACGGTACGGAGCACTTTGCCAATATGGTCTATCCAGCTTTGCAAACGGCTTTGCATTTGGCAGGACGGGATGATATCCTGATTGGTACAGTAGAAGGTTGGCCCGGTCGAAAAGAGATTCTGATACAGTTGGAAAAGTATAGAACAGGTCGTATTCTTTTGGCACCGCTGATGCTGGTGGCGGGCGATCACGCACGCAATGATATGGCCGGTTCGGAGCCGGATAGCTGGAAAAGCCGGTTTGAAGCGGCTGGATGGACCGTGACAGCACAGATGCAAGGGCTGGGGGAACGACGGGAAATACAAAATTTGTATGTACAGCACTTGAAACAGTCGATATAATAGGAAAAGAATATGGCATTTGAACACTATATACACACAGGTGGCCGCCGCCTGCGCTGCGGCTATACCACTGGTACCTGTGCCGCATTGGCCGCTGCCGGCGCCGTTTGTCTGCTGTTGACCGGTACAGCACCGGAGACCGTTCAGCTTACCACGCCAAAAGGGCTTACTGTACAGGTTCCGTTGCAGGCATGTCAACTGAAAGACGGGGTTGCCCGCTGTGCCGTGCAGAAAGACGGCGGGGACGATGTGGACAGTACAGCAGGCCTGCTGATTGTTGCAGAAGTTTCCAGAACGGAGCAGCCTGGCGTCCAGATTGACGGTGGAAAAGGTGTGGGACGCGTTACAAAACCGGGCTTGGATCAGCCGGTTGGCGCGGCTGCAATTAACCGGGTTCCACGGGAAATGATCCGTCAGCAGGTGGAAACAATCTGTGAGCATTTGGAATATGCCGGCGGTATTGCGGTATGTATTCAAGTGCCGGATGGAGAACGGGCGGCGAAAAAAACATTCAATCCAGCGCTGGGTGTACAAGGGGGGATTTCCATCCTTGGAACATCCGGAATCGTGGAGCCTATGAGTGTGCAGGCGCTGATTGATACCATTGCATTGGAGTTGCGTCAGACTGCCGCACAGGGGAAACGGGATTTGATCTTAACACCGGGTAATTATGGACGGGAGTTTCTGCAAAGTCAGGGCTGGTATCTCTCGGATATTCCCATTGTGACATGCTCTAATTTCATTGGAGATGCGTTGGATCAAGCCGCGGTACAGGGGTTTGAGCGGGTGCTGTTGGTTGGGCATATTGGCAAGCTGGTCAAGCTGGCTGGTGGTATTATGAACACCCACAGCCGCTGGGGGGACTGCCGCACAGAATTGCTCTGTGCCCATGCGGCGATTTGTGGAGCGGACACCGCGCTTTGCCGGGAACTAATGGATGCCGCTACAACCGATGCCTGCATTTCACTTTTAGAGGAAGCAAATTTGCGGGCACCGGTGCTGGACAGCCTGCTGAAGGCGATTGACCGGCAGTTACAGCGTCGGGTTGACGGCGCATATCAAATCGGTGCCGTTCTGTTTTCCAATCGATACGGCCTACTGGGGCAGACAAAAGCAGCACAGGAGATGATAGAGATATGCAACAGAAAACAGGCATTTTTTACGGAGTAGGCGTTGGACCCGGGGACCCGGAGTTGCTGACACTGAAAGCGGTGCGTGTACTGGAACAATGCAGCGTGATCGCCGCCCCGCAGACCAAAAGCGGGGAAATGCTGGCGCTGCGCATCGCAGAACAGTCTGTAGACTTTTGCGAAAAAACCATTTTACCGCTCCAATTTACAATGGCGCGGGATGTGGAACAGCAAGCACAGGCGCATCGGATTGCAGCACAGGCAGTGGAAGCTTATCTGGCGGCCGGTCAGGATGTGGCCATGCTGAACCTGGGGGATGTCTCCATCTATGCCACCTATGGGTATCTGATGGAATTGTTGCAGGCAAAAGGGTATCAGACGGTAATGGTGCCGGGAGTTCCCAGTTTCTGCGCGGTTGCGGCCCGTCTTGGTACCAGTCTGACCAGCATAGACAAGCCCCTGCATATCATTCCAGCGGGGGATGAGAATCTGGAAAGGACGCTGGCGCTATCCGGCACCAAGGTTTTAATGAAGGCTGGCAAACGCATTCCAAAAGTGATTGCGGCGTTGGAAGAACAAAATGCGCTGGATCAGGCGTCCATGGTGCAAAATTGCGGGTTGGAGAATGAAATCGTCTATCGGAATTTACAGGAGCTGAAAGCATCTGCTGGTTATTTTGCTACCATCGTTGTAAAGGAGTAAGCATATGGTACATTTTGTCGGTGCCGGTCCCGGCGCACCGGATCTGATTACGCTGCGCGGCGCAGAACTGCTGCGGCAGGCGCAGACTGTTATTTATGCAGGGAGTCTGGTCAACCCGGCACTGTTGGGCCTTTGTCCCGAAGATTGCTCTGTATACAACAGTGCGAATATGACACTGGAAGAGGTACTTGCAGTCATACAGCAGGCGGAACAGCATGGAAAAACAACTGTGCGCCTGCATACCGGCGATCCCTGCCTGTACGGTGCGATCCGGGAGCAGATGAATATGCTGGACAAGCTCGGGATTTCCTATGACAACACACCGGGCGTGTCCAGTTTTTGCGGCGCCGCTGCGGCGGCCTGTGCGGAATACACCTTGCCCGGTATCAGTCAGAGCGTGATTATTACCCGCATGGCGGGCCGTACGCCTGTGCCAGAGCGGGAAGCCATTGCAGGCCTGGCCAGCCACGGTGCAACGATGGTGATCTTCCTTTCTGCGGGAATGCTTCCCGCCTTGCAGGGCGAACTTTTGAAGGGAGCATATACAGAGGCAACGCCAGCCGCTCTGGTCTATAAAGCCACCTGGCCGGAAGAAAAAGTTGTCCACTGCACGCTTGGCACCCTTGCCGAAACCGGAGAACGCCATGGAATCGTAAAAACAGCACTGGTCCTGGTGGGCGAGTTTTTGCACGGCGGCGGTGCACGCAGCAAATTGTATGATCCCGGCTTTTCCACGGAGTACCGGGAGGCAACGCGATGAGCGGTGTACAGCTCATTGCCTTCAGTACGCGAGGGTATGTTCTGGCGCAGAAGTTGGCAGTCGCACTGCACGGCGCGGCCATGCGTTGTGGTGCACCGCTTTCCCTGCAGCAGTGGACAGAGCAGGCATTTCAGGAGGCAAGCGCGCTGATTTTTATTGGTGCCGCCGGGATCGCAGTACGTGCCATCGCTCCGTACGTGCAGAGCAAAACCACCGATCCTGCAGTGGTAGTCTTGGATGAATGTGCGCAGTTTGCCATTCCCATTTTATCCGGCCACTTCGGCGGCGCCAACGATTTGGCAAGGCGGATTGCCGCTTTCTGTGGAGCCTGTCCTGTCATTACAACCGCGACCGATGTACGGGGTGTGTTTGCAGTGGATGAATGGGCGCGGCACCATGGTTGTGCTGTTGTGCATCCGGAGAGAATCCGGCTTGTGTCCGCAAAGCTGCTGGCAAAGCAGCCGGTTCAGGTACGGACGGACTTTCCCATCCGTGGAAAGCTGCCCGTTGGTCTGGAATTGACCGATAAAGTGCCCTGCGATTTTGAAATCAGCCTCTCCCCGCGTTGTACGACGGCGTTGCATCTGATTCCGCAGATTGGCGTTCTTGGAATCGGCTGCAAAAAAGGCAGTACAGTGTCTGCAATCGAAACTGCCTTTTCTGATTTTTTGTTACAGAACAAATTTTCTGCGCAAGCCATCAGTGCTGTGCACAGCATTGATTTGAAACGGGAAGAAGCCGGTCTTATAGAATTTTGTCAAAACCATGAGCTTCCGTTTACCACATTTTCCGGGGCGGCGCTTGCCGCAGTACCGGGTGAATTTTCCGACTCAGAGTTTGTTCGTTGCGTGACAGGGGTGGACAATGTATGTGAGCGCAGCGCTGTCTTGGGAAGTGGTGGCAGTCTTGTCATTCCCAAAACTGTGATACACGGCGTTACGCTGGCTTTGGCTTGTCGGCCGTTTGATCCCGATTGGAGGTGGCAGAATGCATAAAGTATATGTTGTGGGGCTCGGCCCCGGTGGAGAAAAATTTCTAACTGCACAGGCGCGCGCCGCTCTGGAGCGGGCAGAGGTGCTGTGCGGTTATATGGTCTATGTACAGTTGGTGTCGCCACTGTATCCAGAAAAAGAAGTTTACACCACGCGGATGACACAGGAGCTGGAACGTTGCCGCTGGGCGCTGGAAACTGCCCGGGACGGCAAGACGGTGGCATTGATTTGCAGCGGGGATGCCGGGGTATATGGTATGGCCGGCCCACTTTTGCAGATGGCCGGAGACGATCCCACAGTGGACATCGAAATCGTAGCCGGGGTAACAGCAGCGCTGTCCGGTGCGGCGGTGCTGGGTGCGCCGCTGATGCACGATTTCTGTGTAATTTCCTTGTCGGATCTGCTTACACCGAAATCGCAGATTGAAACACGCCTGCGTTGTGCGGCAAGCGGAGATTTTTCTATCTGCCTTTATAACCCTTCCTCCAAAAAACGGGCTGAGTACTTGCAGTGGGCTTGTCAGATTTTGCTAGAGTATAAACATCCGAATACGGTCTGCGGCTGGGTGCGAAACATCGGCCGGGAAGGGCAGTCCCATCGGATTTTGACTTTGAAAGCGTTGCAGGAGGAACAGGTGGACATGTTTACCACGGTGTTTGTCGGTGCAAGCACGACGCAGCAGATCGGCAATTATATGGTCACTCCGCGTGGGTATGAGGCCAAGCGATGAGGGTCTTATTGTTTGGCGGTACCACAGAAGGGAGGATTCTGGCAGAGCGTCTGTCTGCATTGCCGGTGCAATTGACAGTCAGCACCGCAACCCAGCTTGGACGGGAGGAATTGAGCGACGTTTCGGGCTGTACGATACTCACGGGCAGAAAAGATCAGAATGAAATTGCACAACTGCTGTCCGGCTTCGATCTGTGTGTGGACGCTACGCACCCGTATGCCATAGAAGTGACGGCAAATATCCATGCGGCTTGTGAAACGGCTGGTGTACCGCTGTACCGCCTGCTTCGTGCAACCAGTCCGGTGGATGGTGTGATTACAGTAGAGGACTGCGCAGCGGCCGCTGCATTTTTGCAGACAAGGACCGGAAATATCCTGCTGACCACTGGCACAAAAACACTTTCCGCCTTCTCTGCTCTGGACAAACACCGTCTGTTTGCCCGTGTTCTGCCCACCCATGAGAGCCTTGCAGCCTGCGAAGCCATTGGGCTCGCGCATAAAAACATTCTGGCGTTGCAGGGGCCGTTTACGCAAAAAATGAACGAGGCGATGCTGGAACAGTATCGCATTGCTTGGATGGTAACAAAGGACGGCGGTGGTCCCGGCGGCTTTGCGGAAAAGCTGGCGGCAGCCCAGCAAGCAGGCGTCGGAATGATTTTGATTTCCAGACCAGTGGATACGGGGAAAAGTCTGGAAGAAATTATGCACATAGTTGAGGGGGCATTGGCATGCAGGTAACGGTAGTGGGAATGGGTCCCGGCGCGGCCGTTATGCTGACGGAAGCGGCGAACGCAGCGCTGCGGGAAGCGGAGCTGTTCATTGGCGCCCAGCGTCTGTTGGACGAATTGCAAACGACCAGAACACGGCAACATCGTATCGCTGCTACACGGCCGCAGGAGATTATCGCGTTACTACGGGAATGTGAGGCGGAGAAAGTCTGTATTTTGGTCAGCGGTGACAGCGGTTTTTATTCCAATACACGCATTCTGTTTCCCCTGCTGAACGATGCAGGATTCCAGGTCGCGATTCTGCCGGGTATCTCCTCTGTGCAATATTTTGCGGCAAAAATTGGAAAGCCCTGGCAGGATTGGAAACTGGTCAGCGCGCACGGTGTGAATTGTGATCCGGTGACCGCACTTTGCGAAGGTTCTCCAGTCTTTTTCCTGACCGGTGGTGCGATGGGACCGGACAGGCTGTGCGCCAGTCTATGTGATGCGGGACTTGGTACGCTGTCCGTGACGGTGGGGGAAAATCTCTCCTATTCGGAGGAGCAAATTTATCATGCTACTGCACAGACAATTGCCGCACAATCTTTTGCGCCGCTGAGTGTTCTGCTTGTGGAAGCCGTTCCGCGCATTCGCCGCACACCGGGAATTCCAGACGGAGCATTTCTCCGCGACAGGACGCCGATGACCAAACAGGAAGTCCGCGCTGCGATTCTGGCAAAACTGGCGATCCAACCGCAGGATATCTGCTGGGACGTTGGAGCCGGTACAGGAAGCGTTAGCGTAGAACTCGCTTTACAGTGTGCCTGTGTGTACGCAGTGGAGCGCGAAGCATCGGCCTGTGAACTGATCCGTAAAAATCGGGAGAAGTTCGGGGCGTGGAATTTGCAGATTGTTGCATCCAGCGCACCGGAGGCGCTCGCACAGCTGCCGCAGCCGACCGCGGTATTTGTTGGCGGAAGCGGCGGGAAGTTACCGGCAATTTTACAGAAAATCTATGCTTCCAATCCCGCTGCACGAGTCTGCGTGTCGGCTATCGCGTTGGAAAGTTTGCAGACTGCCTTACAGACCATGGTGGAATTGGGATATCGCACAGAAGTGGTACAGATTGGTGTTAGCCGTACTACAGATACGGGGAACTTACATCTTTTGCTGGCGCAAAATCCCGTTTTCCTGATTACGGGGGTGCTGGAATGAAGAGGCTGTTGCTTTCTGCCATGCAAAGCGGCAGTGGAAAAACCGCCGTAACCTGCGGTCTGCTTGCAGCGCTTAAAAATCGGGGACTTCAGGTACAAGCCTTTAAGTGCGGGCCGGACTATATTGATCCCATGTTTCACACACGGGTGCTGGGCGTACCAAGCCGAAATCTGGATTTGTTTTTACAGGGAGAGTCGGGTGTCTGCCAGACCTTGTCACGTCATCCGGCGGACATTGCTTTGCTCGAGGGCGCAATGGGGTTTTACGATGGCGTCGGCGGTACCGATCAGGCAAGCGCCTGGCGGACTGCTGTGGTGACCGGAACACCGGTGCTGCTGATTGTACGGCCGCGTGGAACCAGTCTCACGCTGGCGGCGAAGATTAAGGGGCTTCTGTCTTTTCGTTGGGACAGCCATATCGTTGGGCTGCTGCTCAACGACTGTAAACCAGTGGTATACGCGCACCTTGCACCGTTGCTGCAACAGGAGACCGGACTTCCCGTTTTGGGATATCTGCCGCCGATGGAGGAAGCGGTGTTGGAAAGCCGTCATCTGGGTCTGCTCACTGCCGGAGAGATCTGCGACCTTTCCGGACGGTTTCTGCGAATTGCAGAGCAGATGGAACAGACCATGGATCTGGATCGGCTGTTGCAATTGGCAGAACAGGCAGCGCCGTTTTCGGTTTGTCCAAAGGAGGAAACAGTCTCTGTTTCTTCCAGCCGGATTGCAGTCGCACAGGATGAGGCATTCTGTTTTTATTATCCCGACAATCTGGATGCACTGCGCGCCGCAGGGGCTGCAATTTGTCCATTCAGTCCGCTCCATGATCCGGTTTTACCGGAAGGAATCGGGGGTATATATCTGGGCGGCGGCTATCCCGAACTCTGGACACAAAAACTGGCGCAGAACGAAACCATGCGAAGCAGTATCCGGCAAGCGGTGGAAAGAGGGCTGCCGACGGTTGCGGAATGCGGCGGGTTTTTATATTTGCAGCAAAGCCTGCAAGACCAAAATGCGGTATCGTGGCCTATGGTCGGTGCGCTCCACGGTGATGGCATCAGAACCGGGCAGTTGCAACGCTTTGGATATTTGCATTTGACAGCAGAGACGGACAGTCTGTTGTTTCGTCAGGGTGAAACCGTACCCGCACATGAATTTCACTATTGGGACAGCACAGAAAATGGGTCCTCATTGACAGCCGGAAAACCTTTAAGAGACCGCACTTGGCGCTGTGGCGTGGTTGGGCCTGCGCTGTATGCCGCCTTTCCGCATCTGCACTTTGGCGGCGATATCCCAATGGCTGCCAGGTTCGTTACGGCAGCCAAGACATTTTTAAAGAAAGCATACGATGAATGAAAAGGAATTGAGAGCAATCTTACAGCAGATTGTCCCACCGGATCAATCCGCCCGTGCGGCAGCACAGATTCGCTGGAATCAGCTTGCCAAGCCGCTTGGCAGTCTTGGCCTTTTGGAAGAGCAGATCATGGATCTGGTGGCTCTGACCGGTGATGTCAATATTCAGCTGCAAAAGCGCGCGCTGCTGGTGCTGTGTGCGGACAACGGCGTTGTGGCAAACAGTGTCACGCAAACCGACAGCTCGGTGACTGCTGCCGTGGCAAATGCTCTGGCTGCAGGGGAGAGTACGGTCTGTCATATGGCACAGGTGGCCCGGTGCCAGGTCGTGCCGGTGGACATGGGAATACAGGATTTTCCGGGTGTACCGGGTGTGTTGCCCAGACGCGTGCGAAACAGTACGGGCGATATTGCCCGTGTCCCTGCTATGAACCGGGGGCAGTGTCTGTCTGCGATCAAGATCGGTATGGATCTGGTTCTGGAGCAAAAACAGCAGGGTGTTTCCATCCTTGCCACCGGTGAAATGGGAATCGGCAACACCACCACGTCGAGTGCAGTGGCCGCTGTACTGCTGGAGCAGCCACCGGAGCGTGTAACGGGGCGTGGAGCGGGCTTGTCAGACGACGGACTTTTCCGAAAGCAGGAAATCATCCGCACAGCGATTGCATTGCATCAGCCAAACCGTGAGGATCCCATTGGGGTACTTGCTGCGCTTGGTGGTCTGGATCTTGCCGGACTGTGCGGTGTGTTTCTGGGTGGTGCTATCTACCGGGTTCCAATTCTCATTGATGGCTTCATCAGTGCGGTGGCTGCACTGTGTGCTGTCATGATCCATGCTGGGGCGGCGCATGCCATGTTTGCCAGTCATGTTTCGGCGGAGCCGGCCGGCGGTCTGATACTGGAAGCGCTGGGAAAAAAGCCACTGATTACGGCAGAAATGCGGCTCGGAGAGGGAAGCGGTGCGATAGCCGCGCTGCCGTTGCTTGATATGGCACTGGCCGTCTATCAAAGCGGCCAGACGTTCGACCATTTGGGCATCCCGGCTTATACAGCACAATGAGGGGAGACTGTAATGTTTACACTGATCGTCGGCGGTGCCGCCAGCGGGAAAAGTGCATATGCCGAAGCACTTGTGCAGCGGCTGGATGGCCCGCGCGTCTATCTCGCCACCATGCAGCCATTTGACGAAGAATGTCGTGCACGGATTAACCGGCATCGAACCATGCGCGCCGAAAAAGAGTTTGTCACCATGGAACGATATCGGGACGTCGGTGGTGCTGACGTTCCGGCAGGATCCAATTTGCTGTTGGAATGTCTGAGCAATCTGATTGCAAATGAGTATTTTTCTCCGGATCACAATGAGGCGGAGACAATAATTCAAGGAATAGAAATGCTGCAAAAGAAATGCCGCCATCTCACGATTGTGACCAATGCAATATTTTCCGGCGGTTCGGATTATGTGGGTGATACGATGTCCTATTTATATCAGCTTGCGCTGGTCAATCGCGCATTGGCGGTGCGCGCCGATCTGGTGGTGGAAGTGGTCGCGGGCTGCACCAATGTATTGAAAGGAGCTGTTCCACCATCATGATTGTATGGGAGACATTTGTGGTGGCGTGTTCCATGTTCTCTGCGCTGCCCATGCCAAATGTTTGCTGGACGGAACGCAATATGCGCTATGCACTATGCGCGTTCCCGGCAATTGGTCTGATGCTGGGCGGAATCTTTTGGATTTGGACACTGCTGTGCCAATGGCTATCCATTCCGGTACTGCTGCGTGGGGCGGGGTTCTGCCTGATTCCTGTCATGTTGACCGGAGGCATCCATCTCGACGGGTATGCCGATACCTGTGATGCACTGGCCAGCCACGCCTCTGCGGAGAAAAAGCAGGAGATTTTGAAAGACGCACATCTGGGGGCTTTTGCAGTTATCCGGTTGTGTTTCTATTTTGTCGCGAGTTGGGCATTATGGAGTGCGATCCCGCAGTTGGAAAGAGACACGCTGGTTGCCATCACGCTGGGGTTTTGTCTTTCCCGCAGCCTGTCCGGTCTTGCAATTGCAGTATTTCCGTTGGCCAAGGATACCGGCCTTGCACATACCTTTGCAACTGCGGCGGACAAAAACCGTGTGGCGTGGTGCTTGAAAGTTTTTGCAGCTGTTTTGTGCATTGGGTTGTTTTTGTGCGGCTGGCAGGGTATCACTATGGTTTTGACAGCGCTGAGCGTATTTTTTTATTACCGCCGTATGGCAATTCGGCGGTTTGGCGGCATTTCCGGCGATCTGGCCGGCTGGTTTTTACAGACAGCTGAGCTGGCTATGCTTGCAGTACTCACAGCCGTACAATTTTTGGAGGCAGCGATATGATCTTTATCACCGGTCCGCTGTTTGCGGGGAAAAAAAGCTATATCAAACGTGCGCTGCGTCTGGACGACGAAGCGCTTTCGCGGATAGCAGTCTGGGATGTGCAGGAGCTTGCCGCAGATGCAGAAGATCTGGAGGCGTTGGCTGACCAATTGACACAGTATCCCATCGTTATTGCAACGGAGGTCGGTGCGGGCGTTGTGCCCATTGATCCGGTGCAGAGAGCGCAGCGCGAGGACGCAGGCCGCCTTGCCTGTCTGTTGGCGCAGCATGCCGACACCGTTGTGCGCGTGTGTTGCGGTTTGCCACAGCTGTTGAAAGGGGAATGGCCGTGTTAATCTATCTTATCCGCCATGGCGAAACGGCATACAATGCCGAACAGCGATATCTCGGAACACTGGATCTTCCACTGTCTCAAATCGGACGAGATTCTCTTTGTCAGGCAAATTTTATACCGGAAGTGGTCTATGTTTCTCCTTTGTGCCGTGCAATAGAAAGTGCGGAACTTCTGTTTCCAAATGCCAGATTGCAAACTGTCGAGGATCTGCGGGAAATGGAATTTGGCGTGTTTGAAGGGCATAACTATGCCGAGATGGAACAGGATACCGCGTATCGGGCTTGGGTTGCCGGCAATTGTTTGGACCGCTGTCCGGGCGGGGAAAGCCGTGCGGAATTCTCGGAACGAAGCTGTGCGGCCTTTTCAGCATTGGTCGAGACCGCATTGGAGCAACAGGCACAGTATTTGGTAATCGTTGCCCATGGCGGAACGCAAATGGCGGTTTTGGAACGGTATGCCAGGCCACAGAGAGACTATTATGCGTGGTGTACACCGACCGGCGCCGGCTATGTACTGTCCGCTGATGACTGGCACGATACAAACTATCTGTATCTGGTAAAAGAAGTACAGTTTACGAGGGCGTGGATATGACCATTTTGTTTGCTGTGCTGTGCGGTTTCGTTTTGGATCTTGTTCTGGGGGATCCGGCCTGGATGCCGCATCCAGTGGTATACATGGGAAAGTGCATCACAGTACTGGAGCGGCGATTGCGCGCCTGGTTTGCAAAAACGGAGCGGGGAGAACTGCTTGCCGGCAGCATGTTGGCGGCGCTTCTGCCTGTTGGAACCCTGTGCTTTTCCGCGTCGGCCATTTGGCTTTTTCATTTGTTATCTCCGGTTTTAGGATTTCTATTACAGGTGCTATGGTGTTGGCAGGCTTTGGCCATCAGGGGGCTGAAAGAGGAGAGCTGCAACGTCTATCAGAACTTGGTTTATGGCAGTTTGCCAGATGCCAGACGTGCGGTAGCGCGGATTGTAGGGCGCGATACGGAACAATTGACCGCAGAGGGTGTGACAAAAGCCGCTGTAGAAACCGTAGCAGAAAATTTTTCAGACGGTGTTGTTGCGCCGATGTTGTTTATGATGCTTGGCGGTGCACCGCTTGCATTGTGTTATAAAGCGATTAATACCATGGACAGCATGGTTGGATATCGCAACGACCGCTATCTGTATTTTGGCCGTGCTGCTGCCCGGCTGGATGATGTGGCAAATTACATTCCGTCTCGATTTGCGGCACTGCTGCTTTGTGTATCCGCAGCGCTGACCGGACAGAATGCCTATACAGCCCTTAAAATCTGGCGGCGGGATCGCCGCTGTCATGCCAGTCCCAACTCTGCACAGACGGAGTCGGCAGTGGCTGGTGCATTGGGCATACAACTGGCCGGGCCAGCCTGGTATTTTGGAACATTGCACCAAAAGCCGATGATCGGCGATTCCATCCGTCCGATTGAACCACAAGACATTTTACGCGTCAATCGTATGTTGTACGTTGCCAGTGTTCTTTGTCTGGTTATTTTGGGAATGGTGCGGGCAATGCTGGGAGGTCTATTATGAACGGTCATGGCGGTGATTGGGTAGGATTTCAACAGGAATATGGATATGCACCTCTGGATTTTTCTGCCAATGTCAGCCCATTGGGAGTTCCGGATGGTGTGCGTCAGGCAGTGATCCAAAGTCTGGATACCGTTTCATGCTATCCAGACCCTGTTTGCCGGGAATTGCGGCGGGATTTGGCAAAGCTGCACTGTCTTTCAGAGGAACAGATTCTTTGCGGTGCCGGCGCAGCAGACCTGATTTTTCGACTCGCACTGGCGAAAAAACCACACCGAGCCCTTCTCACCGCGCCGACCTTTGCGGAGTACGCACAGGCTTTGGAACTGGTAGGGTGCGAGGTGGAGCAGTATCTGCTTTCAGTGGAAAATGATTTTATTGCTACAGAAGAGATTTTGTCCCGGATTACACCGGGTCTTGACCTTCTGATTCTCTGTGAGCCGAACAACCCGACCGGAAGAACGACACCACCGGCTTTGCTTCGGAAAATTTTGCAGCGTTGTACGATGTGCGGAACACTGATGGCCGTCGATGAGTGCTTTAATGCGTTTTTGAATGATCCGGCGGCACACAGTTTACAGGGCGCATTGCAGAAAAGCCGAAACCTTGTCGTTTTCAAGGCCTTTACCAAAAGCTATGCGCTGGCGGGACTGCGGCTGGGATATGCACTGTGCGGCGACCCGGTTTTGGCAAAACAGATGCAGAAGGTAGGACCGCCCTGGGCAGTGTCCACACCGGCACAGATGGCCGGAGTTGCTGCACTGCGAGAACAGACTTATCTTCAGAGTTTACGGGAGCTCATATCTGTACAGCGCCCAAGAATGCAGGCGGCGCTGACAGCGATGGGGTGTTATGTATGTCCCGGCGAGGCAAACTATCTGCTGTTCTGCTATCCCGATGCACAGTTGACACAGCGTATGCGGAACCGTGGGATTTTGCTGCGAGACTGCTCCAATTATTCCGGCCTTGGTGTTGGATGGTACCGGACAGCTGTGCGGACAGCGGCGGAAAACGATATCTTTTTGCAGACGATGCGTGAGGTGATATAGATGGAACGATGTATTATGGTGCAGGGAACCATGTCCGGTGCAGGGAAGAGTTTGTTGGTGACAGCACTCTGCCGAATCTTTCGGCAAGACGGTTATCGGGTAGCACCGTTTAAAAGTCAAAACATGGCACTGAACAGTTATATTACCCTTGACGGTCTGGAAATGGGCAGAGCACAGGTCGCACAGGCAGAAGCCGCCGGAGTGGAGCCCGATGTACGCATGAATCCGATTTTGCTCAAGCCGAGCAGTGACACGGGCAGCCAGCTCATTGTCAACGGAAAGGTTCGCGGGCAGTACCAGGCGGCAGACTATTTTCAAATGAAGCGGAGCCTGATTCCAGAGATTCTGACCGCTTACCGCAGCCTTGCCGAGGAGTACGATCTGATTGTGATTGAAGGTGCGGGAAGTCCGGCAGAAATCAACTTAAAATCTGACGACATTGTGAATATGGGATTTGCAGAACTGGTCAATGCACCGGTACTGCTGGTAGGCGATATCGACCGGGGCGGTGTGTTTGCACAGCTGTACGGTACCGTCGCACTGTTAGAAGCAGAAGAACGCTGTCGCATCGTCGGAACCATCATCAACAAGTTCCGTGGAGATGTCAGCTTGCTGGAATCGGGCCTTGCGATGCTGGAAGAAAAAACCGGAATCCCGGTGCTGGGTGTTGTGCCCTATACACAGGCGGATATTGACGATGAGGACAGTTTGGCTCCTCGTCTACAGGTTTCCCATACAGAAAAGGCTGTAGATATCGCAGTCGTTCGTTTTCCGAGAATCTCCAATTTTACGGATTTCTCTCCGTTGGCGCACCATCCAGCGCTTGGTGTACGCTATGTTGCCAGACAGGAAGCGCTAGGTACGCCGGATTTGGTTATTCTGCCGGGGACAAAGAGTACCATGCACGATCTGTTGTGGATGCGGCAAAATGGACTGGAAGCGGCAATTTTGAAGTTGGCATCCAACGGAACACCAGTGCTGGGCGTATGCGGCGGGTATCAGATGCTGGGAGCCAAACTATCCGATCTGGAAGAAGCGGAGGATGGGGGCGAATTGGCCGGTATGGGATTGTTACCTTGTGAGACGGTATTTGCAAAGGCAAAGACACGCACTAGGGTGCGAGCTGTTACAACCGGTATTTGCCCTGGCGCTGAATTGGACGGTTATGAAATTCATATGGGAAAAACCAGACGGATGGGCGGTCTCCCGTTCTGCCGTCTGCAAAACGGACAAGAGGATGGAACGGTACAGGGAACCGTATTCGGTACATACCTTCACGGTCTGTTTGATACCGGAACATTGACCGAGAGTCTGGCGGGTTGGCTGTTGACAAGAAAAGGCCTGGATGCAACCAAATTGCAGATAGATCCGCGTGACCACTACAAGCAGCGTCAGTACGATCTTCTGGCCGATACCGTGCGCAACAGTCTGGATATCTCTGCCATTTACAAAGCGATGGAGGCGTATGCACATGAATAACGGGTTGGTTCACCTCTATTGGGGAGATGGAAAAGGAAAAACGACAGCGGCCATGGGGCTTGCTCTCCGCGCATTGGGCGCCGGCTTGCGGGTTGTAGTGGTACAATTTTTGAAAGATGGGCAAAGCGGGGAATTGAATATATTGCAGCAATTGGGTGCTACAATTTATTCCGGGAAACCAGTTGCCGGTTTTTTGTCTCAAATGTCAGAGCGGGAGAAAGCAGAGACAAAAAAACAACAGACTGCACAGCTGATGCAGGCGTTGGAACAAAGCTGTGACCTTTTGATTCTAGATGAAGCCTGTGCGGCATGGCAGCTGGAAACAGTGGAGCGCGGGCTGTTACAGCAAGCGGTTTTACAGCGTCCGGACGATCGGGAAGTGGTGTTAACCGGGCGCGAACCAGCGGATTGGATGCAGGAAGCGGCAGATTACTCCACGCGGATGTGTTGCTGTAAACATCCCTATCAGAGCGGGATTCCGGCGAGAAAGGGCGTGGAATACTGATGATACAACATGTATTACCGGCTGATATCGAACGAACTAGTATGGAGATCATTCAAAGAGAGTTGGATACTATGGGCGTTGTACTGCCTGCCGAACACGCCGCCGTAGTCAAACGTGTGATTCATACTACAGCAGATTTTGACTATGCCAAAACCCTGACATTTACACAAAATGCATTGCAGGCGGGAGTCGAGGCGTTGCAGGAAGGAATTCCAATTGTTACAGATACCAACATGGCGCGCGCCGGTATCAGCAAACAGGGACTTGCAAAGCTGAACAGTACGGCACACTGTTTTATGGCCGAGGAGGAAATTGCTCGCGCAGCCAGACAACATGGCACGACCAGAGCGGTCGCCGCAATGGAAAAAGCCGCAAAAGAATTTCCGGGCGCGATATTGGCAATCGGCAATGCGCCAACCGCACTGCTGCAGATTGTGCAGCAGATACAGACTGGCTTGCGACCGGCGCTGGTTATCGGCGTACCCGTTGGGTTTGTCAATGTGGAGGAAAGCAAGCGCCTGCTGCTGCGAACCTGTGCGCGGTTTTCTGTCCCATGCATCGTGGCGATTGGGAGGAAGGGCGGCAGCAATGTAGCCGCCGCCATCTGCAACGCATTGATCTATACGGCAACCGATACATTGGATCCGGTACGGAGAAAATAATTGTAATCCCCTGTATGTTCACCAAACAAAGTGTTCCATACAGGGGGTTTAATTATAGAAGGGAAACAATCTAAATGGAGTTGTTGCGGACTTGGGGATTTTACAGTATACTATATCAAAAAATTAACAAGGCGGAAAAATAAGGACATGAATCGAACTGTGCGTGGAATTTTTTGTACGTTGGCCGGTGGAACCTTTTGGGGCTTTTCTGGCGCCTGTGGGCAGTATCTGTTTACGAATTATCATATCAATTCCAGCTGGCTTACGGTTGTCCGTATGCTGGGCGCTGGAATTGTACTAACTATATTTTCTTTTTTGTGCCAGAGAGAAAAGCCGACCGGTATCTGGAGACGAAAAGGGGATGTAGCACAGCTGATCCTGTTTGCGCTGTTTGGGCTGATGTTCAGTCAGTATTCCTATCTGAACTCCATTTTCTACTCGAATGCAGGAACCGCCACAGTGCTGCAATATCTTGGACCCGTGTTGATTATGGCTTTGGTGTGTGCTTGGAACCGAAAGTTCCCAAGTGTCAGAGAAACTTCTGCCATCGTTTTGGCTGTGCTGGGAACCTTTCTGCTTGCCACGCATGGCAATCCAAGAACAATGGCGTTGTCTCGAAATGGTTTGATTTGGGGACTTCTGTCCGCGGTAAGCCTGGCCTGCTATACGTTGCTTCCTTCCAAGATCATTCCCAAATGGGGAAGTATGGTTGTAACAGGGTTTGGGATGTTGATCGGCGGTGTGGTGTTGGCTTGTCTGATCCAGGTCTGGCGCATTCCCGTTACACTGGACGCAAAAGGGTGGTTGGCTGTTGGCGGTGTCGTTCTTATGGGGACGATTTTTGCTTATACGCTGTATTTGCAGGGGGTGGCTGATGTCGGCGCTGTTCGGGCAAGCATGCTTGCCAGTGTGGAACCCGTCTCTGCCACGCTGTTTTCCGTACTTTGGCTGCATACAGCGTTTCAACTGATCGATCTGGCGGGATTCGTCTGTATCATTACAACGGTATTTCTCCTGGCGAGAAAAGAACAGAAGCAGACTCTGGAGATAGAAAGAGAATGATGTATGGACAGCGTATAGTAATACGCAATAGAATGTTGTAATAATTCAAATGAAAAAAGCCCTGAAAATATTGGAGAAGCCAGTATTTTCAGGGCTTTTTTCATTTGAAAGCATCGGGAATATGTTCATATTTTTCGGAGAAAATAAACAGCATGAAATCTGTATGTTGGAGGAATGATCTACGTTGAAAAGAATATTGACCCAAAAAGATATCATCGCATTTCAGGAGCATTTAATTCAGGAGGAAAAAAGTGCAGCCACAGTGGAGAAGTATAAACGGGACGTCAACGCTTTTCTGGTGTTTTCGAACAAAAGGCCCATTACAAAGGAATTGAGCATAGAATACAAAAAATCACTGATCGACGACGGTTATGCAATACGCAGCATTAATTCCATGCTGGCGTCTCTGAACAGCCTGTTTGTTTTTCTGGACTGGAACGATTGCAAGGTCAAGAATCTCAGAACACAACGCCAGACCTACTGTGCAGAGGAGAAGGAACTTACCAAAGCCGAGTATCTGCAGTTGCTGAAGATTTCAGAAAGCCGTCCGCGTCTGCATCTGCTTTTGCAAACCATCTGTGGGACAGGAATCCGTGTATCCGAACTCGCCTATTTCACAGTCGAAGCAGTTCGGAAGGGTGTGATTACGGTGTCCTGCAAAAATAAAACCCGGACGATTCTCATTCCGGGAAAGCTGAAAAAGCTGTTGTTATCTTATACAAAACGGACAGGGATTGATACAGGCATTATTTTTCGGACACGCAGTGGTAAACCTATGAACCGCAGCAATATCTGGGCGGATATGAAAAAACTTTGCCGACAAACTGGTATAAGTCCCAGCAAAGTATTTCCGCATAACCTGCGCAAACTCTTTGCCCGCACATTCTACGCCATGGAAAAAGACATCGCCAAGCTTGCAGATATTCTGGGCCATAGCAGCGTGAATACCACGCGCATTTATATCATGGCGACGGGAGTAGAACACCGACGGAGAATAGAACGCCTGGGCCTTGTGGTTTGAGCTGATGAAAGACATCACATAATTTTCATTATGTAGTGAAAGGATCACGTATTCATAAGATTCAGTGTCCTATGAACACTTACATAATATCAAAAGATAACATGAGAGTCAATCCGTTTTTCTAAAAAATTCCATAACAAAGACGGAGAGAATAGAAAAACGGCAGTACAATCACACCCTCGATCATTCTTTACT
>JBMNQH010000020.1:0-26696 GCA_050944035.1 Oscillospiraceae bacterium | reverse complement strand
CCTCCAGGGTACACAGCGGCAGCGTTGACCCCTCAGAGGACAATATGCTCAAGATTACCGGCGATGGCCGCAAGCTGGGTCTGGACCAGCGTATCATCAACCAGCTGCTGCCGGATGAACCCGGCACTAAGGTCAATCAGTGTGTGGGTAATATCATGCAGATCTGGCGAGACGGCGAGGCTGACAAGCTAACCCAGCTGGTATTCTGCGACATTTCCACGCCCCAGGCAGCCCCCTCCAAAAAGGCAGCCAAACAGCTGGACAATCCCACACTTCATGCGCTGGAACAGGCTGTGCCGTTGGATGAGCCGGAGCCTGCCTTTACCATCTATGAGGACATCCGGCAAAAGCTCATCGCCCAGGGAATGCCCGCCGAACAGATCGCCTTTATCCACGAAGCCAACACAGAGGCACGGAAAAAGGAGCTGTTCTCCAAGGTCCGCATCGGGCAGGTGCGCGTCCTCTTAGGCAGCACTGCCAAGATGGGCGCTGGCACCAATGTGCAGGACCGCCTTGTGGCCCTCCATGACCTGGATTGTCCGTGGCGTCCGGGAGACCTTGCCCAGCGCAAGGGCCGTATCGAGCGCCAGGGCAACCAGAATCCGCTGGTCCATGTGTACCGCTATGTTACTGAGGGAACTTTCGATGCCTACCTGTGGCAGACGGTGGAGAACAAACAGAAATTCATTTCGCAAATCATGACCAGCAAAAGCCCGGTCCGCTCCTGCGATGATGTGGACGAAACGGCGCTGTCCTTTGCCGAGATCAAGGCCCTGTGCGCCGGAGACCCCCGTATCAAGGAGCGCATGGATTTGGATGTGGAGGTTGCGCGTCTGAAGCTGATGAAAGCCGACCATCAGAGCAAGCAGTACCGCCTGGAGGATCAGTTGCTCAAATACTTCCCCCAGGAAATCGAAACCAACAAGGGATTTATCAAAGGCTTTGAAGCGGACCTGGAGACTCTGGCCGCCCATCCTCACCCGGAGGATGGCTTTGCTGGAATGGAGATCCGGGGTGATGTGCTGACCGACAAAGAAAACGCCGGTGCAGCCTTGCTGGACGCCTGTAAGGAGGTCAAAGGCTCCGAACCGGTGCAGATCGGCAACTATCGGGGCTTTACTATGTCCGTGGAGTTTTCTGCTTGGAAACAGGAATATACGCTCCTGTTGAAAGGCCAGATGACCCACCGGGCAAGCCTTGGCACAGACCCGCGCGGAAACCTCACCCGTATCGACAATGCACTGGTTCAGATGCCTCAGCGTTTGGAAGCCGTGAAAAACCAGCTGGACAACCTTTACCAACAGCAGGCCGCAGCCAAAGAGGAAATCGGAAAGCCGTTTCCTTTTGAGGATGATCTGCGAGTCAAGTCCGCCCGTCTGGTGGAACTGGACACGCTGCTGAACATTGACGGCAAGGGCCACGCCCAGCCGGAAACTGTGGTTGCCAAGAGCGCACGGCCTTCGGTGCTGGACAGCTTGAAGCGCCCGGTGCCACCCCGCAGTCCTGGCAAGAAACCGAAACAACATGAGGAGGTGCGATAACATGAATACCAACGATCTGAATACGGCCCTTTATGAGAAGATGGCCGCTGAACAGGACAAATACCGGGACTGGCTGAAAAGCCAGCCCCCGGCAGAAGTCCTGAACCATGCCTATGAGTACACTGTTCGGGAGGACATCGTGATGGCGATGGAGCAGCTGGAGCTGACCGACGCCCAGGCCCAGGCCCTCTTGGATTCGCCCACACCGCTGGCAGATGTGTACCGTTACTTTGAGAAACTGGAGACCGGCTACATGGATGTGATCCGGGACAGCATCGAGAACCGGGCCGATGATGCTTGCAAGGCCCAGACAGAGCTGCGGAAAGCCGCCATTTACCCTCACTCTGCTGTGTATGCGAAAGAGCATGGGGAGCTGGAGCAGTACCGGGCTTCCAATAACGCCAATCTCCAATGCAAAGAGGCCATTGAAGCAGCCGTGCGGGAACACTTCGACGGGATGTATCTCAGTCACGATGCCGCCAAGGGTGTGATCGAGACCTATGGCATGGACCGGGTTATGCTGGTCCTTGCCAACACCGTCCAGCTCCAGGACTGGGATGGACGCTACTCGCCCCGCAACAAGGAATGGGCAAAGACCATCCCTAACTACAACTCCGATACCGTCCGCTGCGGCTATGCCCTGAACAGCCACCCCGCTGTTTTGAACGGGTTTATTGATCTGGTGCGCGAGGAACATCTGCGCCGCCAGCCCTTGACGGCAGAGGACATCCAGGCAGAGGCAGAACGGATTTTGCGGGAGCTGCGCGCACCGGATATGCCGAACAGCCCCCATGGGACCCATTATATGGCCCGCATTTCCCCGGAGTTTCTGAATCGCGCAGGAAGCAAAGACCATGACCGGCTGATGAATCTCTTGCCGTTCCGCAGTCTGGCTTTTACCGGCATGAAAAGACTGCCTGGAACCTATGCTATTATCCTGGCCAGCGAGGACCGCTCCAAGGAGCTGCGCCAGCCCCGGCCTTCTGTCCGGGAGCATTTGAAGCAGGAACCGAAACAGACAGTCCCGAAAGTTCCGGCCCATAAAAAGAGGGAGCCGGAACGGTGAGCACCCCGAGACGAAAACGAGATGTCCAGGTGAATTTCCGAGTCTCCCAAGAGGAGCTGGCGCTGATCGAGCAGAAAATGTCCCAACTTGGGACGAAGAACCGAGAAGCCTATCTGCGGAAGATGGCCCTGGACGGTTATGTGGTGCAGCTGGACTTGCCGGAGCTGAAGGAGCTGGTGTCTCTGCTGCGCCGGAGCAGCAACAACCTGAACCAGCTCACCCGCCGAGTGCATGAGACTGGGCGTGTCTACGACGCTGACCTGGATGATATAGCCCAGCGACAGGAGCAGCTATGGGAGGGCGTGAAGAAAATCCTGACCCAGCTCTCTAATCTATCGTGACAGGGAGATAAACCCCATCTGCGGAGGGCGGCGCGGCGAAAAGAACGCCGTTCCACCCTCCGCTTTTTCTTTTTTCACAAACTTGCCATTTGACCTAAGTTGTCTCATAATGGACTTAGAAAAACGGGAGGTGACTGTTCTGTGGGAATGATGTTGAGCTTGTTGAAACTGATTTTGAAGATTATAATTGCACCAGTAATTCTACTGCTCACCTTGGGTATTTGGATTTGCGTGGGAGTGGTCTACGTTTCCGGCATGGTGTTGAGTTTTATCAGCATGGTGTTTGTACTGCTGGGTGTAGGTGTCCTTGTGACCTATTCGCCACAAAACGGTCTAATTCTACTGATGATTGCATACATTCTTAGCCCATTCGGATTACCAAAACTGACTTTTTGGCTGCTAGGCAAAATACAGGATCTGAAATACCTTATTCAAGACTTGGTTTATGGATAAAGGCCCTCTGCCTGGAGCGTAGAAGAATATCGTAAGGGAGAATAAACTTACATGATTATTATCGTTTGTGTGGATGACAAGTTGGGGATGGCGTTTAACCATCGACGACAGTCAATGGATGTGCTTCTTAGAAAGAAAGTATTGGATCATTGCAAAGGCCACAAAATATGGATGAAGCCATACACTGCAAAGCAGTTCGAAAGCGATGGTCAAATGCAGAACATTATGGTTGATGAAGACTACTTGAATAAAGCAGCTACATCTGATTTTGCATTCGTAGAAACGGATAGTATTCTACCTTTCTATGAGCGAATCCAAGGAATCATTCTTTTTCGTTGGAACCGCACTTATCCTGCAGACACTTACCTGAAAATTCCTGGGACTAGCTCTGATTGGGAAATTTCTATTCTTGATGAGTTCGAAGGTAAGTCGCACAAGAAAATCACAATGGAATTCTGGAGGAAACTCGGATGAAAAAGACATCAAAAATTGCATCACTTATTCTTGCTCTTGTTTTGTTTGTCAGCTTAGCTTCTTGTGGCAATACGGAATCTGGCACTTCGACAAACACATATCCAAGTACAGAAAGTACAGTTACAGCTGATATACAGGACCAATCAAAAGACTCGGCTTCTTCAACGCCCTCCCCCTCGCCAATACCTGACCAGATTTTCGCAACTGAGTTCAATCTGAACGATGTTCCTCAGTATGCTGGCGATCCCTATGTAGTAATAAATGACAATGTTCCGTTTTTTGAGTCAAGTGATATTACAACTGACGAGTTTGAACGATACAGTTTCCTTGATTCCCTTGGTCGATGTGGCGTTGCGTATGCGAATGTTTGCATAAACTTAATGCCTACTGAGGATCGTGAGAGCATCAGCGACGTTACACCAACAGGCTGGGTCAATAATTCTTATGATATTGTAGACGGAGGATACTTATATAACAGGTGCCATCTGATCGGATTCCAACTGGCAGGTGAAAACGCTAACGAAAAAAATCTTATCACAGGGACTCGCTCCATGAATGTGGATGGTATGCTACCGTTTGAGAATATGGTAGCAGATTATGTCCAGGAAACCGGCAATCATGTACTTTACCGCGTAAGCCCCATATTTGAAGGCAGCAATCTCGTTGCATCCGGTGTCCTTATGGAAGCGAAGTCTGTGGAGGACGATGGCGAGGGTGTACAGTTTTGTGTTTACTGCTACAATGTCCAAGATGGAATTACCATAGATTATGCGACCGGTGCAAACTATGCAAATAATCTTGCTCAAGAGGATAATGGATATTCGATAGCTCAGCCGGAGCAGTCGGAAGGAAATAGCCAAGAAACTGTTTCTGTACAGAGCTATGTCCTCAACACAAATACGAAGAAATTTCACTACCCGGAATGCCGAAGCGTAAAACAGATGAGTGAAAAAAACCGCCAGGATGTGGTAGCCAACCGAGAAGAACTTATTGCCCAAGGTTATGACCCTTGTGGAAATTGCAATCCTTGACAATTCTGCTGACTTTTACAGAATTACAATAGCCTGCTGGAACTGATCACCTTGCTCAGTTACGGCGGGCTATTTTCGATTGTTAGGGCTGCAATTCTACATAGGAAAATATGAAAGGAGCCGAAAATAGTGGCGACAACCAGAATTATGCCGCTTCATGTTGGCAAGGGTAGAACAGAGTGCCGTGCTATCAGCGAAATTATCGACTATGTAGCCAATCCTGAAAAAACCGATCACGGTAGATTCATCACTGGCTACAAGTGTGACAGCCGTGTAGCCGACGCAGAGTTCATGCTCGCAAAGCGTCAGTATATAGCATCTACTGGCCGAGTCCGTGGAGCCGACGATGTGATTGCCTACCATGTACGCCAGTCCTTCTGCCCTGGAGAAATCACCCCGGAGGAAGCAAACCGACTGGGAGTGGAATTTGCCAAGCGATTTACAAAGGGAAAACACGCCTTCATCGTTTGCACTCACATTGACAAAGCCCATGTCCATAATCACATAATTTGGAGTGCTGTCAATCTGGATTGTGATCGGAAGTTCCGCAACTTTTGGGGAAGCACAATAGCCGTCCGTCGATTGAGTGACACCATCTGCATTGAGAACGGATTGTCCATTGTGGAGAACCCAAAGCCCCACGGAAAAAGTTACGACCAATGGCTGGGCGATCAGGCGAAGCCCTCCCACCGGGAATTACTCCGTGCTGCCATTGACAACGCCCTGGCACAAAAACCTGCTGATCTGGACGAACTGCTAAAGCTTCTCCGGGAATCCGGCTGCGAGGTATCCAAGCGTGGCAAAGCCTACCGTTTGAGGTTTCCCGGCTGGGGCAAAGTGGCCCGTCTGGATAGTCTGGGTGATGGCTACACTCTTGAGCATTTGCAGGCTGTCCTCACCGGTCAAAAGGAGCATACACCCCGTCGGAATCAAGTCAAACATGTAGTTCCGCCGAAGGTTAATCTACTGGTTGACATTCAGGCAAAGCTCCAGGCCGGAAAAGGTGCAGGGTATGCACGGTGGGCCAAGATTTTTAATCTGAAACAGATGGCGCAGACAGTGAACTTTCTCACCGAGCATAACCTGCTGGAGTATACAGTGCTGGAGGAAAAGGCTGCGACAGCCACAGCGCACCACAATGAGCTATCCGCAAAAATCAAGGCGGCGGAGAAACGCATGGCGGAGATCGCGGTGCTGCGGACCCATATCATCAACTATGCCAAGACTCGCGACGTCTATGTCGCTTACAGACATGCCGGTTACTCCAAGAAATTCCGAGAAGAACATGAGGAAGAAATTCTACTCCATCAGGCGGCCAAAAATGCCTTTGACGATATGGGGGTCAAGAAGCTGCCCAAAGTTAAGGAACTGCAAGCCGAGTATGCCCGGCTTCTGGATGAAAAGAAAAAGACCTATGTCGAGTATCGGCGCTCCCGAGAGGAAATGCGGGAGCTGTTGGCGGCAAAGGCCAATGTGGATCGGCTTCTGAAAATGGATGAGGAACAGAAAAATGAACAAGAAAAAAGCCACGACCAGCGTTAAGCTGATCGTGGTTAAAAGCGTTCGCAGAACGCGTGGCCACAGGAAATTTTCCTGTGATCAATAGGGGTTTGGGGGCAATGCCCTCAACAAGCGTTTGTGGCGTAATGGATAGCCACAAGCATTGCTTGCCAGTTATCCTCCATCTAACGTACATGGAACGCTTCTGCTCTATATTCTTAGAGCAAAACTCCATATAGCAAATCAAAATCATTGCTGCTGTGGACTAACGGTGCTATAATATGTAATATTAGTATTCCCACAATAACTAAGACAGAATTCAAGGAGTGTCAACATGAAAAAAATAAGCTACAAACGGCTATGGGTGCAGCTCATTGAAAGAGATCTGAGCAAGGTTGAAATGAAAAAATCCTTGGGCCTGTCTTCTGGAACAATGAGTAAGTTGAGTAAAGGTGAGGATGTTTCTCTCTCTATATTGCTCCGTATATGCGATTATTTAGATTGTGATATTTCCGATATATGTGAGGCAGTTTCAGTAAATGTCGAATGAGCAAACTAGAGAGCGAATAGTGCGCCATGCGCTTTTGGGGTGATGAGATGCAAATTTTAGATAATATCAGCAATATTGTCAAAGATGATTTGAAAAAAGCAATTCATAAGGATAGCAAGATGTCCATTGCTGCCGCCTGCTTTTCCATTTATGCGTATCAGGAACTAAAAAAGCAGCTTGAAGGGATAGATGAACTGCGCTTTATTTTCACCTCCCCGACCTTCGTCACAGAAAAAGCGTCTAAAGCTCAACGCGAGTTTTATATTCCTCGTATCTCGCGAGAGCGCAGCCTTTATGGAACCGAATTTGAAGTAAAACTGCGCAACGAGTTGACACAAAAAGCGATTGCTAAGGAATGTGCGGATTGGATCAGAAGGAAAGTTACCTTCAAATCGAATGCCACACAGGAACAGATGATAGGCTTTATGACGGTGGATGAAAGCACCTATATGCCCATCAATGGTTTCACTACGGTTGACCTTGGTTGCGAACGCGGCAACAATGCTTATTATCCCGTTCAGAAAACAGAGAGTTATGAGAACGCCGGTTACTTCATTACGCTCTTTGAGCAGCTTTGGAATGATAAGAAGAAGCTTCAAGAAGTTACCGATGTCGTGATTGAAAATATTACTGCCGCGTACCGCGAAAACGCACCGGAATACATCTACTTCTTCGCACTCTACAATATTTTCAATGAGTTTTTGGATGATATTTCGGAGGACGAGCTGCCCAATGAAGCTACCGGTTTCAAAGAAAGCAAAATCTGGGGAATGCTCTATAACTTCCAGCGCGATGCAGTTCTTGCCATTATCAGTAAGCTCGAAAAATTCAATGGCTGTATTCTGGCTGACAGCGTAGGCTTAGGCAAAACATTTACCGCGCTTGCCGTCATCAAATATTACGAAAACCGCAACAAATCGGTACTTGTACTTTGTCCCAAAAAGCTGTCGGAGAACTGGAATACATACAAGGGCAATTATATCAACAACCCCATTGCGGAGGACCGGCTGCGCTACGATGTGCTGTACCACACCGATCTGTCACGCGTGCGCGGACAGTCCAACGGGCTTGATCTCGACCGCCTAAACTGGGGGAATTATGACCTTGTAGTGATTGACGAGAGTCACAACTTCCGTAACGGTGGCGAGATTTCTGGTGAGGATGCCAAAGAAAACCGCTACCTGAAACTGCTCAATAAAGTTGTCCGAGCAGGGGTGCGGACGAAGGTACTTATGCTCTCCGCAACACCGGTCAACAACAAATTCATAGATTTGAAGAACCAGCTCGCACTCGCTTATGAAGGTGATGCAGAGCAGATCAATAAGAAGCTTGCGACAACAAAGAATATCGATGAGATTTTTCGTCAGGCGCAAAAGGCTTTCAATGCGTGGAGTAAGCTTCCAGCTGAACAGCGCACCACCGATGCCCTGTTGCGGACGCTTGACTTTGATTTCTTTGAGCTACTGGATAGCGTGACAATCGCTCGCTCGCGCAAGCACGTTGAAAAATACTATAACACTGCAGACATCGGCAAGTTCCCGGAGAGACTTCCGCCGATCTCCCTGCGTCCCTGTCTGACCGACCTGAATGATGCCATCAATTATAATGACATCTACACGCTGCTCATGTCGCTCAGCCTGTCGATCTATACCCCGTCAAACTACATCATGCCGTCACGCCTTGCAAAATATCTGGACATGACGCATCACAAGGGGACAAGCCTGACCCAGCAAGGACGAGAAGAAGGAATCCGCCGCCTGATGAGCATCAATCTTCTTAAGCGACTGGAAAGCTCGGTGCATTCTTTCCGTTTGACGATTGACCGCATCAAGAAGCTGATCGAAGACACAATCGCGACAATCAACAACTATCAGTACGGTGGCTGTGTTCTCAATCTGACAGAAATATCGGATAGTGATGACTTCGACTACGATGATCAGAACACCGACTTCTTTTCGGTCGGCAAGAAAATCAAAATCGACCTTGCCGATATGGACTATGTTTCGTGGAAACGGGAGCTGGAAAAAGACGCAGAAAATCTGGAACTCCTTAGCCTGATGGTAGCGGATATTACACCGGAGCATGACACAAAGTTACAAACGCTGTTCGACCTGATCCGGAAGAAGCTTGAGCATCCCATCAATCCAGGCAACCGGAAAATCATCATCTTCACCGCTTTTTCCGACACCGCCGATTATCTTTACGAAAATGTTAGCAGGTTTGCAAAGCAAAAGTTCGGATTGGAAACTGCCGAAATCACCGGAACGGTAGACGGAAAAACCACGATTCCAAAACTCCGTGCCGATCTCAATACTGTCCTGACCTGTTTTTCCCCCATCTCCAAAGGTAAGTCCGTCTTACTGCCGGGAAGTATGGACGAGCTGGACATTCTTATTGCCACAGACTGTATCTCCGAAGGTCAGAACTTGCAGGACTGCGACTATCTGATCAACTATGACATTCATTGGAACCCGGTGCGCATCATTCAGCGCTTCGGGCGTATTGACCGTATTGGTAGCAAAAACGACCGTATCCAGCTCGTAAACTTCTGGCCGGATATGGATCTCGATGAATATATCAACCTGAAAAGCCGTGTCGAAACCCGCATGAAGATTTCCGTCATGACCTCTACCGGCGATGATGACCTGATCAACGCGGAGGAAAAAGGCGATCTTGAATACCGTCGTGCGCAGCTTAAGCGGCTGCAAGAGGAGGTCGTGGACATCGAGGACATGACTAGCGGCATCTCGATTATGGACTTGGGACTCAATGAGTTCCGGCTTGATCTGCTGGAATACATAAAGCACCATGACGAGATTGAAACAGCGCCAAAGGGACTGCATACTGTCATTGCCCAAACAGAGGATTGCCCCGCCGGAGTGATTTTCGTTCTGCGGAATATCAACGACAGCGTGAACATCGATAACCGCAACCGCATCCATCCGTTCTACATGGTCTATATCAGCGAAGAAAGCGAGATTGTCTGCGATTACCTGAATCCCAAAAAGCTGCTCGACGCCATGCGTTTGCTTTGCCGTGGTAAGAACGAGCCGGCGCTGGAGCTGTGCAAAGAGTTTAATCAGGAAACAGATGATGGAAGAAGCATGGGTGGGGTCTCGGAACTGCTCTCTGAGGCAATCAATTCCATCATTGATGCAAAGGAAGAAAGCGACATTGACAGCCTGTTCAAGGGCGGTGGAACGACCGCTCTTCTCTCCGCTGTGTCGGGGCTGGACGACTTTGAGTTGATCTGTTTCCTTGTGGTGAAATAAGGAGGGGCTTCCATGTTTGGTTTCCCGGCATCAACCGAGTTTGGCAAACGAATACCAAAACAGAAGTTTTATGAGAACATTGATGTCACGCCTGCTATGAAACGGTTTTTCGTGGAGCAGATCCACCTCATCTATTGGCGCAACAAGCTGGCGGCTGCAACGATGAATCTTGCGGCAGGAGATACCGTGACAGAGATCGAAGTCTTTGAGGTGCGGCTGAATACCCCGCAGCTTGACGAAGCGGTACTTCGCCAGATTGATAAGGAAATCCCGTATCATATCCTGTTCATCCTGACTTGTGAGGGCAAGGCTCAGGCATGGGTTGGGTACAAGGAGGCGGCTGCATCCGGCAGCAACGCCTTTAAGGTGAGCCGCTATTATCACACCGACTGGGTGCCGGAAAATGAGCTGCAATTCCAAATCAGTGGGCTTAACATGGACGCAGTTTATGAGAACCTTGTCCGTCAGATAGCCAGGGATGCGCTCAGGTCAGAATCCGGCGAGAGCTTGCAAGCTTCCGTTGAGCGCGACGAAAAGCGGAGGCAGCTTGAAAAGCAGATTGCTGCATTAGAAGCAAAGATGCGCAAAGAAAAGCAGCTGAACAGGCGGATGGAAATCAATGCAGAGCTGAAAAGAACGAGAAAAGAATTGGAGGGAATTTGATGTCCATTGAACAATACCAGCGAGCAGTTTCCTCTCTCGATAAAGATATAGCTGATCTGGAAAAGAAGAAAGCAGCTTCTGATGGAAAAGCGGCTGATGCCCGTAAAAAGGCCGCCAATGTCTCCATCAGTAAGAATGCCTCTGCTTCTACAGTAAAAAGCAAAATGAAGCAGATCGAAAACTATACCAATGCGGCTATTAAAGCTGAAAAAGAGAGCGCGGATTTACAGAAGAAGATTGCTGAAAAACGAGGCAAGCGAAACACTGCTGCACAACGCTTGCAGAAGGAAGAAGCTGCTGAGAAGAAGAAACAGGATCGCGCAACACAGCAGATAATGAGATCCTACGAAAGCCGCATTGAAGAATTACAGAATATGACGGTTTCCGCTGCTCCCATCACTCCCGCTCATTCTGTTGGGGCTGAGAAAGATCAAGATATGCCCGAATACGATGTTTTTGTATCTCACGCATGGGAAGACAAGGGCGATTTTGTTGATGAGTTTGTAGATGAACTGCGATCTCTCGGCATTAAAGTCTGGTACGATACCAGCGAGATTAAATGGGGTGACTCAATGAGGAAGCGCATTGATGACGGCCTCAGAAAATCACGATTTGGTGTAGCTGTCCTCTCTCCTAATTACATCAGAGAGGGTAAATACTGGACGAAGGCAGAGCTAGACGGGCTATTCCAACTTGACAGCATTGGTGGCAAGGTTCTGCTTCCCATTTGGCACAACCTGACCAAAAAGGAAGTCATGGAATATAGTCCGATTATTGCAAGCAAACTGGCAATGAATACCGCCTCTATGACCCCAACGGAAATTGCTGATGAGCTAAAAAGACTGCTGACCGACACGGAGGATGAAAGCAATGGCTAATTCACTTGAAAAGATGAAAATGGAGTCGCCGGATTTGACGGCGCAGAATATTGAGAAGATCGGGGCAATGTTCCCGAACTGCATCACAGAGACGGTGGGCGAGGATGGAAAGCTCCGGAAGGCCATCAATTTTGAGATGCTGCGGCAGATGCTCTCTGCGGATATTGTGGAGGGCGACGAGTCATACGAGTTCACCTGGGTGGGCAAGAAGGCGGCTATTGTGGAGGCCAACAGGCCCATCCGCAAGACGCTGCGCCCCTGCCCGGAAGAAAGCAAGGACTGGGACACCACTGAGAATCTCTACATCGAGGGTGACAATCTGGAAGTCCTCAAGCTCTTGCAGGAGAGCTATCTAGGTAAGGTCAAGATGATCTACATTGACCCGCCGTATAATACAGGTGGAGATCGTTTCATTTATCCGGACGATTTCACTATGGACGATGATGAATATAGCATCGGAACAGGGTTGTTGGACGAAAATGGGGACAAGATGTTTCACGAAAACAATCGTAGTAACCCCCGGTTTCATTCTAAATGGTGTTCTATGATTTACCAGCGGCTACTTCTGGCTCGCGGCCTTTTAAGTAGCGATGGGTTGATTTTTATTTCTATTGATGATAATGAACAAGAGAATCTCAAGAAGATTTGTGATGAAGTCTTTGGAGCATCGAACTTTTTGACCTGTGTAACCCGTGCCACTGGGACTCCTACGGGTGGCGGTTTTGACGGATTGGTCAACGAACTTGACTATATGCTCATCTATGCCAAGGATGTTAGCTGCGCGCACATTAACGGGCTGCCCATGAGTGAGGAAGATGCCAAAATCTATGATCAAGAGGACGAGAGAGGCCGATACCTTATAAGACCTCTCCGTAGAACCGGCGGAGAAGACCGGCGCGAAGATCGGCCAACAATGTATTTTCCAATTACTGCCCCCGACGGAACACAGGTATATCCTCTGGGACCGACTGGATATGAAAGCCGATGGATTTGCTCTCCTGATACAGCGAAGAAAATGGCTGCTGATGGGATGCTTGCATGGAAAAAAGTCAAGCGTCAAGGAGAAGAAGTCTGGCAAGTATATCAAAAATTCTATCTTGAAAACCGCACAAAAGCACCGGGCAACTTGTGGAACGATGTAGAAGGAAACAAAAAAGCTACCAGAGATATTAGAAATATGTTTGAGAGCCAGAAGGTGTTTGATTTCCCTAAGCCCGTTGGCTTTATCAAGAAAATCCTCCAAATTGGAAGCGATGAGGATAGTTTGGTTATGGACTTTTTCTCTGGTTCTGCAACAACTGCTCAGGCTGTGATGCAACTCAATAGTGAGGATAAAGGGCACCGCCGTTTTATTATGGTGCAATACCCGGAAGAATCCGGAGAGGGAACCGAAGCTCTGAAAGCCGGTTACAGGAACATCTGCGAAATCGGCAAGGAGCGCATTCGTCGTGCCGGGGAGAAGATCAAGGCCGATAGCCCGCTAACCACGGTTGATTTGGATGTGGGTTTCCGTGTCCTCAAGCTGGACGATACCAATATGACCGATGTGTATTACAGCGCGGATGAGTACGATCAGGGTATGCTCTCCACGCTGGAATCTAATGTGAAAGCTGACCGCACCGACCTCGACCTTCTCTTCGGCTGTCTGCTGGACTGGGGTCTGCCTCTCTCCATGCCGTACCACAGCGAGCAGATCGACGGCTACACCGTCCATACCTACAACGACGGTGACCTGATCGTATGTTTCGACGAGAACATCTCGGAAACCGTGGTCAAGGAGATTGCCAAGCGCAAGCCCCTCCGCGCTGTCTTCCGTGACTCCGGTTTTGCCAGCAGCCCCGCCAAAATCAATGTCTTTGAAATCTTCAAACTCTATATGCCGGAAGATGCAGACGATATTTCCAAGAGAGTCAAAGTCATCTAAGAAAGGAGCTTCAAGATGAAGTTGCAATTCAAACATCAGAAGTTCCAAGCGGATGCAGCAAAAGCTGTTGTAGATGTCTTCGCCGGTCAGCCATACCTCACGCCCACCTACATGATGGACAGAGGCAATGGCGTGTATCAGATCGGCATGGAGGAAGAAATGGACTTTACCGGCTGGCGCAACGAGCGCATTGTGCCGGAACTGTCCGACGCGCTGATTTTGGAACACCTGAATAAAATCCAGAGAGCCAACCAGATTTCTCCATCTCCGAAGCTGGAAGGCCGCTATAACCTGACGATTGAGATGGAAACCGGTGTCGGCAAGACCTACACCTATATCAAGACCATGTTCGAGCTGAACAAGCATTACGGGTGGAGCAAATTCATCGTGGTGGTGCCGAGCATTGCCATCCGTGAAGGTGTCTACAAGTCCTTCCAAGTGACGCAGGACCACTTTGCCGAGGAATATGGGAAGAAGATCCGCTTCTTCATCTACAACTCTGCCCAGCTCACCGAGATTGACCGGTTCGCCTCCGACAGCTCCATAAATGTCATGATCATCAACTCTCAGGCGTTCAACGCCAAAGGTAAGGATGCAAGGCGCATTTACATGAAGCTGGACGAGTTCCGCTCCCGCCGCCCCATCGACATCATTGCCAAGACCAACCCGATTCTGATCATCGACGAGCCGCAGTCGGTGGAAGGCAAGCAGACGAAGGAGCGCCTGAAGGAGTTCAATCCCTTGCTGACCCTGCGCTACTCCGCTACACACAAGTCGGACAGCATCTACAACATGGTCTACCAGCTGGATGCAATGGAGGCATATAACAAGCGTCTGGTCAAGAAAATCGCGGTCAAGGGCATCACCGAGTCCGGCAGCACGGCTACCGACGGCTATGTGTACTTGGAAAGCATCAATCTGTCCAAGGCAGACCCGACGGCTACCATCCAGTTTGACTTCAAGGGCGCAGTCAGCATTCGCAAGAAGACCATGACCGTGGGCATCGGCTTCAACCTCTATGACCAGTCAAACGGCATGGAGGAATACAAGGACGGCTTTGTGGTCAAGTTCATCGACGGGCGGGACAACCACATCGAGTTTCTGAACGGCATCAAAATCTACGCCGGTGATGTCATCGGCAAAGTCAGTGAAGACCAGCTTCGCCGGATTCAGATTCGTGAAACCATCCTCTCCCATATTGAGCGGGAGCGTCAGCTCTTCCATAAGGGCATCAAGGTGCTGAGCCTGTTCTTCATCGACGAGGTTGCCAAGTACAAGCAGTATGACGCCGCAGGACAAGCCTACAACGGTATCTATGCGGATATGTTCGAGGAAGAGTATGCCGACGTTGTGGAACACTTGCAGCTCTCCATCGGGGATGAGGCGTACATCGAGTACCTGAACGCCATTTCTGCCAAGGACACCCATGCCGGTTACTTCTCCGTGGACAAGAAGGGCAAGATGACCGACAGTAAGCTCACCGACAAGAAGGAGAAGACTTCCGACGATATTGATGCTTACGACCTGATCATGAAGAACAAGGAGCTGCTGCTTGACCGGAACCCCAAGCGTTCTCCGGTGCGCTTCATCTTCTCCCACTCCGCCCTTCGGGAAGGCTGGGACAACCCAAATGTCTTCCAGATTTGCACCCTGAAACAGAGCGGCAGCGATGTCCGCAAGCGGCAGGAAGTTGGCCGTGGCCTTCGTCTGTGTGTCAATCAGGACGGCGAGCGTATGGATGCCAATGTGCTGGGCAACGATGTCCACAACATCAATGTGCTGACCGTCATTGCCAGCGAGAGCTATGACAGCTTCGCCAAGGGCTTACAGTCTGAGCTTGCCGAGGCTGTCGCCAACCGGCCTAAGAAGGTAACTGCCGACCTCTTCAAAGGCAAGATTATCACCGATGCACGGGGCAACGAACAGGTTGTGGATAGCGAGACAGCTCAGGCCATTTACTTCGACATGGTGGTCAACGGCTATGTGGATAAGAAGGGCGCACTGACCGACAAATACTATGCAGACAAGGCCAACGGGGACATCAAGGTTGCCGAGGAAGTGGCTGACTGTGCAGATGCCGTCATCAAAATCGTGGACTCCGTTTACGACAGCCGCTCCATGCAGCTTGAAAACGCCCGCGACAAGAATGTGGAACTGCAAGTGGATCAAGAGAAGCTGGCTATGCCGGAGTTCAAAGCCCTTTGGCAGCGGATCAGCCCGAAGTCCGTCTATGTGGTGGACTTCGACACCGATGAGCTGGTGCGCAAGGCCATCGGCTCCCTTGACCGGAATCTTCATGTATCCAAGATTTACTTCAAGGTAGAAACCGGCACAATGGACGAGATCAAGTCCAAGGAATCCCTTGAGGGCGGAACGGCCTTCGTCAAGGAACAGTCTGCCACCTATGACAGCGGACGGCGCATCCAAGCGAGCAGCAGCGTAAAATATGACCTGATCGGCAAGCTGGTGGAGGAAACCGGATTGACCCGTAAGGCCGTAGTTGCCATCCTGACGGGCATTCAGAAGGTAACCTTCGAGCAGTTCAAGGATAATCCCGAAGAGTTCATCATCCGTGCCGCTGCGCTGATCAACGATGAAAAAGCAACCGCCATTATCCAGCATATCACCTACAATGTGTTGGACGAGCGGTACACTACTGACATCTTCACCGAACCGACCATCAAGGGCAAGCTGGATGTCAACGCCAGAAAAGCGACCCGTAGCCTATTCGACCATGTTGTCTACGATTCCACCAACGAGCGTGACTTTTCACGGGAGCTGGATGCCAACAACGATATTGCCGTCTATGTCAAGTTGCCGGACAGCTTTTACATCTCTACTCCGGTAGGACATTACAACCCTGACTGGGCGATTGCCTTCTACGAGGGAACCGTGAAGCACATCTACTTCGTTGCAGAGACGAAAGGCTCCATGTCCTCTATGCAGCTTCGTTTGATTGAGGAATCCAAGATTCACTGCGCACGAGAGCATTTCAAGGCTATCAGCGACAGCAATGTGATCTACGATGTTGTGGACAGCTACCAGGCTTTGCTGGAAAAAGTCATGAGATAAGTGCCTTTCTCCCGAAGAGACAGGGCAGCTCGATTCAATTTTCTTTACGCTCATATCCAGATGTAAAAACAGGAAGCCCTGAAGGACAAGGCACCAACTGCCATGTCTCTCAGGGCTTCTTTAGTTTACTCATATAATTCTTCTATGAAAACGTCGATTTCTAAATCAGCTATGTCATCCAATGGTATCTTTCGCCCATCGACCATCACAAGAAACCGTTCCACCTCGTCAATGCGCCTTAGATTTCCAGTTACTGTGACATAAGCGCCTCCGGACTTGCGTTCATCTGGGACAAAGTAGGTGACTGTGATCTCCGGCCGTTCGTGCAGGATTCTGGTAAGAAATTGCTGTTTTCTGTTCAACAGGTCCTTCTCTTCGTCTCCCAACTCTATCTTCTCATCGGTCAGCCGACCTGTTTCTTTTATGGCTGCATCATATCCGGTAAGAGCGGCAAAGGGAGAGAACTGCGCTGCCCGTTCCATTAGGGACATCTGAGGCCGAATCTTGGAGACATAGTGAGGCAAATGGATAATGTCCTCGTACTGATCGCTCATGCGGTCCATTCCTCCTTATAGATTGCTCACACGGCGTTCTTCAATTCGTGAAAGCAGAGAACCTTCTGGTCGTAAAGCATCACTACGGGCTTGTTGGACAAAGAGTTAATTGTTGCAATATGATATGCAATCGGGGCCAGTCCGCTGTCCTTATACTGAATGAAGAAGGACAGGGTCTTTTCCAGGTGTTTCTTCTCAGCATCGCTGATAGAATCTCCGACACCAATCAGGAACTCATCGACTGGTCCTTTCTTAACGAGCGGAATCTTCCCGATAAAGTTTCCAATCGAACGTGACGCACTAGCAAATCTATTTGCAGCTTGAGTGGTCACTGCCTCCTTCCTGAGCAATTCAATCTTGTCAAAGCAAGCAGTGTATATGCTGCGGAATCTCAAGGAGTGTTCTCTTATTTCTTCCTCGACCTTACTCAAATACTCGGATTGGAAGTTCTTGGACAGCATGACCTCCATGTACTCGGACAATGCAAAGACATGAAGAGCCAACTTGTAATGGACAAAGCGATCAAGGAGTTGTCCAATCCTATACGATGCAGACTGCATCTTCAACAGGCTCTTTTGTTCGGAAAGGATACGCTCGATCTGTTCTATATAGGAGCGGATGTCCTTCATCGCATTCCTCTTTATATTCTTTACCTGGTTGAGATTAACGACAAGGCTTGTCTCGTTTTCCCAATAGAATTTGTAATCAGCCATGTACGATGCCAGCAAGTCATAGTCGGCAAGGAGTTGAGACTTTTTATCACGCTCAAGTATGCCGATGATTTCCTGCTGCCCATCCTTTATATCTTGAACCTGCTTCACAACAGCAAGAACCGCTACTGCTACCAATGTTGCTTTAAGGCAGGCCGGCCCTATCACTTTATCAACCGGTAGCCATCTGGCCTGTCCAACGATACCATTATTCATGATGGTCCCCAACGCACCAGAGCCGTCCTTTGCCATAGCCAATGTCCCCGTTATGCCTTTTGGAAACACGCAACGATATATGCCTTCTGCTGCCGGAGTTGCCATAGTTTCGACTACACCAGCAAATGAGCCACCGAGGGCAGCTATTTCTGTAAAAGGAATCGCTGCGAGGGGGGATGTTTGGTAGGTATCCTTGATCTCCGCAAGGGCGTGTTCAACTTGTATGCATGGCCTTATGCTCTTCCCAGATGCGTTCAGTTCATCTAAGACTAATAAATCATTATTTGCCATTTGATAAGCCTCCTGTTTCTTCTCATAGGCTATCCCAGTCCATAAGAGAACTTGCAATTTTCGCGAGGTGCTTATGCTTTGTGACCACCGATCTGCTCGTTCCTGTCCTTAGCCGTTGCGCCATCTTCCAGGTTCATGCCCTTGAGAATGGCGTTCTTGCCGAATCTTCTCTTGATGGTCAGCATGGTTTCCTGCATCCGGCGTTCCCGTTCGTGTTCGGCTTGTTCACGCTCGCGTTCTGCCTGGCGTGCGGCATAATCGGTAAAGAGATCAAGCTGCTCGCAGTCCGGCTCCCGGCTGGGGGCATCGCTTTCAGGAAGGACGCGGGCTGCTACAATGGTTAAGCGCCTGACCAGCAGATTGGTATCTGTGATGCGGTCAAAAAGGTCTGAAGCTGCCTTCATAATCTGTCGGGTCGATGAAGTGTAGCCTTTCAGATTCTCTGTTCCGTGGGCGTGTTTGGGGATCTGCCGACCGTAGTGGTCCTTCACAACCGCTCCGTGGTATTTGGCTTTGCGTCCAGGGTCGGTGAGGTTTTCGATATCATAGCCTATTGTGACCACGATCTGGTTCGTAACAAGCTTCTTGTCCACCAAGTCCAAGGCAAGCTGTTCTGCCATCTCCCGCAGAACAAGCCGAGCCTTTCTGGCCTCGTAGGGGCAGTGGAGCACCTGTCCGGCCCCCAGGCTGTTTGAGGCCGGGCGATACGCCTTAATGGCAGCAATGGTAGTAGGCTCCCAGCCCCAGGCATGATCGATGAGCAGCTCTGCGTTCTTACCGAAGAGCTTGTAGAGCAGAGCCTCGTTGTTGACCGACATACGCGCTACATCGCCCATGGTGAACATTCCGTGTTCTTGCAGCTTTTTTGCATAGCCGTGCCCCACCCGCCAGAAATCGGTGAGAGGCTGATGAGACCACATTGTTTTCCGGTAGCTCATCTCGTCCAGTTCTGCAATACGCACTCCGTTTGCATCGGCTGGGATATGTTTTGCCACGATGTCCATAGCTACTTTGCAAAGGAAAAGGTTTGTCCCTATTCCAGCGGTTGCCGTGATACCGGTGGTTTCAATGACATCCAGAATGATCTTCATGGCAAGGTCGTGGGCTGACAGCTTGTAGGTGTTCAGATAGTCCGTCACATCCATGAAAACCTCATCGATGGAGTAGACCACGATGTCTTCCGGCGCTATGTATTTCAGATAGACTTCGTAAATCTTTGTGCTGTACTCCATGTAATACGCCATGCGGGGCGGTGCAACAATGAAATCAATTTCCAAAGACGGGTTCGCTTGCAATTCAGAGAAGAAATGAGATTTCCCGGTAAGGATTCGCCCCGGAGTATCGTGTCTTCGTCCGGCATTAGCTTCCTTCACCCGCTGCCTGACTTCAAATAAGCGTCCGCGCCCGGATATGCCATACGATTTGAGGGAGGGGGTGACGGCAAGGCAGATGGTCTTGTCCGTGCGGCTTTCATCCGCGACAACGAGGTTGGTATCCATCGGATCAAGCCCGCGTTCCCGGCACTCCACCGAAGCATAAAAGCTTTTGAGGTCGATTGCTATGTATGTTCGTTGTTTCATGCCTCGATTGTCACCTCGCTTGGATGCATATTTGATGAAGAAAGGACTACTTAGATGAGGGGCGATGCCCATTCGTTTAAGTCAGATTCGGTGGCTGTTACTTTGAACACTTTGCCTTCCAGAAGCATTGCGTCAGGGCAGCTCGGAAGCAGCTTTTCGTTTGTCTTTCCCATACCACTGCCGCCGGAAGTGGCAAACGGGATAATGGTCTTTCCTGCCATATCATAGCTTTCAAGGAAGGTGTTGATAATGGTCGGAGCGACATACCACCAAATCGGAAAACCAACAAAGATTGTGTCATAATCGCTCATATTGTCACGCTTTCCTGCAATAGTCGGACGAGAATGAGGGTCATTCATTTCAACTGAACTTCGAGAGTTAGCATCCCGCCAGTTCAGATCGGCCTCCGTATAGGGAATCTCTGGCTCAATTTCATAAATGTCTGCACCGATTGCATCGGCCAAAGTTTCTGCAACTTTTGCAGTTGTACCGGTTGCGGAAAAATATGCTACCAATTTTCTGCTCATGATAAATCCTCTCCGTTTTCTTCTTCTAAAACCTTATAGAGCAAAGCTTCAAGCATTTCTGCCATGTGTTCAAGTGTTTTGGATTCCGTATCCATTTTTCCAATATGGTCAAGGACAGCCTTAAACGCAGTTGTTCTGTTTACGGTTGTTTCCTCATCAAATCGGTCTAATATTCCTTTCATGCGCTGTATAACTTCATTGTCTTCCAGAGAAAGTTCAGGCATTTGAAACATGGAAGCCAATTTCTCATCCTGTTCAAGCGCCTTATACTTTATAAGCTCAGCTTCTACATCTGACATCATCGGGTCAAAGTAATTGATCATAATATGCAGCCGAAACTTGCCATCTGGCTGCTGCGTGATGTTCACATAGTGAGCTTTCTCCCCAATATCCCGCAGCAACAGCATATCTTCTTCGGTGGTAAATTCCAGCATGGGAAGATAGAGGTTGATCTTGGAATCCCATCTTTCGTAATCCACAGCAGCGGAAATTCTGCCATAGTGCCTTTTGGCATATTGATCGCAGCGTTTTACCAAGTATTCGTAGTTTTCCTTATCCTGTGGATTGATCATTTTGGGGACTTTATCCACCATGTCACAGTACCGCTGAAAAAAGCCGCCCTCAACGGCCTGTTCAAAAACAGCAGTACAATATTCCATGTCTTCCTGTGGCTTTTCATAGTTTCGCTCAAATACGGTATTGTCCATACGAACGCCTCCTGAAATTTGCTTATCGTGTTTCATTCAAATTCGATTTCAAAGTCTCTACACCAGCGTTCGGCAAGTTCTCGATAGGCGTTGGCTTTGTAGTCATACCACAACTGCTCGATACCATGAAAATGGATGGTTTGCTTGAAAAGCCGGAACGCGCCTTTCCCGCGTATTGCGCTGTTCAGCTCGCTTTTGATCCTGCCCTGTGGAAGATAGTCCACAAAGGACTCCATAATGCTGTATTCGTGGATTTCATATTTTGTCGGGAATTGGAGGAAGCGTTCTGGTTCATTCTCAACCAGTTTGGCAAGCTCTTCATCTGTCTCACCGGTAATCCATACATCGGGCAGATAAACTGTTTCGCCGGTTTTGGTATCGTAGAGCATCGTGTAGGCATCGCTGGCCTGTTCGATTGCATCTATGACCGTTTGCAGCTTGATTCTCATACGCATCACCGCCCGTAGCACTTTTTGTATTTCTTCCCGCTTCCGCATGGGCAGGGATCGTTTCGTCCTACCTTCTTCGGCTTTGTTGCAGACTCAATCTCTGCGATCTGTTTCAGGAAATACATCCGCAATTCTTCGCTGGGCATATGTAATCGTAATCCATACTTCAATTTTCCCGTAGCCTTTCGGCCAGTAGCTTTTCCAAGGAAAGAGAAATGGTTTCCAGATACAGACTGCCGACTTTCGAGATAAAGTCAATATCAATCTGTATAAACGGTCCCCGAAGCTGCTTGAAAATCAGTTCAATCATTGGTAATTCGGTGGGCATGTCAAACAGCCGGAGCTTTTCAATATGGTTTTTCGCAGTCTCCCAGTCCCTATTCTGCTCAACCTCGTCACTTGTAATCACTTCCACGAGGATCTGACTCATAGCCAATTTCCCGCCGATTGGAGCAAGCTCCTGCCGGAGCTGCGCCAACATCTGCTTTTTCATCCCGAGTGGAGGAATATTCCAGCTTTCATCAAGTTCTCTGGCGATGATCTCTGCGATACATTCCCGCCACACTGCATAACCGGCGTTGATTTGGCCGTCCTCGAAGGATGTATCTGCGTACCCTTCGCAGTAGGTATCGTAAAAGCTTGCACCGTCCAATTCATTGTGAAGGCAAAAAATATGCGCCAACTCGTGAAGCAGGACATGAATCAATTCTGCGGGTGTATATGGAATATCGGTATGGAGAAGGATACCATCCTTTCCTCCCGGTTCCTTTGAGACAAAAGCCGTCGCATAGAAATCGAAGTAGTCCTCTTCCTCATAAGGATCTTTCAGGCGGTAAGGGAAATACTCAGTACAGAATCGCTCAAACACCTGTTTTTGATTGTCCGAAGCTAGATATTCCAGTACAACATTGTCTGCGGTAAAATCGGCACCTACATTTTCGTTGAAAATCGAAATCGCTCTTTCAAAATACCGTTGATAGTCCATCCCGCCCTACCTCACTCATTTCAAGAAGTTACTTCGGTGTTCCTGTTCACGAAAGCGATACCCCCGCGTGTTCAGCTCTGCGACCTTGAGCGCCACCAAATTTATATCCGAACACATCGCTCGTGCAATCTGGCCGACATCATAGCCGCCGTATATGTATTCCAGAATTTCATCGTCTGGAAGGGCTATCTGAGCAGCAAACATATTTGCTTCGTACTCCATGCGCTGGTCTCTCATATCGAAGATGTTGAACTCCTGCAAGCCGCCGACTTGAACTGCCTCTTTGCGGTGGAGACAGTCATGACCGATCTCATGGAGCAGAACAATGTCGTGCATCACAGGATCAAGATGTTTGTTGATAAAGATATACCGGTTTCGTTCAATGACCATGTATGCGCCTTTTTGACGGGAGAAATCACGGGGCATGACGATCAGCCCCAGTTCACGCGCAATTCGGTCAGCATTCCTTGTGCCACATTGTCGCACGATGCGGTTGGCTTTTTGAATGGCTTCCTCAGCTCGAATCAGCATAGCGGTATCACCCCTTTCGGGCAGAATGGTACAGTTTCAGTTTAACAGATATAGAGTCCGATACTAAGGACTTAATCTGCATCTTTCTGCTTGAGATATTTTTTCGGGGTGTATTTCTTATTGCGCTTCTTCGCGTCAATGTAGGCTTCCTGAATGGCAAGCATAAGCTCATCCATATCTTCTTCTGCCATCTCACCACCAGAAAAGGCACCCCGTATTTCTTTCAGCAGTCGCTCGGCACCTTTTTTGCCGCGATAGCCGTATTCCTGTCCTGCCATCGCAATGAAGTCATCGCCCTCGTTGTGTAGATAGTCAGCATCACAGCCGAGAATCCGGGCAAGAATGCCGTACACCTCACGGTTTTGAGGGTATGTGGTTCCTTTTTCATAATTGGTAATGGTCTTGAGACCTACTCCTGCCAGCTTCGCAAGTTCTGCCTGAGTAAGCCCCTTTTCTCTGCGCAGTGCGCGGAGCTTTTCTCCGAACCTCATAGCATATCCTCCTACCTGTTAGCCTAAAATATGTAATTTGTTTGCGCTTTTTACTCAAAACCGCTTGACATGAGCAATCGGTTTTCTTATAATGGTATTACGTAATCGCCTTACGCATTTATTGTATATCGGTTTGCGCATTTCGTCAAGGGGTGCCAGCTGAAAATAGGAAAATCGTATTTAATCAATTCGGAACCGGCAATGAATACCGGATCATGAGAAAAATGCCGGTGTTCTGCCCGTTATGTGCAGCAAGGAGTGAGGAACATGAGCGTACAGTGCAGGAAAGCCTATGTCTCGGTGAATCTGGATGTGGATCAGGAAGGCGTATTCCATCCGCGCTATATCCGATGGGAAAACGGGCTGATTTTTCAGATTGACCGGATACTCTATAAATGCCGCGCCTCGTCAAAGAAGGTGGTAGGCGGTGGCATTCGTTATACGGTGCTGATCCGGGGCAGAGAATCCTATCTGTTTCAGGAGGGCAGTAAGTGGTTTGTTGAAGCGAAGGAGATTTGACGATGATTTTATCTCAGAAGAAAATCGAAGAAATTGCAGCAGCCGTGACGAAGGACTTTAACGAGTTCTTCTACGGTAATAACGTAGAAGAACCCCGGCGTATGGCGCGAGGGACACCGATTGACCAGTTTGCCAAGGATTACCTTGGCATGAATGTATCGTTTGCCCGTCTTTCTTCTGATGGGAGCATCTGCGGCCTGACCGCTTATGCGGACACTGAGTACATCGTAGAAGAACTGGGTGTAAAGCGAACCATCCCGCTCAGGAAGAATCAAATTCTTCTGGATGTCGGCTTTATTCAATGCGGACAAGTGCACAAGCTCTGTGGCAAGAGGCGCTTTACCCTTGCTCATGAATGCGCCCACCAAATATTGTTCCAGATGGAAAGCGAAGCCACGCAGTCAGCCCATGCTAAGAAATACTCAGCCCGTAGAGCATATTCGCTCCGGGACTTGAAGACCCGTGAGGACTGGAACGAGTGGCAGGCAAATGTTCTTGGTGCAGCGATCCTGATGCCGCAGAATGAGATAGACCTTGCCATGTGGTACTTTGCCGGTGGAAAGCGACTGGTCAACTACGAAGGAGTGTTCGCATACCGCGATAAGTTGTCATTGTCTATGCTGTGCCAGCAGTTAGCCGTATCGAAGTCGGCTGCTGTAATCCGGTTACGGCAGCTCGGCTATATCGAGGATCGTCCGTATCGGGAATATTGTGATCCGTTGGAGGTGTGCTGATGGCAAAAGACATCCGTGTTTCGGAACCCTCTTTGGAAATGCAGGAAAAAATCAAGCGGGCGCGCCATGCGATTGCATCCCAGAAGATGCGCACGGTGAAATGCCCTTACTGCCAACATAACACAATCGTTGTTTTTGAGGACACACGAGGTCATGTCCAGGCGAAATGCAAACGCTGTGGACACGAGACAGTTTTTGATGTCCTCAGTATGAGACGGTTAAAGCTCGGTTTTTATCAAGGAGGATAAAGCCGAGATTAACAAATAAATATTTTGATAGCTGTGCTGTGGAGCCGCTGATTGGTGAGTCTTCCTAATGCCGCATGATCAGATGTTTCCAAAATGGAAACACCTGATGAATCGGCATGGGATTACAAGCTCACCGTCATGCGGCTCTTTTTTAGTCTTGTCCATCCGCTGCTCCGCACCAGCGGAAAGGACAAGCTATGAAAACGCCTATCGATTTTGATTACGATCTTTGGGTATCCGAGGATGGAAAAGCCATGGTCCGGGTAAAGCGCACGGGAGAAACCTGCGAGGTTAATCAAGAAATTATGAGATTGCTTCGCAAAGAGGAGAAAAGAGTCAGAAGGTCAAAGACAGGAGTTCCCGTTTGTGATTGTCATGGAGAAGAGAAAAAACCTCTTCTCTCCTTGGATTATGTAAGCGTGCAAGAGGCAGAGGAGATGAGTCCGGCCTGGTTGGACAACCATTCGAATATTGAGAATGATGTGATAGTCAAACATCTTGAACGGGAATTCTGTGCCTCGTTGACCCGTAATCAGCGTGATATATATATTTCTTGCCTCTTGAATGGCCTAAGTTACAAGGAGTATGCCGACAGGAAGGGGGTCAGCTATCAAAGCGTTCAGCAAGCCGTTCTGCTGATTCGCAAGAAAGCAAAAAAATATTTCAAATAATTCTTGGGGGGATACTTGTGTTTTGCTGCTTTTTTGTCCGTTGTATTTTGAAAAGGCTAAATGCTGATTCATTGCAGCTTGACATAAGAATAGACGGCATTTCCAGTTAAAACCCATGTACGAGCGACTCAGGCGCGCCGCCGAGATGAACGGCTAAGGAGGTGATAATTAGCTGTTCGGAGCGATCTACGCTGGTCTGAAACCGGAGTGATATTTGGTTGTCATCTTCGGCGCGTTGACTGCATGGGGGACTTAAAGATACTTCCTCACGGCCTCCTAAAGACTTGGGGGAACCCTGCGGTGCACGAGTCAACCGACACTGTGGAGTTATGAAATCCGAGCCAACGGAGACTGGAAATGTCCCCATCGTCAGGGGTGCGTGGCAAATATGGCGAAATATTGAGAATGATGACTTAGGGGTGCACTGAAAGTTTTTACCAGTGCACCCTTTCATTTATACAAGAGGAGCTAACATTATGAATCATAACACAGACACTATTGCGCTGAAGCTGGTTCACATGATGTTTTGCAAGGGCCTGATCGACAGTGCTGTATATCATCAGGTTTTGAACCGATATGCCTAAAATGTCAAGCATATGAATAGGCGCATCCATATCCTAAACAAATGTGGCCTTCCTCTTTATACTCGAAGCGGAAGGAGGCAATGGTATGGACGGTATGCAGAAACTCTACTTTGGAAATCTGGCTTTAGACCCTA
>JBMNQH010000019.1:0-28152 GCA_050944035.1 Oscillospiraceae bacterium | reverse complement strand
TCCTTGACGTATTTGCCGGAGTTGTCGTCAGCGGCACCGACGGACACGGCGAGGGTGGTGAACGTCATCACCATCGCCAGAAAACAGGACAGAAGCTTTGTGAAAACAGATCTTTTCATTTTTTATGCTCCTTGTATCGTAGATTTTATTGATAATCTAACAAGCCGTTCAACCTGCCTGCTTGGCTATTCCGAACGTGCTTTCAGGGCTGTAATATCCGAACTCCGGCAGTTTGCAATTATCGCGGACCGCGTATTTCCGACCGTTCAGAGCGCGGTCAACGTACGCGTAAACGCGATTGTCGGAGCCTTCCCATCTGTTGCCGTTTATACCGGGAACGGCGCCTATGTTGAACGAATAGCGTTCGGCGCCCTCGCCGTTCAGCTTCCAGTTCGCGGGAGAACCGGTCACGCCCATTACACATTCCCAGACGGGATTTGAGTAAGTGGACGCATCGAATGCCGACGTGGAGTAATAGGATCTTTCAAAGACGGCCGCGAGATCTTCCGTCGTCGCGTATCTCGGGGAAATATCGCCGTAGCTGAAAACGAGATTCGTGATCGGGGCGACCTCCGATTCAACAGACTTATCTCTGTAGAATTCAGCAGTGGTGTAATAGAGATAGAGCCCCGTTGTGCCGTTGCCCTGATTGAGCGCCACGGTCTCCGCGCCGGATTTCAGGTTGTGCTTGACGAGCCGGTAAAGAACGCCGGTGCCCTTGGCGTCCTTATACGGATAGAATTTCGTCTCCCACTGTCCGTTTTTTCTTGTTTGCGTTTTCATATATCCGCCGTCTATGCGTATGCTGTCGGCGGGATCGTCTCCGTAATACAGGAACACGTCGCGTATGGCGTTGGCTTCGGTTTTGGTGCGCCGGTATCCGATGGCGATCCATTGATTCGAGAAGGAATTGTAGTTGCAATTGACGTCGACCGCCGCATAGGCGTTCGTGGTGCCGATCATATCGACGAACGCCTCTTCCTTCGTGTTGCCGACGCCGATATAGAGCGCCTCGTAATACGGAAGCTCCGCGCGGTCGTAGCCGAGATGGATATACATGTGTTCATCCGTGCGCATACGGAGCTGACCGTACTCCGGAAGCTTGCTGTTCGTTCTGTCCGATTCGGACACGGTGAACGACGTGTTGTATCCGTTGATGAATATGTCTTTGCTGATATGGATCCCCGTGACCGGCGCCGAGTATGCTCCCGTTCCGGTGTTGGTGGAATAATAGAGGAAATACTTGCCCTCCGGAGACTGGATCGGGCCGCCCGCGCGATTACATTTGGTGCTGCCCGTTTCCAACGTTTCGGAAGCTGTGGCGGCGTCGGTGTAATACTTCACAAGCCCGTAAGCTGCTTTGGATTCGTTTGAACTTCTGATGACGCCGATGTACGCGCATTTCTGATCCTTTTCGTATTCGTCGATCGACTTGTCTTTTGCGTTTTTGTGTCCATCCCAACGGTAGTACGCCGCTTCGTTGCCGCGCACCCAAACGCCGTTTTTAAGACTGCTTACGCTCGTATCGTTCGCATGAAGCTCATACCAGGGATGCTCACAGGAGAGATCCACCGGGATGATCTCGTCGAGCTGCGTAAACAGCGGACGGCGGTCGATATCGGCGTTCTCAAGAGAGGCCTTCTGATACGCCGTTGCGGCGTTCTCGTAAAGGTTTTTGATCGCCGTTTCGGGATTTCTGCCGACGCCGCAGACGACCGCGACGACGTATTTCTTCGCGGTGTATCCGTGGTTGACCGCCGTTGTCACAGTCTCGGTCGTGACCTTTCCTTCACTGTCCCTCACCTCATCCACGTCGGTCTTGCTCTCGCCCGTGAACTGCTTAAGGTAAAGGTACATATATTTCGAGCCCTTGTTCGTGGTATCGAGTGCGAGGTTCATCGGGTGCTCGTAGTCGCCCGGCTTGCGCAGGTCGCACAGCGGAACGTATCCGGATACCTGTCCGGGATTTTCCCCCGTTCTGAAGACGATATCCCCTTCTTTGAGCGCGGGAATACCTGCGCGCGGCCCGGAGGTCAGAAGATACCTCGAAAGGATCTCGGTCTCTTTATCGGTGATCCAGTCGAGATCGGATCTCTGTTTCGCTTCGTAATTGGTATAAAGCGGGAGAGACATCGACTGCGGGTTGTAGTAGCCCGCGGTGATCCCCGCCGACATGATCGGGCTGCCCTGGATGCTGACGTTGGACGCCAGGAACGATCCGGCCGGTGTGGTCATACCGGTGTTTTTGATCTGCGACGTGCTCTCGGTATAGGGGGTGATCAACCCGGCGACGCCGGTGATCGCACGGTAAGGATTGTAGGTGTACGATACGCCGAAGTACATCGCGGTATGGTAGATCATATTTTCGTTTTCACGGGTAAGATAGGAGCAAACACCCCCGACCGTCCCGTTGAAATAGAATCCGGCGTCATGTGTCAGGCCGCCGTCGGAGCCCGCGACAACGAGGGGAGCGAAGAATTTCTCGCCTTTATCCGTTGTTCCGGCGATGCTGTGGAGCGTGTGTACCTGGTCGAAGTTGTAGGTGTCAGCCGGGTAACCGCCGACGTCGCGCCACATAAGCGCCATCGTCATTTCGCCCGCCTCATCCGACATCACGCGGAAAGGCGCGCCGTTTTCATTTACAAGCTCAAAGCCGTTCTCTCGGGCGAAGGTCTGCATGAATTCATAGTTCCCGCCGAAACGTTTGTCGTACGATTCGTTGTTTGCGGCGAGGAAGTAGGAGAATCCCGAAATATAGCGCTGATTGGGATTTCCTTCATCGTCCTTTGCGTAGAACTTATCCTTCGGCTCGAAGTAGAGATATACTCCGTTTGAAGGATCTTCTTCCTCTATGAATTCACGGGTGTAATAGTTTCTGCCCATGCCGGCAAAGAAATTGAAATCGTCGTCCTTGCCGGTGTGGGAATAGTTATCTTTCCACTTGTGACCGAAGTCCACGGCGTTGCCGCCGCTGAACAGGCACACGGGCTCAAGTCCGTTGCCGGGCGCAAGGCGTTCGTACTGGACCGAGATACTCACTATCGGCGAGCCGGCGGACGGGTCGGTGGTCGCGTAGATCGCGAGACCGTCCGGCGTATATTCCGTTCCGTCGCCGCCGCGTTTGCCGTATTTTGCGTCGCCGTACATAATCGTTCCCGCACTGTTGGTCGCGACGCGAATATCCCTAAGAGCGGTTTCCGCGGGGCCCAGCTGATAGCCTATATAAGTGAAGCCGTCGTAAGGAGTAAGGTTGATCTCGATCGGCTCAAACTTTGCTTTTTTAAGAATGTTTATAGCGTCGCTCTGTACTTCATGATGAACGAGTCTGATGTTCGTGATATACGTTCCGTCGTCTCCGACGATCTTGCCGGTGTTCTTGCCGGTATCTTTCCCCGGGAAGAAGACGTAAAGCGGCGATCCCTTTCCATCACCGGCCATGATATCGTTGACGTCGATGGCGGCGGCGCCGGTGATAAGCTTGAGAGGCTGATATCCTTCCGGAGCCTGATATTGAACGCCCGTCACGAAGGGCTCTTTTCCGGGGATGATCTCGATCGGTTCGCCCGCCTCCGGCGCTTTGCTGTAATACAGTGCCAGCCACCGGTCGTAAATTCCCTGGTAAGCGGTCAGCTCCGCGTGAGCGGAGGACATATACTCGTCGTGAAAAAACATGCCTAACGGGCGGTCATCATTGTTGAACGCGCCTTCGTATGCGTTGCTCGTGACCGTGTCGTAGCGCACCTGATAGGCACCGGTCGACTTCGTTCGCGCGTCAAGGACCACGTCGGGAATTTCGTCGTAGTCGATCGGGTCAGGCTGATCAAGCACTCCGGTCCATTGCAGGATGGAGTAGATCAGCATGACGAGACCCACGACGATGGCGATGACGTTCAGCACCTGCATAGCGCACAGGAACGCGCCCAGAATGTAGTCGGCGAAGAACGACGCCAGTTCCGTAATGAGATAGGTGCCGGCTTGCGCGATGTAGCTCATGCCTACGCTCCACAGAGAGGAGCCGATAAACGCGCTGGCGACCATAGCCAAACCGCCGATACCGAGCGTACAAACGTCGATGGCTATCAGAGCCTGGTTGAGGTTGCTGTGCGCCTTTTTCTCGGCTTCGTTCTGGGAAGCCTGCAGATCGAGGCCGGCGGCGGCTGCCTCTTTGGAGGCGTCGGTCTGCACGACCTTCTTGTTGTAAAGCGACGTGTCAAGCCCTTCCCAGATATACAGTCTTCCGTCGGAATAACCGCTGTCCTTCAGCTTTTTCATCGCCTCTTTGACAGTCTTTTCGCGCTGCGTGAGGTAATCGTTCGCCTGAAACAGCCCTTTGACAAGTGTGCTGAAGCCGCAGAGCGAAAGCGCGGAACGCTGCGCGGGCGAGAGAGCGTAAACGATGGGATAAACGGAGGAGAGATGATCCTCCAGCGTTTCGTCGGCAGCGAGGTCCATGATGTACTGCGCAAGCGTAAGGCTCTCGTTATAGGTCTCCGTCGGTTTTTCAGCCTCGGGACCCGCGGCTTCTTCCGTATTTTTCTCTGCTTCGGAGTTTTCGTTTTCCGCCGGCTCGTTATCATACAGAAGGTCGGCGTTATTTACGATGACCTCGCCTTTTTGCTGATAAACGATAGCGTCGAGGAGCGCGTAGATCGTCAGCGCCTCGTTGAATTCCGGGAACCGGCAATCCGGTCCGGCGGCGTCAAGCTTATCCATCGCGTTTTCATCGGTCGCTCCTTCAAGCTCCGAATAGCCGAGCGTCTCGCCGTAGGTATCCAGACGGTATTTGGCTTCCAGATACGTTTTGCGAAATTCCTTTATGGATTTGACGAGCTTCTCCGCGGAATCCTGGCAGTTGGCGTCGTACATATTCTTCGTTTCCGACGTACCGTTCTGATATTCGGTGAGGACCTCGCTTGCCTTTGCGCGGTCGACCCACGTCGTGCCGTCTTCCTTGTAGTCGGAGGTAGCGGCGCAGAGAAGGTCGATGATCTTGTTGAGTATAGTCGCGTTGCCGCGCTGGAGGAATTTTTCAAAGAAGGTGATATCCGTTTCGTGGATAAGATAATATCCCAACTGATTCTCGAGCGCGTCGTGGGGCTTGGTTTCGTCCACGTAGAACAGGTTGAGCAGATCGTAAGCCATGATAGCGTTCGGGCTGCCCGCTTCGACCTTTATGGCAAGCTCGCGCACAAGAATCATCATCTGCGCCGCCTGGTTTCTGAAGTCCTGAACGTGGTCGTTCAGATACTTTTCGTAGTCGATCTCTTCGAAATGGGTATATTTCATATCCAGAAGAGTCAGGTCGGTGATGGCGTTTTTCGGGTTCTCCGTGGTTTTATAGCCCATATAAATACCCATAGGAGAGTCCGGGAAGACGGATACCGGATCGGCCGTAACGGTATTCGGCGCGCCCTCGTTGAGGTTAGTGGGGCAGAAAATGAATCCTTCGCCCTCGCAAGCGGCGCGTGCGTCCGCCTCCTTAACGCCATAAAACATTTTGACTTCTTTCAGATAGAGTTTCGATAAGGTCTGGTTCACGCCGGTCACGGCAGCCAGCACCTGTATTGGGTAGCTGGTGAAAAGAATGCTGAATACCAGTACAAGCGATACTACCGTCAAAAAACGTTTCAACTTTTTCATTGTGCTCCTCCTTTCCGCTTCTTGCGATAATAGATCCCGCCGCCCGCCAGCGCGGCGATCAGGATCACGGCGCCAATGATAATCACCGTTTTCCCTTCGGAGAATACCGACGCGCGAAGCTCGGTATTGACCGTTTGCGTTTCCGTAAGTTCCAGCCTGCCGTGATCGGCGCGGAAATACTGACTGAGCTGATATTCGCTCATCAGACTTCCTCCGAGCTTTACGCTGCCGTCGGATTCGCCGCGCAGGTGGATCTCAGACCCGTGTTCAAGACCGTGGTCATAAAAATACGTGTTGCTTCCGTGTACAAGGTTGTCGAAGGATCCCGCGCCGTCGTTATTGCGGATCACTACCGTGCCCGCAAAGCCGATCGTAGACGGGCTTGCAAGATACGCTCCGCCGCCCTCGTCGCCCGAGTTGTTGGAAACGACGGTGCAGTCTTCCATATATATATTGTCGTTGTCAACGTAGATCGCGCCGCCCTGACATTGGGCGTTGTTTCTTTGGAACGTGCATCCGAAGAACCATGCGCCGTCGTCCGAGTTCGAGTAGAACGCGCCGCCGCTGCCGCCGGAGTTGTTTTTGTCGAACAGGACGTTACGCATTGTGACTTTGTCGTTGTTCACGTAGAATCCGCCGCCGTCGTCATCGTTCGCTCCGCAGACGGCGATCGAGCCTCCGGCCCAGTTCGTCTCGCCGTGATCCTGATAAACTCCGCCGCCCTGATTCTCGTCAGCGCTGCAGCGGAGGATATCGACGTTTTCGCAGGTCAGACGGTTGCCCTCGTCCTCCATATAGATCGCTCCGCCGTAATCGAGCGCGTGACAGTCGCGTATGACGCAGTTTTTAAGCGCCGCCGCGGCGGTATCTCTCATATAGATCGCTCCGCCTTCGTTCTGATAAGAAACGGCTTTATCAGACCAGCAGTTGGAGATGAGCACGCCGGTCAGATTCGCGACCGCGGAGCCTGACAGTTTGATGGCGCCGCCCTTGTCGGTTGTGCCGCCGTTGTACAGCGTGCCGCCCGTCATATTAAGCGTTCCGAGGCACTCGATAAGTCCCGCGGTGTCGTTGCTTCTGCCGCCTTGTATGCTGCCGCCCTTGAAGTTGCCGCAGCTTTGACGTGTGGGTGTGGAGTCGATGATATTCAGCGTCGCTCCGCTCCCGATATAGAACAGCTCGCCTTCGTCCTGCGTCTTTTTGACGCTGCGGATGATCGGATAACCGTTAAGGTCAACCGTGACGCTCTGTCCGCCTTCAAGTCTCAGCGGGCTGTCGATCAGCCACGCGCTGGTAATTACGATGGTGGAGCCGGAACGGCTTCTCGCTGTGTTCCACGCGTCGGAGCATTTGGTGAAGACCTCGCCGTCCACCTGTGAATTTCCGTAGTTTTCAAAGGAGATATCCATATATTCGCCGCCGTATAACGACGTGGCGAACGGAGAGGAATTGATCGTTACCTCCGGGCTTTCCATTGCGTTGCCCGAGTCGTTTACCCATATACGCGCCCGGAGTCCGTAGTCGCGGAAGGTAAATCCGCCGCCGAAGTTGGGATAGACGTGTACCGCCATGGGAGAAGCGGTTCCGAGGTCGAACGTGTGGGAGACCTTTGCGCCTTCGGAGCTGAGACTGTTCCGGTTCGCGCTCCAGTGATGCTTGACTCCGGCGGAGTCGACCACGTCGACGGGAATGATATCGTTGTTCCATCCGGAAACTTCGTTCGTGCATTCGAGCTCGAGTTTGACCGTGACCTTCAGGTCGTCCGGGGTCTCGTCGTAGATCCTGAAAACCGCGCGGACGGTATAGCTTTTATCTATGCTGTCCGTAAGCGTGATCGTTTCTTCAGTATATATCTCTACCGCCGCCGCGGGGTGTTCGTATTTTGAGCCGTTGAAGCCTGTCCACTCGCTGTTCTCTGAGGTCTTGACCTCAAAGTGATCGAAAACGCAGCCCGCGGCGGGCTTTGCGGTCAGCGAAACCGCCTCCCCGGGCTTATATATACCCGCGCCTTCGATACTGCCGTATCCGCGCTCACATTCCGCCGTGACGCGGAATTCGCCGTTCGTAAAACCGTCTCCGCTCTTACTTACCGCGGAAGAACCGAAGGTAGGAAGCGGATCCGATCCGATATTCTGCGAAAAAGGAGCCGTGATACCGTAGGTGTTGTATGTTACGGGGTCAAAGTTTAACCAATAGCATATCTCACCGGAGATGATCTGACCCGACGAGATCCACTCCGCGCGTTCGCCGGCGTTTCCGCTGAGATTTTGCGCGGACCACGCAAGCGCGTAGCACCACGGAGTGTCCGACTTCGCGTTGCCGCTGATAGCTCCGACCTGATCGTCACCGGTAACGACGCCAGTATTGAGGCATTTTATCGGTCTGCCTTCGCCGCAGATGCCGCCGATTTGATCGTCGCCGTAAACTCTGCCGTCGTTGATACAGCATATGACCATCCAGTCGTAAGCCATCCTGCCGACGATGCCGCCGACGTAATCGTTGTCGTTTGTACATACGGTGCCGTCGTTGTAGCATCCGAAGATGATACCGCTGCCGTTCATCCTGCCGACGATGCCGCCGTTATACTTGGTGTACGTACCGCCGCTGACGGCGCCGTGGTTCGCGCAGTATTCGAAGAAGCCGGAACCGCTCTCCCCGGCGATGCCGCCGCCGCAGTCCCAGTTGTGGTTGACCGTGGCGTTGTTGACCGAGTAGCGTATCGTACCGTCGCTGTACCCCGCGATGCCGCCTCTTTGCGAATCATAGTCGGTGGAATTGACGGTGGCGTTCTGCGTGCAGTGATCCACAAAGCCGCCGTAGGCGACGGCTCCGCAGATCCCGCCCTCTCTAACGTCCGTACAGTTGTTGATGGCAACTTCGCTGTAGACATTGCAAAGATGCCCGGACTGAAGGATCCCGACGATCCCGCCGACATGATCGTCGCCGCTCACGGTGCCTTTCACCGCAAGATTACAGATGGTACCGCCTGCCACCATTCCGAACAAACCTTGATAGTCGGCGGAACCGATGCATGACAAGCCGACGATAGCGTGATCGTGACCGTTAAAACTGCCTCTGAACCAGTGACCGTTTGTTCCGATGGGAGTCCACCCGTTGCCGGCGAGGTTGATGTCCCGCGTCAGGTGGATCGTCTTGCCAGCCATTTCATATCCGTTTGCGACGAACGAGACAAGCCCGTACAGGTCCGCCGCGGTGTTGATATAAAGATCTCTTTCGTTGGAGTGTTGATAATACCAGTCGTAGGAAAGGGTGCCGTCCCAGACGGACCAGTCCGATCCGTTGCAGTCCTGACGGGAGGAACCCCAGTCGGACATCGGCTCGACGGTGGAGGTATGGACGAAGCGGAAGCGCTGATTGGCCCTGCCGTGCTGCGAGCCCAGCGCGATCAGCGCACCGTCGCTCCACGAATCGCCCCATACGTCCCAGACGAAAGAATCGTTCAGCTTCGAGTGGATGCAATAGGTGCCGTCGCCCATGCTCTCAAGTCTCCAAAGCTGATTGTCGCTGCCGTTATAGTCAAAGGTTTGGAGGCGGCTGCCGCTTTCGGCTTTGGCGCCCGGGACGCCGATGACCTTGCCGTTCGCTTTGCTCTTTATATAATAGGAATCACCGGCCTTGACAAGCGTCCAGATCTGATTGTCTCTGCGATGCGTCCTCCAAAGATGTATTTCCGTGCCGCCGTCGTCCACACAGCTGCTTCCCGCGTTGCACGGGACGATGGCGTATTCCTCGCCGACGCCCCAGCGGGCGAAGTCGTCGAGTTCATAAGCGGCTTCGGCTGCGTTTTGCGTTGCTTTCCCGTCATCCTCCGCAAACGCGGTGAACGGCAGGCAAAGAAGTGTGAGGATCAGCGCAGTGAAGAACGCGAATATTCGTTTTTTCATGCCGTCACCTTGCTTTCTTTTATTTTTGCGGATGCTTTTGAGGGGCCGCGGGAGCTTTCTTCCCGGAGCGTTTTTTGTAGATCACAAACGCCGCCGCGCCGAGGATCACAACGCCGCCGGCGATCAGCGCGATACCGGTTTTGCCGCTGAAAACCGACGCCTGGAATTTATTCACGCGGTCGCTGCGCTGCGTGCGCTCGACGAAGGAAAAATTCCACGGGTCGCGCATCCCCGTGATGCGGCCGACGGACTCGGGAAGTCCGTCGCGGGGCGTGAGCATCGTAAGATTGATATATTTTGCATTTTCAAGAGGAGGATCCGCCACCGGTTTATCGGGTGCCGGCTCAGTCTGAACGGGGGGTTCCGAAGGAGTCTCGGCAGGCTGATCGGGCGTTTTCGAAGTTTGGCCGGGCGCCGGGGAAGGAGTACCCGAGGGCTGCTCGGAGGTGACAGGAGGATTCTGTACCGGCTGTTCGGTCGTTTCGGGAGGATTCTGTACCGGCTGTTCGGTCGTTTCGGGAGGATTCTGCACCGGCTGTTCGGTTGTCTCGGGAGGATTCTGCGACGGCTGCTCAGCGGTCGTCGGCTCATCCTTTCCGGGCTCAGTGACCATGGGAGGGATTTCGGAGGTATTCTGCTGGACCGGTTCAACGGCGGCAGAACGGGCATACTCGTCCAGATACCGCACGGGGATCTTGGTACAAACGGTCTGGTCTTCCCAAAGCGTCATATACAGATCCTCGTTCATGCAGTAAGTGTAAGCGGTCGTCGTACCCGGAGAGAAGAAATAGGAGTTCGCCCACATACCGAACAGGAAGTTCTGGGTCTGCTCGGGCTTCTCCGCGTAGATCATGGAGATGGGGTTCCCCGCGGCGCTGTCTTTCGTCATATAGAGATAATAAGGTTCTTCCGCGCCGACAGGCGTACTGGACACCCGGATATACTGCGCGCCGGTGATACTGATCGCCGCGGCGGTGACGGTGTTCTTGCTGCCCGCTGTCGGATCGACGACCTGCGCCTCTTCCAGCGAGCGCACAGTCTTTTCGGAAACGGCGGCAATGTTCGTTATCGCGCTTTTGGGATCAGCCGTGCGGTCATAAGCGATTATCGTGTACGTATCCGTCGAGCTGTCGATATCGCCCTCGACATAGTAGTTGAATCCGCGCTCGCACGCGGTGTATACGGCGTTCCACTTATCCGTATCGGTGACGACGCCGATCTCGCTTATATAGGGACGTACGAGACCGTCGCGTATCTGGGCGAGATAGACCACGCCCGTGTTCCCCGCGTTTTCAAGATCCGCGGGCGCGCCGCTTGGCGTACGGACGATCTCGGCTCCGTCGTTGGTGATGGGGTAAAGCACGTCTCCGCCCTCGGAGTCGCCGCGGATAACGTCAAGACCGACAAGCGGCGCGCCTGCGCGCTCGTCTCTTGTCGCGTAGAGACAGCCGCCGCTGCCCTCGATACCCTCGTCAACGTCAACGTGGCTGACGCAGGTGTAGACGATCCCTCTCGAGTCGGTCAGAGTGTCTCCGACGTCGGGAGAGGCGATCACGTTTGTGATAGGCGCGCCGGTGTTCTGCTTGAACGCGAGATACACCTGGGCGGCGGGATCGGGCGTTACGTTGAGCCCGACCATCGTGACAGACCAGCCGTCTGCCTCCAACGTTGCCACGGCGTCTTCTCCCGCCGCCACACGAAGTTCCGTGATAAAGCGTCTGTTGGCGGCGCTGACCGGCAAAGCCGCCGAAACGATCAGCACTGCCACAAGCAGGACGGCTAAAAGCGCCGACGTAAAACGCCGATATTTCGGTTGTTGGTTCATAGAAAATCGCCATACAATACAGATGATCGCGCAAAAGCCGGACCGGCTTTTTGTATCTGTATCGATCCTTTCAACAGTATTTTTCGCACTTGACCCGGTCACTGCTTTGCGACTTTTGCCGCCTTGGCCCTTTTGCCGACCGTAAGGAGCAGGACGGGGATGTAAGTTACGATCGGCAGCAGGATGCCGACGTATTGGTATTTCGACTGAACGAGCAGGTTGTATGTGGCGTGATAGATGATCGCGGAGCTGAGCAGCGCGAAAGTACCGCAGTAGAACAGCTTGCGGCGTTTTTTGACATAGGATACGCCCCAGCCGACCATCACGGTGCAGATACCGTGAACAAGGCCGGATCCGAATCCGCGTACCAGAGCCCAGAATATCGTGACGTTCTCCACGTTCTGGGTGAGGATAACGACGTTTTCAAGAAGAGCGAAGCCGACGCCGACAGCGAAGGAGTTCGCGATCAGTGTACGCCGGTCGTCCGTTATCACTATGGCAAAATAGAGGATCGGAAGCATTTTTATGATCTCTTCCGTCACTGGAGTTATCGTTGTCGTGACGTAATAAACGTCGTTGTCAAACGCTTTGAGAAGAATACCGTTTACCTCCGAGATAAACAGGCAGGCGAAAATACCGACGATCATGAAGATCATGACGCGGCGTGTCTTCTTCTCCATCAGCGGCAGCATCAGAGCGAGCGATACCGTCAGGGAAATAAACGCAATGTATGTCAGGTTGTCCATTTTTTCACACCCCTTTCGAGAACCGGTACGAATACCAGCAGTACGACGCACTGAAGAACGTATACGACCGCTATGCAGATTTCAGGGAGATTGAAGCTTTCTATCAGCATCTCAAGCATACACAGAAGCGCGTAGATGAGCGCGAACAGATTGTAGCTCCTAATAGATTTGATAAGACCGTACTCCACGTCCTTGATGATAAGGTGCTTCAGGTGGAAATACGAAGCCTGAGCTATGAACAGCGTTTCAACGCCGAGCGGGATAGTGGTTTTATCAAGACCTTTTGTGAAGGCGATAAGGCACCAGATCGCAACGATGACCGCAGGCGCCGCGAGAGATATGATCCTCGTTTTGCGGAACGCCGGAGATCTGTCGTCGACTACCGAGTCCATCTGTCCGAAATTTGCGCTGAACAGGAAGAGAAAGCTCCCGATGATACCGAGCATACCGACGTGAAATCCGCTGCCGAGTTGCCCGTTGACCAGATATTGCAGCGTTTCAAAAAGCCGCCCGAACATGGCGCAGCCGACGCTGAAGATGATCATATGGACGTACAGCGCCGATTCATCGCGGAAAAACCGGTACAATCCGTAGACGAATCCGATCCCTGCCGAGACCGTCGTCGCAAGTGATAGATACATATACATGGAAAGTTGCCTCCTATTTTGACTCATTGCATCAGCATACACACATAATTAGGCCATGGTACAATTTATTTTCCTATATTATAAGCAAAAACTCAATGGGGCGTTCCAGATTGGAACATTGAATTCATAAATATATGCTGGTATTTTTTATGGATTTGATATAGAATAATATGGGGAAACGTAGTATATAGCTTATTGTGGAGTACATATATTATGGGATTCTATTTTACGGAAATTTTGAAGAAATTAAGAATCGAAAAAGGTCTTTCGCAGCAGGCTTTAGCCGATAAAGTGTTCGTTACCCGCCCCACGATATCCCGGTGGGAATCTGGCATCCGTCTGCCGGACGCAATGATGATCTCCCGGCTTGCCAGAGTCTTGGACACGAACATCGATCTGCTGATCAACGCCGCGGAAAGAGACGAAAGTCCGAACGTCATCATGGTGGACGACAGAAAGCTGATACTGACGGGCGGACTTCCGGTGCTTGCGGAGGTGATGCCGTATGCGACGGTCACCGGCTTTACCGACGCCGACGAAGCCGTCGAATACGCCAAAACGAACCGCGTCTCGCTTGCTTTTCTGGATATCGAACTCCGCCGCACGAACGGGCTGGATCTTTGCCGGACTCTGCTTGAGATCAATCCCCACACCAACGTCGTATATCTGACCGCGTACGCCGACTACTCTCTTGATGCGTGGAACACGAGCGCGAGCGGTTTTATGCTCAAGCCGATCACTCCGGAAGGCGTCAGGGAGCAGCTCGAAAAGCTGAGATTTCCTTTCTGGACAGGGGGCGAAGACGCGAGAACCATGTAGATTTTCTCTACTATGCCCTCGGCGGCGCTATCCTTGTGACGATGGCGTTCGGCGTGGTGCTTGCTTTTTTGGTTCCCTCGCTCGACAAATGGAACAAGCGGTATTTCATCACCTTATTCTCTCTGCTGTCTTTGTGCGCCGTCTCCTGCTTTTTGGCGCTGATCTTCTACGACGACCCCACCAAGATGACGGCGGAAAAAATATTCTATTTCTTTGATTCGCTGCTGGTTTCGGTGCCGATCTTTATGCCCACGATCTTTCTTTTGCACAGCTCACACGAAAAAGTAAAACACAGTGCGCTTTTTTATGCGGTGATGGCGCTTTCCGGCGCATATTTCGTGATGCTTATAGTCTCGCAGTTTACGGACGTTTTCTACTATGTTACCGCGGATAATGAATTCTACTACGGACCGCTTTTCGCGCTGTCCGTGTCGCCTCTTCTCCTTGTTCTTTTGCTCAACATAGCAGGTACGGTCAGACGGAAAAAATCGCTCTCCAAAAAGTATTTCGTCGGTCTTTTGATCTATCTTTTGCTGATGAGCGTGACGGTATTGGTCCATATGTTTGTCCAGGTCGATATCTTCGTGGTGTTCGGCATGGCGCTCTTTGCGTTGATAATGTACAGTCTGATACTGTCGGACAATATAGATAAATATATGCGCCAGCAGCGGGAGATCGCAAACCAGCGCGCCAACATCAAGGTTTTGCAGATGCGGCCGCATTTTATCTACAATTCCCTGATGGGCATCTACTATCTTTGCGATCAGGACGCCGGCAAAGCCAAACAGGTAACGCTTGACTTTACAACCTATCTGCGCAAAAACTTTTCCGCCATCGCAAGCGACAGCACCATTCCTTTCAGTGAAGAACTCGATCATACCCGCGCTTATCTTGCCATTGAACAGGCGCAGTTTGAAGACAGTCTGTTCGTCAGTTTCGATACGCCGCACACGTCGTTCCGCCTGCCGCCGCTGACGCTGCAGCCCATCGTGGAAAACGCCGTAGTACACGGCATGAGGGCGAGCAACTCTCCCATTCATATTTCAGTCGTCACGAGAAAGACGGCGTCGTCAAGCGAGATCATCGTTGAAGACGACGGCCCCGGCTTTGAAGATGCCGACAACAACGAGCCGCATATCGCGCTGAACAATATCCGCGAAAGGCTCGATATGATGTGCGGCGGCGCACTCTCCGTCTGCGCGCGCGAAGGCGGCGGAACGACGGTGAAGGTGACGATACCGCTTACAAAGCCGGAATGAAAAACGGCGTAAACGGCTCTAACGCTGTAATATACCGTTGATGATACATACTGAACGGTGTCAAAACGGTCCCTTGCGGATCGACCGTGATTCCGTACCCAGATGAATCAAAAATACGACCCGGACGACAGAGTCCTCTTTGATCGGTCTTTCCGAAGAGGACGTGAACGTCACGCCGTCGAGCGACACGAGAGGGATAATACAGATGACTAAAAAACTGAAAGAAAACGCAGCCGTATTCGGATTGATTTTTACCATCGCGTCAGCGGTATTCATAATAGCGCTCAGCATCCCGTTTTTCACGGAGGCGAGACTGAAGGACAGCCTGTTCGACGCCGGTGTGGATTCGATCGGCGCGCTTTTCAGTGCGGCGCTGTTTTTCGGATGCATGAAGCAAAAAGGCAACGGGATCGGCTATTTGAGAAGCCTGATCGTTTTTGTGAGCGTCTGCTTTGCGGTCAACGAAGCGATTCTTTTCACGGTGAAGATACCGGAACGGAGCACGGTCTGTTTCATCCTTTGCCTGGTCAGCAAGCTGCTTGACCTTGCGATGATCTACTTTTTCTACTCTTACGTAAAAGTCACGCTGGGCTTCGACGGGAAGCTTGCAAGGCTGACCGACAAGATCGTTCCCGTTCTGCTGGCGCTGCAAACGCTGGTTTTGCTGTCCAACGTGTTTTATCCGACGACGTTCTATCTTGACAGCGCCGGGATGTATCAAACGACCGCTTTTTCCTTTGCCGAGGATATTTATCTTGCCGTGACCTCCCTTCTCACCGCGGTTTTGATCATTATGAGCCACAACCCGCGCAATCAAAAAGCGGCGGCGCTGACGTTCATTCTGTTTCCGCTGGTCGAATACGCGCTGACGGAGGGGCAGTTCGGCAACGCCTCTCAGTACGGTATGGTGCTGATGTCGCTGATCATCATGTACTGCGTCATATTTATCGATAAAAGCAAAACGCTTGCGTCCACGCAGACCGACCTGCGCATCGCCTCAAAGATCCAGGCGGACGCCCTTCCTCCCGCCGCGCCGGAGTTTGAAAACTTTCCGGGGATCGTCCTGCGCGGCAGTATGAATACCGCCAAGGAAGTGGGCGGCGACTTCTATGACTACTTTCCGATCGACGAAAACCGCATTTGCTTTTTGATCGCCGACGTATCCGGCAAAGGAACGCCTGCCGCGCTCTTTATGATGACGGCAAAGACTATGATCAAGGACTACGCTCTGACAAAGGATACCACGTCGGAGATCTTTACCGCCGTCAATGCGCGGCTCTGTGAGAACAACGACGAGGGTATGTTCGCCACCGCTTGGATCGGCATTCTCGACAAACGGACGATGCTCCTGCAGTACACAAATGCGGGGCACAATTACCCCGTGCTCCAGCGGAAGGGGCAACCCTGCGAGCTGATAGAAAAGGTACACGGTCTGTTCCTCGCCGGGATGGAGTTTACGAGATACAGGCAGGGCGAGTTCACGCTTGAGCCGGGCGATCGCTTGCTCCTTTATACCGACGGCGTCACGGAAGCGCACGACCGCGAGAACGCGCTCTACGGCACCGACCGGCTTGAAAAGATGCTTGAGGCCGCCAAGGACGAGCCGGGAGAAAAGGTGCTTGACGAAGTCCTTGCCGACATCGGCGTTTTCGCGGACGGCGTCCCCCAGTTTGACGATATTACAATGGTCGTTCTGACCGTAAAAGAATAAGAAGGAGTATTATGCAAGGCTTTTGTGAAAAGAAATTCCGCTCTATGCTGATATCCGGCACGTTCACCAAGGCGGTGATGTACCTGATGCTGCTCAGCGACAGCATCATCGCCGGCTTTTTCATAGGCGAATCGGGCGTTGCCGGGATCAACGCGATCACACCGGTGACCGCCGTTGTGACCTTCTTCGGTGATCTCGTCTCGACGGGCGTCGGGATCGTTTTCACGCGCGAAGTGGGAGCAATGCGAAAGCGCCGCGCCGACGAGATATACGGGCAGGGGCTTATCGTCAGCATCGGCATAGGGCTTATCTCCGCACTTTTGATCTTCGCATTTCAAAACGTCTACTTCAGCGTGAGCGGCATAAAGGGTGAAACTCTGGAAAAGGCGCTCCAATACTATAAATTCCTGCCGGTCAACGCTTTTTTGACCATCGTTATCTTTTATCTTGAACAGATGGTCTACAGCGACGGCGACGAGTTGTGCAACAACATCTGTTACGGTTTCCAGATCGGCGGAAACATCGTCTGCTCCGTCATATTGACAAAGTATCTCGGAATGACCGGTATCATTTTAGGCTCCGTGATAGGAAACGGTCTCGGTATCCTTACCTGCTTCTGGCACTTTTTCAGAAAGAAAAACACGCTCCACTTCGTGTGGCATCTGTCCTTTAAGGACTTTCTCCTGACGTCGAAATACAGCATAGTGGATTCGTCCGTTTACATATGCTGGGGACTTATGGACTTTGTAATGATCGGTTTTATTTCCCGCGCCTACGGCGATACGGGCTTGATCGCACTCGCCGTGGTCGTCAGTCTGATCGAATTCGGAGTCGTGATGGACGGCGTAGGGATGGCGATGCAGCCCCTTATCGGGACCTACTTCGGAGAAAAGAATCATAAGCTCATAAAAAGAGTTATGCGTTCCGGCGTCAAGGCCGCGGTCCTGGAAGGCGGAGCGGCGATGTTGCTCATTATGATCTTTGCAAAACAGTTCTGCGGTTTGTTCGGAGTCACCGAAGGAGCTTCGCTTTCCGCGGCGATGACAGCCATTCGGATCGTATCTCTCGGATTCATATTCTGCAGTACGGTGTCACTTACGACTTCTTACTATATGCTGATAGACCGCATCGGCATGGCTACCTGCATCGCGTGCCTGCAGAACGGTTTATTATACGTTCTCTTACCGATCCTCGGCTCCCTTATTTTCGGGATAAACGGTATGTGGGCGGGCTTCGTGATCGCTCCGATACTGACGCTTATCTGCGCCTTTTTGTTCGTGTATCTGCGATTCGGAAAGGAGAATTTTCCCTTCATTTTGAAGGATATGGATTCCGATATCGTCGTTATGGACGACCGGCTGACTGCCGAAAGCGCCGGCAAGCTGTCGGAGCAGGTTAGGGACGCTATGCTGTCCCGCGGGTACAGCAAGGAGGAAGCGGTGCGCGCACAGCTCTTTGCGGAGGAGATCGGGCTTACCGTTATGGAGCAGAACAGCCGTGTAAAAATGCCGATCCTGATCGAGTTTTCCCTGTTCTTTGAGGAGGGCTCCGTTCTCATCATTGAACGGGATTCGGGAAAGCTGTTCGACATCACGGACCCCGATCTTCATATCGAAGGGCTCAGCAGCATGATACTCAGCGGATTGATGGAATCACAGAAGGAAAAGGCATATCTTGTGACCACCGGCTACAACCGGAATATGATACGGTTCCGTCGTGAAGAAAAGGCCGCGGAGACGTTATAATGTATATCATAATTTACGATTTCGGGACAAGCAGCTTGAAGACCTGCCTCTTTGACGTGGGCGACAGGATCACCCTCGCGGCGGCGTCGAACGCTTCCTATGCGCTCCGCATTCTTGATAACGGCGGCGCCGAGCAGGACACCGACGAATGGTGGCAGGCGATCTGCAAAACGACAAAAGAACTTTTTGATAAAACTGATATAAAGCCGGAAGAGGTTTCGGGGTTGGCATTCTGCGCGCAGATGCAGGGCGTCGTTCTCGTTGACAAAAACGGGAAAGCGCTCCGTCCTGCGATGTGCTATATGGACAGCCGCGGCGTGAACGAATACCGCAACTGCATGGGAAAGGGGATCGTCAAGGTCTCGGGCTGCAGCCTTTACAAGCTCCTGCGCAATCTGCGGGTCAACTACGCCGGATCGACCAGCGCGAAGGACCCGGTATGGAAATACAAGTGGGTCGAAAACAACGAGCCGGAGATATTCGCTCGTGTCGATAAATGGCTTGACGTGAGCGACTATCTTGTCTCCCGCTGTACCGGGAAGATCATAAGGACGGCGGACACCGCTTTTGCCACCTTCCTCTACGATACCCGCAAGTGCAAGGAGGGGTGGAACAAGGGCCTTTTGAAAATGTACAAGGTCAAACCAGAGCACATGCCGCCGATCATCGACTGTACCGATCGCGTCGGCGGCTTGACCGCCGACGCGGCGCACGACCTCGGGCTGAAGGAGGGCACCCCCGTTTTCGGCGGAGGCGGCGACACGACCTTCGTCAACATCGGCGCGGGGTGCGTTGAGCCGGGCGACACGCATATCTACGTCGGGACCTCCGGCTGGGTATCGACCTGTCTCGATTACCAGACGGTCGATATCAACGCCATGATCACCGGCGTGCTGTCGGCAAACCGTGGGTACTTCAACTATTACGCCGAATTGGAAACGGCAGGGAAGTGCTACGAATGGGTCAAAAATCACCTCGCGCTTGACGAGATCAGTATTTACCTTGAGAAAACCGAGGTCACGGACGATTTTGAGAGCGAGTTCACCAGCCTGTACGACTTTATGTCTGCCGAGGTAAGCAAGGTTCCGCCCGGGGCGAACGGAGTGATCTTTACCCCGTGGCTCCACGGCAACCGCTGTCCGTTCGAGGATGCAAACGCCGCGGGGATGTTCTTCAATATAAAGATCGACACCGGCAAACGGGATATGATCCGCGCCGTCTTGGAGGGCATCTGCTTCCATCTGCGCTGGCTGCTTGAATGCGAGGCGAAAAAGGTGAAAACCTCCGAAGTGATCCGCTTTGTTGGCGGCGGGTCGCTGTCGCCCGTAATAAGCCAAATGCTCGCGGATATCACCGGCAGAACGATAGAGACGGTCGATAACGCCCAAGAGGTCGGCGCCATGGGATGCGCGATCGTCGTCGCCGCCGGGCTGACAGGAGATGACGTAAAATCCGCGTCCCGCCGCCTTGTGAAAGCCGCTCATACATATTATCCCGATCCGGGGAACAAAGAGATCTACGAGCGCAACTATATAGTATTCAAAAATCTTTACAGATCCAACGCCGAAAACTTCAGACGCCTGAACGGTTGACGTCCGGCGGCAAACGCGATCCGTATTGTATATGATGCTTCAGATCAATTAACAGGAGGAATGACAAAATGGCACTGAATCTGACGACAAAAAAAGAAGGCTCCGCCCTCGTGGTGGCTCTGGAGGGAGAACTCAACACGACGACCGCGCCCGAACTCAAAGACCTGCTCGATAAGAGCATCCCGGAGACAGACGCTCTGTCTCTCGATTTCGCGGGGTGCGACTTCGTTTCGTCCGCGGGTCTTCGCGTCCTGCTCAACACTTACAAGAGCATGAAGGCGAAAAACGGCGCGATGGAACTGTTTAACGTCGGTCCGAGCTTCAAAGAGGTCCTGAACATCACCGGGCTCGACGCCGTGTTCGACGTTAAGTGAGAAGCGTTTGGCTGAAGGTAAGAATATGAACGTATATGATTTTGACGGCACGATCTATTACCCGGATTGCGCCATCAGTTTTGCGCTTTGGTGCATGAACAGACACCCCTCTTTGTGGTTCACGTTTTTCCCGAAGGCCCTCAAAAGTATGATCGGGCACAAGCTCGGCAAGGTGCCGCGCTATGTGATGGAACGCACGTTTTTCAGTTTTCTCTGCAAGGTCGACGATTTCGACGAACAGATCGAAAAATTCTGGGACAAGCACGAAAAACGCGTCTCCGCCTGGTATCTCGCCCAGAAAAAGCCCGACGATCTCATCATCAGCGCCTCTCCGAAGTGCATCATCGAGCCGATCGCCAAACGGCTCGGCGTGAACTGTATGGCGTCCGACTACGACCGGGAGGTCGGCGCATTCGTCGACAACCTGATGTACGCGCGGGAAAAAGCGGCGTATATCTTCGACCAGGGCTTCCCGGAGATCGAGAACTTTTATTCTGATTCTCTCGCGGACACGCCGATGGCGCTCTGCGCGGAAAAGGCGCATCTTATCACCGACAAGGCGCAAAAGGTGAACGATTGGCCGAAGCTCGACGTCGAAACGCTCAAGAAAGTGCATGAAAAGATCGACTCCGGCTGGTCGGTACACCTTTGATCCGCCCGGAAAACCGAAACGCGCAGCAGACGCAAAAGCGCCGATCTCACGCATCATAAATGAAGAAAGAATGGGCGACAGCAGACAGATGACGAACGAATGGGCTGAATCTAAATCTTACACTGAAAAGCTGCAATATACATCCGCGAAATAAAACTGCAAGGCCTGTATGGAACGCTTTCCATCGATATGATTCAAGGACTTCACCGGACTCGAATCCCTCCGTCTCCACCAAAAAGAAAAAGTCGCGTCAGCGGCTTTTTCTTTTTGTACTCTTCACTCTTCTCTTTTCACTTTTCACTCTTCTTTCCGTTCTTCTCCGCGACTTTTTCCAGTGAAGAGATAAGAGAGAAAAGAGAACAGAATCGGATGCATCGCTCCGCAAAGCATCCGACCGCGAGTTCGAATCCATCCGACAAAATCGCAAATCCATCTTTTTCGTACCCCATAGCCAGAAACACAGACGGTGCCGCAAGGCGCCGTCTGTATTTTTTATATATTTTACATTTTCGGCAAAAACCCGTCTTGACCGATTCCAATATATGTGTATAATGAAAGAAAGACGAGAAGGCAAAAGCAAAAACAGGCGAGAGGATTTTTATATGGAGTTCGTGATTTACGGATTGATTTATTTGGGCAGCGCCCTGATGATATACAACATTATCGGGTTTATCCGCTTTGCCCGAATGATGAAATCACAGGGCGGATGGACGCGGGAAAACAAGATTTTATATATCCCCATTATTCTGCTTGCGTTCTTTCTCGCGGGCTATTTGGCCGTCGGGATTTTCGGCAAGCCGGATTTCATCATTTCGGGCATTCTGTTCGGCGGAAGCGTTTTCGTTTTCGTTATGTATCTGTTGCTGGACCGTATCGCCAAGCGGATCCTCGAAAACGAGCGGCTGGAGGCTCAGCTGATGGCGGCAAAGGAAAGCAACCGCGCCAAAACCGTGTTTCTTTCCGGCATCAGCCATGAAATGCGTACCCCGCTGAACGTGATTCTCGGGTTGAACACTCTGTCTTTGAACGATCCGTCTCTTTCGGACGAGACGAGGAGTCGTACGGAAAAGATCAATCAAAGCGCACAGCAGCTGCTGGGGATCGTCAACAACATCCTGGATCTCAACAGCCTGGAGACCGGCGAGTTTCTCATCAAAAAAGATGCGTTCTCGCTTTTGGATCTCATTGGTCAAGTCAGCGCCATCACCAACGACCGTTGCGCGGAAAAGGGGCTCGACTACCGGCGCGATATCGCGCCGGGCGTATGTGAGGGATGGATCGGCGACGATATGCGTCTCAAGCAGATACTGCTCACGCTGCTGGACAACGCGGTCAAATACACCGACGCACCCGGGCAGGTGGTGCTAAAGGTGCGGCAGAATGACGCGCGGGACGGGAGCAAAGCGCTGGTTTTCGCTGTTGAGGACAGCGGAACCGGGATCGACCCGGAATTTCTCTCCCGGATTTTTGATCTCTTCGCCAAGGAGGATACCAGCACGACGAGCAGCCACGGCGGCAGCGGACTCGGGCTGGCCGTAACCAAACGGATCGTGGATTTTCTGGGGGGAACGATCCGCGTAGAAAGTGAAAAAGGCGTCGGCAGCGTCTTTACCGTCGCCATCCCTATGGAAACGGCGCCCTTGCCGCGGGAAAAAGAAGAGGAGCCGGCAGCCTCGTTGGAGGGAAAACGGATCCTGATCGTGGAGGACGTTCCGGAAAACGCCGAGATCGTCGCGGATCTGCTGGAGCTGGAGGGCGCGCAAAGCGAGCACGCGGAAAACGGCAAAATCGCTTTGGATATGTTCGTTGCCCGGGATCCGGGTTACTATGACGCCATTCTGATGGATCTGCGTATGCCGGTGATGGACGGCATCACCGCCGCCAAAGAGATTCGCCGCTCGAAAAAAGCGGACGCGGCCGATATACCGATCATCGCCTTGACGGCGAACGCGTTTGAGAGTGACGTCAAGGAATCGCTGGGCGCCGGGATGAACGCCCACCTGTCCAAACCGACGGATTCCGAAAAGATGTACGCGACGTTGAAAAAATACATCAAGAACCATAGCGGCAAAGGAGAAAAGGCGTTATGATGCGGTCTAAGAACATACAAAAGGCGCGGCGTGTGCTGGTGGTGGACGATCAGGAGATCAACCGCGACGCGCTGGAGGTCATTTTGGAGGATCATTACGAGGTGGTCTGCGCGGCTGACGGTGCGCAGGCGCTTTCGCAGATCGAAAGGTACGATTACGATATTTCTCTGGTGATGCTTGATCTCATGATGCCGGTAATGAACGGCTTTGAGGCGCTGGAGCGGATGAAAGCCGACGAGCGGATGAAAGCCATCCCCGTCATCGTGCTCACCGCGGAAAAATCGGCGGAGCTGAAAGCGCTGCAAATGGGCGCGGCGGATTTTATCACCAAGCCCTTTGACGTTCACGAGATCATTCTCGCGCGGGTCGCGCGGATCATCGAGCTGTGCGAAGGACGGCAGCTGATCTCCTCGGCGGAGCACGATCCGCTTTCACAGCTGTACAGCCGCAACTTCTTTTATGAATACGCCAACCGTCTGTTCGTCTATCATCCCGAGCTGCGTTTTGACGCCGTCACGCTGAATATCGAGCAATTCCACCTGATCAACGCGCTGAACGGGAGGGAATTCGGCGACGGTGTGCTCAAACGGCTCGGGGAGGAAATCCGCTCCTTTTTGTCGGATACGGAGGGCATCGCCGGACGGATCGAGGCCGATCGCTTTGAAATCTATTGCCTGCACCGGGAGGATTACACCGCCGTTTTGGCCGGGTTTCAGAAAATGCTGGATGCCATTTCCTCCAGCGTGAACATCCATCTGCGGATGGGTGTGAAGCCGTGGGAAGAGGGCGCGGAGCCGGTTTTGATGTTCGATCACGCGAGAGCGGCCTGCGGCAAAGCGCGCGGAGACTACAAAAGCGCGCTTGTCGTTTACGACGACGATATGCGCGGCCGTGAGCTTCTTCATCAACGGCTGCTCAACGATCTGCGCGCCGCGGTGGACGAGCGGCAGTTCCAGGTGTATTATCAGCCGAAATACAACATCCAGTGTGATCCGCCGAAGCTCAGCAGCGCCGAGGCGCTGATCCGGTGGAGCCATCCCGAGCTGGGGATGATCTCCCCGGGTGAGTTCGTGCCGCTTTTTGAAGGCAACGGGCTGATCCACGTCGTGGACGGCTTCGTGTGGAGCGAAGCGGCGCGGCAGATCGCCGAATGGAAGGAACGGTACGGCTTTTTCCTGCCGGTATCGGTCAATCTGTCGCGCTCGGACGTGTTTGACGCCACCCTGATCGATCGTCTCAAGCGCCTGATCGGGGACAATGGACTGGATTATACATGCATCAAGCTGGAGGTCACCGAATCCGCGTACACCGAAAACGCCAAACAGCTGCTGGACGTGGTGTCCCGCCTGCGCGAGCTTGGCTTCGAGATCGAAATGGACGATTTCGGATCCGGCTACTCCTCGTTGAACATGCTTTCGTCCATGCCGATCGACGTGCTGAAAATGGATATGAAATTCATCCGCAACATCGAAACGAGCGAAACCGACCGCAAACTGGTGTCGCTGGTGCTGGATATCGCGCGGTATCTCGGCGTGCCGGTCGTCGCCGAAGGGGTCGAAACGCAAGGACAGCTTGCTCTCCTGCGGGAGGGCGGCTGCGATCTTGTCCAGGGGTACTATTTCTCCCGTCCCGTCCCGGCGCAGGAGTTTGAAAAACTGATCGAAAACGAAATGCAAATCGAAAGGAATGACCATCATGACGCTTGAGCAATTGTATGCCGCGATCGACGGGGATTATGAACGGGCGCAAAGTGTGCTGCGGGTCGAAAAACTGATCGACAAGCACATCCGCCGCCTGCCCGGCAACGCCGTTTTTTTTGACCTGTTCGACGCGGCGAAAACGATGGACGCCACGCGCTTGTTTGAAAGCGCCCACGCGATCAAAGGGGTGTGCGGCAATCTCGGATTGGTGAAGCTCGCACAGATCGCGTCTGAGATCGCCGAGGAATACCGGCCCGGAAATCCCCGCCGTATGACCGACGACGAGGTCGCGGAAAAGGTAGCGCAGATCGAAGCGCTGTATCAAAAAGCCGTTGACGGGGTCCGCCAATATGAACAAGCCGGGCAATAACGCCCCGGTGGAGAGAAGGATCGTATGAATCACCAATCGCATAGCGCTTTCAAAAGCCCCTCGCCGTATTTGTCCGCTCTCGGCGCGTGGGCGCTCGCCTTCGGGTGCAGCGTCGGCTGGGGCGCGTTCGTCATGCCCGGAACGACGTTTTTGCCTATTGCCGGTCCGCTGGGCACGGCGATCGGCATCGCGCTGGGTGCGCTGGTCATGCTCGTCATCGCCCGCAACTATCACTATCTCATCAACCGGTTTCCCGGCGGCGGCGGCGCGTATACCTATACCAAACGGTGCTTCGGGTACGACCACGGGTTTCTCAGCGCGTGGTTCTTGCTGTTGACCTACGTCGCGATCATATGGGCGAACGGGACGGCGCTGCCTTTGATTTTCCGGACTCTTTTCGGCGGTGCGTTCCAGTTCGGCTTTCATTATGAGATCGCGGGATTCCACATTTATCTGGGAGAAATACTGGTCGTCGTCGGCTCGTTTTTGATCGGCGCTCTCGTGTGTATGCGCCGAAGCCTTGCCGCCCGCGCCCAGATCGTGATGGCGATCCTGCTGCTGGCGGGCGCGATCACTTGCTTTGTCGGCGCCTTCCACAACGGGACCGCTGCCGTCGCTCCGGATTTTTCGCCGGATCACGACGCGTTCGGCGGCACGTTTATCATTTTCGCTCTGGCGCCGTGGGCGTTTGTGGGCTTTGAATCCATCTCCCACTCGTCGGGTGAAGCCAAATTCCGGCTAAAGCGGTCGTTTTTGATCATGGCGCTCGCCCTCGCGGCGGCGGCGATCGCGTATATCTGTCTGGCCGTTTTGTCGGTCACGGCGCTGCCGGAGGAATGCGCCTCGTGGGTGGATTATCTGGCGAATCTCGACCGGTACGCGGGTGTAAAAAACCAGCCGGCCTTTTTTGCCGCGCAATCGGCGCTTGGCAATATGGGCAGGGCGGTGCTCGGCGTTGCCGCGGTCTGCGCGATTTTTACCGGGATCATCGGCAATTACGTCGCCCTCAGCCGCCTGCTGCGCTCGATGTCCATGGACCGGCTTCTTCCCGAAAGAATCGGGAAGCTGGATAAAAACAACGTTCCGAAAACCGCCTTGTGGCTGATTTTCGGTATGTCGTCCATCCTGCCGTTTTTCGGGAGAACGGCGATCAGCTGGATCGTGGACGTGACGACTGTCGGCGCGACCATCGCGTTTGCCTTCACGTCGGCGTCCACCCTTCGCGTCGCCCGCCGGGCCGGGGATAAACGGTATGTGGTCACCGGCGTCGTGGGGCTGATCCTGTCGCTTTTGTTTGCGCTGGAATTTTTGATCCCCAACATCACGTCGGTCAAAACGCTTGCCACCGAGTCCTACCTGATCCTCGCGGCGTGGGGTATTCTTGGATTCCTCGTGTTTTGGTATTTGCTCAAAAAGGACGATCAGCACCGTCTGGGCCGGTCAACCGTCGCGTGGATTGTTTTGCTGGGACTGATCATTTTCACTTCCAGCGTGTGGATGCGCCAATCCACGACCGCGGCGGTTGAAAACAGCGTGGCGCCCATTCAGTCGTATTATTCCGAAAAACTCGCCGAGGCTGGCGTGGACGTCGTCAGCGGCGCCACACGCCCGGCATACGCGTATTTGTACGACGTTTTGAACGGGATCGACCGGTCTTTGGCGGCGGCAACGGTCATTCAGGTCGCGCTGATCGTATTGTCGCTCGTCATTTTGTTCCGCATCTACTCCAAGATCCAGAAACGCGAGCGGGAAACCGAGATCGAAAAGGCGCTGGCGGAAGAAAACAGCCGCGCCAAGACCAGCTTTCTTTCCAACATGAGCCACGAGATCCGCACGCCGATGAACGCGATCATCGGACTGGACAACATTGCACTGCGCGACCCGGACCTGCCCCCGAAAACCCGCGACCAGCTCGAAAAGATCGGCGCCAGCGCGAAGCACCTGCTCGGGCTGATCAACGATATCCTCGATATGTCGAGGATCGAGTCGGGACGGATGGTGTTGAAAAACGAAGAGTTTTCCTTCCGGGAATTCATCGAGCAGGTCCACGTCATCATCAACGGCCAGTGCGCGGACAAAGGGCTGACGTTCGTTTGTGACGTTTCGCCGGATATCCGGGATTACTACGTCGGGGACGATATGAAGCTCAAGCAGGTGCTGATCAACATCCTCGGCAACGCGGTCAAATTTACCGAGGCGCCCGGCACCGTGACGCTGCGGGCCAGGCCGCTGGCCATGGATGAGGACGGCTGTCTCCTGCGGTTTGATATGATCGACACCGGCATTGGTATGGACAAGGAATTTTTGCCCAAGCTGTTCGAAGCGTTTTCGCAGGAAGACGCCACGACGACCAACCAATACGGCGGCAGCGGTCTGGGCATGGCGATCACGAAAAATTTCGTGGATATGATGAACGGTCAGATCACCGTCGACAGCGAAAAGGGCGTGGGAACGACCTTCACCGTGATGGTACGGCTCGGCCGGTCCGACCGCGTCTTCACCGTCGCCGCGCCCATTGCGGAAAGAGAAAACGCGCTGGAGGGACGCCGGATACTCACGGCGGAGGACGTCGAGACCAACGCCGAGATCCTTGCCGATCTGCTCGAGCTTGAGGGGATGAGCGCCGAACGCGCTCAAAACGGTCAGCAGGCCGTCGATATGTTCGCGGAAAAGCCCGCCGGGTATTACGACGCGATCCTGATGGATATGCGCATGCCGGTGATGGACGGCTTGAGCGCGACCAAGGCGATCCGGGCGCTTGACCGGCCGGACGCGAAGACGATCCCGATCATCGCCATGACGGCGAACGTCTTTGACGAGGATATCCGGCAAACGATGGCTGCCGGGATGAACGCCCATTTGTTCAAGCCGATCGAACCGGACAAGCTCTACGCGATGCTTGCGGATATGATCGCGAACGGCTCTCCCAAAGCGCCGCAATAAACCCAAACGAAAAAAGGAAGCCTTCCTTTGCGAGGTGTCCTAAAGGACAGTTTATAAAAAACCGGCTGAGGCAAGGATCATTCCTGACTTCAGTCGGTTTTTTGTCGCATATCGGTGCAAGCAGGACGTTTGTG
>JBMNQH010000018.1:0-29087 GCA_050944035.1 Oscillospiraceae bacterium | reverse complement strand
GCGGGGAGATATCTTTTTTTCGTGCAGTCAAAAATGGACGCGAAAAAACCCCGAAACCGTTGCGGCTTCGGGGTTTTCCGGTGCGACATCTTTTTTGGTCGCACAATGTGGTTGCGGAGGCAGGACTTGAACCTACGACCTTCGGGTTATGAGCCCGACGAGCTACCGACTGCTCCACTCCGCGTTATTGTGCCTCCTATTGGAAGCTACTATAGAATAGCATAAAATAGTATCTGCGTCAAGGGGATGGCGTTAATTTTTTGGACTTTTTTCATGGTATAATTCGACAGATTTTGTGGAATATGCTGTCTGTCGTATGGATATGTTTCAATTATACCCGTTGCGCTCCGCGAAAAATGGTATTTTTCGCGGAGCGACGAAATTTTTTAAAAATTTGCTTTCTACACGTTTTTGCAAGGAAAAACCTTCTATTTTATGTTCTTTCACGGCTATCCGTGTTTGACGCTGCTGGTTTTGATCTTTTTCCCGGTTTTCTTTCTGTCTGATTACGAATTGTAATATCAAGTCTACGGAACGGACAATTTGAAATTTTTCCTTCATTAACCAGTATTTTCGACAGTTTCTACCGTCATTGTGGAAAAGTATCTACCATTTCACTTTTTTATTTTTGATTACAATTAGTTATTTTCATGATAAACGGAAACAGGGGAGTGCAATCTTGTTTTCTCCACTTTCTCTTGATTTTATACAATAAAAAATCATCCCGCTTTCTTAAGAAAGCGGGATGATTGAAATAAACAGCTTCTACAGCTATTATTTTTTCTTCATTTCTTCCAGGATCTCTGCAAGCAGCTGCTCTGTTGTTGGTGCCGGTTCCTCTTCGGGTACTTCTACAAACGGCTCATCCTTCTTCATTCGTTCTTCTGCAAGGGTACGCGCTCTATTCATGGCCTTGACAATGCAGAACACAACCAATGCAAGAATCAGAAAATTAATAACCGTACTGATAAAGGTACCATAATTCAGGGTAATGGGCGCCGCATCCGCAGCAGCCTTACCGAACAACTGAGGAAGGGTAATCTTCCAGTCGGAAAAATTGATACCACCCAAGAACATACTGACAACCGGCATTACAACATCGTTGACCAGGGAAGTGGTAATGGTACCAAACGCACCGCCGATGATGACACCAACTGCCAGATCCATGACGTTACCCTTCGTCGCGAATTCTCTGAATTCGGCAAAAAAGCCTTTTTTCTCTGCCATATCTGTTTGCTCCTTTCTCTATCTCTCAGATATCGGACAATGTTACTTGCTGATCACTTCCAGCCCACCCAGATACTTGCGCAGAACTTCAGGAACTACAACGCTGCCGTCTTTCTGCTGATTCTGCTCGACAAGCGCAGGGAGGATGCGGCTGGTTGCCAGACCTGAACCGTTCAATGTATGGACAAACTCGGTTTTCTTGCTGCCGTCGCGACGGAACCGGATGTTGCCGCGGCGTGCCTGGTAATCTCTGGCATTGGAAACCGAGGAAACCTCTTTATAACCGTTCATCGAGGGAATCTGAATCTCGATGTCATAGGTACGAGCCATAGAAGCAGAGCAGTCGCCGGCCGCCAGCTTGACCGTACGGAAGTGGAAGCCCAGGTCAGAGACCAGACGTTCTGCTTTGCCAACCAGTTCGTCAAATGCGGCGTCGGAGTCCTCCGGCTTCGTGTACTGAAACATTTCAATCTTATTGAACTGATGCCCACGCACCATGCCGCGCTCGTCTGCGCGATGGCTGCCGGCTTCGCGACGGAAGCAGGGCGTATAGGCAAAATACTTGCGGGGCAGGTCGGCCTCGGTCAAAATCTCATCGCGGTGCAGGGAAGCCAGCGCCGTCTCTGCGGTGGGCAGCATAAAGTGCATCCGGTCGTCGGTGGGATTTTCGATCTTATAGACCTCGTCTGCAAACTTGGGGAACTGACCCGCGGTTTCGCCGCAGGCGTACTCCAGCATATGGGGCAGCAGAACCATCTCATAGCCGTCTGCCAGATGGCAGTCCATAAAGTAGTTCAGCAGTGCCCATTCCAGACGGGCGCCCATGCCCTTGTAAATCCAGAACCCGCTGCCGGCAATCTTTGCGCCGCGCTCATAGTCGATGAGACCGAGATCGGTACACAAATCCACATGGTGTTTGGGTTCAAAATCAAAGGTATGCTGTTCGCCGTAGTAGCGCAGGGGTTCGTTGTTCTCCTTGCCGCCGAATGCAAGATCGGGATCCGGTAGGTTGGGCAGACCAAGCATTAGTATTCTGTACTCGGTTTCTACGTCACGCAGAGCAGCATCATAGCCCTTGATGGTTTCTTTCAGCTCGTTCATATGGGCAAAAACAGGCGCTGTATCCTGTCCAGCCTTCTTCATCGCCGGAATCTGTTTGGAAACCTTATTCTGTTCGCTTTTGGCAGATTCGGTCTTGGCAATGAGATCGCGGCGCATACCGTCCAGCTCTAGGATGCGGTCGATGGCAGCATCGCAGTCCACCTCTTTGCCCTTCAGACGGGTTTTGACGTCTTCCGGATTTTCTCTGATCAGTTTCATATCAAGCATGATTGTTTCTCTCCTAATCGCAGTATCTATCTCAGAAACTTTGCATTCAAATTGCATAGTATTATATCAAGGATTTCCCAGCATTTCAATGCTTTGCCTATGATTTCTGCCCATTTGACACAAGAGATGTCAAATGGGCAGACGGTTTGGTCAGCACACAAACAGATCAATATCGTGGATGGTTAACTCCTCGTGCAGCGCCATGTTGACGCCATATCCGATCAAACGGGAAATCTCTTTTACCCGCTGGTCGATCTCGCGGGGCGTCACAATCATAGCGGACTCAGGCAAATCATTGTCCGGCGTCTTTCCCGTGAGCGCCGCTGCGAGAGATCCGGCGTCCACGACCGTGGGCACCCCAATGGCGATGACCGGCACGCCCAGCGTCTCCCGGTTGAGCGCCACCCGGCTGTTTCCCACGCCAGAGCCAGGGACAATTCCCGTATCTGTCAACTGTACCGTCCGGCACAGCCGCCGCGTCTCCCGCGATGCCAGTGCATCCAGCGCGATGATGCAGTCCGGCTGTAATGTCTCACAGATCGCACCGATGACCTCTGCACTCTCGATCCCGGTTGTTCCCATCACGCCGGTTCGCAGAACCGAGACGTTCCGGAATCCGGTAAACGCCTGTGGGATCTGCGTCTTCAGATGTCGGGTCACAATGACCTGATCCGCTGCTTCCGGCCCAATGGCATCGGGCGTTACCGCACGGTTGCCGAGCCCTGCAACCAGTATCTTTGTTTCCTCTTTCAACTCCAGACAGCCGCGCAGCTGTTCCGCCAGAAGAGAAACCGCGCTTTCAAAGGCATCTTCCTCCCGGCGCAGCATACTCTCAATCTCCAGCGTGACATAAACGCCCTGCGGCTTTCCCAGCTCCCGCACACCTTCCTCGCTCCGGATTTCCACTCGGGTCAACCGAATCCCATCGCGCTGTTCCTCGTCAAAGGTCACGCCCGGAATCTCTTCCGCCGCTTCGCGGCCCTCCCGCCAGAGTTCCCGCGCTTCCATCGCCAGATCCGTCCGAATTCCTGCTTTCATTGTATGGACTCCTTTCCTTTTCATCTGTCGGCGCGTTTCACAGGTCCGTCAGATCCACACAAAACCGCTCTGGAAACACGCCTCATGCAAAAGTAGTGTCTGATCTGGCAGGAAATCTATGCAAAGTTCTGCGGAAATTGTTTCTTTTTTCTGCGGAAACCTCTTGATTTTTGTCCAAGCGGATGCTACAATAGTGTTCCGTGAATTGCGAATATTGCGATATTCGCGGCGAAATACTTATAGGAGGAGGTGGCGATTGAAAAATGCCCAACATTAAGTCTGCCGCTAAGAGAGATCAGCTCGCAAAGGCTAGAAATGCAAAGAATAAAGCTGAGAGGTCTATATTGAAGTCCACTCTGAAGAAGTTTGACGCTGCAATAGCAGAGGGCAACCGTGAAACAGCCGTCGGTGCCTATAAAGTTGCTGTTAAGACCGTTGACCGTGCAGTAACCAAGGGTCTGCTTCATAAGAACAATGCTGCGCGCAAAAAGTCCAGCATGGCTTCTAAGATAAACGCAATGGGTTAACCAACCTGTAATCTGGTTCGTAAATGGCGCGACGAATCTGTCGCGCCATTTTTCTATCTTCGCAATCCTTTTTCAAATTCCAAATCAAAAACCCCCTTTGTTTCAAAACAAAGGGGGTTTTTGATTATTAAATATTGATCGTCTCTCAGTCAATCATGCTCAGATAGCGTTCGCCGGCATCGGGAAGGTATACAACAATCGACTTCTCATCGTTTCCTGCCCGCAGCGTAGACTCACGGCCGCAGAGCTTGGCCGCAGCGCACATCACAGCGCCGGAAGCCGGACCAACCACCATGGCTTCGCTCTTTGCCACTTCGCGCATGAACAGCTTTGCTTCGACGTCTGTAACTGCCATGACTTCATCATAGATCGTGGTATCCAGCACTTCGGGGATAAAGCCTGCACCGATACCGGGGATCTTGTGCGCGCCAGCCTTGCCGCCGGAGAGCACCGCGGAACTCTTGGGTTCCACCGCAACAATTTTGATGTCAGGATTTTTTTCCTTCAGGTAGCGGCCAACGCCCGTAATGGTACCGCCGGTGTAGACCGGGCAGACGAAGATGCTGATATCGCCCTCTGCATCGTTCCAGAGTTCTGGGCCGGTGGTTCTGTAGTGTGCATCAGGGTTTGCAGGATCGGTGAACGGATCCAGAATGATGCTACCGTCGTGACGGGTGCTCATCTCCTGCGCCTTGCGCAAAGCGCCTTCCATCCCCTCGGCGGCGGGGGTCAAAACAACTCTTGCACCGTAAGCGCGGATGATCTTCTGGCGTTCCTTGGGAACATTGTCAGGCATGACAACGTGTGCGCGGTAACCCAGCTGGGAGCCGGCGATACCGAGACCGATGCCGGTGGTACCGTCGCTGACCTGGATCAACATACCGTGGCCGAACAGGGTGCCGTTTGCCTTGGCGGCCTCGACCATGCTGATGATGGCGCGGGCTTCATGCGTGCCGCCGGGGTTGGTATAGTCCAGCTTGCCGTAGAGACGGCCCTCAAAGTCATAGCCGTGTGCGAAATGCTCCATACGAACCAGCGGGGTATTGCCGATCAGCGCTTTAACATTAGAATAAATTTTCATATATCTGCCTCCGAATGGATTTTGTACAAAATGGTACAGTTGAGAATATCATACCATTTCACAGGGGAAAAGGGAACCTCCATTTTTATGAAAATGATAGAAAATTCTATTTTTCCTTCACCCTTCGGTTTCTTTCAGAAGAACGGCGGCCTGCCGTTTTTGTTTTGCAATTGCCTGCATCAACTCCAACAACGCCGCTCTCTGGTTCTTTGAAAGTTCTGTCCACGTATCCAGCAATGCCGCCTGTTCACGGTTTGGGATCATCACATCGCTGTCCTTTTCCTGAAAAAACTGGGACATGGAAATGCCCAGTCCGGTACAAATGCTTTCCAGCGTTTTCAATCTCGGCATTGTATTGTGATGCAGGATTTTGGAAACTGTTGAGGGCGGCAACCCGCTGTTTCTTGCAAGACGCGCTTCTGTCCAACCGCGTTCCTGCATCAGTTCTATCATTCGTTTTTTAACGTCCACGATATTTTTCCTCTCTTCAAAATCAAACCCACTGTGGTGGGTTTGATTTTGTTTTTTGAATCTCGAAATTCCTATTTGGGTGCACTTCACCCTTTCTTCTTTTTCCAATCTGTGATATGCTGTAAATAGTATTCTTTAAATTGATAGTCTATCTTATTTTATTTCGGCTATATCACAGCGTTTCTGATATCAGAAACGGAGGTTTTATGTCTGCTAATTACCAAGAAAGTAAAGATCGGTATCTTAAAGAAAAGGTAGAAACCTTTGTTGTTCGTGTTCCAAAAGGGCAAAAGAGTCTGATTCAGGAACGTGCAAAATCGTTGGGTAAAAGCTTAAATTCCTATATCCTTGATTTGATAAACTCCGATATGGAAGAAGATTCTTAGTGGAAAACAAAACCCCCTCTTTATATAAAGAGGGGGTTTTCCATTTTTATTTCTAGCCGTCTTTTTCTACAATCTTGCGCGCCATCAAGACACCCATAACGGAGGCCATCATCAGGCCGCGGGTCCAGCCACTGGAGTCACCCAGACAGTGCAGGCCGCGGATATTGGTATCCAGATTTTCATCCATCACCACGCGGTTGCTGTAAAACTTCAGTTCTGGGGAGTACAGCAGGGTTTCCTGTGAAGCAAAGCCGGGAACGACGTGATCCATAGCCTGAATAAAGTTGATGATATTGGTCATGGCACGGTAGGGCATTGCCGCCGTGATATCGCCGGCAACGGCGTCGGGCAGGGAAGGGCGCAGGTTGGACTGGCTCAGTTCCTTTTGCCAGGTACGCTTACCATCCAGGATATCACCGAACCGCTGCACCAGAATTTTTCCGGCGCCGAGCATATTGGTCAGCTCACCGATCTTCTGTGCATAGGCGATCGGCTGATTAAACGGATAATTGAAGTTATGAGAGCAGAGAATCGCCAGATTTGTGTTATTGGATTTGGTGTCTTTATAGGAGTGCCCGTTGACGACGGCGAGGTCGTTGTCGTAGTTTTCCTGACTGACAAAACCGCCGGGGTTCTGGCAGAAGGTACGCACCTTGTTTTTAAACGGGCGAGGATAGCCAATCAGCTTGGACTCATAGAGTACGTCGTTGACCTTTTCCATAATCTCGTTGCGCACTTCCACGCGCACGCCGATATCAACGGTGCCGGGTGCATGGGCAATATTGTGGTCGGCGCAGATCTTTTCCAGCCACTCTGCGCCGCGGCGGCCCGTTGCAACGACGGTGCGGTCGGCCAGCACTTCCAGTTCCTCGCCTTTTGGACCAGTAACGCGGACGCCAAGGCAGACGTCGCCGGACAATATCAGGTCGCGGCATTCATAACCAAACAGCAGTTCCACGCCCTGTTCGCGCAGGTAAGTTTCGATGCCGTAATAGATGTCGTGCGCCTTTTCCGTACCCATGTGCCGGATTGGGCAGTCAACCAGTTTCAGACCGGCCTGAATTGCGCGGGTTCGGATCTCTTTGACGGCATCCGGGTCGCTGATGCCCTCGATGTGCTGGTCTGCACCGAATTCCAGATAGATTTGGTCGGCATAGCCGATCAGTTCTTGCGCCAGATCCTCGCCGATCAACGTCGGCAGTTCGCCGCCGACCTCATAGCTCAGCGAGAGCTTACCATCGGAAAACGCGCCGGCGCCGGAAAACCCGGTTGTGATATGGCAATAGGGTTTGCAGTTCATGCACTGCTTGGTTTTGTGCTTTGGGCAACGCCGGTTTTCAATCGCCTGTCCCTTTTCCACGATCAGAATGTCGCGGCGCTGTCCTTTGCGGATCAGTTCCAGAGCCGTAAAAATCCCTGCGGGACCGGCGCCAATGATAACGATATCTTTTTTCATATGATTCATATTTTTCCCTCTCAGTCGGTTCCGGTAAAAGCCTGGGCACGATGCAGGCCGGCATACAGACCATTTTTCGCGAGCAGTTCGGCATGGGTACCTTCTTCCTGAATCCGCTCGCCCTCGATGACAATGATTTTGTCCGCGTTACGGATCGTGGAAAGGCGGTGTGCAATAATGATGCTGGTGCGTCCGGCACTGAGCTCATCGAGCGCTTTTTGAATCTTTGCCTCGGTCACGCTGTCCAGCGCGGAGGTCGCTTCATCCATAATCAAAACCGGCGGGTTTTTCAAAAAGACGCGCGCGATGCTGATGCGCTGTTTTTGTCCGCCAGAAAGCATCACGCCGCGTTCACCGACGTAGGTGTCGTAGCCGTCGGCCAGAGCCATAATATCCTCATGCACTTCGGCGCGCTTGGCCGCCTCAACGACTTCTTCGTCCGTGGCATCCGGTTTTCCATAGCGGATGTTTTCGCGCACGGTACCGGCAAACAGGAATACATCCTGCTGGATGATCCCGATATTCTGCCGCAGAGAGGTCTGCGTGACATGGCGGATGTCATGGCCGTCCACAGTGATGCTGCCGTCTGTAACGTCGTAGAAGCGGGGGAGAAGCTGACACAGCGTTGTTTTTCCGCCGCCGGAGGGGCCAACCACCGCCAGACACGCACCGGCATGGATTTCCAGATTGATGTGAGACAGCACCTGTTTGCCGGTCTCATACTGGAAGGATACGTCGTGGAACACAATGTCCCCGCGGACGCTGTCCAGCGTTTCGGCATCAGGGTCGTCCACGATTTCGGGTTCGGTGCGCATCAGCTCACGGAAGCGGGTAAACCCGGCCATTCCCTGCATAAACTGTTCTACAAAGGCGGACAGCTTGCGGATTGGGGAGATAAACGTCGTGACATAAAGCGAGAAGGTAATGAGATCGATAAAGGTCATCTCGCCCTTCATAATAAAGTAGCCACCGGCCGTGATAACAATGACCTGCATGATGGACATAGTAAATTCCATGACGCTGAAAAACAGGCCCATTTGTTTGTAATATTCCTTTTTGGAGCCTTTAAAGGCTGTATTGCTGGCTTCAAACTTTTCCCGCTCTGCGTCTTCATTGGCAAAGGCTTTTGCGGTACGGATACCGGAGATCCCGGACTCAATTGCCGCGTTGATATCTGCCGTTTTCTTTTTGACGCCCAGATTGGCACGGCGCATCCGGCGGCGCTGGAATACGGTAAACAGAATAAAAATGGGGATGACCAGAAACAGGATCAGCGCCAGTTTCCATTGGACGGTACAAAGCACAATAAACGCACCGATCAAGGTCAGCGCCGACATGGCCAGGTCTTCCGGGCCATGGTGCGCCAGCTCTGTGATTTCAAACAGATCGGTGGTAATGTGTGCCATCAGGCTGCCGGTTCGGTTCTGGTCAAAAAAGCTGAAGCTCTGCTTCTGGATATGGGCAAAGACGTCGCTGCGCATATCCGCTTCGATGCGAACGCCCAGCATATGTCCCAGATAAGCGATAATATAGTATAGTGCGGTTTTCAGGATATAGGCCACAATGAGAATCCCCATCGCAATGAAGAAGATGCGGAACTTTCCCTGTGGCAGCAAATGTTCCATAGACAGCCGGGAGAGGTACGGGAAGGTGAGATCCACGACCGTGACAAAGAAGGCGCAGACCATATCCAACAGGAACAGCTTCCAATGCGGCCGGTAATAGGACGCAAACAACCCCAGCTGGGAACGGTTAAAGTTTTTTTCTTTCATAGAATCCTCTTTATTTCAGGAACTTGTCCCGCTCTGCAACGGCCAATTCGTCGCAGCGGTTGTTAAAGGCATTGTCGGCATGGCCTTTGACCCAGTGCATGGTTACGGTATGCACGCCAAACAGCCGGTCGATCTCCTGCCAGAGATCCGGATTTTTCAGCGCGCCGTCTTTTCGTTTCCAGCCCTTGGCTTTCCAGCTTTTGAGCCAGCCTTTGTTAATGGCATCGACGATATAACGGGAGTCGGTAAACAGGTCCACGATGCAGGGTTCTTTCAGCGCTGTCAATGCCTGGATGACACCGAGCAATTCCATACGGTTGTTCGTCGTCAAGGCTTCGCCGCCGGAAAGTTCGCGGGAAACATCTTTGTACTGCAGAATTGCACCCCAGCCGCCGGGACCGGGGTTTCCAGAACAGGCACCGTCGGTATAAATGGTAACTTGTTTCATATCAGCTCCTATAAATGCGTAGAAAGTCGGCGCCATGCGCAAGCGCATGGCGCCGACGAATTTTATAAACTGCCTGCGGCAGTTTATAAAATTCGTCCAATACTTCCAATCAGAACCAGACCGTCAAACACAACATCAGGCCTCCGGTGTTGCAATGTCAGACACAGCAACCTCCGGTTCCGCACTGTCTCCGGCTTTTTCTTCCTTTTCTGCCCGCTCAACGGAAATAACCTTTGCGCCTTCACCGACGCGCATCAGGCGAACGCCCTGCGTTGCGCGGCCATAGGTGGCAATGGTCTCCGCCGCCATACGGATGATGGTGCCGTCGTCGGAAATCATCAGAACATCGTCCTGCTCTGTGACCAGCTTAACGGCTGCAACCTTACCGGTTTTTTCCGTAACATTGTAGTTTTTCAAGCCCATACCACCGCGGCGCTGCGGCTGCTTGGGTGCATCGTGGTCTTCGCCACTGCGGAGGTATTCCTCAATGTCAGTGCGTTTTCCATAACCGTTTTCGGTAACGGACAGCAATCTCGTTCCCGGTTCTGCCAGTGCTGCGCCGACGCAGTAGTCGCCGTCACGCAGGCGGATCCCGCGAACGCCGACCGCATCGCGGCCCATCGGGCGGACATCGCTTTCGGCAAAGCAAATGGCCATGCCATCATGCGTGGCAATCAGAACATTCTGCTGACCGTCGGTCCGGCAGACGCTGATCAATTCGTCACCCTCATCCAGATTCAGGGCACGGATGCCAACCTTGCGGATGTTCTTCAGTGCAGAGACGATCAACCGTTTGACCGTGCCGTTTCGCGTCACCATGACAAAGTAGCTGTCGGAATCCTCCAGATCATTGACACAGATCATGGCATTGACGCGCTCACCGGATTCGGTTGGGAGCAGGTTAATGATATTTGTGCCCTTGGCAGCTCTGCCCGCCTCCGGAATCAGATAACCCTTTTTGCGGTAAACACGGCCGGTGGAGGTGAAGAAGAGGATGTTGTCATGCGTCGAAGCCGTAAAGACGGCAGATACGACATCTTCTTCGCGTGTCGTAATGGCTTTTACCCCCTTGCCGCCGCGCTTCTGCGCCGAGTATTCGGTTGCCGGAGTACGTTTGATGTACCCATTCTGCGTCAGCGTATACACGCACTGTTCCTCTTCAATCAGATCTTCAATGTCAATTTCATCTTCCACTTCCTGAATTTCGGTCTTACGGTCATCACCGTACTTTTCCGCGATGGTGGTGAGCTCTTCCTTCAGGATTTGACGAACCAGTCCTTCGTCGGAGAGGATTTTTTCAAAATAGTGGATTTTCTCTTCCAGCTCCTTGTATTCGGATTCGAGCTTTTCCCGATCAAGCCCCTGCAGAGCCTTCAGACGCATATCCAAAATGGCCTGTGCCTGAATGTCATCCAAACCAAAACGCTGCATCAGGTTTTCCTTTGCATCGTCGTAGGACGTGCGGATAATATGGATGACTTCATCGATATTATCCTGTGCAATGAGCAAGCCTTCGAGCAAATGCGCGCGTTCCTGCGCCTTTTTCAGGTCATACTTTGTACGGCGGACAATAATCTCTTCCTGGAAAGCCAGATACTCGTCAATGATATGCCGCAGAGACAAAATCTTCGGCTGTTTCTGATTGTCAACCAGCGCCAGCATATTGATGGCAAAGGTGGTTTGCAGCTGCGTCTGGGAAAACAGACGGTTGAGCACCACCTGCGGGTTGGCGTCGCGTTTCAGCTCAATGACCATGCGCATACCGTTGCGGTCCGTTTCATCGCGCAGGTCGCTGATGCCCTCCAGACGCTTTTCCTTAACCTGGTCGGCAATGTTTTTAATAAGCTGCCGTTTGTTGACCTGATAGGGCAGTTCTGTGATGATAATGCGGGTACGATCCTTGCCAAACTCCTCAAATTCATGGCGGGCACGGACGATCAGACGGCCGCGACCGGTGGCATAAGCGGCACGGATGCCGCTGCGTCCCATGATGATGCCGCGGGTCGGGAAATCCGGCCCCTGGATATGCTCCATCAGGTCTGCCAGTGTGGCTTCCGGATCGTCCAGCACACAGATACAGGCGCCGATGACCTCACGCAGGTTGTGCGGCGGAATATTGGTGGCCATACCAACGGCAATACCGGAAGACCCGTTGGCCAGGAGATTGGGGAACCGCGCCGGCAAAACGCGGGGTTCTGTGCGGCTCTCGTCAAAGTTGGGGTCCCAGTCCACAGTATCCTTGTCCAGGTCCCGCAGCATTTCGCTGGAAATCTTGGACAGGCGTGCCTCGGTATAACGGTAGGCAGCGGGTGGGTCACCATCTACGGAACCGAAGTTGCCGTGGCCGTCGACCAGCATATAGCGCATGGAAAAGTCTTGCGCCAGACGAACCATTGCATCGTATACCGAGCCATCACCGTGCGGATGATACCGGCCCAGCACGTCACCGACGCAGGTTGCAGATTTTTTAAACGGCTTGTCTGCGGTCAGATTGTCCTCGTACATGGCATAGAGAATCCGGCGATGGACAGGCTTCAGGCCGTCGCGGACGTCAGGGAGGGCGCGGCCAACAATGACTGACATGGCGTATTCGATATAGCTGGTCTGCATTTCATTGACCAGTTCGGACTCGGTAATCACCTGATTGGGAAAGGCGATATCCTCCGGTTTATAATTTCTGTTGTGTCCCATATGACCTTACCTCCTTAGAAATCCAGATTGACGGCATATTTGGCGTTGGTCTCAATCCATTCTTTTCTGGGCTCCACTTTTTCACCCATGAGGATGGTAAAGATCTCATCGGCTCGCAGCGCATCTTCCAATGTGATGCGGCGCAAAGAACGCTGTTCCGGGTCCATTGTGGTCTCCCACAGCTCGTGGGCATCCATTTCACCCAGACCCTTAAAACGGCTGATCCCTATCTTGACATTGGGATTGTCTCCCCGCATCTCGGCCGAAACGGCGTCGCGTTCTTCGTCGGAGTAAGCCACGCGGACATTCTTGCCGCGGGTCAGTTTGTAAAGCGGCGGTACGGCAGAATAAACATAGCCGTGTTCAATCAGCGGCCGCATATACCGGAAGAAGAAGGTTAAAAGCAGTGTTCGGATGTGGGCGCCGTCGACATCGGCATCGGCCATAATAATGATTTTATGATAGCGGAGCTTTTCGATATTGAATTCTTCTCCGATTCCCGCGCCGAGCGCCACAATCATGGGATACAGTTTGTCATTGCCATAGATTTTGTCGGCCCGCGCCTTCTCAACGTTCAGCATCTTGCCCCACATGGACAAAATGGCCTGGAACCGGCTGTCACGGCCTTGGATGGCGGAACCCGCAGCGGAGTCGCCCTCAACGATATAGAGTTCGCAGAGGGACGGATCCCGCTCATTGCAGTCCTGCAATTTATCCGGCATCTGGCCGGATTCCAATCCGGTTTTCCGGCGCACCGATTCTCTGGCCTTTCGAGCCGCCTCCCGGGCGCGGTTGGCGGTCAGCGCTTTGTCCAGAATGGTGCGGGCAATCGCGGGATGTTCCTCTAAAAAGATCTCCAGCTGATTGGATACTACGCTGTCGACCAGGGTTCGGATATGGGCATTGCCCAGCTTGGCCTTGGTCTGTCCCTCAAACTGTGCGTCTGTCAGCTTGACGGAGATAACGGCGGTCAAACCCTCGCGGCAGTCCTCACCAGATACCTTATCATCGCCTTTGATCAGGCCGTATTGGATACCGTAGGCATTGAGCACTCTTGTCAGCGCGGCTTTAAATCCGGTTTCATGCATACCGCCTTCCGGGGTATGAATATTGTTTGCAAAGGAAACAATTGCTTCGCTGTAGCCATCGTTGTACTGGATGGCAATTTCAGTTGTGGCATCGCCCTTTTCACCGGAGAGATAAATAACTTCTTCGTGCAGCGGCGTTTTATTCTGGTTGATATAGCGGGCAAATTCCCGGATCCCGCCTTCGTACCACATTTCGTCCTTCTGCTCCAGTCCGGGACGCTGATCTTCGGTTGAAATATGCAGACCTGCATTCAAAAAGGCCTGTTCTCGCATACGGGTATGCAAAATTTCATACTCGTAGACTGTGGTATCGAAAATCTCAGCGTCAGGTTTGAACCGGACGGTGGTTCCAGTTCGATCCGTCGTGCCAATAATTTTCATTTCCTGGGTAATATCCCCGCGGGAGAATTTCATTTGATAGATAGTCCCGTTTTTGTGAACCTCGACCTCCAGCCATTCGGAGAGGGCATTGACGACAGAAGCACCAACGCCGTGCAGACCGCCGGAAACCTTATATCCGCCGCCACCAAACTTACCGCCCGCGTGCAGGACCGTAAAGACAACTTCCAATGCAGATTTTCCGGTTTGCTCCTGTATATCTACGGGAATTCCGCGCCCGTTGTCGGAGACTTCGATAATATTTCCTTCTTTGATGATGACATGAATGGTGTCACAATAGCCGGCCAGCGCCTCGTCAATGGAGTTGTCTACGATCTCGTAGACGAGGTGATGCAGTCCGGAACTTGATGTGGAACCGATATACATGCCGGGACGAACACGGACAGCCTCCAATCCTTCAAGGACCTGGATCTTTGAGGCGTCGTATTCTTGGGTAATTTTTTCGGTATTATCAGACATCGTTATTGAATCTTCCTTCCAAATTTTCAGATTTGCGGTGCAAATCTGACGGGGTCTTATTCGTCTTCGTCGAGTTCGACGAAGACGACGAAATTTTTAAAAATGGGTCTATCGCCCCTGAAACAGAACTGCTTGGGTTCTATCCTCTATTCAAAGCTCATCGTTTCGCTTCGTTTCAGCAAAGTTGCGGAAGACAGCTGAGACAAATACACAATCTGCATTCCATCCGAATCCAGACAGACCACGAAAGACTTCGGCAGATCTTCACTGATATTGATGACCCGACCATTTTGCTCAGCACGGCGGAGATAATCACGTGTGAAATAAGACTGTGAGGAATTGTCCAGATCAAAAATTGCGACAATGCGCTCTATCTGAACCAAAGTATTTTTTCCAAGGTGTAAATACATCCTATTCTCCCTCCACAACCGAGCCGTCACGGATAAACAGGACCGTTCCACCAGTCCGCTCTACAATCTGTCGGTCTTCGCAGCAAGTAATCAGCGTTTGCCCGCCGCCGATATGATTGAGGATAAAGGCCTGTCTTCGACTGTCCAATTCACTCAGCACATCGTCCAGCAATAAAACAGGTGCTTCTCCAAGTGCATCAAGAAAGATATCCCGTTCCGCCAGTTTGAGCGAAAGCGCGGCGGTTCGTGCCTGTCCCTGCGAAGCATAACTGCGTGCCAAAATATCATTGATCGCAATCACAATTTCGTCTTTGTGCACACCGGTCAGGCATTGACCACTTTCTAACTCCGCTTTTCGATGCGTTTCCTGGTGCTGGCAAAGGTCTTCGTACAGTTCCGCTGTCGAAGACAACGGATCACGAACCGTCGAAACCGTCGTATACGCAAGCGACAATCGTTCTTTTTCACCGGAAAACTCCTGATGGATCACAGCCGCTGCAGATTGCAGCCGCTTTACAAATGCGGCACGATACCGAATCATTTGAGCAGAACAACGGCACATCTGATCGGAAAAGGTATCCAGCAATTCCAGCAGGGCAGGTTTTTCGCGCCAATCCTTTAAAATACGGCTTTTGTGCTCGTACAGCCGGTTATACTCCGCAAGCAGGGCGGCGTACCCCGGCCGCAACTGGCTGATGGCCAGATCCATGAGTCTTCGGCGACTGGCGGCCCCTTCTTTAATTAGATTGAGATCATCGGGGCAAAACAACACGACGGCCAGGGTCTTGGACAACTCCGCCCCCGTCTCCCGGACACCATTTCTTGTGATTCGCTTCCGGCTTCCTTTGGCAAGTTGGATACAAATGGTCTGATCTCGGTCGCCGGAATGCACCGAAGCTGTGATTTCGGCACGGGTATGCTGGAACCCGATCAACTCCCGGTCAAACCGGGTACGAAACGACCGGCCGCCGGACAACATGAAAACGGCTTCCAGCAAATTGGTTTTCCCCTGGGCATTGGCGCCGGAAATGACATTGATTCCCGGAGAGAAAGTCACATGACAGTTTTCATAGTTTCGGAAGCATTTCAAAGAAATGTCTTCGACCCTCATTCTGCTTCTCCGCTGGAAACCACAAAGGTCTCACCGCCCATTGTTACGGCATCACCAGGGCGCAGTTTTTTTCCGCGCTGGGTACAAACTTCGCCATTGACCAGAACGTACCCCTCCTGAATCAAGGATTTTGCCTCTCCACCGGTACTGACCACTGCGCAAAACTTTAAACAGGCATCCAGACGAATATAGTCTGTGTGAATGATAATCTGTTCCATTGTTTACTCTCCCGCTTTCAAACGCACCGGCAATACCATATAGGTAAAGTTATCACTGTCGTCTCCCGGCAGGAAGATACAGGGCGAATTACTGTTGTTGACGCAGATCTTCAGGGTCTCTGACGGCGCAGCCTTCAGGGCATCGATCAAATAGCGGTTATTAAACCCGATCTCCAGACCATCCCCCGATCCCTCGATTGGACAACGGTCTTCGGCTCGGCCAAGAGCCGTGGCGCAATGGAAGCGCAGCTCCTGATTTTGGAACACCGCCCGAAGCGGATTTTTGGTTTTATCATCAATAATCAGGGACACACGCTCCACAGCTTTGAGTACAGCAGCCTTTTCCCCAATGACCTGCGTTGCAAAGCTGCTGGGAATGGAACTCTTATAATTCAGGAATTCGCCTTCCAGTCTTCGAGAGATCAAAACGGTATCCCCAATGGCAAACGAAATATGCTTGCTGCCAACTACAATTTTAACCAGGTCTTCGCGGTCCGCACAGATCTTTTCCACCTCGGACAGTGAATTGCCCGGGACAATGAAATTACAGGCCGTGCTGTCCCCGCCCTCGATGGTTTCCTTGCGGAGGGCAAGCCGGTAACCGTCCACTGCAACAACAGTCAGCTGATTGTCTTCGATCTCAAACAGCGCACCAGTGTAAATCGGCCGGCTTTCGCTGTCACTGACCGCAAAAATGGTCTGCCCAATCATGGTACGCAACAGGTTTTCCGGCAAAGCAATGGCATTTTGCTGGTCAACAACTGGGAGCTCCGGATAATCATCCGCTGGAATTCCCATAATGGAAAAGTCGGTTTCCCCGCAGATAATGGAGATCATGTTCCCGTCTCCGCAGGTAATGGAAACGATATCATCCGGCAGGCTGCGGATAATATCGGCAAATAATCTTGCACTGATAACAACCGAGCCGGTCTCTGTGATATCTGCATCAAACTGGGTGTAGATTCCCTTTTTCAGATCATAGCCAGTGATACGCACCGTGGTACCCGCTTCCACCAGAATCCCTTCCAGTGCAGGGATCGGGCTTTTCCCAGAAACGGCACGGAGCGCAGTTGCAACTGCAGTCTGGAGCAAGTGCTTTTCACAGGTAAATTTCATAAAAAGATTCTCCTTCACAGATATACAGAATGAAGTCTTGGTCTGGACAACGAATACTGGACAATTCTGTATATAGAAATATATTGATATTGATGGTTAGTAGCTTTAGTAGTAGAAGAAAAAAGTGTGGAAAACTTAAAAAAAGTGAGAAGACATAAGAAAAATAGATGTGGAGAAAAAAGTGGAGAATAAAATTGGTTTTCAACAGGTAAAATTTGCCCCGAAGACAATCCACAGCTTTCCACAGAATGATTTAAAATCTTCCACATAGGACTGTTGAAAAATGATGATATCGAAATAAGCGCAATCCGGATTCGAATGCTCAGCTTCTGGAATTGATATTGGAAGTGATATCACGCACCGTACCTGAAATATCCGGATCGGTTTTCAGAAGTTCTTCGATTTTTCGGATGGAACTGAGTACGGTAGAGTGGTTTCGGGCTTCGTACTGTTCGCCGATATCTTTCAGAGAAAGATTGGTCAGACTGCGCATAAGATACATGGAAATCTGCCGTGCGGTGGCGGTGTTTTTGGAGCGGCGCTGTCCTCGAAGATCCTCACCCGTCAGATTATAATAACGCGCAGTTTCTTCGATGATTACGTCCGGTGTGGGAATGTATGCTCCCGTCCGGATGACATCCTTGATGGCACGCTTGACAGAACTGATGGTAATGTTGTCATCCAGAATTTCCCGGTAGGCTGTGAGGCGCTTCACCACACCTTCCAGCTGACGGATATTGGTGGTGATATTGTCTGCAATATATTCCACAACTTCGTCCGGCAGCATGATGCCGAGCTCTGACGCTTTATTGCGCGTGATTGCCATTCGGGTTTCCATATCGGGGGGCTGAATATCGGCCATCAGACCTCCTTCAAACCGCGTGCGCAAACGGTCTTCCAGCTTGACCATTTCCATGGGCGGCCGGTCAGATGTGATTACAATCTGCTTTCCAGCCTCATACAGTGTGTTAAAAGTATGGAAAAACTCCTCCTGTACGGCCATTTTACCGGCGATGAACTGAATATCGTCGATGAGGAACAGATCGACATGCCGGTATTTGTTTCGAAACTCCTCCTGCGAGTTGTCCTTGATGGAGCGGACCATCAAATTGGTGAAGTCATCGCCCTTGACGTAGGCGATTTTTGCCTCAGGTTCCCGTTCATGGATGGATTGGCCGATCGCGAGCAGAAGATGGGTTTTACCGAGACCGGAATTCCCATAGATGAAGAGCGGATTATAGGCTTTGCCCGGCTTTTTAGAGACCGCAACAGCCGCCGCGTGTGCAAACTTGTTGGAATTGCCGACAATGAAACGGTCAAAGGTAAAACCGGCAACCTCCGGCAGGGAATCATTGCTTTCTTCCTGTGTAGCGTAGTCTTCCAATTCATCCCCAGCCAGAACCAAGAGGTCAAATTCACAGGAAAACAGGTCGGACAGTGCCCGCTTGATGGTATCGGAAAAACGCTCGTTGATGATGTTGCGTTTGAAGGTCGATGTTGTATGAATGATCATACGGGAGTTTCCGATTTCAATCGGGACACAGTCAGAGAACCAGGTGTTGATGGCAGTGGGCGTTAATTCCTGACGCAAAATTTCCATCACACTGTCCCATATATCGTTAAGAGAATTCATAAGTTGATACTCCTTTGGTATAAAATCCGGATTCTATCATGCAACTATAAAATTATAACAAATTTTCAACAGGTTATCAAGAGATTTCAACAGATATTTATATTATATAGTATTACATTATAAAATTTATAGGGAAATCCACAGACAGTGTGCAAAAAATGACTTGATAGCGACTTTTAATTAGGATAGAATAAGAAACCAGAGAACGGCAATCCGGTTGCTGGAACAGGAGGTAACATGATTACCTTAACAAACAGTATTCTAAACCATAATGGACTTGGTGCACTTCCTGCACAAATTGAGAGCGGAGCCGTGCCGGCCCTGGTCTCCGGACTTGGACCAATTCATCGGGCGCATTTGGCCGCTGCACTTTCTTTGGCAGTTTCGCGTCCGTTGGTGGTAATTTGTCCGGATGACACCACAGCGGAAACCTTTGCGAAAGATCTGACGGGATTTTTGGGAAAGGTGCCGCTGTTGCTTACATCCAGAGAGTTTACCATTCATTCGGCCCTGGGAATTTCCCGTGAGGATGAGCAGAAGCGCATTGCAACGTTGGACGCACTGGCTTCCGGACGTACTGACCTGGTAGTCTGCACGGTGTCCGGTCTGTTGCAGCGCACCATGCCGCCCGATCTGTTGCAGGCTGCTGCATTTACCATTTCCACACAGACCACCATTCCGCCGGAGACGGCGGAGCGGCATCTGCTCCGCTGTGGTTATCTTCGTACCGAACAGGTTGAGGGGCCAGGACAGTATGCGCGCCATGGCTTTATTTTGGATTTCTTTTCGCCCATCTACGACGCGCCCATCCGCTGTGAATTCTGGGGGGACGAGGTGGATACCATGGGCTTCTTTGATCTTGGCAGCCAGCGGCGCACTAGCGATCTTTCATCATGCCGGATTGTCCCGGCACATGAAACGCTTTCCGCGGTCTGTGATGGGGAGCAGGCACTGTTGGAGCGGCTCAACCGTCTGGCAGACCGCTATGCGCGGGGAAAACAGGATCACGCTGTTCTTGTGCAGACACTGCGCGAGGATGCCGAGCGTCTGAGAGCAGGTGCACTTCCGGCTGCCGACCGGTATATCGACCTGATCTATGACAAAATGACCTGTGCCCTGGAGTATCTGCCGATGGATGCCCTGCTGTACATCGCCGAACCCGGAAAAACGGCGGAACACGCCCTTTCTTACGGAAAACAAATACAGGAAGACGTGCGTTTGAAGATACAGAGCGGTGGGCTGTTACCAGAGCATGCAAAGTTTTTCCTTCCGTGGGAACAGGCCTGTAGCGCCATGGCGGAATTCCCGGTTGTAATGGCTGATTCCTTTACGGTAGGCCGCTATCCTTTGGAGCCAAGAGTCATTGTGAGCGTTCCGGCTAAGCAGTTTTCTTCCTACAATGGCAACCTGGATATCGCCTGCGGCGATGTCTCCCACTATATGGAGAGCGGATTTGCTGTTGTTGTATTGGCAGGAGACCATCGCCGTGCTGAAATTTTGCGGGAGGCTTTTGAGAAAAACGGGGTTTCCGTCTATTTGGATGAAACGCTTTCTGCTATACCGGCGGCCGGACGCTGTGCCATCACGCTTTCCGGCCTGTCTGCCGGGTTCGAGTATCCCGATCTTCGGCTGGCAGTTTTGACCGATACGCAGATGATCCGTGTGGGGTTTCGGCCGAAGAAAAAGAGAAAAGCACTGTCAAAGCGCGAAAAAATCGGCAGTTGTGCCGATCTGGCCGTCGGTGATCTCGTCGTACATGAGCACCATGGTATTGGACGCTATGCAGGCATTTTCAAGATGCCGATTGACGGTGTAGAAAAGGACTACGTAAAAATCTGCTATGCCGGCGCCGACAGTCTCTATGTTCCTGCAACCCAGTTGGATTTGATCGCCAAGTATGTGGGTGGTGGAGAGGAAAAACCAGTCAAGCTGTCCAAAATGGGTGGGACGGACTGGCATCGCGCCAAAAGCCGCGCAAAAGCCGCCGCCAAGGACATGGCAAAGCAGCTGACTGCGCTCTATGCAAGCCGGCAAAGGGAAGAGGGGCATGCTTTTGCACCGGATTCTGTTTGGCAGACCGAGTTTGAAAACAACTTTCCCTGGCAGGAAACCGACGATCAGCTACGGTGTATTGCAGAGATCAAGGCGGATATGGAACGTCCGACGCCAATGGATCGTCTACTCTGCGGCGATGTCGGCTATGGGAAAACGGAAGTGGCGCTCCGTGCAGTGATGAAGTGTGTGCTGGATGGCAGACAGGCCGCCATTCTGGTTCCGACTACGGTACTGGCACAGCAGCATTATCAGACCGCGATGCAGCGGTTTTTTGGCTATCCTGTCACAATTGAACTGCTCAGCCGTTTTCGCACCGGGGCACAAATTAAGAAAACCTTACAGAATATCCAGAGCGGGAAGGCAGATATTATAATTGGTACCCACCGTTTGCTGCAGAAAGATATTCAGTTTCACAATCTGGGACTGCTCATCGTAGACGAGGAGCAGCGCTTTGGGGTTGCCCATAAGGAGCGGTTGAAAGAGATCAGCCGCCATGTGGATGTACTGACCCTATCCGCTACACCCATTCCCCGGACGCTGAATATGGCGCTGTCCGGTATCCGCGATATGTCTACACTGGAAGAGCCGCCACAGCACCGCCTGCCCATCCAGACCTATGTTATGGAACATGATTGGGGTGTGATCTGCGACGCGATACGGCGCGAGGTGCAGCGCGGCGGACAGGTTTACTACCTGCACAACCGTGTCGATACCATTGAACGGGTAGCGAATCGGCTGGCGGGAGCACTGGATTCGGTTTCCGTTGCTGTGGCACATGGGAAAATGGACGAAGAAAGCCTGTCCACTGTGATGGAGAGTATGATGAACGGGGAAACGCAGGTTCTGGTTTGTACCACCATCATTGAGACCGGTATCGACATTCCCAATGTCAATACACTGATTATTGAAGATGCTGACCGCCTGGGGCTTGCGCAGCTGCATCAGATCCGCGGTCGTGTCGGGCGATCAAGCCGAAGGGCGTATGCGTACCTGACATTTCGTCCCGATAAGGTCTTAAGTGAAGTTGCGGAAAAGCGGCTTTCCGCGATTCGGGAATTTGCCGAATTTAACTCCGGATTCCGCATTGCGATGCGCGATCTGGAGATCCGCGGCGCGGGCAATCTGCTCGGTGCAGAACAGTCCGGACATCTGATTGACGTTGGCTATGATATGTATTTGAAGCTTTTGGAAGAAGCGGTTCTGGAGGAGCGTGGCGAGACGCCCGTGCGGCGTGCCGAGTGCTCTGCCGACCTTACCGTCTTTGCCAATATCCCGGCCGACTATGTACCGTCTCAGGAACAGCGTATGGATCTCTATCGGCGAATTGCACTGGTTCGCACAGAAGAGGATGCGGACGACATTCTTGACGAGTTGATCGACCGCTTTGGCGATCCGCCGTCCAGCGTCAATGCACTGGTACAGGTTGCCCTGCTCCGCGGCGAGGCCGCGGCGGCAGGGATCTGCGATATTTCTCAGAAAAAGGGTGCACTTCGATTTACTCTGAATGAGTTTGATATGCAGAAAGTTTCTGCACTCTATGAGATGCCGGCATACAAAGGCCGCCTAAAAGTAGAGGCCGGACAGAAACCTTGCCTGAGTCTGCGGTTGAAAAATACCAGGCAGATTATTGAGCAGGCACGTGTATTTGCAGTCGATTATGGAAATGCAGCGGTGGGAGAGACAATCCAACCAGAGTGATAAAGGAGGATTACACATGAAATTAAAACTGCGATTCCTTCTACTTTTTATCAGTATGCTGTTGATCTGCCAGACCGCTTGCGGTACTTCAGACGACAAGGCAACAGAGAACGATTCAAACAATTCCAGCCAGAGCAGCACCGGGCAGTCGGAAGATGACGGTAGCGGGGCTGCCGCGGATGAGGCGGGCGACGACGGGGATGAGACCGCGCAGGACACTGTGGACTATGATGCTGCCTGGAAAACCTTTGACAAGGATTTCATTGTTATGACGGTGAATGGGGAAGCGGTTACCTGGCAGGAATATTATCGATGGCTGTACTACATTATATCCTATGTCGAGGATACGAGCGGAGCCATCACGGACTGGAGCGCACCATGTGCCATCAACCGGAAATACACGATCGCAGAGTATGCCAAACGCTATGCAGAGTCGACGGTGGCACAGTATCGTGTTGTGAAGCAGATTGCTGAAGAACAGAATGTAACGCTGACAGAAGAAGAGAACAAAGCCATTCAGGATGCATGGGATAAGAGTGTTGAGGAATACGGGGGCGAGGAAGCCTTCCTTGCATATCTGAAGTCGGGGTATAGTACCAGGGAACTGTATTTCTTTGGACAGGAAGTGTCTTACCTCTATGATGATCTTTTCCGTTCCCGTTATGGAGAAAACGGGGAAAACTGTACGGATGAAACGGTTGCGGCGTTTGCAGAGTCCAATGAATATGTACGTACCCAATATCTCCTTCTGAAAACAGTGGATGAGGACAATATGCTGCTGGGTGAAGAGAAAATTCAGGAGAAAAAGGATAGAATCTACGCACTCTCTGATGAGATTGCAGCGGCAGAAGACCCGATTGCAAAGTTTGGAGAATTATACGAACAGTATAATGAGGACAGTATGGCAAGCCGGTATCCCGACGGTTACACCCGGAGTCTCAGCAGTCTGTCCAGTTCGGAGGTTCGGACAGTGCTTTCACAACTGCCGGAGAACAGTGTCAGTCAGCCGGTAGAGACAGGGTATGGTTACTATATTCTGCTCCGTCTGCCTCTCGATTATGACAGCATTGTAGAGTATGATAAGAAGGATCATACGCCATACACACTGCGGTATATTGCAGCTGCGGAATTGTTCAGCGATGAGATTGCAGAGACATTGGCGAGCGCAGAGATCCATTACAGCGAGGAATTGAAAGTGCTGGATTTGGAACAGCTTTTTACCTCCCATTCATAAAAAGAAATTGCGGCGGAATTTGTACACACAAAAAGGGTTTACAAATCCCGCTGTTTGTTTTAGAATCATAGACTAAAACAAAAGACAATTGTATGGATGGTAATGGAGCCAATACTCCGTTGCAGGTGAATCTGCCGGTGCTGCCAATGGGGCACAGGGGTAGGTTCTATAAAAGGAGGCAAGAGATGAAGTATATCGATCTCCATACGCACACCAATCGTTCTGACGGATTTTACAGACCCGATGTACTGGTCCGGCTGGCGAAGGAAGCTGGACTCCATGCACTGGCAATTACGGATCACAATGAGATCCTCCCAGATCTTGAAGTGCTTTCTGCGCGGCATGGAATTGAACTGATCCGGGGCTGTGAGTTCAGTGTTGCATATCGATCCAGGTCCGGGAAAAAGGTAGAATTGCATATCGTTGGTTTGGACTTTGATCCCGAACATCCGCAGATTCAGGCGGTTTTGCAGCAAAATCATATCGACCGAAAACCCTATGTCGATGCAATTTTGTCCCGTCTCCGGGGATGTGGGATTGAGATTGGCACTTATGAGACGCTGCTTGCAAGCTACCCGGAGACAAAACATCTGGGACGAAAGGCCATTGCCTATGAAATGACAAAACGCGGTGCGGTTTCCAGCGTGGACGAGGCATTTGATCTGTATATTGGCGCCTTTGGTGAGCGTCGGGCCTATGTGAAAAATCCCGGACAATATGTCGATTTGAAAACCTGCATTTCCGCGATTCGTGCTGCAGGTGGTATTCCGATTTTGGCGCACCTCTATTATTATCAGCTCTCTGAAGAGGAAAACAGGGAGCTGTTGTCGGAATTCCGTGCTCTGACAGGCGCAGCCGGTGGTATGGAGGTTTACTATGCGCAGTATAATGATGCACAGCGCCAGGCGCTTCTGGAGCTGTGCCGGGAATTTGGACTCTATCCCTCTGCCGGATCGGATTTCCACGGGCAAAGCAAAAAAGAGACGCTGCGGCACCAATTTCCCTATGCACTCTATGAAGCCATGAAGAGCGAACTGTAAGCTGAAAAGCAACAACGTGTATAGCGAACAGATTCTGCCGAAGCGCAGACAAGGCATACGAAAATAAGAAGTAAGAGCCGGAAAGCATACTCCCGTTTGCTTTCCGGCTCTTGCTGTATTGAGACTGTGGATTTCAGATTTTTTTCCGTAATTTGCCAATGATACAGACGATAGGGAGAAAAACAAAGACAAATATAAGGTTTGTAAAAGGAATCAGAGCATCAGATAGCCAGTACAGAGAGAAAGAACTGGGAGCGATCAGGATTGCAACGGCAGAGACAATGATAAAACAGAGCCAAATCAACCAACGTCCGTTTTTGAGAGAAAAACGAGGACCCACTGTTCGTTTATCGCGTTTGATTCCAAAAATCAGATGAAAGTTTTCAATGCAGACGAAAAGAAACGTGGAAACCAGAATAAAATCTGTTACAACCCAGAGCGCGATGACGACGGCTTCAATGCGTTCTAATAAATTGGTAACACTGATCCCGCGGATCATCACTAGGAACAGGTGGCTGATTCGGGTAACAAGTTCAGGGCCGAAGATGCCGAGTGCCGTTACAACGAGCAGGGAAATGATGATTAAAATCAGAACAGTCCATTTGAAGTAGGTACGGATCAGTGGTGTTTTGTCATCTGTGTAACCAGATAAAAATCCCGTATATACGAAAACACTGATCGTATTCATAACGGGGATGACGGCCAGCAAAATATCATCAATGTCCAGATAGGAGACTGGCATCAAATTTTTGACATCCATATCTGGTATACAAAATGCGAAGATCATGGCAAATGCGATCAGAAGCATGGGAACAAATACCCGGGCAGTCCGCGCAAGAACCTGTAACCGGCCCAGAATTGCCATCAGGGAGAGCAACAGCATGACAACGATAAACGACCAGGGAAGGCTGTTCGGATAGACAGTGGCGATGAAGCGATCAGCGCCGTTTCGAACAGTGAAACCAGCGTAGAAGAGGAGCCAGAGTGTAAAAATCAGCAGGGCAATCCGTCCAAACAGATTGCCCAAGCCACGGAGAAACAGATCTCCCAGTCCTTCTCCTGGCAATCTGTTTTTTAAAAACCAGTCCATAAACAAAATCAGAAACAGCGCTGGAATGGTTGCCACGAGTGGGGCAATCCAGGCTGCGTTGCCAGCTATCATTACGATCTGCCTGGGGAGCAGACGAATGATAGGAGAAAGCAGCCCCACAAATCCCAGATTTGCCAGCTGTCTCCTGCGTATGGTATCAGGTTTCTGCATTGCTGATGCCTCCTCCGTTCATATTTGCAGGGTCTGTAATGCTATACGTGCGTTCTACTTTCCCTTTGACAGAGAGATGAAATTGAAGCTTTGGCAGGACATCGATCCACTCTTCCGGCATTTTTTCAAAACGAACGGGATCCTGTAATCGGATTTTCTTACCGAGTTCCAAAAAATCTGTGCCATATGTGCGCGATGCGTCCAAAACGTGCTCGATTTGTGTTTTGATCTTTTTGCCGAACCGTTTGTCCAACTCGGTCAGATATTCCTCGTTATAGAGATTGGCTTCCGTGGTCAGTTCTACTACAGACGCAGTGGCCTCTACCGTAACGTCAATTGCTTCCAATGCGCCGTCAGATCCCCAGACAGGGGAAAACTTCGGCTCCACGGTGTTGAGTTGTATCGTAACTGGATTGTCATTTTTGTCTGTCAGGTTGAAATTGTTTCTGCCGATTTTCTCTTGCAGGATATTCACGCCTGCGGAAATTTTAGGGGTTAGAAATCCAAGCAGCGTCCCATCCTGGAAAAAGGCGTACCCGGCAGGAAGGGCAATCGTGGTCTCCTTCGTGGAAAACACAGTGTCCTCTGTTTTGGTCATAGAAATGGCGCTGATCAGTGCGCTTCCGCTGCCGGCAAGCGATTGCGCAACTTGCGTGCAGGTAAAAACTCTTCCATTCCCCGCCATTTCCAGCTCGCGCTCAATGGAGGACAGAACCTTTGTGAGTTCGTATTGAGAATTTGTGGCCTTGGTCATAAGATCAGAGGCTTTGGCATCTTTCAAAACGAACAACATGACATCCATACGCATCTGCGGTGCGCGCTCGATGTAGTCCAGAATGGTTTCCAATGCATGTTCTGCTGTCGATTCCCCAAGGATCACATACCGTGTGTGCGCATAAAAAAGCTCTTTTCTCGCTGTGTAGTTTTGAATTTTTTCCATTGCGCTGGAAATGGACTTCGCGTGACAAGAGATGACGGAGGGAGACGGGTTCTTCGGGGAGTTGCTGGAGGAGATAGACAGTGTGACCCCTTTTTCGTCAAAGTCAAGCCCCATGGTTTCAGCAAGTTGCAGATCTTCAATGTCACGGTAATTGGAATATACGCCTCCGGTGCTGGAGCAGCCGGTTAGCAGAAACAGAAGTAAAAATCCGAGCAGCAGGCAAGCGCGTCGTTTCATATACTTCAAGGGTACACCTCCTACTTTTATTATCTTATTTCTGGTTCCGACGGTTGGGCGTACGAAGGTGCTGATCTCGCAGTTTGTTTTTCCAGATTGGCCGATGAAGAATGGTGTTCCCGATGCCATTCTCTGAAAGCGGAGCCATATAGGGGATTCCAAGACTCTCCAGACCGCAAAGATGGTAGATCAACAGGACGAATCCAATCATGACGCCAAACATCCCGCCGATCATGGCGGCAAACACAATGAGAAAGCGACAGACCCGCAATGCCGCACCAAAATCCTGGTTGGGCATGGTATATCCCGAAATACCGGCAAAGGCGACTACGATGACGGCAATGGGCGATACCACCTTGGCATCAACTGCGGATTGCCCTACAATCAGTGCCCCGATAATGCTGACTGTCTCACCCACCGGATTTGGCAGACGCAATCCGGCTTCCTGCAGCAGTTCAAAGGTAATTAACATACCAAGTACCTCTGCTGCTGTTGAGAAGGGAACCTGTTGTTTGCTTTCAATTACAGATAACAGCAATTTGGTAGGAATCATCTCCTGATGGTACATCGCCACTGCAACGTAAACGGCAGGGAACAGCGTTGTGAGAATCAGGGCGACATAGCGCAGCAGTGTGAGTCCGGAAGAGACGATGAAGTTTTGAGACAGGTCCTCAGGCACCTTGATAAACTCTGTAAAAGCAGCCGGAAGAATGAATCCGAGCGGGAGCCCATCCACAAGCAAGCCCACGCGTCCCTCTAAGATATTGACACAGAATTTGTCGGATCGTTCTGTGTAGAGCAATTGAGGAAAGAGAGAATAAGGGTTATCGGAAATATAAGATTCCAGATTTCCCGTGGAAAGCAATCCGTCAATATCAATTTTATCCAGTCGTTGGAAAATCTGTTGTACCGTGTCCGGGTTGGCTATGCCCTGTAAATACACCACTGCGACGGTGGTCGCAGAGCGACGGCCGACGATGGTTTGACGAATCTTCAAATCCGAGTCGCGCAGCTTCCGGCGAACGAGAGAGGTATTTACGCGCAAGGTTTCAATAAAAGCGTCTTTTGCACCTTTGATGGATTTCTCTATTTCTGGAGAGGAAATGGAACGCTGATTGGGGGTACGCACTTCAAAAGCGACTGCACAGCTCTGCTGATTGAACACAATGGCACAGAAGCCGTTGACTAGGCAACTGACGAGTGCGTCCATTGTGTCTGTGCGTTTGACCGTATAGCTGTAGACAGCGCCCTGTAAAATGGCATCGATGCAGGCAGCGGGGTCCTTCTCAGAAAAGCGGGAAGATTCCGTCAAAGGACGCAGAACATTTTCACTGACCTCAGAGCCGTTGACCAGGCCGTCAATATAACAGATGTAGACCTGTGCACTCTGTTTTCCTCCAATGTCAATCAGACGAAGATCAAAGTCGTCACAGTCAGTAAAAACAGCTTGCAGTGCTTGAGAAGAGATTGGTTGCGGATATTTTGGATCTTTTCGTTTATGCGGCTGAGAATCCGCAAGAGGATCACGTTTTTTAAAAAAGGACATCGTATCTCTCTCCTATAAAAATTCTTTTTTCAGTATTGGCAAAAGTATAAAAGGTTATACATGGCCTGTATATAGTACGTATGAGGAATGTATAATCTATATATAGATTTCAAAAAGAAAAAAGGGAAGAAAGCGAAAAAAAGCAAAAAAAAGAGTTGACAAAGGGGGGAGAGACGTGCTATATTAAGCGAGCGCTTGACGGAGAGCAAAACCGAA
>JBMNQH010000017.1:0-36584 GCA_050944035.1 Oscillospiraceae bacterium | reverse complement strand
ATCCAGATACAGAAGATCGCCATAGTGCGCATACCAGTAAGACGGTGTATTGATGACACCAAGCCTGGAAAGGACATCAATGGCGGTTACGGTGGCGTTTTCCGGCGTTTCCCTATTCATCTTTGCCCGGACATCCTGACGGAATCCGTCCATCGTATAGGACAGACCAAGCTGCCGCCACAGGTGTTCCGGGTCGCCATGGTTCGAGGCAATGCCCTTTCGACAGCCTTCTGCATGACTGCAAATCTGTGTCAGCGGATTGAGCTTGTACTGTCTGCACAGCTCTGCAAACAGCTCCACCGCAGTATGATAGCAGCCCTTAACCTGCTCTCTTGCCGCTGCGACATCCGTGCAGACGAAGGTGGCTCCGCTGGAATATTTGATCTGGCTGGGCTCCGTCATCTCCACGCTGATGTGCGTGTTGTTGCCGGAACCACCGCAATGCCAGGCGCGCCAATTCCAAGGCAGCAGCTGGTAGACATTGCCGGAAGCCTCCAAAACAGCATGGACGCAGACCTGCGCGCTGCTGCTGTTCCAGTTGTTCGCAAACACTTCAGCGGACGGCTGCGGACAACCCACGCTGTGCAGCATCAACCCCCGCGGTATGATGGTACGGCCTGCACGATAGCAGGGGTTGTTTTCTGCAATTTGTTTGACGATGTTCATTTTTCGCCTTCTCTTTCCGACTCTCTGGTCAAAATGTCAATTGCTTTTGTAATGGTACCAGGCAGTGGAATTCCCATCAGTCCTGCGTTCTCAGTAATAGAGAGTAACTCATTGGTCATAAAACCAATAATCACTGCATCCCGCATATAAGAAACACGAATGGCAAGATCCAGTCGGTGTGCAATCAGTACAAACAGCAGTGTCATCCCCTTTTTGCACAGTCCTTTCCAGCCGGCCCGGCTCTCCAAAGCACCGCTGTCGCTCTTTGCAGACCGATGAAATACACCAGCTACCAGCAAACCGGACAGATAATCGATCGCCATAAAAATCATCAATGTGATCAAGGCGCTGTCCCAGCCTCCGAGCAACGCTGCAATCGCACCACCCACTGCACCGATACCAGCGCACGTAATATCTTTCATTTGTCTATCTCCTTTGCATCCAGAATACCTTTGCCGCTGCAATCTGTTCTGCAATGGCATCCTGGAATGCTTTTGTTTGTCCGTCCGGCATATTGTATGCCGTCTCCAAATTTTGCTGTATCATCTCACTGGCCACACTGTTAACATATCGTTTTGCAGAATCCAGATCCCACCGCCCAGTTGTAATTGCGCTGGCATGGCTCGCAAGCATATTAACAAGTATAAGAACGATCAAAACGATCTGAATGTGTCTTTTCATTGTCAAATTCCCTTCGTGAACAGCAGCGCCGCTGTTGTGATACCGCTCGGCAGCCCACTGACATTTCCGTTTGCATCGATTGTTACAGATATTTCTGTTTTCGTCTGGGTTAACGCAGCACCACTATAGTATGCAGTCCCGCAAAAAGTATAGACTACTTTGTTATAGGTACTGATAACCTTTTGTGCATAGCCCCAGACCTTGATTTCATCCGCCGTTCCACTGAATGGAACAGTTGGAACTGCTTCCTCGGTATAATAGGCTTGACAGTTGTTTGCAGAGCTGCCGGCGGCACAAGAACCAGCAACTCCGAAAATAGAAACACCGGACTTGATATTCTCCGGAATAAGATTTGCATCGCCTTGTATGGTCTGTGCTCCTGTCAAATACTGACCACTCGCAATCGTCTGATCCTGTATTGTTGGCGTATATGTTGCAGCCGCTTTTGTTGTAAGCTGTTTTGTCGCTCTATCTGTACGGGACGACGGCAGATAGCCTTTTTGATTGGATACGCTCGCAGTAATCAATCCATCTGATGACACGACAATGACTGGTGTTGGAAATGCATTTGTCGTAATTGTACCGGTTAATTTCCCACTTGCACCATATGCTGTCTTACCCGACAGAATATCTGCTGCAGTTGCCGTAGCATCTGACGTATCAAGGCCCGTCGGTATTTGTGCAATCAAGGCATCCATTTCGCTGATGCGCGTACTGTCCGGCACTGCTATGCCCTTTTCTGCAATTGCAGTGGCAATGTCTGTTTTTGCTTCATTTAGACGTGTGAGCTCACTCTGAATGCTCATATTATCACCTCCTAAATGGCAGCAAGGGCCGTTTCAATGGTATTATCCAGTGTAACTGTACCGTTTCCGCTGTGATATCCTTCTGGGATAACATAGCTTGTGACATTCGTACCATCCATGGTCTGCACAACGGTTCCATTGTTTGTCATCGTACCTGCTGTCACAGTGCCGGAAGCTGTCACAATCACCTTATTGGCAAGAACGTCTCCTGCACTTGCCGTAACGCTGGAAACATCTTGGTAGAGATCTGGAATCGCATCAACAGAGACGCTGGACAAACCATAATATCCGTCATCTGATGTAATTCTCTGCTGATTTTTTGTCGGTGTAATCCCGCTTTTCGCCTGTAGTGTATAGCTGCCGCCACCGGAAACACCGGCCACCGTACCGCTTCCGTTGTGGTAACCCGCCGGAATGGTATAGCTTTCGCCTTCTTTTACTTGTGCTGACACCGCTCCATTGTCGACAATACTGTTGACAGCCGAAGCACAAGCATCCAAATTGGCTGTCAGTTCCACCAGACCGATGGTGTTCAATTTGGTACGAATCGTATTTCTATCTGTTTGAATTCTTGTTATTTCCGTCACAATACTCAACTTTTTCACCTCATATTGTTTTTAATAGTGCATCAATATTCCCAATCTCCGTGTATACTGCACCGGAAGTAATGGGTTTGGTATTATCTTCCTCTGCATCATTCGCGGTATCCACTGATAAAATCTCTCCATTCAGTTGCAATCCATTGCCAATATTATTTTGAAGATAGGCTGTAATTTTCTCCTTTATGGGAAGATTCACGTTCTTATCCTGATCTGGAGAAACGATTGTCCCATCAACTGAGATCGTACGAATTCCAGACGAAATAATTTCTACAATCTCGCCATCCAATTGGATGGCACAGTCCTTCTCTGTTTCCATTTCCATCAAAAGATCCTGCATCTTACCCCTCCAGTTCTTCCGTCTGATACAGCGTCTGTTCTGTAAAAAGCTCGAAAATCGGAACAGCTGGCTCGTCACCGTTTGTCAGGTAGGGGTGAACATCCACATAACAGCGTTTATTTTCCTCAAACAGAGCCGTCTGCTCCGGACTCAGTCGCAAAGTAAAGTAACAATTTTCTTCATCTGCCGTAATGTTGTCCCCCGGATATGTCAGAGTAAAGAGCGGCATCGCACCCTCTCGCCGGTGCTGTTTGAACAGAAATAAAACTTTACAATATTGTTCCAATGCAATCGGCGACTTAAATTTCAAATAACATGTACATCTTCGTTTCATAAGATTTCCTCCCAGACTCCCAAGTCCCTGTTCACTTACAGGAAACATCAAAGCGATCTTCGCACGTGCGCGTACAACTGATGACAAAACAATTGGCAAACCGACAAACTTTCTTCTCCCTCGTTTTTTAATTCTGTAACAATACGACGGGAAATTAGGTGCAAAAAAGCATCTGATGAATCATCAGATGCTTTTTCATGCTTTTTATGGGATTTTACAGTTTTATTCCACAGGGATGTGTCGGTGTCTCGTCATAACAACAGTCGTTATAAACGCCTTCATAAAATCGATATCCGCCGGAAAGGTTGCTGCAATCGAATCCGGACTGCGTAAGAATACGGCAGGCAATATAACTGCGCAGACCGCTGTAGCAATTCACATAAATATGTTTTCCCCTATCCAGTTCTTCCATTCTGTCGCGTAAGTCATCGAGTGGAATATTCACCGCACCGGGAATACATCCTCCCTCAAACTCTGCAACGGTTCTCACATCGAGCAATACGGCGTTTCCATCCCGGAATACTTCCGGGATCATATGCCAATGGTGCTGTTTGACTAAACCACTGCGAATGTTTTCTATGACAAACCCCGTCATATTGACCGGATCCTTTGCAGAAGAGTACGGCGGCGCATAGGCCAGATCCAGTTCTTCCAGATCTGCCGCGGTCATCTTTGCGCGGATTGCAGTCGCCAAAACATCGATACGTTTATCCACACCCGTAAACCCAACGATCTGCGCACCGAGGATTCTTCCACTCTCCGGATCAAACAGAGTTTTGATCGTCATATTGGTTGCTCCCGGATAATAAGTGGCATGAGACGCAGAGTATGTTATCACTTTGTCGTAAACCGTTTCGCTTGCCTGTGCTGTCTTTTCATTGATCCCCGTGGTCGCAACCGTCATGTCAAACAATTTGATTACAGAGGATGCTTGAGAACCATGAAAAGTACTGTTTCGTCCACAGATCGCATCCGCTGCAATGCGTCCCTGTTTGTTTGCCGGCCCTGCAAGAGAAATCAGAGCAGGTTGTCCTGTTACAAATTGGGTAACCTCCACCGCATCACCTACGGCATAAATATCCGGATCCGAGGTCTGCATCTGGTCATTTACTACAATGGACGCTTTGATGCCAAGTTTCAGTCCGGCAGCCTTGGCCAAATTGGTTTCCGGTACAACACCAACTGCCATAACAACCAGATCTGCCGCAATGGCTTCTTCATCTTTTAACAGAACTTGGAGCCTTTCCCCATCCTGCTGAAATCCGGTAACTGCCTGGTTGAATCGGAGATGAAGCCCTTTGCTGCGGAGATAGGCATGTACCTGGCAGGCCATATCGTAATCCAAAAACGGAAGCACCTGATTTCTTCTCTGAAGCAAATAGGTTTCAATACCGGATTCCATCAAGTTTTCGGCCATCTCCAATCCGATAAACCCGCCGCCGATCACAACAGCCTGTTTGGGATGATGCTCTTTGATATAGGCATAAATCTGTTTTGTATCCTCCACTGTCCGCAAGGTAACAATTTTTTCATTTTCGATACCTGGGAAATCCGGTCGTACCGCCTTCGCGCCGGGTGATAAAATCAACTTGTCGTAAGATTCGGTATAAACCCTTCCATCCTCCAAGCATTGCACTGTGACAGTCTTTTGCGCTGGATCGATTGCTATCGCCGCATGATGAACCCGCACTTCAATTTGAAAACGTTCCCAAAAGCTTTCTGGTGTCTGCAAAGTCAAATCTTCTTCGTCTGTAATCACACCGCTGATATAATAAGGCAGTCCGCAATTTGCATAGGATACAAATCCACTGCGTTCCAAAATGATAATCTCCGCAGTTTCATCCAATCGCCGTAACCGCGCCGCTGCGGTTGCACCGCCCGCCACACCGCCAATGATGAGAACTCTCATATGTCGATTCCTCCTTTATTTTTCATCGTAAACTAACGTATTTTTACGCTTTTCTCTTATTATAAATTTAGCATCGGTTATTAGCAAAAGTCAATAATTGTACTGCATTTTGCTCGATTTCAGCTAGTTCACCAAATTAATGAATCCTATGTTTCTCAATCTTACAAACGTATATGGATTATATCACAAACTCATTGCCTTCATTACCAGACTGTACAAGGTCTGCAATGGTAATCCCATCAAAATAGTCATTGATCATAGTGTACAAATCCTTCCACATGGACAGGGTCTTGCATTCTGCGGCACGCATACATTGCATCGGGGTTTCATTCAAACAAGCTACTGGAGCAAGACTGTCCTCTGTCAATCGCAGAATCTCTCCAACTGTATATTGCTCTGATAACTTCGTCAGTTTATATCCGCCCCCCTTTCCACGTAAACCGGTCAACAGTCCACCTCGAACCAAAATTTTTATAATACTTTCCAAATATTTTTCTGAAATTTCTTGACGCTCTGCAATCTCTTTTAATGGAATAAAGTTCTGCGATTGATGCTCTGCCAGGTCAATCATAACACGGAGCGCATAGCGTCCTTTTGTAGAAATCATCATTATTCTTCCCTCCCATTACAACCCTATTATATAATAGGGTTAATAGGGTTTCAAGGAAAATTCTTTTATTTTTAGTTGACAAAAGAAATCTTTGCCATTATAATACTAATAAACCTACCATATAGATAGGTATTTAATGCGCAGTTTATTTGATATTATGTGCTACAGGTATCCAATAAGCACAACATGCAAAAATTTTTGAATTGATCCATTCGGAGGTATACACAATGCGTAACATTTATACTTCAGCCGATCAACTGATCGGCAACACGCCCCTTTTGGAGCTGACACATATTGAGAAAGAATACGGCTTGGAAGCCACCATTCTTGCAAAACTCGAATATTTCAATCCAGCCGGTTCTGTCAAAGATCGCATCGCCAAGGCGATGATTGATGACGCAGAATCCAAAGGCCTTTTAAAACCCGGCTCTGTCATTATCGAACCCACGTCCGGCAATACCGGCATCGGCCTATCCTCTGTTGCCGCAGCCAAGGGATATCGTATTATTATCGTCATGCCGGAAACCATGTCCATAGAGCGCCGGCAACTGATGCAGGCTTATGGTGCAGAGCTTGTCCTGAGCGAGGGATCGAAGGGAATGAAGGGTGCAATTGCCAAAGCGGAAGAGCTGGCCAAGGAAATTCCAAACAGCTTTATTCCCGGGCAATTTGTTAATCCGGCCAATCCCGCAGTTCATGCGGCCACAACCGGTCCGGAAATCTGGACAGACACCAACGGCAGCATTGATATCTTTGTGGCAGGCGTCGGCACCGGCGGTACTGTTACCGGTGTTGGCCGCTATCTGAAATCTCAGAATGAAAAAATACAGATTGTAGCAGTAGAGCCTGCTACCTCTCCGATTCTGAGCAAAGGCACGGCCGGTCCCCATAAAATCCAAGGCATCGGTGCAGGTTTTGTCCCCGACGTGTTGGATACTACACTCTATGACGAAGTCATTGATGTTGCTGATGCAGATGCCTTTGCGATCGGAAAACAGATTGGCAAATCCGAAGGTGTCCTGGTCGGCATCTCCTCCGGTGCCGCGGTATGGGCCGCCATTGCACTGGCAAAGCGCCCGGAAAACAAGGGAAAAACCATCGTTGCCCTGCTGCCTGATACTGGAGACCGTTACCTTTCTACCGCACTGTTTGCAGAATAATTGCTCACACCTCCACTTTAGAGCAGCCTTCCCCATCATGAAACAGGAATGTTCGTAAAGGCGTCTGCAAAAATTTTGTGACAACTTTCAAACAGATTCCTACACCAAATGCTGCAATGACAGTGCCCTCTCGGACTCCGACCAACCCTTTCATAAAAATCAGAGATAACATAGCCGAGATAATGACGACAGTCCAGTCAAATCCTAACTTGGCTGTTGAAAAGGCAAGTTTCGTCTTATAGCTTACGGCCTGCATAACACCTTCACTCGGAAGCGGCAGTACATCCGCTTCAATATACAGTAAAATACCCACTGCAACCAAAATTACGCTGATGCCTACATAAACCAATCGCATTCCATAGTTACTGCAAACTGGCAACAGCATCTTTGCAATGCGGTTGGTCAGACTGACAAAAGAACCAAACAAGGTAGAACAGAGAATCTGTAAAAGATTTTTCCATTGAAAATCTTTCTGTACAATCAAAATCTGGAGCAAAATAAACCCGATAAAAACACAGGTCGTGCAGATTCCCATGTCAATCTGGAGAATTTCGCTGATAACACAGGGAATGGAGTTGACAGGAGAAACCCCGAGATCCGACATTTTAGAAACCGAAACACCAAATGCAATGATAAACAGGCCGAAAACATAGACGGCAAATCGTTTGATCCAATGGATTGCTTTTTGCTTCATTGCCTCTCCTTTCGACAATTTTTGATTGTTTATCTGAACAAAAAGAGTTGTACGTACGTACAACTCTTTTTATTTTCAAAATTTACTGCAATCTCTTATTTTTCTGCAAGCGCCTCTGTGATAGGAACGGTAACGGTTTCCTCATAGCAGGCAAAAATCTCGCTGATCGCCTCCTTTTTCGGCGCAGGCGTCAACAAGCTGATAACCGGCACAATCATCAGGCTGGACAGCATGGCAAAGGCACCGCAGTTGACGGGACTCTGCAAAATCGCAGGGAAAGCTGTTTTGAAGAACATATTACAGAGCATAATACCGGAACCCCAGACAAAACTGCACAGACAGGCAATTTTCGTGGTACGCTTCCAGTACAGACTGTAGAGGAAAGGAGCAAGGAAGGAACCTGCCAAGGCACCCCATGACAGACCCATCAGCTGTGCAATAAAGGTTACATTCTTCTTATACTGTACAATCGCGATAATAACCGAGATCAGAATAAAGACCGCAACGAGAATACGCATACTGAGCAAACGCTTTTTCTCATCCGACTTTTTGAATACAACAACATCCAGGAAATCCAGCGTCAGGGTTGAACTGGATGCCAAAACCAACGAGGAAAGCGTAGACATGGAAGCCGAAAGAACCAGAATGACTGTGATGCCGATAAGCAGTGGGGACAGCTTGGACAACATCGCGGGAATAATGGCATCAAAGCCACTTTCTGAAACGATTTCGGGGGTAGAGAAAATTCTTCCAAACCCCCCAAGGAAATAGCAGCCGCCGGCAACAACGATGGCAAACAGAGTGGAGATAATGGTACCCTGATGGATGGATTTTTCACTCTTGATTGCATAGAATTTCTGTACCATTTGCGGCAGGCCCCAAGTACCAAGCGAGGTCAAAATTACAACGCCGAGCAGATTTATCGGATCCGGTCCAAAGAAGGAATTGAATACCCCTGGTTGCTTGGAAACCGTGGTATCCTGTACGGCCGCAAGTGCAGCAAGGGAACCGGAAAAACCACCGTTGACTTTCAGAACAGCAACAATAATTGCGGCAATGCCGACCAGCATAATAATGCCCTGGATGAAATCGTTGATTGCGGTTGCCATATAACCGCCAACAATAACATAGATCGCGGTCAAAACTGCCATCAGAATAATGCAAACTGTGTAGTCAATATTAAACGCCATACCGAACAAACGAGAAAGGCCATTGTAAAGAGAAGCCGTATACGGGATCAGGAAGATAAAGATAATGATTGAGGCCCAAAGTTTCAAAGAGCGGCTCTGGAATCTTTTTTCGAAGAATTCCGGCATGGTTGCGCTGTCAAGGTGCTGGGTCATAACACGAGTTCTGCGTCCAAGAATAACCCAGGCGAGCAGAGAGCCAATAAAGGCATTTCCCAGACCGATCCATGTGGAGGCAATACCAAATTTCCACCCAAATTGTCCAGCATAGCCGACAAAAATGACTGCGGAAAAGTAGGACGTACCATAGGCAAATGCCGTCAACCACGGGCCGACCGAGCGTCCGCCAAGGACAAAGCCGTTAACATCCGTTGCGTGCTTTCTACAGTAAACACCAACGGCGATCATCACTGCAAAAAACAGGATGAGCAAAATGAGTTTGATAAGCATAGAACCATCCTCCTGAAATTAAGAAATAAAATAAAAAGAACCCGCAATTTGCCGATTTCAGGCAACAAATTACAGGCTCTCCGTTATTTGACCAAAGCGGACATGCACAACTTCAGTTGTTTGCCCGCTGTTTCGCAGTGAACAGACAGCCCATGGTATCGTAATAATAGTAATACAATCGATATCGATTTCTCGGCACACTGTTCACCCCATTTCTTAAAGATGGTTCTTTTTTACTACAACTTCGACAATTTGTCAATATGCTTTCGCGATTTTAACCGATAAAGTCCTAAATTTTTTTAAAAACCCTCTTTCTTTCATGAAAACATGCTTATATATGGAATTTTCTGGAATTTTTTCTTTCAAATCAGAATTCGCAAGAATACTTTGACGGAGATATGCCTCTATTGTACAATGCAATCGTAAGAGATACCAAACCATGAAATGAAAGGATCCACATCACACAGGTGAAATGTAGTTAATCGTTTGGTAAAATTCGCAAAGAATCTTTGACGGTACAATACATCTGTTGTATACTTGCAACAGACGAGAACCAGAAAACCACTTTATTCTATATTATCAGGAGGGTTCTTCCATGAGTAACACATCGACTTCTTCCGCTTCCTATTCTACCAACGTCGCCAACTCCATTCTCGACTACTTCAAGTCCATGAACTTTGACTTTGACTTTGATGCAGAAAAAGGCATCATCACTACCGCATTTCCCACCGACAGCAAAATTGGTCAGGTCGATATCCGCATCCGTTTTCTGTCCGATGGTTACATCTCTCATGCGATTTCCAGAATTTCCGCTGATGAAAATTCCCGGGACAAGGTTGCAGAGTATCTGACTCGCGCCAACTACGGTCTGCGTAACGGTAACTTTGAAATGGACTTCCGTGATGGTGAAATCCGCTTCAAAGCATTCTGCCGCTCCGGCGACACCGTACTGGAAGAAATGCAGATCCATGATTCCTTTATTCTTCCCATTGTTCAGTTTGATACTTATGGCGATGACCTGCTGGCCGTTCTCTTTGGTATGAAAGAGCCGGAACAGGCCATTCAGGACGCAGAGTCCAAATAATTCTCTTTGTTGAACTGCATCCCGTACCCGTCTCCCTGCGGGATGCAGTCTAACAAAGTAGCTTCGCCTGTTCGTCCGGCGGAGAAATTCGCAAAATTTTTTTGACTGCATACCTCTTTTGTTGTAGAATTACAGCAGAGAAAAGAGATTTCAAATTTGTTCTATGTTTTTGAGGAGGGCTATCCCATGAGCAACACATCGACTTCTTCCGCTTCCTATTCTGTCAGAGTTGCCAACTCCATTCTGGATTACTTTAAGGGCAAAGGCTACAGCTATGATTTCGATCCTGACAAGGGTATGATCACCACCGCATTCCCCACCGATAGCAAAATCGGCCAGGTTGATATCCGCATCCGCTTCTTTGATGACGGATATATCTCTCATACCACCTCCAGAATCAGTGCAGACAAGGCATCCCGTGCCAAGGCCGCCGAATATCTCACACGTGCAAACTATGGTCTGCGCAATGGCAATTTTGAGATGGACTTCCGTGATGGTGAAATCCGCTTCAAGGTATTCTGCCGTTCTGGGGACGTTGCACTGAATGATCGTCAGATTACCGATTCGTTTGTCCTTCCCATCGTCGAGTTTGATACTTATGGCGACGACCTGCTGGCCGTTCTCTTTGGCATGAAAGAGCCCGAGCAGGCAGTCAAGGACGCTGAAGCAAAATAAATTCCATAGTATTAGATCCCGTACAGAATTCTGTACGGGATTTTCTTTTTTATCTCACAACCTTCTATAGAATTCAAACGAAATCATGCACACTTTCTCTGGATCTACAAGGATTTCTGTATTTTTTCTCTGGATTTTCGGCGTCCCTTTCCCTTGTCATTTGCTGTCGAGCGGCTTATAATAGAGCATATTTTTGAACCATCGAAAGGGTCTGGTCTCGATGCTCTCTATTTTTTTATATGCTTTTCATGCTGTTGCGCCAGTGCTGCTTCTGGCGCTGTTTGGTTATGTGCTAAAACAAAAGGGCGTTCTAAAGTTGGATTTCCTGAAAACTGCAAACAGCCTCGCCTTTCGTTACTGTCTCTCCATTCAGCTGTTTTACAATGTTTACAATATTTCTGATCTCGGTGACATTCCCTGGGGACTGGTTCTGTTCTCGATTGTATTCGTCCTTGCCATGTTCGTCTTTGGCATGTTGGGCTCTCGTCTCGTTACCAAGGATATTCGCCAGCGCGGTGTGCTGGCACAATGCCCCTTTCGTTCCAATGTTGCCATTATTGGCCTCTCTATTACCAGTGCACTCGGCAATGAAATGGCTGTTGCCATCTCCTCGATTCTAATCGCCGTTACCGTCATGCTATACAATATACTTGCTGTCATCTGCCTGACCGTCTATTCAGAAGAGAATCTCAGCCATCATCTGAACGTTTGGAGTCTGCTGCACCGTATCACACAGAATCCGTTGATCCGCGGTATTGCCGCCGGTATGCTCTGTCTGATCATCCGCAGCTTTCTACCCAGAACCAGCGATGGAGAACTGGTATTCAGTTTATCCGGCAGTCTGCCTGCGGTCTATACCGCCATCCAGAATATCGCAAAAATGGCCTCCCCTCTGATGATTATCATTCTTGGCGGTGAATTCAGTTTCTCCGCTGTTCGCGCTCTCCGCAAACAGATTTTCGCCGGTGTATTTAGCCGTCTGATCCTCTCTCCTGCATTCGGTTATCTTTTGATCTATTTGCTTTCCAGCGTCTGTGGTCTTTTTTCCGCCGGTCCCGCAGAATATGCCGCTATGGTTGGTATCCTCGCTTCTCCGGTCGCTGCTTCCAGTGCTGTTATGGCAGGTGAAATGGGTGCAGATGAAACATTGGCCGGACAGATTGTCGTCTGGAGCAGTCTTTTCTCCATGGTCACCATTTTTCTGATTATCGTCATTCTCCGCTCCCTTTTGCTTTTATAGTTCTTATAGTTTTCAACAAATGCAGCAGCCACTGTGGAAATTCTGTGGCTGCTGTTCTGTATTTTGGTGCCGGTTGCCGAATATCCGCATCATATGGTATAGTAGATATACTAAATCTTTAGAAAACAGAGGATTTTTCTTATGTATACAACACCTGGTTATCCCAATCCCTCCCGCAGAAGCCTGATCTGCGGAACCAATGGCATGGTCTGTACCAGCCAGCCGCTGGCGGCACAGGCCGGCCTTGCCATTCTCCGTCAGGGCGGCAACGCCATTGACGCCGCTATTGCCACTGCGGCCTGTATGACCGTTGTGGAACCCACCTCCAATGGTCTGGGCAGCGATGCCTTTGCCCTCGTCTGGACCAGGGATAAACTTCACGGTCTCAACGCCAGCGGCCGCTATCCGCGACTGGGCAGTCTTGCCGCACTCAAGGCACGCGGTTATGATGAGATGCCAATGTTTGGCTGGATGCCCGTTATGGTCCCCGGTGCCCCCTCCGCATGGGCGGAACTCTCCGCAAAATTTGGCCGTCTGCGGCTGGAAGATGTCCTCGCTCCTGCCATTGCTTACGCGGAAGAAGGGTACCCCATCTCCCCTGTCATTGCCAGACAGTGGCGCAATTATTTTGAGGCACACAAAGACGAATTTTCCGGCAACCCCTGTTTCCAGCCCTGGTTTGATACCTTTGCCCCAAATGGGCGTACACCGGAGGTTGGGAAGCTCTGGCGTTCATCTGATCACGCAGCCAGTTTACGCAGCATTGCCGCAACCGGCGCCAAAGCCTTCTATCAGGGTGAACTGGCGGACAAAATCGATGCCTTTTCCCGTGAAACCGGCGGATTTTTGCGAAAAGAGGATCTGGCAGATTACTGGTGTGAGTGGGTCGAACCACTCCGTGTGGGTTATCGTGGTTATGAAGTGTGTGAAATTCCGCCCAACGGCCATGGCATCGTCACACTGATGGCACTTAATATTCTCAACGGCATGGATATCACCTCCCGCGACGATGCGGAGACGGTTCACCGCCAGCTGGAAGCCATGAAGCTCGCCTTCACTGACGGCAAACGCTACATTGCGGATCCCGCCTTTATGACCGTCACGCCGGAACAGCTTCTCTCCTCTGCTTATGCCGCAACGCGCCGCCGTGAAATCGGTCAAACCGCCTGCATGCCCGCCGCCGGTGATCCCCATTGCGGTGATACCATCTATCTCTGCACTGCGGACAAGGAAGGCAACATGGTCTCTTACATCCAGAGCAACTACTGCGATTTTGGCTCCGGTATTGTCATTCCCGGTACGGGTATCGCATTGCAAAACCGCGGTGCAAACTTTACGATGAACCCGGACGCAGAAAACTGCGTTGCCGCCGGAAAAAAATCCTACCACACCATCATTCCCGGTTTCCTGATGAAGGACGGAAAGCCGGTTGGTCCATTCGGCGTCATGGGCGGTTTTATGCAGCCGCAGGGACAGGTACAGGTGATAATGAATACCATTGATTTCCACATGAATCCGCAGGCTGCGCTGGACGCACCGCGTTGGCAGTGGGTCGGCGGCAAAACCATTGAGGTCGAAGCTGAATTTCCCGCAGACCTGGTGGAAGCACTGCGCGAACGGTGCCACGACGTCCGCGTCGTGACAGACAGCATTGACTTCGGCCGTGGGCAAATCATTTGGCGAAACCCCGAAACCGGTGTGCTGACCGGTGCAACGGAACCGCGGGCAGATGGTACAGTTGCCGTCTGGTAACGCGCTTTTTGTTCCTTTTATCTAATTTTTCCTATCTTTCTGTGGAATTTCATCACATTTTTACAGAAACGATTGACAGATCGTCCTGTTTGGGGCGATAATACCATTATGGAATTCGTTCCAAATCTTATTCTTCAGAAGGGCTGAATAACTTCATGAAATTACAATTTATTGGCGCTGCGCACGAGGTTACCGGAAGTTGTCACTATCTGAACGCCTGTGGTAAGCACATTCTTGTAGATTACGGTATGCGTCAGGGCAAGGAAACCTATGCGTATGAACCGCTGCCCGTCGGTGCAAATCAGATTGATTATGTTCTTCTGACTCATGCACACATTGACCACTCCGGCCTGCTTCCCCTGTTGTATGCAAACGGCTTCCAGGGGCAGGTTTTCACCACGAAGGCAACCGCTGATCTTTGCAACATCATGTTGAAAGACAGCGCACACATTCAGGAATTTGAAGCCGAATGGCGCAACAGAAAGCGTCAGCGTTCCGGCAAGGAAGAGTACATCCCGCTCTATACCATGGATGATGCGCTGGGCGTCCTGGAAACGTTTGTTTCCTGTGATTACGGACAGATCATCGAACTGGTGGACGGCGTCAAAGTCCGTTTTTGTGACGTGGGTCACCTGCTTGGCTCCGCCAGCATTGAACTCTGGATCACAGAAGAGGGCGTTACCAAAAAGATCGTATTTTCCGGTGATGTCGGTAATCTTGACCAGCCACTGATTAAGGATCCTACCTATCTGGACGAGGCGGACTATGCCGTCATTGAATCCACCTACGGCGATCGCAACCACGATAAACCGATCGACTTTGTGACAGAACTGGTCAAAGTGATCGAATATACCCTTGGCAAAGGCGGCAATCTGGTCATTCCTTCCTTTGCCGTTGGCCGCACGCAGGAACTGCTGTACTTCATCCGTAAGATTAAAGCAGACAATATGATCTCGTTCGATTTTGACGTCTATATCGACAGTCCCCTTGCGATTGAAGCCACAACGGTATTCAGCGAAAATGTCGAAGATTATTATGACGAAGAGGCGATGGACCTGATCAATCGCGGGATCAGTCCCATGCAGTTCCCCGGCCTGAAAACGGCTGTTTCCAGTGAGGAATCCAAAGCCATCAACTTTGATCCAAAGCCGAAAGTCATCATCTCTGCTGCCGGTATGTGCGAAGCGGGCCGTATCCGTCACCATCTGAAGCACAACCTCTGGCGGCCGGAATGCACCATTTTGTTTGTCGGCTATCAGGCCGAGGGCACATTAGGCCGTTCCCTCGTGGACGGTCTGGAACAGGTAACGCTGTTTGGCGAATCCATTCTGGTTCGTGCGCGGGTAATGGAGCTTCACGGCATCAGCGGTCACGCAGACCAGACCGGTCTGATCCGCTGGCTCACTGCTATGGAGAATTTGAAAAAGGTCTTTGTCGTCCACGGCGAGGATACCGTCACAACCTTCTTTGCGGAAAAGCTACGCGACGAATACGGTTACAATGCACAGGCTCCCTTCAGCGGTTCGGAATATGATTTGGCAGCCGGCTGCTGGATCACACAGAAACAGGGCGTCTTTCTCGAGGAAAAATCCTCTCAGGGCGGTCAGCGTGCTGCCGGTATCTTTGCAAGACTGGTTGCAGCTGGTCAGCGCCTGATGGCAGTCATCAACCACAACAAGGGCGGCTCCAACAAAGAACTGTCCAAGTTCGCCGATCAGATCAATGCACTCTGCGACAAGTGGGATCGTTAACCGCATAAATTCTCCACAATTGATTCTCACATTGTCGAAAACAATATAGAAAAACCAGCGCTCCTCCAGAATTCTGAAGGAGCGCTGGCTTTTGCTGCATTTACAGCCCTTTGTTCAAAACTGCGGAAACAATCGGCTTTCCCTCCCGATCCAACAACGGGGTTAGTCCGCCGGAATAACCGGACGCATGGTACAGATAATTGACGCCCGTTTCCCGATCTACCCAAATTTCCATGACATTCATGGCGCCCTGTGAATAGAGTTTCTCGAAACGCTCCTCTTTCTTCTCCTTTGCCATACGGTTGTATCCTTTCTTATTATTTATGTTATTCTATGATAAAACATTTTATTTTTTCCGTCAACTCCGGCCTTTCGCCGCATTGGAAGCAAAAGCCTCTTGCTGAAACAGCTCCCGGAACTCTTGGAAAAGCTGCGCATTTCCCTGCTGCCACCAGTCTTTTATGACTCTCCTTATCCAAAATCTGGCCAGCGTCTTTGCGACGGAATCCAGTTGAAACTTCTGTCTCACGATAAACACAAGCAGCAGCTCATAGTACCCTTTTGCTTCCAATTCCCGAAAAACTCTCAAGAATTCTTCATCGTTGATTATAAATCCATCGTTGCAAATCTCGCTCCTGTACCAGGGATGCTCCACCAGCCACTCTGCCATTTCGATCGTTCTCTTTGTTTCTTCCATTTGGATAGACTACTCCCCTCTTTTTTCTTTTCACAATTTGTGGTATGCTATAATTGTATTTTTACTCCTATCAAATCTTGAAGCACTTCTTTTATTTTATTTGATGTTTTTTTCTGCCCTGGCTCCAATCATAATATACTCCCTAAAAGAGAAGTAGTCAATATTTTTTGCTTCCTTTTTAGGAAGTTTAGAGGTGTATACAAATGTTTCAAAATAGATTTATGCAATTATTACAACTCCGCAACATTACAGCCTATAAATTATCAAAAGATACTGGAATAACACAAGGAATGATCAGTTATTGGAAAAATGGTGAACGTATGCCATCAGCAGATAATTTAATTGTATTGGCTGACTATTTCGACTGTTCTGTGGATTACCTTCTTGGCCGGACAGACAATCCGGACGTCAACCGATAAAATCATTTTCACAAAACACGAAAACCTCCAGGTATTTTCAAAATACCTGGAGGTTACTGACCGCAACAACCGCCATTCAATCCATGCGCCAGAAAACGGGACGCTCCACTTTTGTGTTTTGAAACCCGCCTTCCGGTGAAGGATTGGACAGACTAAAATACATTTTTGCCGCTTTGGTGGTACCAAAATCACGGTTTGAACCGGTATCTTGTACCCTGTTAAAGGCCTCGCGGAACATCGCATTGTGCGCTTCTTCGCGATTCAGCAGGAAATCAATGGTTTCCTTAACCTTTCTGTCGTTGATCTGACGATACAAATACTCATAAACAACCTTTGCCCGCTGTTCTGAGGCAATGTTTGAGAGCAAATCAGCGCAAAGGTCTCCGGTCACTGTGACATAGTCCCCTGTCCAGGAATATCCGGATGCGTTAATCAGTCCGGGATTGAGTCCAAGCAAAACATGCGACTGAATTTCTCCGGCTGGAACCTGTGCAGCGTCAACGTCATGTCCATTCAGCAGATTGATTGTCTGTGCCACCATCTCCAGATGACTCAGTTCTTCCGCTGCAATATCCAAAAACAGATCTTTAATTTCCGGATCTTTGATGCGAAAGCTCTGGGACATATACTGCAAAGCTGCCTTTAATTCTCCGTTGGCACCGCCGAGCTGTTCCTGTAACAGCGCTGCATATTGCGGATTGGGCTGCTCCACCTGAACAGGATGAAACAATCGTTTTTCATGTTGAAACACTTGCATACACTCCTTTCCTGTTTAGTATGGAAAGATCCGGCGGACTTATGCAGAAAAAGGAATGTCGGCAAAGGCTTGCCATGATAAGTATTTAGATGTACTGATAAAATAACCCCTCTGTTGTACTGTACCAGAACAGCGTGCCATGTCTGCGTTTTGGAAGTCTGACTTGAAGTTCCCATTCCGGATACTGCTTCAGAATCTGGATGCTGTCACCTGTTGCAAACGCAAGGAAGGACAGATAGCATGCCTTTTCCATGGGATGATCGCTTGTAATAAACCATTCGTCCTCTACTTCTTCGATTTTCAGTTTTTGTTCCTCTGTTGCCTTTTGCGGAACGAGTGGGTTCAGTTTGCGCCCGCAGCAGGAAACAGCCGAATCTCCTGAACAAACGGTAATATTCCCACAACCGGGGCAGACGTAGTACTTTGCTTTCTTCATATTTCCTCCAATAAATGTATTTTGCGGCAGGTCGCCGTTCAACATATCCTCAATATTTACATTTAAAATCTGAGAAAGCGCGGCCCAGAGAGAGGCATCTGGACATCCGAGGCCGCGTTCCCATTTTGAAATCGTCTTGTCGCTGAGTCCCATTTGATCTGCAAGCTGTTTTTGCGTCATCTGCTTCTCCATACGCAGCGCATGAATCAATTCTCCAATTTTTGCACAATCCATTTTTATCACCTCAGACTGAGTTTACAACAATTTATCCGTATAGGCAATAAACGCTCCGTCGAGTCCTCCATAGATTATTGAAAATCTTCAAAAAAACGCGCTTTGTTCTGGTTGTTTATCCGGGAGCAAAGTACGTTTTTATATGCTGCTTTTTTCTGATTGACGGTTTTGTGCAGAAAAAAGAGGTCGAGATTTAGAACTTCCAAATCTCAACCTCTCTTCAAAACCAGGCATTTGCCTGTATCTTATCGAAAACTATTATCTTTCATATTATTTTTTCTTCCACCGCTGTAAAATCGTTCGGCAAATGGTTCCGCAATGATAACATAAACTTCGGAATTTAACGCGAAGGATTCCCCACATTCCAGATTCCACATCCCAACGCAGGGAACCGGAGCGATACAAATAGTCTCCCGGCGTTCTGGAAACGCCGCCCGACAGTTCGATATTGTATACATTGCCAACACTCATTGCCCCCTGCATTGGTACAATATTGGTAAGGGGATCCTCTGGCTGTGCTCGCCACTCATGGCCGTGGAGTAAAAAGCTGATATTGCGCGGCTTATCGGCCGGCATCAGCAGTCGAATGATTACGCGTTCGCCGCAATAGGCGGTAAAAACCGGCGTAGCCGGATCGCCATGAATCTTGGAATCAAAAACTTTGTAAACCAATGGATTTCGAATAAGGCGGTTAAAAAATCGTTCCGATCGGTAATTATAGCCCTTTTCCCCAGTATCCTCAGCATCGGGAGCTCCGTGGCCCCCTTCGTTACCCTGCTCCGTGGTTTTAATCAGATTTCCTTCGGCATCCAGAAGTCTGATGCCATTGTGTGCAAACAAGACAAATTCCCGAAACGATTCAACCCCCGGCGCGACGATAACAGCCTGTTCCTTATGATTTTCCTCCCGCGGACAAATGGTATCATAATACCGTGCCGCAGCCGGTTCGATAATCATCGCGCCAAACATACCGTGCTGTCTTTGGTTCCGCAGATCACCAAAGGCATTGAGCAGACAGGTTCCATATTCCTGATCGGCATACCACAAATATTGAATGGTTTCACCGGGCCCCACCGTTTGTTCCTCTGCATTGTATCCAACATTGATCCCAGAAGAACGAACGGGATCATATCTTAGAAACTGAGGATTTAATGAGACACGATTGGACGGAACATGCGGAAGGTCAAGCGGAACAACCGGATATTCATGAAACGGAATCGGCTGGTCGGGATCAAAAAGATTGTGCAGTGTTACCTCAATCCATTCTCCCGCGTTCGCTCTTAGAATGAGCGGGATTGGTTTTCTGCGTCCACAGAGAATATCATGTGCCTGAGAGAGCGGTACAAATAACAGACCGTCCGGGTCATGGTCACCATAACGATTGTACTGGATATCTTTTTGAATCGCAGCCACTTCAAATTTCCGGATTACTGCGCCTTCCGGTGGAACAAGGGGCGGGAAAAAGGGTTTTGCATCACACAGCGGCAGTAAATTGTTCTGTGGTTCAGCGTAAGCCCGTATAATCCCCCAAAGCCCAAGCCAGAGGTCATCTATACCCCCGGAATAGTAAAGATAATCGCCTGCCGAATAGGGCTGATCAATCCGAAGATTAAACGCTTCCGAAATCCCATAGGTCTGCGACTGTACCACAGGAGAGAGCGGGTCGGTAATCTCCTTATGCCAGGAAAGCCCCTCTATATTGAATGCATGCTGTTCCTCATGTGCTCCGTCAAAAAGCCGAATCACCATGGGTTCTCCGGGATACGTTTCCAGAATCGGTGTAGCCGGATCTCCATAAATCAGGGAAGAAAAGATATGCGACGGATCATCCCGTATCTTCAGGCGCTCCCGCATGGGTTCACAACGGTAGTTTATCCCCATAACGCCGGGGTCATCATCCGACCCGGGGTGTTCCGGCGGATTCAATGGACTGTTCTCTTTGTCAAATAGCAGTGCAAAATCCTGGAGGAACAGGGCAAATTCCCGGTTGGATTTTCCGTCCGGGGTACGAATGACCGCCTGCGTACCGCTTTTGAGCGGTTCTCCAGTATGGGGATCGAAGAATTCCGCACCGGTTGGCTCAATAATTATTGCACCAAACATACCGTGTTGCTGATGGGAATTTGCAAAGAGATGGTCATGGAAAAAAACAGCGTTTAGTTCCTCGTCAGCAAAAAACCGTTCAATCAGCGTCTCGTACTGTCTTGCCCCGGCGATATTGTTCCAACCGTTGGCTGAACCGTCGGATACAATGGTATCAAATTTGACCAGATGAATGTGGAAACCAACGATATCTGTAAGGGTTCTGAGCTGGAAGGGACTTTCGTCCAGAAATTCGGGCAGAAGGTTCGTAAAGCGCACCTCAATGCAGTCTCCTGCGTTTGCACGCAGTACCAAAGGTTCCGGCTGTATTTCTCCCGATTCGATCTTGGCAAGATAAGCATCCAATGTCCCGCAACGCTCGATGTCCTCCTTTAAAACAAAGAATCTTCCCTGCGGATCATGCCAGTCATAGCTGTTATAGACCACATTGGCCTGAACCGCCGCGATTTCAAACACTTTGACATTCTCCGCGGCATGGCAGGGACAGGTGGAAGTGTAAAGTGCACCGGGTGCAAAATCCGGTACAAAATTCGCTTGTTCCAGCAGAGTGGGTTCTCTCTTGTTCTGACTCCCCGCTGTCAAGATTCCAAGTGGAGGCTGCAGGGGACGCTCTTCAAACATTCCATCGATAAAATTGGGATATCCGGGATGGAGTGCATCCTTTTGCGGCGGCTTCGCCCGGTCACGCAGCGGTTTTAGTGGGTCAATCGGTGTACCATCCGGATAAAAATCTCCACCTGTCTGTAAACGGTCAAAAACCCGCCAGAAGGTCCACATTCCCTCATGGAAGTGTGGATAAAGATGGCAGTGGAAAATGGCGTCTCCAATCATTCCGTTCAGGCTGCCGGCACCATAGAGAATATCCAGAGTAAAACATTCCTGCGGACTAATCGAAATAGAGTCGATAATGGTAGATTTCGGGTCGTCCGGTTCAAGCCGCCACTGGTGGTTGTGCAGATGAAAAACATGGGTTTCCTTGATTCCCCCATGGATCAGCCGGATTTTCGCCGGGTCACCTACATAAGCCTTAAGAATGGGTGGAGCGGGATCCCCGTATGCCCAGGAGCTCATAGAGATGTCCTCGTCTGTGACTGCGGGATCTCCGTTGTGCATGATCGGCAGACGGTTTCGCATGGGTTCTGCACGGTAACTGATGGCAGTAGTCCCACTGGGCAGTCCGGTATGCGGATCGACGGGTGGACGTCCGTTTTGATTATTGATTTCCAGTTCATCGTGGAAAAAGACTGCGTACTCCCGGAAGGCTGGGTTGGTCGGATGATAAATATCGGCGAAAAGGCCGCTGGAAAGCGGTTCTCCAGTCACCGGATCCGACCAACTGGATTCCGGCGCTTCAATGATAATGGCACCGAAGAGGCCGTGGACATTGGTCGCATCCTCGCTGCTTCGCGGATCCGCCAAATCCGAGAAGAGAAACACGCCTTCTCTTTCTGCATACCAAATATACTGGATACATCCGTCGGTTGTCGTGTCGGGATTCAAGCCTACATTCGCTCCATCCGAGGTATTGACATTATAGCGGAGTCCCTGCACATGGATAGAAGCTCTCCGATCGAGTTTGTTGTGAAAATTGATCCGAATTTCGTCTCCCACGTTGGCTCGGATAACCAAAGGCTGTACTTCTTCGTACGGTTGCGGAGGAGAAAGAGCGAAATTTTCTATCGCTTTTCGTTGGATACGCTGAGAATCTTCAGCTAGAACATACATAAGCCCATTTGGGTCATGATCTCCGTATTTGTTGTATACAATCGGCAAAGAGATTGCCTCAATGTCGAACGTTCTAATAAAATGATAGCATGGATATTCTGTTGTATGAAACATATCGCAAATCCCTCTCTTAATAGTTGAACACATAATAGCCATGAAAACAGTGGATAGGCTATCACATTATATGTCCGACTGGGTCAAGCGGTTCTTGCTGTCGTATTCCGTCGTATTGGATATCGCTAAATCCTATCAAAAAGGAGCGGAGTTGTAACATCCGACTGCCGTTGGACTTCTTCTGAACTCGAGACCTCCTCTTCGCAATTTATCTTCTCCAAAACGAAAAATCCCCGATCTGGAAGGTATTCCAGATCGGGGATAACACATTGATATAAAAATCAGAATCTATGAAGGGTATTCAGCATCCTTTTTCATCGCCGTGTTCCAATAATTACAGTAAAATCTGAAATTATTTTCTCTCTTCTATCCAGCAAATATAGTAAACTGTATAGATCCTCATTTTATCCTAATGGATGAATAAAGTTAATGTTAATTATTACCGTACCTATTCCTACTATCCACATATAGCCAAGGAAAAAATGAATAAATCGTTTAATTGCAGGATGGTTCGATGTTAGAAAATCTCCTATTCTACGTAGAAAAGCAATACGTCTGTCCCGGCAGCTGCCAGCTCTGTTTCTTCACACGGTTTTCGCTGTCATACAGGTGTTCCGTCCGGATCTGCGTGGTGCCGTTTTTCTTCTTGTTGCTCCGGATCAAACGTCCCAGACTGTCATAGTCGTAATTGTACACCACCGGACTGCTGCTGTTTGTCTTGTCCGTGATATTCCAGATATTGCCGTTTGCGTCGTACGCATACGAATAATTGCCTGAACTGTTCGTGCCGCTATATGTCTGCCCGATCATCCTCCCGAAGATGTCATAGGTATAATTGATCTTTGCCCCGTTGCCGTAGGTCATCGATTTCGGGTCATAGCTCCCATTTTTCGCATAGGCGTAGGTCGCAAGGCTGTTCCCGGCAACCGAGATACCGGTGCTTCTTCCAAAGTTGTCATATCCGAACGAATAGACCAGTCCTTTTTTGTTGCTGGTATCCCCAGGAAGATAGCCACCCCTTGTGATCTTGCTCAGCTGGCCATTTGCGTACAGATAGTTTAGTGAGATCTTACCAGAAATATAGCTCATCTCTGGCCTGTTAAGATCCCCATAGTAGACTGTACTGGTTTTCGTATTTCCCGCATCTGTTACAGATGTTGTCCTGCGGTCCGAATCATAGGTATACGTCGTCGTATTCCCAAGGGCATCCGTCATTGTTTGCAGCAGACCATTGCTGTAGCTCGAGGAGGTAGAGATTTCCGGGGTTGTTGTACTGTCTTTTTTCCGCAGTACCGTACTGGACGTCTCACCAGCGTCCGTATATGCAATCCCCATCTCAACGGTATCATTGATCACCTTCGTAACGTTATGCTTGTTCCGTGTATCCTCGTACTTATACTCATAGGTTCCGCTGCCTGCCGTCCCGGAGGACAACAGATTCGCAGTGTTGGAATCATAGGTAAACGACGCTTTGTTGTCTTTCTGATTCACCGCTGTCAAATTGCCCTTTTCATCATAAGTATACGTCTGCGCCGGCTCTTTGACAAGACTGATGTTGTCGAAATATGCTGCGTTGACATTATTATAATACGAGCAGTACAGCGTAATCGCATCCAGCGTGATTGCGCTGTCAGACTTTTTCGGTGCAATGATCACACTGTTATACTGCCAGTCGCTGAGCGAGGAAGAGAACGGCAGGTACTTGTACTCCCAACTCCCGTCTGAATACTGCAGCCAGGCAATGATGCCGAAGAACCGCTTGTCCCCGCCAAAGCTGTCCGTGGACAGATTCTGTGCGGAGTCCGCCTTTGCCCAGCCCGACAATACAAACGTCGTATCCAGATCACTGCAGACCGGTACATACTGCCGGACACTCGGTGTGCCCGTCGGACTGCCCTGGACCTTCGCAGCCTTGCTGCCGTTGTGCTTTACACTGCCCGAGATCGTCGCTGCACTCTCCGACATTACCCAGCCGCTGGTTGTTTGTTCGAACCCACCATCCGCAACCAGGTTGTAACTCGACGCAACTGAGCCCGTTTCCAGCTGTACATCGTCGAACTCTACAGTACTTTGTCCACAGTTCTTCTGACAAAGCGCCATCTTATACGTCCCTGTTGTCTCTGGCGTATAGTTCACATACAGCTGTTCCCAGCCGTCGTCGATCCCACTGCCAGGCTGTCCAACGGCAGCAGATAAAACACCATTACAACTGCCAAAAACAGCGACAGCACTTTGTACCATCTCTCGTTCTTCATACTTTCTCCTCTCTCTTTATTGATGACCTCCGGATTTAATAAACAGTTATTAAACCCCTCTATTCTATTAGACTGAATTCTCATTCATCCGTAACATGAATTCCCAATTTTTCATAATATGTATAAAAATAAATTGCCTGTTTCAGTCAAAATCACAGGTAAGATCCTGTTTTTTAACACAAAAACGCCCCCGAGTCGAAATCTGTTCTAACTCGGGGGCGTCCCAATCTTCAGAAAGAGAAAGCCCTATCTCTTCATAATTTAATATGTACTCTCCCATTCCAGTTTGATATCCGGAAACTTCTCACAAAATTCCTCGTATCGCTCCGGCGTAAATTCAATTAACATTGTTGTAAATGGATGCCGAAACCGATACCAAGATGTCATAGAAGTCGCACCTTCTACAGGATACGGCAACAGCCTTCTTGAAAACACAAAATATCTATTATAAGTACTTGGTTTTTCCTTAAGGTCAATAATGCGAACACTTTGAAAATCTGTCCAATTATATCTACGTGATATTCCAAATAACCAATGCTCCGTAATACCTTCTGCGTTAATATCATATCTACGCCAAGTTATAATTACATTATAACCTATCGGAATCAAAATCAAGAGAAACAAAAACATGGTCAAGGTATCAATACCATATTCTAAACTCAGATACATAAAAATAAAACAATAGGTCACTAATATTGCAATAAACACCTTAATAAGAGTTCTATTTACCGGTATTTTCATCAGTTATGCCCTCCTCTTATGCACGGCGACGGCTGCTTCGTCTTACGCGTCGCGTACTACGCCTAGAAGAAACTCTAGAAGAGACAGATGATCTACGTCTTCTTAAAGTTCTCCGACTTTCTTCAGAAAGAGAAAGCCCTATCTCTTCATAATTTAATATGTACTCTCCCATTCCAGTTTGATATCCGGAAACTTCTCACAAAATTCCTCGTATCGCTCCGGCGTAAGTTCAAAGAGCAGTGTAGAAAACGGATGCCGTTCAAACCAGGAATAACTTGCTTTTACCAGTGGTTTCGGCAAAGCATGTTTGGAAAAAATCAGGCATCTTCTGTAATCAGATACCCGCATTTTTATTGTTGCCACACGGATACTCTCAAATTCCTCCCAGTTGTAATGCCGTGAAAACTTACCAAACCAGTATACTGTAATTCCAGACTGATCTAATTCATATGCACGGTTTAATATACCATAAAAATATTCGGCAATAAGAAGTATAGCAATTTCAATTAAACAGAACTTCCAGTAAAATTTTTTAAATACTATTGTTATAAGGATCATTTGTGCAATAAAAAATACAGCTGAGACAACAGCATTTATGATTTCTTCCTTGTAAGGAGGGACTCTCATAAATCGCCCTCCTTATGCACGGCGACGGCTGCTTCGTCTTACGCGTCGCGTACTACGCCTAGAAGAAACTCTAGAAGAGACAGATGATCTACGTCTTCTTAAAGTTCTCCGACTTTTTTTTGATGATCCATAGTAAACTGATCGAGCTACTGTTCCAAATGTTTCAGTACTACCTCCTACATACATTCCTGTTATTGCATAATATGCTATTTGCACTCCACGAGTTTCCGTTGGGACGTTTGGCATGAATCCCCCAACTAGGGTACTTGCAAATGAAGTTCCTGCAGAAATTAAAGTATCCATCGGGTTTCCTCCAGATTTAGCAGCAAATACTGCTGAAATAGCTCCATTGACCACTGCCATAGTCACCCTAGAAACACCTGCAAATGCAGTAAAACCACCAAGTGCACCTTGAGCAGCACCTTGAACAGCGGCAGCAGCAATATCCCCTGCCTTAATTTTCTCACCATTCATTACCGAATTAATTGCCGAGGACGCCGCCCCCACAATTCCACCGGCAATGGCGCGGCCAACAATGGCTGTCCAGCAGGATCCGCCATCATCCGTCCTGTTAACAGGATTGTTATCGCAATATGCAAACAGGTTCTTGTCTGTGAATCCATCCGGATTTACATTGACCAGCAACGCGTTGTCTGCATTTACAAACCGGCAGAGGGTCGGATCATAATACCGGCCGCCTACATAGTAGAACCCTGTCTCCGTATCGTAGTAATACCCGCGGTACCGGATCGGGTTCAGGTGCGCAATATCGCCCGGATCGGTAATATCTCTACCATCGTCCAGGTAAACACGCAGAAGTTCGCCCCACGCATTGTAGGTGTAGTTTGCATATGTCGCACCATTGTCATCTGTCAGCCGGATGACATCACCCTGCTGGTTCAGTACATAGTAGTAGGTTTTTATCTTTGTCCCATCATTATGGACCAGCGCATAGGGGGCACTATTGTTGTCCATTAAGACGTCCAATGTATGCGTTTTTCCGTTCTCTGTCCAGGTTTCGCGTACCATCTGTCCGTTCAGCGTCGCATAGTTGTGCACAACCCCATTGACCGTCTTGCTGTCCCGGATGCCGTTTACATCATACGTGTAGGAACTGTTCTTACCGCTGGCGCTCGCTGTTGCAAGCTGACGCCCGTTTTTCCACGTAAACGTCCAGTTTGTCCCGTTCTTATAGGTCAGCGGGTTACCAATGGCGTCATACGTGAAGCTTTGTGTCGTGCCATTGTCAATTTTGATCCCGGTCAGCTGATCCAGCCACCCCGTCGTCGGGTAGCTGTACGTATACGTCTTTTCCAGATTGGCGGATGTCACTGCTCCGGAATACACCTTCTTCTCCCGGATATTGCCATAGGTGTCATACGTATAGGTGCTCGTACTGGTGACCGTATTGCCGTTCTTCGTCTGTTCCTGCGTCAGCTGGTTCTGTTCGTCATAGGTATATGTCGTCGTAACGCCATCTTTTGTGACAGTTTCAATGTTCCCCAGCGCATCATAGGTGTAACTCAGTGTCGTATTCGTAAAATACTGCGTAACACCCGTATAGGCAATCTGAGCAATTTTCGTACTGGTTGTGTTGGCTCCATTTCCGCCCGGAACATAGCTATAGTTCTCTATAATCGGCCCGGCAGTCCTTTTAGACAATCGCAACAGGGGATCGCTGTAATCAAAGCTGATCGTGCCTGCGCTTGTTTTCAGTTCCGCCAGGCTGCCATTTTTACCGTCTTAATTTTATCACACATTTCCTCTTTCTTCAATTTAAGTTTCTATATTCAGCTAAAAAATCCTTGGTCTAGAACAATTCCAGACCAAGGATAAATCATATTGCTATCTTGACAAACTCAATGTACTACTAATAACTATAATCTTTACGGATGTTCTCTAACCTCCGCATAATCATATAATATTTCGGAAGCATAGTACCTTGCTTGACGTTCACACCTTTCTTCCAGAAAATTATAATCCTTTATCCATTGAAAATAGTGCGACAATTCATGAGCAACTGAGTGTAAAATTGCCCCTAGTGCATTATCTTTCCCTCTTTCATCCAACAAATCTTTATAGTCGCCGACTGCAATTCTAATATATGGCTCTAAAGTTTTATCATAAGGTCCAAAAAAGGTAGCTGATACTTCTTCTCCATCAAGTGATCGGATTGTCCTAGAGGCCTTAAAATAAATAGGGACTCGCATTGGAAAATCATACCGTCTTCTTAACCAATTTACAAATTCTTTGCTTGCCCTACGGACTTCATCATCTACATCTTTATCAAAGCGCAGTCTTACCCCCTTTCTTCTATTATTTTCGAGAAAAGTATTCCAATCACTGCATTCCCATAATCTTCTCATTTTTCTCCAATCTTCGTTACAATTAGATAACAATCAGTACTTTCTATGTCCCTTCTTACTAGGATGATGAGATCTTGGTTGTGATCTTGGAGCTTTTCCAGAGCGTTTTGTATAGCCACTCTTAGCTTTTTTCTTTTCTAAACCTTCTCTACCCTGTTTCTTTAGCTCTGGCCTTCCCGCAGGTGCTTTAGTTCTGCTCCTTTCAGATCTATAAATATTAACACTAACCTCCACAACTTTTACAACTATTGCAACAGTTGCAACGATTCCAACCGCTACCGCCCCAGCTGTAGCCACAGCTCCTATCGCTGCCAGCGCAGAACTTCCCAGTGCTCCCAATGCTCCCCCACTGGCTAATGCAAGTTTCCACAGCTCCCCATCGCCATCAGCTCTATTTACAGGATCATTATCACAATAGCAAAATAGATTCTTGTCTGTTAGCTCAGTCTGATTGGTCGCAAGCAAATCTGCACTGTCTGCGTTAATAAACCGACAAAGTACCGGGTCATAATACCGGCTGCCTACATAGTAGAACCCTGTATCGGTATCATAGTAATACCCGCGGTACCGGAGCGGGTTCAGGTGCGCAATATTGCCCGGATCGGTAATATCGTTACCATCGTCCAGGTAAACACGCAGAAGCTCGCCCCAAGCATTGTAGGTGTAATTTGCATATGTCGCACCATTGTCATCTGTCAGCCGGATGACATCACCCTGCTGGTTCAGTACATAGTAGTAGGTCGTTCCATCATATACCAGTGCATATGGTTTGCTCTCGTCGTCCGTCAGAATGTCCAGCGTATATACCGTATCATTATAATACTTGAGCGAGTTATTCCATTGAGAATTTGATTTTATCAGAAATTTTATTTCAATCTATTACTATATTCCTCGCTTAAGAAATCCCCAGCCTGAAAATTTCCAGACTGGAGATTTCTTGAATTTAGGAAGCGTGGCTTCCTCTGGCTTTTTTTATCACCAGGGATTCTCCCACTGGAACCAGACATTCGGAAACTTCTCTCGAAACTCTTGATATCGTTCCGGTGTAAACTCAATCAGGATTGTTGTAAACGGATGCTGTAATTGATACCATGTTGCTTTTGTAACAGCCCCCTCTAACGGATATGGCAATTCCATTTTGGAAAGTATAAAATATCGTTTATATTCGGTGGGTTCTACTTTAAGCTCTGCAATCCTGAAAACTCGAAAATCTTCCCATTCATACCTACGCCTTATTCCGAATACCCAATATTCCGTAACGCCCTTTTCATCAATCTCATACTTCTTCCAAGTTATAATGACATAATAGAACATTGGACTCAAACCTTCAACAGATAGTAAAAGCAAAAATAAGGGATTGATATTATCAAATCCATGTTTTAAATATCCTATCATTATAATTATGCCATACACAAATACTATTAAACAGAATCCTATAGCAGAGGTTTTATTCGTTGGTATCTTCATCATCTTTGTCCTCTACGCATGTCGACGACTACTTCTTCTTGTTGTTCGTCTTGTTCTAACATATCTGGTAGAGTTTGAACGACGCATCTGTAATACCTCCAATTCTTTTCTTCTCGATCAAATCTTACTAAAATCTTTCTTTTTTTCAATCTCTTCATATTATTTCTTGTATAAAAATCTCCAGGCCAGAAAAATTCTAACCTGGAGACCAGTCAAACTTGCCAAGAGTACCGCTTCTTTTATCAGCCGATATCTTCTCTTTCCCACTCCAGCTTGATATTCGGAAATTTCTCACAAAATTCTACATATCGCTCCGGGGTAAGCTCAAACAATAAGGTTGAAAATGGATGCCGTTCAAACCAGGAATAGCTTGTTTTGACAAGCGGATATGGCAGGAGGTGTTTTGAAAGTATAAGACACTGCCGATAATCGCATGTTTTCATTTTTATTGTTACTACACGAATTGTTTGAAACTCTTCCCAGCGATAATAACGTGAGAATTTACCAATCCAATGTACTTCAATTCCAAGCTGTTTCAACACATAGGATCGATTTAATATGCTAAAGAAATATCCAGCAACAGCAAGCAGGATAACTATAATCAAATAAAATATAAAAAAAACTCTCCCAGAAAATCCCGATTCATATATTGCAATTATTGTTATTAATAATAATTGCAATATACCACATATTAACATTATAATGGCATTTTTAACATCTTCTTTTGGAGGGGAAATTTTCATGAATTACTCCTCCTTATGCATAACGGCGGCTGCTTCTTCGCCCTGAGCTTGTTCTACCACGCCTATAGGATAGGGATGTCGATCTGCGTCGCGTTGATGTTCGCGTTGATCGATTTGTACGTTTTGAAGATTTGCCTAATGCATTACGAAAACCTCTGGCAACAGAACCATATGTCTCAGCAATACCACCAGAAACTACTCCAGTTGCTGTATAATAGGCCAACTGTACTCCGCGGGTATCTTTTGGAACACTGGGTATAAAGCCTCCAACGGCTGTACTCAAAAATGAAGTCGTTCCACTAATCACCGTTTCGCTAAAACTTCCGCCCTGAATGAATGTCTTTGTTGAAGAAATTAGTGCGTTTACTCCAGATACAGCCAATCGCATCCCTATAGTTGCAGTTTTAGCCGCTGCAACAACGCCTTGCACAGCACCGACAGCTGCATCTAATGCAATCTGCCCTGCACTAATTTTTTCCCCATTTATCGCTGCGTTAATTACTCAGGATGCTGCTCCTATAATTCCGCCGGCAATCGCACCGCCGGCAATGGCCCAACAAGATCCTCCATCATCTGTTCTGTTCACCGGATCATTGTCACAGTAGGCAAACAGATTCTTATCTGTGAATCCATCCGGATTGATGGTAGTCAGAGAAGCGTTATCCGCATTGATGAACCGGCAGAGCATGGGATCGTAATACCGACCGCCTACATAGTAGAATTTCGTCTCCGTATCATAATAATACCCGCGGTAACGGATCGGGTTGATGTTTGCAATGTGATCTGCGCCAACATTCCCATTCGGGCCCTTTACACTCAGGATTTCGCCCCACGCGTTGTAGGTATAGCTTGCTACCGTTGCGCCGTTGCCGTTGACCAGTCGGATTACGTCACCCTGCTGGTTCAGCACATAATAGTAGGTCTTTGTCTCTGTTCCATCATTATAGACCAGCGCATACGGCTTGCTGTTGTTGTCCGGCAGAATGTCCAGTGTCTTTGTCGTGCCGTTCTCTGTCCAGGTATCGCGGACCACCTGTCCACTCAATGTAGAATAATAATGTGTAACACCGTTCGCAGTTTTGCTATCACGGACTCCATTGATATCATAGGTATAGGTGTACTCCTTACTTCCAACCGTCGCTTTTTCCAATTGACGACCGTTCCGCCATTCAAAGTCATAGGTCCTGCCGTTGTAATACTTCGTCGGATTGCCAATCGCATCGTAGGTAAAAGTCCCGGATGCAACACCGCTAATCGTGAGTTTGCTCTGGCAATCCAGCCAGCCGTTCGTCGGATATGTATAGGTATAGGTATTGACAAGGTTAGCGCTGGAAACTGATCCCGAGTATTCCTTTTTCTGACGGATATTCCCATAGGTATCGTAGGAATAAGTATAAGCATGGGTTGTTGTGCCACTGGCATTTCTGGTTTCTTCTTTCGTCAGATATCCCAGATCATCGTCATAGAAATACTCTGTTGTAATTCCATCCTGTGTAACTGTCTTAATGTTGCCCAGCTCGTCATACGTATAGCTCAGCGTGGTATTGGTAAACCAGCTTGTAACTCCCGTATACGCAATCTGCTGTATCTGCGTGCTGGTTGTATTGGCGCCGTTGCCGCCAGGAATGTAGGTATAATTCTCTATGACTGGACTTGCTGTCCTCGTCTGCAAACGCAGAAGATCATCATATACAAAACTGATTGTTCCGGCGCTGGTCTTCAGCTCCGTCAAGCTGCCGTTGCTGGTATTGTATGTATACTGCTCTGTATACTTTTTCCCTGGCAATTCCCATTTCTGGCTCTTTATCCGGTTTTCGCTGTCATACAGATGCTCTGTCCGAAGCTGCGTAGTACCGTTTTTCTTTTTATTGCTGCGGATCAGACGGCCCAGGCTGTCGTAATCATAATTGTACACTACTGGATTGTTACTGTCCGTCGAATCTGTCACACGCCAGAGGTTGCCGTTTGCGTCATAGGTATACGAATAGTTGCCCGAACTATTGGTACCGCTGTATGTCTGCTTGATCACCCGACCAAAGATATCATAGGTATAGTTAGCCACTGCGCCGTTGCCATATGTCATGGATTTCGGATCATAACTGCCATCTTTGGCATAGGCGTAAGTAACAAGACTATTCCCCGCAACGGAAACGCCGGTGCTTCTTCCAAACTTGTCGTACAGGAAAGAATACACCTGCCCATACTTCGTTGCGCCGGATACGCCTGGTGTCACATAGCCGCCTCTGGTAATCTTGCTCAGCTGACCGTTTGCATACAGATATTCCAATGAGATCTTACCAGAAATATAACTCATCTTGGGTCTGTTAAGATTTCCGAAATAGGTTGTCGCTGTTGACACGTCTTTCGCATTTGTCACAGAAGTGGTCCTGCGCTGTCCATCATATCCATAGCTTGTCGTTTTGCCAAGCGCATCAACTTGTGCCGTAGATAAACCATTTGTATATGATGCAGATGTCGATATTTCTTTCAATGTTGTCCCTTTGTTATTCTTCAGAGTCGTGCTCAGTGCCTCCCCAGCAGCACTGTAACTAATATTCATCTCAACAATATCATTTGTCGCTTTTGTAACATTGTGCTTACTATCGTGCTCATAAGTATATGTACCACTACCCGCTGTAGCCGTTGACAAAAGATTCGATGCAGAATCATAGGTAGCCGATGTTTCACTGTCCTTCTGATTCACCGCTGTCAAATTGCCCTTTTCATCATAAGTATACGTCTGCGCCGGCTCTTTGACAAGACTGATGTTGTCGAAATATGCTGCGTTGACATTATTATAATACGAGCAGTACAGCGTAATCGCATCCAGCGTGATTGCGCTGTCAGACTTTTTCGGTGCAATGATCACACTGTTATACTGCCAGTCGCTGAGCGAGGAAGAGAACGGCAGGTACTTGTACTCCCAACTCCCGTCTGAATACTGCAGCCAGGCAATGATGCCGAAGAACCGCTTGTCCCCGCCAAAGCTGTCCGTGGACAGATTCTGTGCGGAGTCCGCCTTTGCCCATGCTGAAAGCACAAAGGTCGTATCCAGATCGCAGCAGGTTCCAATATACTGCCGGCAGTTGTATGTCCCCGTAGGGCTGCCCTGGATTTTCACCGACTTGCCGCCGTCATGGCTGACGCTGCTGCTGAACGTCACCGCGCTCGTGTCTGACCGCGTCCAGCTGCTGCTTCCCTGTTCAAATCCCGCATCAATTACCATGTTGTACGACGATGCCACCGAGCCCGTTTCCAGCTGCACATCGTCAAATGCCACCTGACTCTTTCCACAATTTTTCTGGCAGAGCACCACCTTATACGTTCCGCTTGTCTCCGGCGTATAGTTCACATACAGCTGTTCCCAGCCGTCGTCGATCCCCGACGTCACATAGTCCACAACATCGCTGGTTGCCACGATGTTCCAACTGGAATCATAGATGGTAATGTATACCCCTCCACCATTCCAGACATTTTCCATACTGTCAACCTTCACATAGGCAGAAAACGTATACTTTGTATTCGCCGTCAGCGTCTGATTCTGCCAGGCATAGTTCAGAACATCCTGGCCTTGTGCGCCACTCGGGATATACATCCGAACCATACCAGCGCCACTTCGGCTGGAAACCGGTTCATTTTTCCACGCAATATTACAATTTGCAATGCTGGGCTCAATGCGCTTATTCCATCCGGCACCCAGAAATTCCATTCCGGAATCTGCAATCATATTTGCATTCAGAACGCCGGTGGATACGCCCTGTAACAGCCGGTTGTTCTTTTTTGAAGTACCGCTGTTGTTGGAGTAGGCCGAGGCCGTTACACCCAGCAGCCTTCCCGTATTGTCCGTGCTCGAAGCATTGACTGTACGACCCCAGTTGTCGAGCTTGTACGTTACCGACAGGTTATCTGCTCCTGTACTCAGATCGCAGTCCTCGCCCGCATCCGTGTAAGTCGTTTCCAGAAGCTTCGTACCATCACACGAGACAACTCCAGTATAGATCTCTCCATTGGTGCCAAAATCATTTGCCGGATAGGATGCAGCATAATAGGATGCAATCCCCTGAATCATCCTGCCCGTTGCGGAGTCTGTATAGGAATAATGCAAACCGTTTTTTGTCTCCGAGTTATACACCACGCCCAGTCCATCGCTTCCCGGATAGCGGTAACGATACACATAAATCTCCTCATTATTGGAGGTATCGAAAATCCCTGTATGATCCTTGATCCAGGTCAGATATCCACTGGTATAGTCGTATTCCTTTTTCCGACCCGCATAGTCTGTAATCGATTGCAGGTAGTTGTCGCTCCGATACGCCAGCGTTGCAATCGTGATGGTCGAACTGCTTCCGCTTTGCACAGTTACAATCTTGGTGATCTTATTGGTCGTGCTGTTTCGGGGATACCACGCACTGGTATTCGTTGCACTGTAGGAACCACCATTATAGAGGATATATACGGCATTGCCGTTCGCATCTTTGATCCACGTCAGGTATCCATTGTGAAAGTACTTCTTATTGTCTTTCTCGTCTTTCATCGTGAAGTGCTCCCCCGACTTGGTAATGGTCAGATTTAAACCATCTTCATCTTTATACTCGCCGCTGGTCGCATCCTTCTTAAAGTAGTGTTCTGTCCCATCCGCATCGTTGTAGACCAGATAGGTTTCCGTACTGCCCATATTCTGGATATTGGTCTCCACTACAGTTTCCTGGACGGACAGTTTCATCCCCCTGCCAACCATCATGCTTGCGTACGACTTCGTATGCAGATCGGTTGAGGTGGTAAAATGAGAACTTCCCTGCGAAGAGTTGTATACATGATTCAGGGAAAACCCCATAGCTGTACTGGAATAGGAAACATCATTCTCCACAAACGTCAGCTGTGAAGTATAGTCATTGACATATCCCGTACCTGCATTGCCGGCACTTTGGGTCTGGTAGGTATTTGAATTATAATAAGACTGTAAATCACTGTTAAATAACAGTCAAAAACCCTTTGTAAATCAAAGATTTTTTCAAATAGTGTAAATTGCTGTTAAATAGTTTTCCCTTTTCTAAAGGGAAAAAATAAGGGAAAATCCCCTGTCCATTAAACCGGACTTATATTATTTTGAGTGGAACGGTGTAGCACAAAACGTCACACAGAAAAAAGAATGGAGCGGGATAATCCCGCTCCAATTGTCTGTAGCTCTTTGGAAAACAGAAATCAGATTATTCATTTAATTTGTACATAAGCAAGAAGCCGCCTCTATAAAAAGAGACGGCTCCTCATCCAGCATCCACTGGATCACTCTGTACACTTATATTAGCACACAATATATTTTATGTCAATATCGTAAGTTGCTAATATTATAACATCTCACCCTCGTTGATCTTGCGCAAATATCCCACGTCGTCAAGGAGCTTGTCATACACGAACTGCAGCCCGTCCGAATAAACGGACGCAGGTTGATTCCCGATTTCCATTGCGTCGTGAAATGCCTGCAACGTATTCACACCGCACCAGATGCTGTACAGCCGTTCTTCAAGGTCTAATTTATCAATCATAATCTTCCTACCTCCATCAGCAGTTTTACCGCGCTGTGAGCGCCATTGCCAACCGAAATCCGTTGACGAACCCGCACAGCTCGTGATTGGCGGCGTCGTCCGCGAGTGCCCAGAATAATGCTTCATGCTGGTCATAGGTAAGATGCAGCTTGTCTATCTCATCATAAAGCCGCTGTTCCTCTTCGCTTTTGACAGTGAAATTGTCATACATGCTTTTGTGCTCAATCAACATGCGCCATAAACTTTCTAAAACTCCAATATTCTCCATTGTTTTCCTTCCTTTCTGTTCCATCATCCGATCCCGTTCTCCGTCTTGTATCGCTTGTACCAGTTCCTCGTTTGTCATGTTCCATCCCCTCTAATACTTCGACCCTTTCCTTCGGTTGGTTGTCCGCGATACTACGCGTAAATTCTTCTTT
>JBMNQH010000016.1:0-37710 GCA_050944035.1 Oscillospiraceae bacterium | reverse complement strand
GGAGAATCCAATATATATTATATGAAAATTTATATAAAAAACTTTTTGAAATTTCGTGCGCTTTGCCGCTTGTTTTTCTTTCTTTGTTAGTTTATCTTAACGATATTGTTAGGATAAACTAACAAAGGAGTTGTTGTTATGACATTAAATCAACTGCCAATCGGTGAAAAAGCCATTATTACAAGCGTTGGCGGGGAAGGCGCTCTGCGCTGCCGTCTGCTGGATATGGGGTTGATCCCCAAAACCCACGTGGTAGTGCAAAAGGTCGCACCAATGGGTGACCCGATCGAGCTGCGCATCCGCGGTTATACACTAACCATTCGCATTGATGATGCAAAAAATATTGAAGTGGAGGCGGTTAAATGATTTTTGCTCTCGCTGGAAATCAGAATTGTGGAAAGACCACGCTGTTCAACCAGCTTACCGGCTCCAACCAGCATGTTGGCAACTTTCCCGGCGTCACCGTAGATCAGAAATCCGGGGAAATCCGCGGGCAGAAAAACTGCACAGTTGTTGACCTTCCCGGTATCTACTCTCTTCGCCCGTATACGGATGAGGAAATTGTCACGCGTGACTTTATTCTAAACGAACATCCCGATGGCATCATTAATATTGTGGATGCCACCAACATCCAGCGCAATCTCTATCTGACCTTACAATTGATGGAAATGCAAATTCCCATGGTGCTTGCGTTGAATATGATGGACGAGGTATACGGCAATGGCGGCTCCATCGACGTCCAACTGATGTCTGAAAAACTCGGAATTCCCGTAGTACCTATCAGTGCGGTCAAAAATGAAGGGGTCGATGATCTGGTACGGGTTGCAGTTTCCACTGCAAAGCACAAGACTTTGCCCAAGATATCCGATTTCTGTCCTTTTGGACCGGTGCATCGCTGCATTCACTCAGTCTGTCACTTGATCGAGGATCACGCGCTGGTTGCCAATATTCCAACTCGATTCGTCGCCACCAAGCTGATTGAGGGGGACCCCATCATCTCCAAAAAGCTCGAAATCCACCAAAATGAACTGGATGCAATCGAACATGCCGTCGATCAGATGGAAGCAGAGCACGGCATGGATCGAAATGCTGCGCTGGCAGATATGCGCTATAATTTCATCGAATCGGTCTGCAAAGATACCGTTGTCGAGTGCCATGAAAGCAAAGAACACCAGCGAAGCGTCCACATAGACAGAATTCTGACCGGAAAGTATACGGCCATCCCGATTTTTCTTGCAATCATGCTCGGCATTTTCTATCTGACTTTCAATGTATTCGGCGCCTTTCTAAGCAACCTGCTTGCACTCGGCATTGAAGCACTGACGGAAGCAATCGATACCGGTCTCACGATCTATGGGCTAAACGAGGTAGTACATAGTCTGATCATTGACGGCATCTTTGCCGGCGTTGGCAGCGTCCTGAGCTTTTTGCCCATCATTGTCGTCCTGTTCTTCTTTCTCTCCATTCTGGAGGATACCGGCTATATGGCGCGTGTTGCCTTTTTTATGGACAAGCTGCTCCGTAAAATCGGCCTCTCCGGACGCAGTATTGTCCCCATGCTGATCGGATTCGGTTGCAGCGTTCCTGCCATTATGGCCACCCGCACACTTTCCTCAGAACGGGATCGAAAAATGACCATTATGCTAACTCCGTTTATGAGCTGCAGCGCTAAGATTCCGATTTATGCTGTGTTTACCGCTGCATTTTTTGCAGAATATCAGGCACTGGTTATGGTTGGGCTCTATGTTACCGGTATTCTCATTGCCATTCTCGTTGCAAAACTTTTGGACAAAACAGCCTTCCGCGGCAACCCCGTGCCCTTCGTCATGGAATTGCCAAACTATCGTTTTCCTTCTCTGAAAACTGTACTGCTTTTGATGTGGGACAAGGCAAAAGACTTTTTACAGCGTGCATTTACTGTCATTTTCTTTGCAACCATTATCATCTGGTTCCTGCAAACCTTTGATACCCGTTTGAATCTTGTTACAGACAGTTCCAAAAGTATGCTCGCTATGATCGGCCAGCTGATCGCTCCGCTGTTCCGTCCGCTCGGATTTGGTGACTGGCGGGTTTCCACCGCCCTGATCTCTGGTCTTGTCGCAAAGGAGTCTGTTGTTTCCACACTTGGCATCTTGCTTGGCAGCTCCTCAGCCTTTGCACTTTCCCATGTGTTTGGAACCGTCACTGCCATCAGTTTCTTGGTATTCACGCTGTTGTACACGCCCTGTATCGCTGCAATTTCTGCCGTAAAACGGGAACTGGAGTCCGGTGTCAGAGCCGCCGGCTTTGCCGTTTTGCAGTGTGGAATCGCCTGGGTAGTCTCCTTTGTGGTATACCATGTTATTCTTCTGATCGCTTAAAGGGATGATCGAATGAACGCATTGGATTTTTTAGTAATTGCCATTCTTGTTCTCTGGACTCTGCTTTCCATTCGTTGGATGTGGCGGCGAAAAAAGAGCGGCAAATGCATCGGCTGCTGCGGAGATTGCAGCACTTGTCCCTCTGCACAGCATCAATCGCAAGATTCAAATTCGAAGCATCAAAAATAAGAAAAACGAACCTTTTCCTAAAACGAAAAGGTTCGTTTTTTTACCTCTACCCATTCTGCGCAATCAGCTCCCGCAGCTTGGCCTCAAATACTACATCCTGTTCCGGTTTACGCTTGGCCGATCCTTTCAAATGCCCGCCGGCTCTTCGAACCTTTTTCGCGGTATGCCGCTGCAACAACAAGGTATCAATATTCTCATCGGTATAGCACAGTCCGTTTTGATTGACTGGCACGGCCTTTCGTGCAAGACACATAGCCGCCAAACCACAATCCTGTGTCACAACAATGTCTCCCGCTTTCACGAGGTTGACCAAAGCAAAGTCTACGCTGTCCGCTCCCTGCGATACAACCTTTGTTTGTGCGCCATCCTGTTCAATTTGATGTGCGGTATCGCATAGAATTAGGCATTGTAATCCCTGCTCTCTCGCAACCCGTACCGTGATATCTACAACCGGACAACCGTCCGCATCAATCAAAATTTGCACTAATTTATCTCCTTTCTATCAGCTGATTCTTTAGACAAGTTATTAAGTCCAGCTTTTTCACTTCTCCGGATGCAAAGCGAATCGAAACCGTGTTGCCGTCCTTTTCCTCCAAAATTCCCTCTCCAAAGCGCCGATGTCGGATCGGTGTACCGGGAAGATAATCTTTTTCCTGCAATACCGCCCTGCTTTCTGTCTTTGACTTTGGTGGTTGAACAGATCGCTTTTTCGCAGAACGTGGAATGGGCACTTGCTCTCTTCTCTTCTTGGGGGCATAGGGCAGCAATTCATAGATAAATGACGGCTGTTCACGCAGTTCCTCACCATAAGCCCGTTTGGCACTGATCAGCTCCAGTTGATGTTTTGCCCGTGTTACACCCACATAAAACAGACGGCGCTCTTCTTCCAGTGCTTCTTCCTCTTCCGAAGAGAGCGGTTCCCCCTTCTTCTTTGCAACAACATTGGGAAAAATGCCGTCAAGTACATCAATCAGAATCACATTGTCGTACTCCAGCCCCTTGCTGGCATGAATGGTGGAAAGGATAAATTTGCTGTCCGGATGTGTGCCGCCGTTACTTACAATAGTTTGCAGCTCCTCCAGTCGGCACAAAAAATCGGAAATTCGCGGATTTTGATTGGCCAGCGCCAGCAAAACATGCACACGTGACTGATCCGCATTGCGCGATTGCAGATAGTCGCCGTAGCCCATAAAATGCAAAATACGGTATACAGCCTCATAGCTGCTATCCTCCCGCAACTCTGCCAGATTACGGCGCAGCTTACGGATACGAGCAATACTCCATTGTTCCAGCTGTCCGTCCTCCAACAACACCTCCAAAATCTCCCGCTCCGGCGTCTGCTCCTGGCGGTGACAGGCCAGTTGTGCACTCTCCTTCCGAATGCCACAGCAGAACTTATAGTACAGCGTCTGAAATAGTGCCGCATCCGCTGGATGATAGCCAAACTGGATGATTTCAACCACATCCCGTACGAGATAGTGCGTAAAGAAGAGCCCTTCTACCTGACGGCAACCGTATGAGATCCCACGTGCTTCCAGAAGATCAATTAGAGGGATGGCGCTGTCGTTATTGCGGTAAAGAACCGCTGTTTTTGTCTTGCAGGTCGCTGCTTTGCGAACAAGATAGTCGTACTGGCGATTATAGTCCGCCAATACGGTATGCCGGATTGGTATGCCAGACGCATTTTCTGTCGTCATCGTTTTCTCGTGCCGGTTTTGATTCTGACGGATGAAAGCATTCGCCCGCTCCACAATGACAGCACTGGAGCGGTAGTTCTGTTCCATCAGCAGGACAGAGCCGTCCGGATAATTCTGTTCAAATTCCAGCAATGCCTGCGGATAGGCGGCACGGAAACCGTAAATGCTTTGATCCTCATCCCCTACCATAAACAGGTTGGAATTCACGCCAGCCAACATTCGGATGATCAAATGTTGAATCTTTGAGGTATCCTGCGCTTCATCCACGTTCAGATAGCGGTAACGCTGTTGAAAATATTGCAGGATATCCGGATACTTTCGGAGAATACGCTGGGCATAGATCATCTGATCGTCATAGTCCATCCAGCCGTGTTCGGTCATATAGCACCGATAGGCATCATAGATGCGAAAAAATGGAATATTCTCCATCTCAATGGTCTGGATGTCCTCATCTTTCAACATCATGTTCTTACAATAGGTAATCTTCGTGCGGATTTCCCGAATTTCGTTGTCGCTCGGATAGTCATGCAATTCCGCGAGATACAGTTCTCGCAGAATTTTTGTGATTTCTGTATCTGACGAAAGCAATATAAAGGCTTTGCGTCCTTTGGCATACTCATAGTATCGGATAATTCGGCTGCATACTCCGTTGATCGTCCGAAATTCCAACTGCCGGGCGAGCGCATCGCCGAAGATTCTGGCAAATCGTGCCTGCATATCCTGCGTCGCTGCAACAGTATAGGTCATAGTCAGAACCTGCTTCGGATCTACCCCGCAGCAAAGCAGCAGGTATCCAATCCGTGTGACGATAACCGTTGTCTTGCCACTGCCAGGAACCGCCAACAACAGCGTCGGTCCATCCACTTTGCGCACGGCAGCTTCCTGCTGTGGATTCAGATGGATTCCAAATCGTTTTTGAAAGGTCGAAAACGACATCGTTCGTTCCTGCAATCCGCATAATTTTCGCAGCTGCTGTGTCATATTGCTCCAATCTGAGCGCATGGTCTCCCTCCTGCCCCCGCTGCTGATTTCTTCTGATGTTACTCTATCACAAGCTACAGACGCCGTACAAGCGTTTGATATGGAAAAATCCCCGCTGCAATGAACTCGCAGAGGGGATCTCCATTATTCTAAACTTTCAACAATTATTGCCGATATGTTCTCAAGAACTCGGCAATCCGCTCGGTTGCCTGTTTCAGCTGCTCAATCTCCGGCAGATAGACGATACGGAAATGGTCGGGATCTTTCCAGTTAAAGCCGCTGCCCTGTACCAGCAGAACATTGGTCGCCCGCAACAGATCCGAAGCGAATTTTTCGTCGTTGGTAATATGGAACCGCGCTGCATCGATTTTGGGGAAAATGTAAAATGCCGCATCCGGCTTGACAGCGGAAATGCCGTCGATGTTGTTCAGCGCTTGATAGATAAATTCCCGCTGTTCATAAATTCTGCCGCCCGGCTGATACAGCGCACGGGTGGCATAAGCGTCCTCCAGTGCCTCTGGAATCATCACCTGTGCCGGCACATTGGAGCACAGACGCATCGAGGCAATCAGACGGACACCGCTGATATATTCCTTTGCACACTCGGTATCGCCGCACATGCACATCCAGCCGCTGCGGAACCCGGTTGCAAGATGGGACTTGGACAGGCCGTTATAGGTAACGGTGAAGAGATCGGGTGCGATGGCAGCAATGGAAACGTGCTCTTTTCCGTCCATCACCAGACGGTCATAAATTTCATCTGCAAAAATGACCAGATTGTTTTCCCTTGCAACCTGCGCAATCTGCTCCAGCACTTCACGGGGATACAGCGCACCGGTGGGATTGTTTGGATTGATGATGACAATTCCCTTGGTATTCTGCGTAATTTTGGACTTCATATCCTCGATATCCGGATACCAGTTAGAGCGTTCATCGCAGATATAATGCACCGGAGTACCACCGGTCAGACAGACAGCCGAACTCCAGAGCGGATAGTCCGGCGCAGGCAGCAGAATTTCATCACCGCGGTCGATAAACGCCTGCATGGAAGTGATAATCATTTCACTGACACCATTGCCGGTAAAGATGTTGTCCAATGTCAGCCCTTCAATTCCCTTTTCCGTATGGTATTTCTGGATGGCCCGCCGTGCTTCCAATGTACCGCGGGAGTCGGAATAGCCCTGTGCTTCCCGCAAATGGTCACTTAACTGGTGCAGCAGAGCATCCGGCGTATCAAAATGGAACGGGGCTGGATTTCCAATATTCAGTTTAATGATCTCAGCGCCCGCCTCTTCCATTCTGGTTGCCTCATCCAGCACGGGACCTCTGATCTCATAATGTACATTTCTCAATCTCATAGATCTCTTGATTTTCTTCATGCCTACTCTCCAATTCTCCAAAAATTGTCGTTATCACACACAACCAATACAAAGATAGATAACAAAAAACGCCCTAAGCCAAAATCAGCTTAGGGCGAACAAAAGTCCGTGTTACCACCTAAATTCAGAATTTCTTCTGCACTCATCGCAATACCATCATATTGCCCTCCCTGTAACGGTGGAGATCCGTTGAAGCCTACTAAGAACCAGATACGGGTTCCGTTGGGTCCAATGCTCAGGGACTGCTTCACTGCCTTAACCGTAGAGACTTGCACCAACCGTCTCTTCTCTGCGCCGTATGGGACAGATACTCTTTCCCGTCATTGCATTTGACTATGTACAGTTAAGATGATAGCACGCATTACAGAGAATGTCAAGCGTCGATTTTCAGTTTCTCCAACAACATCCGTCTGGAGCGAAACACGCTCTCCTGTAATAAAAGTTGATAGAATGGATCGGAAATTGTGAAATACGCCTGTTCAATAAAGCCGAGTTTTGGTATAATATTGCGAAAGGAGGTGTCCCCCATGGCAAAATCTGAAAATCAGAAATTGAAACTTCTCTATCTGCTTCGGATTTTACAGAGAGAAACAGATAACGAGCATGCACTCACCATGGCGGAAATTATTGCCAAACTTCACACGTTTGGTATCTCTGCAGAGCGGAAGAGTATTTACAGCGACATTGAGGCGCTGCGAACATTCGGAATTGATATCGAAAAAACGACCGGTAAAACCACTGCCTACTATATTGCCAGTCGGGATTTTGAACTTCCAGAATTGAAGCTTCTGGTGGACAGTGTCCAATCCTCCAAGTTCCTGAGCGAACGAAAATCTTTGAGTCTCATTCGAAAGTTGGAGCGTTTGACCAGTGAACACGAGGCCAAACAACTGCAACGTCAGGTCTACGTGCAAAATCGTGTTAAATCCATGAATGAGGCGGTCTATTATACCGTGGACTCTATTTACACCGCCATAGCGCAAAACTGCAAGCTGAGTTTTCGTTATTTCAAATACAATCTGAATAAGCAGCGTGAATTCCGAAAAAACGGCGCCTATTATCTGGTCAGTCCTTTTGCTCTGATCTGTGATGCAGAAAACTACTATATGCTCGGCTATGACTCCGAAAAAGGAAAACTGAAGCATTACCGTGTTGACAAGATCTGTGCAGTCAAGGTAACGGATATCCCACGTGAGGGAACCGCAGTATTCGCACAGACTAATATGGGGCACTACAATCGGAAGATATTCGGCATGTTCACTGGGGAAGAGGTCAATGTTCGCATGCGCTTTTCCAATGATATTGTCGATGTCATTCTGGATCGCTTTGGTAAAGAAATCATCATCGTGCCGGATGGAAACGATCATTTTATCACAACCACCACAATCATGCTCAGCCCACAATTCTATGGCTGGCTTTCCGCACTTGGAAATATGGCCCAGGTGCTGGCGCCACAGGCCGCAGTGCAGGGCATGATTGACCATTTACAGCGATCGCTGCAACAGTATCAAAACAATATCGCCTTTGCAACATAACATATCTATTCTATATTGGAAATGAATCTGTTTTTATAAAACTCTATCTGTTCATTTATGATATTTAGGAGGTTCCTCTATGATATTTTACTTTTCAGCCACTGGTAACAGTTACTATGCCGCAAAAAAACTGGCAGAGGCAACCAACGATACACTCTATTCCATTCCAGACTGTGTTAAGGCAGGAAAAAGCACATTTGAAGTCACCAGGGGAGAAAATATCGGCATTGTCTGTCCAACTTATTTCTTTGGCTTGCCCGCAATTGTCCATTCCTTTCTTTGCAGTCTTATGCTCACAAATGCAGAAGAAAGCTATTTCTATGCTTTATTCACCTGCGGTTCCGAAACCGGCAACATTGTAAAACAGTATACCAGTCTGATGAAGATCAAAGTGGTTCCTGTTCACGCAATTTTTGACCTTCCCATGGTTGACAACTATGTCACCATGTTTGAGGTGGCTAGTCCCGAAGAAATCGAACAGAAGCTCAATGCCGCTGATGCCGCTCTTACTGACATCATCGCCAAAATCCGCCGCAAAGAGGTCGGCTTCTTCAACACGCACAAAGGGAAATTTGCCGGACTGAAAACCGGCATTCTATATCCTCGATATGCAACCGGTCGCCGGACGAAGAAGTTCACTGTCTCCCCTTCCTGCATCGGCTGCGGACGCTGCGCAAAATTCTGTCCTGTCGGCGCAATCACCATGCGCGATGACATGGTCCCCATATGGATCATCGACCAGTGTTCCCTCTGTCTCGGCTGCGTAAACGGATGTCCTGCCCATGCCATTCAGTATGGGAAAGGAACAAAAAAACACGGCCGCTATATGAATCCTCGGATTACACTTCCTGAACCAGATCCCTCTCAGTATATGGAGCACACCGAACAGGATTCCTCTGCCTTGCCAGAAGATGCAAACTGATTCCCAGTTGTTTTTCTGAACCGATGCGCATCAGACCGTTCTGGTTTGATGCGCATTGTTTTTAGCCGAATATCTATTCCGCTCTTTCACTTCTGTATAAAATTTTTATGATTCTACAAGGAGGTTCTATGCATCACGCAAGTCCGCAAATCAACACCCCAACACAGATAGACAGCGCCGATAATGGCAAACAGCGACCAATTCGTACAGCTTTTCGCGCTGCATTTCCCTATACCCTCCCCATTTTTGCAGGGTTCTGGTTTTTGGGACTGACATACGGCATTTATATGCATGTGTCGGGCTTTAGCTTTTGGTATCCCATGCTGATGAGCCTAACCATTTTTGCAGGCTCCGTCGAATTTGTCGCCGTTAATCTTCTACTCGGCGCGTTCAACCCGCTACAGGCGCTGGCCATGACGCTGATGATCAATGCAAGACATTTATTCTATGGAATTTCCATGCTCGATAAATATCGCGGTACGGGCTGGAAAAAATGGTACCTAATTTTCGGCATGTGCGATGAAAGCTTTTCAATTAACTACACTGCCGAGATCCCACTGGGAATAGACAAAAGCTGGTTTATGTTTTTTGTCACGTTGCTGAACCATTTCTACTGGTTTTTTGGTGCAACACTCGGCGGCATCTTTGGCTCTCTGATTCACTTCAACACCGAGGGTCTGGACTTTGTTATGACTGCAATGTTTGTCGTCATCTTTCTGGAACAGTGGCTGAAGGGACAGAAACACACCAGTTCATTGCTGGGACTCGGATTATCCCTTCTGTGCCTTCTGACCTTTGGTGAAGACAATTTCATCATTCCATCCATGCTCGCCATTCTCGGCGTTCTGACACTGTTGCGGAACCCATTGGAAAAGGAGAGCCTGTAAATGACCATGAATCTCACACAACAGCTGATTACCATCGCAATGGTTGTCTTGGGAACGGTCCTGACACGCTTTCTTCCTTTCCTGGTATTTCCCGCAGGCAAACCGACGCCAAAGTATATCCAATATCTTGGCAAAGTCCTGCCGGGTGCTGTATTTGGTCTGTTGGTCATTTACTGCCTGAAACATATCAGTTTCCTGACCGGAAACCATGCCGTTCCTGAATTGATTGCTATTTTTGTCGTGGTCCTGCTGCATCTCTGGAAACGACAAATGCTGCTGTCGATCGCCGGTGGTACCGTGTGCTATATGCTTCTTGTACAACTGGTATTCTGATATTAAAATCCTTAAGTTTTCTTTATAAAATTTTGGCTACTTTTTTTGTTTACTCTGTCGAAATCTATGATATGATGGAGATATCTAAAGCAGGAGGTTTATGAAATGAAGAAAAAGAGAGATCGTTCTTTCCTTTTGCTCATACTTGCGGTTCTGATGCTTTTCTCCGCCTGTGGAAAAGAAAGCGGAAAAGCAGACGGTACAGCATCTTCCAAGAAAAAATCTGAGAAGGAAGAAACTCTTGAATCAACGCTGGAAAAAGCAGAAACTTGCGCTAAAACTTATGATTATGATGCTGCAATTAATACGTTAACCAGCTATGACTCCAATTGGGAATCCAATGAAACACTTTCCAAGACAGTCAGCTCTTACCAGGAACAAAAGGAAGAACTGGTCCGCGTCGATGCCTCGACCATTCCACATATCTTTTTCCACAGTCTGATTGCTGACACAGACCGCGCGTTTGACGGAGATTATGACTCCGGCGGTTACAATCAATATATGGCCACAGTGGATGAGTTTGAGACCATTTTACAGCAGATGTATGACAACGGTTATGTCCTCGTCAGCATTTATGACGTCGCACCCAAAGTCACATTCATTGATGGCACCACACAATATAAGCCGGGCATGATTATGCTGCCAAAAGGTAAAAAGCCATTTGTCATGTCACAGGATGATGTCAATTATTATGAATATATGACAGACAGCGATGAGGATCACATTGCGGACAAGGGTGGCGATGGGTTCGCTACCAAGCTTGTTATTGACGAAAACGGTGATCCGACCTGTGAGTATATTACCGCAGACGGCAAAGTAGTAACCGGCAATTATGATCTTGTCCCTGTTCTGGAGGACTTTATCAAAGAGCATCCGGACTTCTCTTATCGCGGTGCACGCGCCATTCTCGCGGTCACCGGATATGACGGGGTACTCGGTTATCGCACTGCCAGCAAATATAAGGATATTCTCAGCAGTAAAGATTATAAAAAGGAAGTCGAAGAAGCCAAAAAAGTTGCAGAATGCCTGAAAGAGCACGGCTATATTATTTGCAGCCACAGCTTTGGGCATCCCGCTTATGGTTCTATCAGTGACGAATCCCTTGCGAAAGATTGCGCACAGTGGGAGGAAGAAGTGCAGCCCATTGTCGGCGATACGGATATTCTTCTTTATCCTTATGGCAGTGACATTGCCGGCATCGAAGATTACAGCGGTTTCAAATTTGAAACGCTTTACAATGCAGGCTACCGTTATTTCTGCAATGTTGACTCTGCTCCGTCCTGGCTGCAGATTCATGACAACTATGTACGTCAGGCACGCAGAAACATCGACGGCTACCGTATGTATTACACCCCCAATCTGCTGGATGATCTTTTCGATACCGATACGGTTTTTGATCCCGCTCGTCCTGATCCGGTACCTCCCATTTAATCTGTTCAATATCAAAAACTGGAACTGTGTTTTACACAGCTCCAGTTTCTTTTTCAGTTTTTTTGAAAAATAGCGTCGGTAACGCAAGTGGTGATAGAAGGAAAAATCGCAAGTGATTGATTTTATTGTGGCAGTATTTCCTTTGATCGTAATTGCTCTTACGGTGACAATTTGTATTACAGCTATTTCAAAGCAATACAAACAGAAAGAGAAGGTAAAAAAGGAAAAGGCCGTAGGAACCGAAGAAGATTACACGGAATCCGATAATTATCTCGTTATGGGCATATCTCTTGGTATGTCTTTTGGCGTCGCAATCGGAACATCGCTTATGGGTGTAATTGGAAGTGTGGCGATTTCCTACGGAATATGTTTTGGTATGTTAATTGGTATGCTTGTTGGAATGAATATCAAACGCAAAAAGTAAGCCTATTTCGGTTGCGCAGACAAATCGTAACAGAGCGGGTGAAAGCGGTAAACCGCTTTCACCCGCTCTGCTCATAGGCGGATTTATTTATGCATAGGTTTGAAAGAATCGCGTCAGAATGGCAGCAACTTGCGCCCGTGTGGCACCGCCTGCAGGGTCAATGGTTGCACTGTCAATCCCCTTGATTAGGCCCATACCGACGGCCCACTGCATTGCGCGCAAGGCATACGGCTGAATCTGTCCGGCATCTGCATACCCCCTGAGATCAGAATATGCAGACGTGTCAAAACCACCGTACGTTGCATACCGATGGACAATTGTAACCATCTGTTCTCTTGTTACTATACTATTGGGATGAAATTGACCGTCTTCCATCCCTTTGATGATTCCGGCTTTTGTTGCCCAAACAACTGCATCTGTATACCACATTCCGTCTGAGACATCGGGGTATGTGCTGCCGCCACCGGTACTTGGTGAACCGGCAAGACGATAGACAGAAACCACCAACATGGCACGGCTCATCTGCGTTTCCGGCTCAAATGTCGTATCGGTCATCCCCTTCATTACCCCTCTGCTGTACATGAACTCAACTGCATCATAGTACCAGCTTCCAACGGAAACGTCATAGAACGGCAGACTGCTGCCTGTACCACCGCTGTTGGAACCGCTTGTCGTTACTGTGAAATTCCTGCTCGCCAGCAGTGTTGTTCCAGCGGCATTGGTCGCGGCAATCTTGTAAACATAATTGCCAGCCGACAAAATTCCAAACGATACGTTGGCATCTACATTTCGAAGATCATAGCTCTGCGTATTGGGGCTGACTGTCGCTCCGGTTTGCAGATTGCCAGAGGTATCGTACACACCAACGGTCACGCTCGTAATATTAGAGGACTTTGAGTTGACCGTGCCGCGGACAGAAAATATACTGCCCTGCACCAGTGAAATAGGATAGCTATAGTCGCTGACTGTCAGCGGATCATTCGAGATCACTGTAAAACTTTGATCTACTAGTGTTACAGTTCCTATTGCATTTTTTGCAATAACCTTGTATACATAGGTACCAGCCGACAGACTCCCAAACGATACATAAGGATCTGCATTTCGAAGGTCATAGCTCTGTGCATTGGGGTTGACCGTCGTTCCAGTTTTCAAGTTGCCGGAAGTATCATATGCTCCAACAGTTACGCTCGTAATATTAGAGGATTCGGAGGTAATCGTTCCATAGATGGAAAAGACACTGCCTTGTGTCAGGCTGGTTGGGTAATTATAATTTGAAATTGACAATCCATCGTTGGCCACCGTAAAACTTTCATTGAGAACTGTTTTCGTATTTGAGCCGTTTGTGGCCATGATACGATAGGTATAGCTTCCAACATCCAGGGTTCCAAAATGAACCTGGCTGTCCACATTGGCAAGATTATAAGACTTGGCGTAAGGCTCAACCGTGGCTCCCGTGACACGGACACCGCTGCTGTTATAAACACCTACTGTCAAATAGGTAATACTGGAAGCTGCGGAGGACACCGTTCCACAGATGGAAAACCGCTCCCCGGGTTGTAGCCCTGTTGGATAATTGTGCCCGGAAATGCTCATTGTATCCGAAGCGGAAGGCTTTGACACCTTGTAGTAAACAATATTGGTCAGGCCGGAATACTGCGCGGTCAGATTCGTTGACGAACTGCCGGGATCCATCATGGTCACCGTAGAACCGGAAACGGAACGGATTGCAATAAAATGAGACCCGCCATTTTTAACATTCTGTACAATGCAGGCATAGCCGGAATCCATCAAACTCTTTAACGTATCCAGAGAATAGGATCGTGTCCCGGCATACACAAAACCGGGATAAGCGCGGCTGATAGCGCTGGGAACCAGATCGGCTTCGTCTGTAACCGCACCAACTGCCATCAGCGCATCGTTGCAAATCAGCGGGTTAAACAGTTTCAGATCTGAATCGGATACAACGCCGTAATGCCGCAGAAGAATCGCGACCGACGTGATATAACAGCCAACATCGCCAAACTTGGAGCTTGTCCCAGGCCACGGCGACGCACTGGCCCACTGGGTACTGGTTTGCTTCCAGTTGGTATAATCTGATGTCGCATAGCCAGTATCGTAATATGCCGCTGTTTCCATACCGGAGAATGGAAGAATGGATACCAGCAACAGCAACACAAGCAGGACACAAAGAAATCGTTTTTTCATATTCCACCCCCATTTGAATTATATAATCATAAAATTCGGCACATTTTTAGCATTATTTTACCATATTGTGCCATACGTCTCAAGGGGGAAATTTTTTCCTTTTTCAATATTCCCAAAACTTTAAATTGTTGTAATAGTCTTTTCGGAAAAAAACTGTCAAAGATCTATAGCATCTTATCTACACAATATAGCCGCCGCCAAGCAGGCGATCTCCGTCATAGAGCGCCGCAGCCTGCCCTGGTGCCGGTGCGCGCAGCGGCTCTTCCGTTACGGCCATGAAGCCAGTACCGGACACTGTCACCGTTGCCATGGGATTCTCCCATTTGGTATGCCGGACCCGGATGGCGGCGCGGATTGGTGTTTTCGGGAACGGAATAAGCCAGTTCATGTCCCGCACTTTGACGCGATTGGAAAATAAATCCTCCCAAAGGCATAAAACAACCGTATTGGTTTCCGGTCGAATCTCAGAGACATAGAGCCGTCGATCATGATACAGCTCCTTATAACGCTGTCCAACTGTATAACAGTGGATGCCGTCATGCTGTCCAATCACCTTATTGTTAAATACAAAATTTCCGCCTCCCGGAACCTGTGTTCTTCCTTCAATCCAACGGATATAGTCCTTATCTGGAATAAAGCAGATTTCCATGCTGTCCGGCTTTTCTGCAACCGGGATTTCAAACTGTTGCGCCAGAGCCCGCACTTCCTCCTTTTCATAACCGCCAAGTGGCAGCCGCAGCCGTGCAACCTGTTCCGTGGTCAGACGGCAGAGCATATAGCTCTGATCGTTGGCCGGCATCCCCTTGTAAAGAGCCCCTTGCTCCGCTCTGGCATAGTGCCCAGTTGCCACGTATGGTGCACCGATCGCATCTGCATAATCAAGCAAAGACTGGAACTTAACTGTTGGATTGCACAGAACGCAGGGATTCGGAGTCTCCCCACGCAGATAAGCTGCTGCAAATGGCACGCAGACATTGCGTTCCAGTGCCTCTCGGATATCCACAATTTTGAGAGGAATCCCCAAAAACGCTGCCGTCTGTTCAGCATCTTTTCTGGCTGTCTCCGTTCCATTGTCAAGATACAAACCAAATACTGTATACCCACCCTGCTGCAACAGTCTTGCTGCAACAGCAGAATCTACACCGCCACTCAATCCCAGTACGATCTTTTCCAAATGCGCTCCTCCATACGGTAGATATCTTTTTAAACTGTTTCATCAAATTTGCTTACAACAATTGAGAACAACCACTGCTTCAGAAATTCCAATGATCCAAGTCTTGAAATCCAAATACTGGATATTTTTTCTACCGGCAGTATCATTATATCTTTTTCCCATAAACACCTTTCCGCTCTCTTTTGTGTTTATGACAGTCATTTGCCTGCTGTTTTCGCTTGATACCGTTTCATCAGCTCTGCCACACAACTGCTTTCTGTTGTGTCCTTAATAGAAAACCCGTACGCTTGCATGACGGCGCGGTCATTCTGCTGGTGCGCACGGCGCAGCTCTGGTGGCATGGTCAGCTCATCGTAAAGGTCGGCAAGGCTGGAATCCGGGTACAGATCGCGGGCATCCAGAATCGCCTGTGCGGTCTGCTCGATTTTGGCTTTTTGTGCTTCGGTAGGCTCGGGCCATGGGAAATTGTTGTAAACAATATCCTTTGAATATGTATAATCAGACTTTAACCGTGCCGCTACTGTCCGCATCCAAGCCATATGAACATTAGAAGTTAGAACGCCAAAGTGGTATAATGTAGCATCCGCAATGATAAATAATTTATTTCCTGCTATCACACTATCATCTAAGTACCCCATAGGTACATATCGTCGTCGTTCTGATGAGACAATAGGAATTGCAATAAACTGTGACGGATTCCTTTGTTCTCTAAATAGAGTAGGTGTTTCTGCTTTTTTTCTTGCCCCTGCATCATTGCTATCTGCACGCATTTTCTGAACAGCTTTAACACGCCGCATTACATACGGCATACTTCTTAATTCTGTCGGAGAACAGTTTACCAGCCATAAACACCAACGCTTTTTGTTGTTGATAAACTCGTAGCCCATCATGTACCGCTTTATGTATGGAATAGCTTTAGGTTCTTTTTTTATGAAGTCGTTATAATCCTTATCTTCAATTATTAAATTCCCCCCATCCATAGCTTGATTTCCCATCGTCATAATAGGAATATCAAAAAGTGGTTTCTTGCGGCTTGTAATCAGAACATTTGTACCTTCGATTAAGTACGGGCTAATATTCGATACTTTCTTATTAACGCCATCTGAATACAATACCTTTTCTGTTCTGTCAAAGCAGGCAAATCCCACAATTACAACATGAACATGTGCATTTTGATAAGACTCGCTTTCCCATACAAATGAACGCCATGCAAAGTTTATCTTCAATGAGTGTTTTTGAAGCAAAAGTGTCCATAAGTCTCCAGCCATTTGTCCTTGACAAATAGAATTTGTCGAAACAAACGCAACTTCACAATTTGAATTTTGGATGTATTCAGCAGCTTTTTTATACCAACAAGTTACATAATCTAGAAGTGCTGGCTTAATGTCATTGGCGAACACTGTTTTCATATCGTTTTTCTGACTACCTGATGCAAACTTAAAGCCCACAAACGGCGGATTGCCCATAATGTAACTCAGCTTGTCCTTTGGTACAACGCTTTCCCAATCCATGCGCAGCGCGTTACCCTCTACAATACAGGCGTTTGTTTTCAGCGGCAGAAAATCAAGGTGCATCAACACAATGCTTTCTGTCTCTTTCATCATCTGACTTTCCGCAATCCACAACGCAGTTTTTGCAACAGTTACGGCAAAATCGTTGATCTCAATGCCGTAGAACTGACCAATAGAAACCTGTATCGGATTGCCGATATCCATAACAATCTGCCCTTTATGCAGAAGGGAAAGAACGTCGTTCTCCAGCCGCCGCAGGGAGATATAGGTTTCCGTCAGAAAGTTCCCCGAACCACAGGCAGGGTCCAAAAATGACAGGGACGCCAGTTTTTTCTGGAATTCCCGCAGTTTGGCGTCGCGGGTGCGGTCTACCGCAATGTCTTTGATGCTCTCAAATTCATTTCTCAGATCATCCAGAAACAGCGGGTCAATGACCTTATGAATATTTTCAATTGATGTGTAGTGCATCCCGCCTTTGCGGCGTGTTTCGGGGTTCAATGTGGACTCAAATACCGCCCCGAAAATGGTCGGACTGATTTCTGACCAGTCGAAACCGGCGCTTGCCTTTTCCAGCAGCAGATCTTTGATTTCATCGGTAAACGGTGGGATTTCAATTTCTTCATCCGCGAACAGCCCGCCGTTGACATAGGGAAACGCCGCCAGTTTGGGGGTATCGTCTTTTAAATACGGGTCGCGGTTTTCCGGCGGGGTGTCCAGAATTTCAAACAAGTCGGTAATGGCGCGGCGCATCTGTTTTGCGCTGAATTCCGCCAAATAATCGTGGAACATACTACGGTGGCCAAAGATACCCGCATCTTCTGCATACAGGCAAAACACCAGACGGACACACAACACATTCAAAGACTGCATGGCCTTTTCCGTCGTAGCGTCTTTATACTGCTTTGCAAGCGCATCATACAGCAATCCCACAATTTCACCCGCCGCAATGGACACTTCCATTTCCCGTTGCAGGTGCTCGTTGCCGCTTTCTACCAGAAATTGCAGGCGGTAATATTCGGTTTCCAGATGTTCCAGCAGGATTTCTTCCGGTTCCCCGCTGGGGCGTTCCATATCGTATACATGGAATGTACTGAAATTACAGGTCACAACCCAGCGCGGGTGCTGTGACAGCGGCAACTCTGTAATATATCGTTTCGCCTGCTGGAACGGGGTCAGCAGGGTGCCGTCTGACTGCCGGACAGGCTTTTTCAGGTCTTTATTCAGACCCTTTTGTTCAATCAGAACCTTTGTCGAAGGGATTGTGCCGTCAATGAAACTGGTATGATCCAGATGCACCTGTTCTTCAAACAGGATAAACTGTTCCGGGTGTTCCACCCCGTACACATCACGAAGCAGGGAAAGCCAGAACGCCTGACTTTCGCCTTTTTCATAGCCTCTGCCCTTCCAATATGCAGCAAATGCCTTTGCCGCTGTTCTCTGTTGTGTATCTGTCATATCTGTATCCTCCTGCATGAAGGTATCACAATTTTTATCACTATACCACAAATGCAATACTTCTACAATTGTACTCGCAATGGGTTTTCCTTCGAGTAACACAAAACGTCACAAAAAAGAGGAGAGCGGGACGGTCGCACTCTCTTTTTTATGATCGTCATTTCCCTAGGGAAATGACGATCATAAAAGGTATTTCAAATCTGTAAAGGGAAAACAGCCTTTTAGACATAAAGAAAAAAGCCTTGAAAACGTAAAGTTTTCAAGGCTTTTTTCTATGGTGCGCGAGGCGGGACTTGAACCCGCACGTACGTAGCGTACACTAGAACCTGAATCTAGCGAGTCTGCCAATTCCACCACTCGCGCGTAAAAGACGCTTTCGTTCAAAGCTCGTTTATCATAGCATCAAAACAGAGATCTGTCAAGATCCATTTTTAAATTTTTTCGGCTTTTTTGTCTATTTTCATTCATACACTTGGAAAAGTCCGTTCGACATGAAAACTGTCAAACGGACTTTTTCTTTTGCTCAGTTCTCTAAAGCAACTGCCGTACGCAGTGCAATTTCCATCATCTGTGTAAATGACTTCTCGCGCTCTTCTGCATCTGTCTTTTCCCCGGTCAGAATATGGTCAGAAACCGTACAAATCGCGAGCGCGTGTTTTCCAGCACGTGCAGCATTCATATAGAGTGCAGCAGCCTCCATTTCAATTGCCATAACACCCATTTTCTGCCATCTGGGATTGACTTCCTTTGCATCTTCATTATAAAACACATCGCCGGAAAGCAAATTCCCAACATGGTATGTCGCACCAGCTGCCTCGCACTGCAAAATTGCTTCGTGCATCATATGGTAGTCCGCAATTGCAGAGAATGTCCCAGGCAAACGATACTGTTTTGCAAAGTTAGAGTCCGTACAGGCACCCATTCCAACGACGATATCCCGGACACCAATGGATTCCTGGATTGCGCCGGCGGAACCAATGCGCAAAATATTTTCAACATGAAAGTAGTTGAACAGTTCATAGCTGTAAATACCCATGGATGGCATTCCCATGCCACTTGCCATGACGGATACACGCACTCCATCGTACAGGCCAGTATAGCCCTGCACACCGCGGACATTGTTGATCAAAACGGGGTTATTTAAAAACGTTTCTGCAATGAATTTGGAGCGCAGCGGATCGCCGGGCATCAACACAGTCTGGCCAAACTCTGCGGGAGTCGCTTTAATATGGGGCGTCGGATACAATTCTGCCATATGAATCATCCTTTCAAATCAAAGTACACCTAGCCAATCTCACTGATTTCATACGGTGTTGTCTGATAGACAAAGTAGTTGAGCCAGTTGGAGTAAATCAGGTTTGCATGGCTGCGCCAAGTAACGATCGGCATCTGTGAGTCGTCATCGTTTGGAAAGTAATTGTAGGGAACGTCAATGGGAAGTCCGGCTTCCTTGTCTCGCAGATACTCGCGCCGCAGGGTGTCTCCATCGTACTCGGAGTGCCCGGTAATGAAGAACTGCTTCTCCCCTCTTTCTTTGATGGCATAGACACCCGCGATCGGAGAGCTGGACAAAATTTCCAATTCCGGAACTGCTTCAATATCCTCACGCAGGATCGTGGTATGCCGTGAGTGCGGAACCATAAACACATCATCAGAACCACGAAACAACATCGACGTTTTCTTCTCTACAACATGCGGGAACACACCAAACAGCTTTTGATCCAGCTGCCGCTTTGGAATTCCATAGTGATAGTACAATGCAGCCTGTGCGCCCCAGCAAATATGGAAGGTACTGGTCACATTGGTTTTGGTCCAATCCATGATTTGACAGAGTTCCTCCCAATATGCAACCTCTTCAAACTCCATCTTTTCCACGGGCGCCCCTGTAATGATCATGCCGTCAAATTTCTGATCTTTGATTTCATCAAAGGTCTTATAAAATGTCAGCATATGTTTTTCCGACGTGTGGGTTGCTTTATGCGTCTGGGTCTGGATCAGTTCCAGCTCGACCTGCAGCGGCGAGTTGCCAAGCAGTCTTGCCAGCTGGGTCTCGGTTACAATTTTTGTCGGCATCAGATTGAGCACCGCAATTTTCAACGGACGAATATCCTGACTGAGTGCGCGGGTCTCGGTCATAACAAAGATGTTTTCCTGACGTAAAATCTCTGTTGCCGGCAATTTATTGGGGATTTTAATGGGCATAGATGATTACTCTCCCTGTACTGCGTCAAGTGCCTGTTTGATATCTGCAATCAGATCCTGCGCGTTTTCAATACCGCAGGACATACGAACCAGGTCGGGGGATACGCCGGCTGCCTTGAGTTCTTCGTCGTTCATCTGACGATGGGTCGCACTGGCTGGATGCAGGCAACAGGTTCTGGCATCTGCAACATGGGTTTCGACAGCTGCAAGCTTCAGATGTTTCATAAAGGTCTCAGCTGCTTTTCTGCCGCCCTTTACGCCAAAAGATACAACGCCGCAGGAACCATTTGGCAAATATTTCTGACCAAGTGCATAGTATTGATCACTGGGTAAGCCACAATAATGCACCCAGGCAATCCGGTCATCCTGCTGCAGATATTCGGCAACTGCCTGACCATTTTCGCAATGGCGCTGCATACGGACATGCAAGCTCTCCAAACCGAGATTCAGTAAAAACGCATTCTGCGGGGACTGGATAGAACCGAAATCCCGCATCAGCTGCACGGTTGCTTTGGTGATAAAAGCACCTTCCAAACCGAAACGCTCGGTATAAACCACACCGTGGTAGCTGTCATCCGGGGTGCAGAGACCGGGAAATCTGTCCGGATACTTTGTCCAGTCAAATTTACCGGAGTCCACAATGCAGCCGCCGACACCAGCGCCGTGTCCATCCATATACTTGGTTGTGCTGTGCGTTACGATATCGGCACCCCACTCAAACGGGCGGCAGTTGACCGGCGTTGCAAACGTATTATCCACGATCAGCGGCACACCATGGGCGTGAGCTGCTGCTGCAAACTTCTCAATATCCAGAACGGTAAGCGCCGGATTTGCAATGGTCTCACCAAATACGGCCTTGGTATTGGGCTGGAACGCTGCTTCCAGCTCCTCTTCTGAACAATCCGGATCCACAAACGTAAATGAAATGCCCATACGCTTCATGGTAACAGCAAACAGATTGTAGGTACCGCCATAGATGGAAGCGGAGCTGACAACATGGTCGCCGCAGCTGGCAATATTAAATACACTATAAAAATTGGCCGCCTGACCGGAGGAAGTCAACATCGCTGCAGTGCCACCCTCCAGTGCACAGATCTTTGCTGCGACATGGTCATTGGTCGGATTTTGCAGACGCGTATAAAAATATCCGGAAGCTTCCAGATCAAATAGCTTTCCCATATCCTCACTGGTATCATATTTAAATGTAGTACTTTGGATAATCGGAATCTGTCTGGGCTCTCCATTGCCAGGCGTATATCCGCCCTGCACACAAGTGGTTTCTAATGCATAATCACGCAACGTTGTTTCCTCCTTTATTTTTATAAAAGGGTAAACTGTAAATTGTTCCCCATTTTTATCATAGTCTTAATTATGTAAGTATACTATTGTTGCCGATATGTGTCAAACAGGTTTTTTCTGCACTTCATCTTCCGGCAAAAGCAATGCCATCAATTCCACTGAATCGGCCACACAATAATCGGCGCCGGCCTCCTGCAATTCTCCCGGCACAGCATACCCGAATTCTACACCGATTGAACCCAGTCCAAATTGTTTTGCCCCAAGGATATCATACTTTCGATCTCCGACCATTGCGGTACGCCTCCGCTCCTCTTCCGTTAGATCGAGCCGATGCAGAACCTCCCGCAAAACATCAATCTTCTCGGACCGGCTGCCGTCAAACTCACTGCCTACAATTTCCGTAAAGCAGGTATCCACACCGTATTGATGTAAAATTTCCCGTGCAAACGCGGTCGGCTTGGATGTTGCAACCGCCAGCCGCTTTCCGCTCTTCTGTAACCGGTGGAGCAGTTGTGCCATTCCCGCATAGATTTCGTGCTCATAGATTCCCCGCTCTGCATAACGCTTTCGAAAGTGTTGAACCACCGTTTCGGTCTCTTTCTCGCTCAGCTGAAACCGCGTTCTAAACGATGTACGCAAAGGCGGACCGATAAAATAGTCCAATGTATCGGGATCTCCAACATCGATTCCCATTTTCAACAGCGCATCATATACGGAAAGTCGGATTCCAACGCCAGTATCCACAATGGTGCCATCCATATCAAATAAAATGGTATCATACATATTGCCCACATTCCTTCCCATATACTTTCTTATATTGTGTTGAAGTATAGCGATTTTCACAGGTATTGTCAATCTTTCTAGGATTCGCATACGCTGTATTGATCCGTCAAATGCGGAATTTTTTCTGGAAAGGCTGATAGTATGCAAAATCTTAAGACTTCTCACTTTTTTCTTGGGGCAAACAGCCCAACGGGCTTTTCTTCTCTTTACGATCAGTTTATAGACCCATTGTCCGGTGAATTTCTCTGGATTATCAAGGGTGGTCCCGGCTGCGGGAAGTCCACTTTTATGAAACAGGTTGCAGATACAGCAATCAAAAATGGATATGCCGTGGAAAAAATCCACTGTTCCGGCGATCCGGATTCTCTGGATGGTATTCGGATTCCAGCACTCCATACCGCCTACGTTGACGGAACTGCACCACACACGCTGGATGCCACCTATCCCGCAGCGGCCATGATGTATCTGGATCTCGGTGCCTTCTACGACACCGAAGCACTGCGCGATTATTTACCGGAAATCGCAGAGATCAACCGACGCTACAAAGCCCTGTATCACCGCGCATACGCATTGATTGCCGCAGCGAGCGCCTGCGATGTTACCGGCTGTCCTGATCTGTGCACAGACGCCGCAATCCAGACCACACTGCACCGTGCTAAACGAACAGCAGCACGCATCCTCGAATCCCCTCGTGCAAAACCGGCTGCCATCCAGCACCGTTTCTACAGTGCCTTCACCTGTAAGGGATGGGTCCGTATGGAAGAAACACTCTCTGGACTGTGTTCACAGATCTTCGGGGTAGAAAATCGATTTGGTCTCGCTCCAGTTTTTCTACAAACTATCGCAGATGAAGTCATTGCGCGCGGTTTGCCCGCCATCTTCTGCCATGATCCGATGCATCCCGACGAATTGGAAGCGCTGTTGCTCCCGGACTCCGATACTGCATTTTTGGCGTTACGATCTCCTGACACGTTCTCCGGCACCATCCGCCGCCATATTCGCCTGGATCGTCTGATCGCGCCGCAACATCTGCAGGCCCTGCGTCCAGAACTGCGACATGCCGAGAAATTACAGGCACAGCTTCTTGCCGATGCACACCAGTACTTGCAAAATGCAAAAGTATTGCACGATACATTAGAGACAATCTATAATCCATATGTTGACTTCGATGCTGTCCGTAAACTTGCATCTCAACACTGCAACATGTTATGAAACGCGCACTGAGATAACCACAATCCACTCCCAAATTACAGTTTCTGATGATTCTGTTTTGATGCGACTGGATGCATTGTCTCTGACCGCGTCGGCTCCGTTTCGTCTCTATATGACTTATTTTTATGCATCCATCTCGCCAGTTCTCTGGATTTTTTCCTAATTTTGTCCTATAATGGTGGATATTTATTACAAATTCTATTGAATTTGGACCAAAAACAGTATATCATATCTTTATGCATTCTTTGTACCCTTTCGTTTCATATTTCTCCATTTGTTACAAAGGTGTATAACGATTAAAAAAGTAAAATTGGGAGTGTTATTTATGGAACATCTGTTTTGGATCGGCCTGATCGGTTCCGTCCTTGCATTGCTGTTCGCTGTCTTTCAGGGCCGTAAAGTGCTGAAATTCTCTGAGGGCAACGAAACCATGCAAAAGATTGCCGCCGCAATCCGTTCCGGCGCCAATGCGTACCTAAAACGTCAGTATAAAACGGTCATCCTGTTCTTTCTGATTCTGTTTGTTATTCTGGCCGTCCTCGCATACTTTGGTATGCTTTCTGTATTTGTCCCCTTCGCCTTCCTCACAGGCGGGTTTTATTCCTGCATGGCCGGTTTTGTCGGTATGAAAATCGCAACAGCTGCAAATGCAAGAACCGCAAATGCAGCCCGGGAAAGTTTGAATCGCGGTCTCCGCGTTGCCTTTTCTTCCGGTGCTGTGATGGGCTTTACCGTTGTCGGTCTTGGCCTGCTGGATATCTCTGCCTGGTTGATCTTCCTTCACGGCAGATATGCTCCGGAAACCATCGCCACCACCATGGTCATGTTTGGTATGGGTGCCTCTGCTGCTGCACTGTTTGCCCGTGTGGGCGGCGGTATCTTCACCAAGGCGGCGGATGTGGGCGCTGATCTGGTCGGAAAGGTCGAAGTCGGCATTCCTGAGGACGATCCCAGAAACCCCGCTGTTATTGCTGACAATGTGGGTGACAACGTCGGCGATGTCGCCGGTATGGGCGCTGATCTCTATGAGAGCTATGTCGGCTCGATCCTTGCGACGATTTCCATCGGCGCCTCTGCTGCCTACGGCTGGAATGGCATCATTCTTCCCCTCTCCATCGCTGTCATTGGAATTGTATGCTCCATCATCGGCACCTTTTTCATCCGGACAGATGAACATGCAACACAAATGCAGTTACTGAAAACACTGCGTACCGGCACCTATATCGCAGCCGCATTTGCAGCACTTGCCGCCATTCCCCTTACTTATTTTATCATGGGGCCTGTCACGAGCCACTGGTGGGGCATTCTGGTTTCCATCTTCTGTGGTCTGGCGGCGGGCTGTGCCATCGGCTATTTCACAGAGTACTTTACCTCTGATACCTACAAGCCAACCAAAAAACTGGCTGATTCCTCCGAAACCGGCTCTGCCACCGTTATCATCGGCGGCATTTCCCTCGGCATGAACTCCACCATCGCGCCGATCCTGATCGTCAGCGCAGCAGTTATCATCAGCTTCTACTGTTCCGGCGGTTCTGTCAGCTTCAACTGTGGTCTCTACGGCATTGGTATTGCCGCAGTCGGTATGCTCTCTACGCTTGGTATCACGCTGGCAACAGATGCCTATGGTCCTGTTGCAGACAATGCCGGCGGCATTGCCGAAATGGCCAATCTCGGTGAGGAAGTGCGCCAGCGTACCGATGCGCTTGACAGTCTGGGTAATACCACAGCCGCAACCGGAAAAGGCTTTGCTATTGGCTCTGCTGCACTGACTGCATTGGCACTGCTCGTCTCCTATGTTGACATTGCCGGCACTAAACTGACAGAAGCCGGTAAGATTTTAGACCTCAGCATTACCAATCCTACCGTTCTGATTGGCCTGTTTATCGGTGCCATGCTGGTGTTTGTGTTCTCTGCTATGACCATGCACGCTGTACAGCGTGCGGCACAGAGCATCGTTTTAGAGGTTCGCCGCCAGTTCCGGGAAATTACCGGACTCATGGAAGGGCATGTCGATCCTGATTACGCCTCCTGTGTTGACCTGTGTACCCGCGGTGCATTGCAGGAGATGGTGCTTCCTTCGCTTCTCGCCGTTATTGTCCCAATTGTCACTGGTATAATTCTCGGTGTCAATGGTGTGGTGGGTCTGCTGGCCGGTACAACTGTCACCGGCTTTGCCATGGCCATCTTCATGTCCAATGCAGGCGGCGCTTGGGATAACGCAAAGAAGTATATTGAAAGTGGTACACACGGTGGCAAAGGCAGTGACTGTCACAAGGCCGCTGTTGTCGGCGATACTGTCGGTGATCCGTTCAAGGATACTTCCGGTCCCAGTCTGAACATTCTGATCAAATTGGTCTCTACAGTCTCCATCGTATTTGTTGGTTTGATTGTCGCCTGTTCGATTCTTTGAACGATGGAATAAAAAGCAGCCGTTACACTTTTTCGTGTAACGGCTGCTTTTTATCATAGCGACACTGTAAATCTCCAATTATAGAGAAAAAACAAACTCGCTACAGACAAACTGATATAGGTAATCGCTTCTTTCGGGCCCAAACCCAAACTCTGCTTCTTTTCAGTATGAAACACTCTGTAAAATATGGCCCATATTCCAAATCCAAAAATGGTACCCAAAGTGTTCATCAGCAGATCATCGATGTCAGTCTGCCTTCTGTTAAACAACTGTCCGATTTCAATCGCAAAGGAAAAGGCGGCACCTGTTACAACGGTTGGCAGCAACTTCCGATAGGTTTCCCAGATCAGTGGCAACAGAAATCCCAGCGGCAGAAAGAGAAGTCCATTTAAAAGATAAGTCATCACGCCATCAGACTCGAATGGAATCCAGTTGATCTCTTCTATGCGAATGATTTTACCGTATCTCCCAATATCCCAGATACTGCCAATTCCCGTTATCTCTAAAACCAAAAAGATATAGAGAATGAAGATGTAAGACCAGATTCTGTGTCTGACAGACAGTGTTCCCGGTTCGCATTGTGTTCTGGATGCAAGGATCTGATATACTATGCACGGCACGAATACGCACAGGATCGGATAAACAATCACCCATAACCTTATTAGAATCTCCATTTTCGCCTCCATAAGTAGCATATCATACGCTCACAATTCCAAACGGTATACACTGCGTTCAACGATACGCCCACAGATTTTGAATTTGTCCTTCCAGCTGTGCATAAGTCCAGGTTTTTTCAGAATTGGCATAGCTGTTCGGATCATTGACAGTAATCTTACCATCGTGATACCCGGTCAGAACAATGAAATGCCCGGTCGTTGTGAAATCTCCCGGACCCATGATGCAGATAATTGGATTTCCTGCTTCCAGGTTGGCAACAACCCGATCTTCCTGTAAAGGCAACTCAACTGCTTCCAATCCAAGTTGTGCCGCACCATCGGCCATAAAAGACCACGCCGTCCCTTCCTCGCAGCTGAAACCATGTTCTGTACTGAACGCAGCCATCCATAACGGATCCATTGTTGTATCGCCTTTCAGATAGATGGCAACCATGGACAGGCAGGTTGGTCCACAACCAGACAGGCCAAATAAACTGCCAGCATAGTTTGCATAGCCCCACCGCTCATCCCATTGCATCAGAAGCGGCACGGTATCGCAGTCCTGATATTCACTCAAATCAATTGGAAAGGTCTGGCCTTTTTTCTCTGTATAGTGCTTGACAAACGAACGGGCATCCGGATTTTTTTCATACAATATCAACAATTCTTCGGGGCATGCTTCTTTCCAACTGGTATCTTCAGCTTCTTGCCGGCTAACACTCTTATAGACAGTAACCCCCAGTTTAAAAATTCCCGGAATCACTGCTACGATGGCAAGCACTGCGATAAGGGTTGGAACCCATCGCCGATACCGCCGCCTTTTCTCTCTTGTTTTCATTGACATCCTCCAGGGTTACAGCGCTCTGTGTTCAAAGCTCCCGCTGCTATTGCAACGAGAGCTTTTGCATATGTCTTTCCGCCGTTCTATCCCATATTGACTTCCTGACTATATTGAGACTCTTCATACTGTGTGATGGATGTAATCCCCAATTCCTTCAGGAATGCATTGGTTCGCTCAGAATTGACAGTCGGATAATATATATATGCACCCATATCACCCTCCTGACCATACTCTTGTTCTCCTTCACGGAAACACAGCTCGATGTATGTCGTATATTCTTCCTTCGAAGGGCCTATATCAAAGGAAGTCTTTCCCATCAATCCGTCCTGTAAGTCCGGTAAAATACAGGTTGTAAACAGTTCATACGCCTCCTCTGCAGTCAAACTCTGATACTCATACGGCACACCACCATAGTCGTACGTCTGTATATCTGCATCCTCGGGGAGAACGGGATAGTTGATATTACAATACTGAATGTTTTTCGCAGAGTTGACCTTAACTTCCGGCACCGACCGCAAAACCACAAACACAGGATCATTAAAGATCGCTTCACAGGTGCTGATCAAGCTCTTCGGATCATTGAGTTCATTGTTCTGCTCAGAGCACTCGTAGCAGATATCATAACAACGTGTTACTGTCTTTCCGTTTTCAAGCTCATATGTAATCGTAAAGCTTTCCTTTGCCCAATCGGCCACTACCTCTACTCCATTATCATCTATGTAGCTTCCGTAGCCCGTACGGTCAACAATTCGTTTTGCATTTTCCTGATTTTTCTTTTCCTGAATAAGTCTTTTATGCAGCGCCAGCGTCCCCTCAATCAGTTCCGCATCACTGCTGCCCTTTTTATCATAACTGCCGTCATTACCGTAACTACTGTAATTACGGTAACCATAGTCAACCAGTACACTCTTCACTTCCTCTGAATTTGGAACATACTGCTCATATCCAAAGAGATCACATTCAACAGCAGTCAGTAATGCAAGGACACCAAGAGAAACGATTCCAAAGCCTAACCATCCTTTTCGGAACACACGAAAACTTTTCTGTAGTAAGATCTCGGCAAGAAAATAACCGATAAAGGTACCGATCAGCATAAAGCAGGCCATTTCCAAAAACAGTACCATGGTGCTCTGTGGTCTTTGAATAAAGCTGTACAGAAACATCCCAAATACAAGCGCAAATCCTGCCGCAAAACAGTACTTGAACACTGGGCGCAGACAACGGATTGCAATAACATCCCCTGCGCTCTCAATGTTCCGTCGGCGGTACAACACAAATCCGATGAGAGCAAAGAGCAGCCCTACTACAGCAAGAATGGAAAGGTAAACCCAACTGTCATAAACATAGTGGATATTGACCAGCTCGTTGTTGGTGTTATATAAAATATTTTCCCCCACAACGCTGGTTTGCCCTTCCAGATAATAAACCGGAGAAAATTTCCCCAGTATACCAAATCCAGACGCAGAATATCCGTAAACGAAAATATCCAACAGTCCACGAACAATGGCCTCTATCGCGATGACAACGATATTCAAAATGCCATATAAAAATGGCAGAAAGAAACCGTTTCCTGTTAGCTGGGCAAGAAACACCGCAAATCCATAGAAAAATACAAAAGAGAAGGTGTTAATCAGAAACCACTGTAAAGTTGCCTGTACCACAATGATGCCGATGACAGCTTCCGCTAGAATGGTAAAGAGAACAATGATCAGATTGGGAATGACCGCAAACAGCAAACCAGAGAGTACATTGGTTACAAACAGCTCTTCCCGACGCATAGGCATGGCATGGAGCATATTGGCGCTGCGTGCAGAGAACAGGTAGGAAAATACTGCAATTGCGCAAGCCAGGCCATACGCGAAATTGACCAATGTGCCGATGTGTATTCCACTGGCCAACAAAGCATTTTGAATCTCCCAGCACATGGCGTCATATTGATAATTCTGCAGGAAATTAAAGGGCAAGGCAATCAGCCAAAATCCCAAATAAGCAATCCAAAGCGGGCAGAAACGCGTCAGATTTTTTCGGAACAGCGTTTTGTTAAAGTACGATGTTTTTGACTGCATAATCTGCACCTCCCAACTCATAAATGAAAATCTCTTCCAGAGACAGCGGAATCATATCATAGAACAGCGGCGTTTCGCGCTCAATGATCTCTGCAACTTTTTCCTGCTGTCCACGGATAATCAGAGTCCGAATTCGACCGGATGTACTTCTGTGGATCACCTCAAGTGCTTCCGGAAGCGGTCGTTCTTCGTCCTGCGGAACAAATTGCACTTTTACAATATTCTCCTGCAATTCGCTCAGGGAATGCTCCAGCATCATTTTCCCCTCGTGCATAACCCCCACATGATCGCAGACATCTTCCAGTTCCCGAAGGTTATGGGAAGAGACCAGAACCGTGGTACCACGCGCCGCAACATCCTCCAGAATAATGCTCCATACCTGACGGCGCATCACTGGATCCAAGCCGTCCACTGGTTCGTCCAGGATCAGAATATCGGGACGGGTAGAGACTGCCAGCCAGAACGCCGCCTGTTTTTGCATACCCTTGGAAAATCTACGAATCGGACGTTTTTCATCCAATTTGAAAATTGAGTGAAGATTCTCAAACATTTCCGAATCAAAATTCGGATAGACTCCCTGGTAAAACCGCATCATATCCCGAATATTGGCCTGTGGATAATAATAAACATCATCTGGTATGTATGCGATACGGGATTTGATCGCTGTATTCTCATAGACCGGCTGCCCGCCAATCAGAATCTCCCCGGCATCCGGACGATATACTCCGGTCAAGTGACGGATGATTGTGGATTTTCCTGCGCCGTTGGGTCCAACCAGACCATACACCGCTCCCTTTGGAACGTGAATATTCAAATCGGCCAGCGCACAAAAGCCGTCAAATGTTTTCGATACATGATTGACCTGAATCATTGGGCTACTCCTTCCTCTTTGAGTTCGTCGATCAACTGTTTCAGCGTTGCTTTCTCAATCCCGAGACCAAGCAATTCGACTGCGGCTGTCTGAAATGTTTTCAGCACGCCTTCTTTTCTTCCATTGTCAACCTCGGCCAGTGCAGCCGCAAACGAACCTCGGCCTGGAATCGTATGGATAAATCCTTCCGCCTCCAGTTCCCGATAGGCTCTTTGAATGGTGTTGGGGTTGATCGCCATCTGTGTTGCGAGCTCTCGCACACTGGGAAGTTGATCCCCCGTTGCAATGACTCCAGTTAGAATCAGCTTTCGCAATCCTTCCTCAATCTGAATATAGATCGGACGCGCATCACGATAATTTAGAGCAATCAGTGTTATCACCTCTTTCTTACACTCTCACGCACCATATCTGTATCATCCGTATTAACTGTGTTAGGTGTCTTAGTACAGTTAATATACATAATTTTGTTTGTTTTGTCAAGCGTAATTGGGAGTTGACAAAAATCTTTTTGGCTGTTTAACTATACATAGGAAATTATTTCGCTTTTATCCTGTATTTGGAGGCATCCTCTTTATGATAAAAACAAATGTAATGCGTGTGTTAGAGCAAAAACATGTCAACTATATACCGCATGAATACGACTCTGATATTACTGAGGGTACGGTTGTCGCTTCCTGCCTGGGGGAAGATCCTGATATGGTATTCAAAACGCTCGTTACTGTTTCCAACACCGGCGTTCACTTCGTCTTTGTTATCCCGGTCGCAGAAAGTCTTGACTTGAAGAAAGCTGCAAAGGCTGTTGGTGTCAAATCTATCGCCATGATCAAGCAAAAAGAGCTGCTTCCGCTCACGGGTTATATTCACGGCGGTTGTTCTCCCATTGGCATGAAGAAGGCATTTCACACTGTCATTGACGAAACGGCTCAGTTGTATGACACGATTTTTGTCAGTGCCGGTCGTGTCGGTTATCAGGTACAGGTTTCTCCTTCTGCCCTGCTGGAATTAATCCATGGGGAATACTGCGACCTGATTGATATGAATCATCCGGTAAAATGATATGAGAAAACGAATTTATGAGATCATTGAGGTTGCCAAACCAAATGACAAAGTGAGCCTGATCTATGATCGGGTTGTATTGGCTTTTATTGTCCTAAGTATCATTCCCTTGGGTAGCAAAGAGTTCGAAACCTTTTCTATCTGGATTGATCGTATCACCGTGGTTGTACTGATTGTTGACTACCTTCTTCGGTGGATTACCGCAGATATCAAATATCCCAAAAGCGGCGCGGTCGCATTCTTTTATTATCCGCTCACGTTTTACGCTATCATTGATTTGATGGCTCTTTTGCCTTCGTTTACTGCCTTGAATAACAGCTTTAAGCTGCTGCGGTTGTTCCGTTTAAGTAGAATCTTTATTGCATTAAAGCTGCTGCGCTATTCCAAAAATCTGGAGCTCTTTCTTTCAATTCTGAAAAAGCAACGGCAATGTCTGTTAACAGTCTTTTATCTTGCTGTGGAATATATTTTGTTGTCTGCACTCATCATCTTTGCTGTGGAACCTGAAAGTTTTGAAACCTTTTTTGATGCCATCTACTGGGCTGTTGTCACACTTACCACTGTCGGTTATGGAGATATTTATCCTGTCAGCTATATTGGGCGTATTATCAGTATGCTCTCTTCCTTCATTGGCATCGCTATCATTGCTTTGCCAACAGGTATCATCACAGTGGGATATATGGAAGAGCTACGAGCTTCCCATTCCGACGACGATTCGCATTCCTCATAAGCCGATTTTGTAAAAGAACCCTTGATTGTTAAATAAAAATTCTTATATTTTTTCACTGTCTTGGTATCATTTTATCATTACGCTGCAAAAATAATTGCATAGAAAGGTTGAAACGGCTGCGCATACAAGATCATCGTTTGATTTATTATATTTTTATAAGGAGGCGAAAATATGAACAAAACTATGTTGGTATTGTTACGCCACGGTGAAAGCGTTTGGAATAAGAAAAACCTGTTTACCGGCTGGACAGACGTCGATCTCTCGGATCTCGGCAAAGAAGAGGCACGGGAGGCCGGTCGTTTACTCCTGGATCAGGGTTTTGAGTTTGACGTATGCTATACCTCTTATCTAAAACGTGCCATCCACACTCTGAATCTGGTTCTGGAGGAACTGGATACCGAATGGCTTCCCGTTGTAAAAACCTGGAAGCTCAATGAACGGCACTACGGCGCCCTTCAGGGATTGAACAAAGCGGAAACGGCAGAAAAATATGGAGAGCATCAGGTCAAACTGTGGCGCCGTTCCTTCGATGTCCGTCCACCCATGCTGCGTCCCGAGGATGAACGGAATCCTGCACTGCAAAAGCACTATCGCAATGTGGAAAAAGATCAACTCCCACTGGCAGAAAGCTTGAAGGATACCTTCAGCCGGGTCATTCCCTATTTTGAGGAACAGATTCAACCACAAATTTTGGCTGGGAAACGGGTACTGATTACCGCCCATGGCAATTCGCTCCGGGCTTTGATTATGTATTTGGAAAATCTTTCTGGTGAAGATGTCATCAGTCTGAACCTTCCTACCGGTGTACCACTGGTGTATCAATTGGATGATCGGCTTTCTCCAGTGCATAAAGAATATCTTGGCAACCCCGAACTGATTGCTGCGCGAATGAAGGAGGTTGTCAAACAGGGCAACATCATGGCTCGATAAGCCTTCTATCTTTTTTATCTGTAAAATAGGAGCGTTTTCTTTTTCCACCAAAACAATTATACCCCTGTATCAAGCTAAATGGATTTGTGCATACTATACCATGCAGTAAACTTGATATGGGGGTATTGTTTTATGTACAGTCTTACACCTTTTGATCGTCACCATGATCTCACATTTTTTAATCCGTTTCGTGATTTCGATACCTTGGAAAAAGCTTTTTTCGGCAGCCATTCCGTCGGGGAATTCAAAACCGATATCTACCAGGACGGCGACAACTATATTCTGGAAGCCGATCTTCCTGGTTTTAAAAAGGATGATATCCATGTCGATCTCAACGGCAACAACCTGACCATTCGTGCAGAGCGACATGGTCATTCGGAAGAAAAGGACTGCAAAGGAAACTGCATCCGAAGCGAACGATGCTATGGCTCATTTGTACGCAGCTTTGATGTCTCTGCTGTCAAAGCAGAGGAAATCAAAGCAAACTACAATGATGGCGTTCTGAAGCTCACCATGCCAAAACGGGATCTCCCTGAAAAGACTTCCCGCACACTGGAAATCCAGTAAAAAGTGGAACGCCCTCCACCGAGATGGAGGGCGCCCCACTATTGTACTCATTATAACACTGCACCCCAAAGGTTACAGGAGTCAGCAGTTTTACAAGTTTTCACTACAGAGCAACAATCAGACCAACAGCAACGACGAATGCCATGTAGACGAACATCGGAACCATGTTGGTTGCAATGATCTTACCTTCATGACCGGTTGCACCAGCAGTTGCGGTAACAGCAACGACGTTGTTGATGCAGATCATGTTACCCAGTGCACCGCCAGCACACTGCAGTGCGCAGGTGTAAACCGGGTTGATGCCGATGAACATTGCAGTGTTGAACTGCAGGGATGCGAACATAACGCAGGATACGGTGCAGGAACCGGAGACGAATGCACCGAGAATACCGATCAGAGGAGCGATAGCCGGGAATGCCTTACCAGTCAGATCAGCCATTGCACGGGCGACAACGATCAGCATGCCTTCCATGCCGCTGTTGTTATGACCGGAGAACTGCATAACCTTAACCATTGCAACACCAAACAGCAGAGCGGTGAATACGCCGATCATCTGAATGAAGGAATCCTTGTAGATCTTGCCGATCTTGCCAATGGGCAGCTTGCAGACGAGGCCAACGAAGAAACCAAGAACTGCGAAGGGCAGCAGACCGGGACTCCAGAGGAATGCGAAGGAGTAGTCAATAAAGTCTATGCCAAGAATATCATTGATCACAATCTTGGGTGTCTTCATTGCAGCCGTAATTGCGGGAACAGAACGGGTGATAAGCAGGAATATGCCAACGATCACGTAAGGCATCCATGCTTTCCAGCCAGGCATCTGATTTTCAGTATCAACTGTAGCCTGTTCTGTGATTTCCGGGTCATCCGCAAAGCGGAATACATGTTTCGGAACGAGAATACCCTTGGACGCAGCCAGAACACTGATAACCAGAGAGCAAACTGCACCGATGATGGAGGGGAACTCGCAGCCGATCAGAGAAATGAGGTAGTAGGGAATAACAAAGGCCAAACCGGAGAGAATGCCAAAGGGGATAACTTCTGCCCAGTCTTTTACCTTGCGGCCCTTTTCGCCATAGATTGCCATAAATGCGCCCATGATAATGATCGGGCACAGGATACCGCCAACGCCGAGGAACAGGGTAACTGCGGTAACAGTCTTGTCAAAGAACATCTGATAGGAATCAATGTTGAACTTTGCAAGATACTCCATGTTCTTAGCAATATCATCTGTAATAGTCTGAACCAGCGCAGTGACAGGAGCACCAGCAGCAGCAAACGGAACAGGTGTGGAGTTACCAATCAGGCAGACAATACAAGCTGCAACAGGGGGGAAGCCCAGAGCAACGAGCAGAGGAGCTGCCAGCGCTGCGGGAGTGCCGTAACCAGCAGTACCTTCGATGAATGCACCGAAAGACCAAGCAATGATGATAGCCTGGATACGACGGTCAGGAGATGCAGTAGAGAAGCCACGGTTGATGGCGTCAATGCAACCACAAGCCTGCAACATATTCAGGAACAGGATTGCGCCGTAGATGATGATGAATACTTCGATTGCGCCGAGGATACCGAGAATGCCATAAGCGGCAACGGTAACAACTTCCATCTTCCAGACCGCGATCGCGATCACGACGGAGATGGCGAGGGAGATTGCCAGGGATTTTGGAGCCGACATGTTGACAACTGTCATGAGCAACAGTGCCGCGATGATGGGGAGCAGAGCAATAATAGCATACATTAGCGATTCCACCTCTCATAAAATTTTTTTATAACTTTGGACCGAAGCCCTATCTGTTACGCTTAAAATGATAGCATCTTTTTGTTCAAAGTCAAGGTTTTTTCCATATCCCCTGCCTTTTAATTGTGCAGTTTGACAATTCTTCTTCCATTTATTTGAAAGCCGACTTTTTTGATTTTTTCTTCGTTCATTTTCTTGACAAATTTCTTGTTTTTTGTTCTTTCCATCCTATTTTATGAACTTACTGTGAACATTTTAGGATCAGCACAGTTTACGCAAGGTGGTTCTGCTTTATTACATTGTTTCAATCTTAAGTTAAAATTTTTTGAAAAAACTGTCGTTTTGACAAATCGTTTTATTGCGAAAAAGAGGGGATATCTGGAAAAGCTTTCCCAGATATCCCCTCTTTTTATCATGATTTTGTATGGTTTAATCTACAAATTCTGTCACTTATCCGTAAAATCTATACAAAATTCCGTGTTCAAAACGCCTTTCCATCACAACCAAGAACATTGACAAGCTTTGCCTTCACCAGCTCACGGATATTTTCACGGCCAACGGTCAGGTACTGACGGGGGTCAAAATGTTCCGGATGCGCAGTCATATACTCTCTGATACCAGCGGTCATAGCCAGACGCAGATCGGTGTCAATATTGATTTTGCAAACCGCCATTTGTGCAGCGCGACGAAGCATCTCTTCCGGAATGCCGATTGCAGCCTGCATAGCGCCGCCGTTTGCATTGATGGTCTCTACATGCTTCTGGATAACCGAAGAAGCGCCGTGCAAAACAATCGGGAAACCAGGCAGTCTCTTCTCTACTTCTTCCAGAATGTCAAAGCGCAGCTGAGGCTTCTGGCCGGGTTTATACTTGAATGCACCGTGGCTGGTACCGATTGCAATCGCCAGGGAGTCAACACCCGTACGGGATACAAATTCTTCGACTTCTTCCGGGCGGGTATAAGAGGAATCCTCTTCCGAGACATTGACGTCATCTTCAATACCGGCAAGACGGCCAAGCTCGCCTTCTACAACAACGCCTCTGTCGTGTGCATACTCTACAACCTGCTTGGTAATCTTAATATTTTCTTCAAAGCTGTGCTTGGAGCCGTCAATCATAACGGAAGAGAATCCACCGTCGATGCAGGACTTGCAAACCTCAAAGTTCTCACCATGGTCGAGATGGACGCAGATGGGCAGCCCGGTATCCTCGATCGCAGCTTCGATCAGCTTCATCAGATATACATGTTTTGCATATTTTCTTGCACCTGCGGAAACCTGCAGGATCAGAGGGGCATTGACTTCCTTTGCAGCCTCTGTAATGCCCTGGATAATTTCCATATTGTTTACGTTGAATGCACCAATTGCATAACCGCCTTCGTATGCCTTCTTGAACATCTCAGTTGATGTGACGATTGCCATAAACAAAACAACTCCCTCTGTAATGATTTCAGCCGGCACAGACAAAGTATGCCGTGCTCAGAATTAGTGTACCACTTGCCAGACAAGAAGGAAAGCTTTTTTTGATTTCTTTCTGTCTTTTACTGGAAAAATATTCCCTCCCTTTCCGTCCTCTCTTTCTTTTCTGAAAAATGGACTGCCTTCCCACTGCTTTGCATACTATATAAAGTATCTATCGTGTTCATAACAATTTTTTCAAAAATATCGATTTTGCATACAGTTCACATGCAAAATGTTTATAATCATTGGAAAAACTGTTGATTTTTCAGAGAATTCTCCGAAAGTAGGGTTTACAATAGGTAAAGATTGAGATATAATTTGCAGTGGTCAGGCCAGTTGGCCTGAGACAGCAAGAGGTTGAAAAATTAATGAAACATATGGAGGTATCACCATGGGTTATGTAAAAT
>JBMNQH010000015.1:0-38820 GCA_050944035.1 Oscillospiraceae bacterium | reverse complement strand
ATCCAGATACAGAAGATCGCCATAGTGCGCATACCAGTAAGACGGTGTATTGATGACACCAAGCCTGGAAAGGACATCAATGGCGGTTACGGTGGCGTTTTCCGGCGTTTCCCTATTCATCTTTGCCTGCACATCCTGCCGGAATCCGTCCATTGTGAACCCAAGCCCCAACTGATTCCACAGGTGTTCCGGGTCGCCATGGTTCGAGGCAATGCCCTTTCGACAGCCTTCTGCATGACTGCAAATCTGTGTCAGCGGATTGAGCTTGTACTGTCTGCACAGCTCTGCAAACAGCTCCACCGCGGTATGATAGCAGCCCTTAACCTGCTCTCTTGCCGCTGCAACATCGGTACAGACGAAGGTGGCTCCGCTGGAATACTTGATCTGACTGGGCTCCGTCATCTCCACACTGATGTGCGTGTTGTTGCCGGAACCACCGCAATGCCAGGCGCGCCAATTCCAAGGCAACAGCTGGTATACGGTTCCATCCGCTTGTAATACGGCATGGACGCAAACTTGTGTACCTGTTCTGTCCCAGTTGTTCGCAAACACTTCAGCGGACGGCTGCGGACAACCCACACTGTGCAGCATCAACCCCCGCGGTATGATGGTACGGCCTGCACGATAGCAGGGGTTATTCGTCGCAATGCGTTTGATGATGTTCATGCTTTTCCTCCTTCCCCCAGTTCCGGCAGACCTGCAATACTGGTCAGCAGGGACAGAATCCCGGACAGTGCGGACGCCGAAAGAACTGCAACCCAGTTCACCCCATCCAGTGCCGCTGCGGTACCGATGGTTGCAATTGCCGTTTGTGCAACCGTTTTCAGCGCACGGATTCCCGCCGCTTTCAGCCATGTTTTACTGATTTTCATAAACTACCTCCCCTCTTTATGCGCCGCTTTATTGATATGCTTGTCCAACGACTCATGCGCTTTTGTAACGTTGCCGTTTGCTCCAAGCTGTTTTAGTCCGTCCAAACAAGCGAGCAGTGCGTAACAAATCACGCACTGCTCTTCTCTGATCTCCTGTAATTCTTCATCCTGTGCTCTCTGCCTGTCCATCCAGTGGATCAGCTTCCTCGCAACAGCAACAATCCCCCCGCAGGCCGTAAGCAACGCCGCGGCGGTAATAACCCCCTGTACGGTAACTTCCATTGTCACCGCCTCCAATCATTTCGCCAGAACGCCTTTGCCGCGGCAATCTGTTCGGCAATCGCCCGGCGTAGCAGATCTATCTGATTCTGTGGAACTTCCGGCTGTTCCTCTTCCGGCTCCGGTTCCTGCGCTTTTGTCATCTCCTCGGCAACCTCCTGGGCATAGCGGTGTCCGGCTTCAAAATCCCACTGCCCAGTCGTGATTGCATGGGAGGGTATGACAAACATACCTGTCAGTAACGCCGCAATCAACAGCATTTGCATTCGTTTTTTCATAAACTGTCACCTTATTTAATCATCACGCGAATATGCGTATCATCAATTCTTTTCATAACGCGGTAGCCTGTTTCAGAGGCCGTCGCAATGCCGTTTGCGTTTGGATAGCAGTAACCGTTTACTGTACAGGTTCCATCATCCACAACAACTAATTTCCCGAGCATACCAACCTGCGCCCATTCTTTGCGGTGCTCGCGTCCAATATACTCCTGCTCGGGGTCGTAGTCTGGATTGATAGCCCACCCCTGCACTTCTTGTCCCAGAGAATTAACGCGGGTTTCCATGATCTTCGCGCCAAAAACATCTGTGAGGTAGCGGGCGTGCCAGTCATCACTATGATCTCCGAGTACCACTGGATCTGCGGAAATGACACCTAAGATATAATCATCAGCGCTATTTGCAAGGCGGACTTTCTCGCCATCCAGCGTGACAAACAGACCACGCCGATCTTCGTTGTTTTCGTTCCCATCCAGCCATTCAAACATTTCCGCATAGTCTGCACCGGATGAAGTCCAGGACGAAACGCCTCGGCACTTTCCGTCTTGTGAAACGCGGAACACGTTGGCTCTGCTTGTCGTGCTTGCGCCATTACCGACGGTAAATAGAGCTGAACTGCTTGAATTTCCGCCTTCGTAAGATTCTCCGTTTTCTGCGTTGTTTATTCCAACTACAAAATTACAGCCGGTTGCAATAGTCTGCATACCAGCTGCGCTTCCACACATACCATTAACCTTGTTTTTGTATCCTGTTACATGGGAATAATTTCCGTCAGCTTCATTGAGTGCCCCGGTGGCGATGGAACAATACCCTTTTGCTAATGTAGCATATCCTGCCGCAAACGACCCGTTTCCCATTGCTGTGGTTGCTGATCCCATCGCGACAGAATTGCTTCCAGTTGCTACGTTACCGGATGAAGCGGTTGTGCCAGAAAAAGTGCGGGAACTATAATCATTAAAAATCTCGGCTCCATCCCCTGCGACAACGCTCGATGTGGAGGTCGGTCTTAGCGTTGAGCCGCCGACGGACAAACCGGGCTTTTGGTCCAATTTTTGTTTGTCGCTATAGCTCATCAATCCTGATTTCGAGGTCGTTGCATTGCTATAGGTCGTATCTTGTGCTGGGATGCCTAGTGCTGTAATATCTCCCTTTCCGACCGATGTCACACCATAAACATGTCCTAAACTATTGACTGCAAGCTTATAAAATCCGGTTGTCCTAGATGTATATGACGGATGTGTATAGTTGTTCGCGCCAGTTGCAATGCCGTCGAGCTTAGTTTTATCCGATGCACTCATAAAACCAGCCGCGGATGTCGTTGCGTCGCTATGTGTGTGGCTAGTATTAGACTTGCCATCAAGCGCGGTTGTCACCTCTGTCTCGTGCGCAGACAGTTTTGTCTGAAGCTCGGTCAAGCACTCCGACGAACGATTCCAGAACCAGTTGAAATAAGGTGCGGGCGGCTTGTACCCCGCTTGAAATCCGCTTGTCTTAAGCGAAGAAGGTGGCTCTGTCCCTGTTGCCGGCCAGCTCGGTACTGTCTTTTCAAAATCCATGCTATTCCCTCCTAAATTGGTAGATTGTTATCACCGGCACTAGCAGCAAGCCCAAGCGTTCCGCCGATGGACTGATCTTCATTGCTAATGCCGAAACCCGCGGTTTCGTCGTAGTCTGTCGCTATGTTTGAAAACTCAAACGTACCCTCTGCAAGTATATTTTCCAGACGTACACCGACCGGCATGACCTCCGCTATAATGCTAATTGCGTCATTAAGGTTTACGCCTGAATTATTAAGTGTTTCATACGGCAAGCCTTCCAACTTCACGACGCAAGGCTCGGATTCTGTTAGCTTAAATTCCGCTGGGTCACAATTGAATATCAGACTGACCGAACGCGCAATGCTGTTGTAATCCCCGTTTGTCATGTTCCGAAGTATGCGCGATTTTATCATAATCCTGTATTGATCGTCCGACGCCATACCCCGTGCTTGCCCTATCATATCGCCGTATAAGTCCAGCGTTTTGCCGGTTGCCATATCAAGGTCAAGACTGTTGTAGACGTCCGCAAGCTCTCCCCGAAACGCATCAAGCGTTCGTTTCTCAATGGAAAGAATCTTGTCATTATTTGAGCCAGTGCGTTTATTATAGGCGTCTGGAAGGTTGTTTACATAGTTAGTATCATCAAACCGCCTAGGCATTTTGCACCTCCACGGTAACGCCGGAACATACCGCAACGGCATAGCTGGATACAGTTACATTTTGCGGCGAATAGCTTGTGCCGTTATTTGTTGACAATTCTAAAGTGGTAACTTCTTTGACTCCTGTTACACTGTAAATGCAACCATAGATGGATGATGTAATCACAGATTTACCAATCCCTAGTCCATTGATGTAGGACATTACATTGGATTTTATCTGGTCTGTTCCATCATCCGGATATGTATTTTCCACTTTTACATTGACCTTCACAAAAACGGAAACGGTCTCCGTGTTGGAGTAGTAAACCGTTTTCTCATTCCCGCTTGCATCGGATAATATAACAGAGATATCACCGGTTGTCTTAATTCCAATTGGTTTTTTGTCGAAGATGGCCTCTGCAATCTTCTGCTGCTGTCCAGAGCCGCCAAGCACATAGCATTCAAAACTATGCGGCGGTCTACCCTCGCTATCCTCTGTTTCACTATCATTAGCAATGACGGTAGCATATTGCACACCGGGAACGCGAAGCAGAGCAGCACGCAAGGCATTTTCATTGCAGCTCCCAGAACCTTGTACAGCAAGCTTGAACCTTGCTCGAAGTTCTGCATCGCTTTCTTCCTCCTGCCCGGCTGTGACGCACGTGATGCCCTCTACAGACGTTATGCTAGCATCTGGATTAACAACCTTATTGATTGCGCTTGCAGAAACATTTCCGAGCGTGCCGGGAGTCGTACAGGCAACAGTGATGGTGCAGGTGCCGTCCGTGCCGATTTTCGTCTCTGCTGTGTTGTAAAAGTTTACGCTGTTTGTGCCAACAAGAAAGCCCACGGGCACTGTATAACCTGCGGTGCCTGTCACCTTTACACTGTAGCAAGCTGCCTCCGCCGGATTACGTGTTAAACCGGTGAATACCAAAAGCCGGTCGAGGCTCTGCCCACTTGCCGTGTTGGGGAATCTGGAATAGTAGATCTGTTCCAGTTCTTCTTCCGCTATTGCCTGATCGTAGGCATTGATGCGGATAAACTTTCCAAGCGGGGTTAGTTCACTTGTCTCGATATCCTCGCCGAACAGTTCTTTTGCCCGCTGGATTTTATCATCTAAAATATCTTGATAAGTCCGGCGAACATATCCGGTATCTGTCAAGCCCATGTGTATACACCTCCTACCTCTCCGCCCGTATCAGTAACGGCCTGAAAGTCAACCGTCGCCTTCCGTTTTGTATTGTCAATATTACAGGCAAATTCTGTAATGGCAAAGGTGCTGTCAACCTGTGTAAGACCGCGTTCGATCTCATAGCGGATTAGCTCCTCTGTAATGCCCTTGCCTATAATATTGTGATAATCAATGCCCTCATCCAAATCCAAAAACCATTCTTCCAAATTTGTGCGAAGTACGTTTTGCACCTGCTGCCGCATCAGCTCAGAACCAGTTACCATCATGATTTCATTGTTTGCAATTACCACATCACCGGTTTCATCCATTGCAAAACCTTTCAATTCTTCCACCCCTTTACAGAATACCGACGATAATGCTGTCGGAAATCCTATGCCTGCCAGCGGGCGGCAGTTCGTTCTTTCCGCGTCTCGCCGCTGTGATGTCTCTATCCGCACAGAGACAGGCAACAAGATCCCCCGCGCAGAGTGCCTGCGGAACAGCTACCTGCTGGCTCTGCGTATTGCCGTTTGCATCCACTGCATAGGTGATGGTCTTAGCCGTGAGCTTGTATTTACAGGCAACCGGTACGTTTGACACAACCGCCTGCTCCTTTGCCTGCCCTCCATACTCTTTTACAAGCCCAAGCGGTTGTATGGTAGCTGTATTGCCATCCGTGGAAATCACTCTGCCAATATAGCCACAATGCAAGTCCATCAGCTTCTTTTCAATTGAGTTGTCGATGAAGGCCATATTCCCCACGAGCGCACCCCCTTAATACATTTTTACCTTTGTGACGGCATCGCTTGAGGAAAACGTATGCTGTCCGCTGCAAACCCTGAATGTACCGTTTGCAATCCTGCTTGTAAGCTTGACAATGGCGCCAGCGCACATACGATGCTGGAGCAGCATTTCCACCTCATATCCGTCAATAATGTCTGTATAGTCCTCTGCTGTAACTTCCTCTGTATAAGCAGTAGGGTAGTCGATCATCCCGGTTTCAGCAGACAAGTCGAAATTCAGGTTGTCGCCTTCTTTGATATACCGCGCGTAAATCTTCCCTCTGCTGACATAGACGGAAATGCCGCAAACCTCTGCATACGTCCGTATGTTTTCAAATAAATCGCCGTCAACTGTCTGTGAGTCCTCATAGGTATGGTCTCGCCGTATTTTGAATACGGCAACAGGAATCCCCGTTCTGTCAATTAAGTCTTTTAGAATGTAACTTGCTTTCGTGTATTCAGCGTAAGCAATGCTTTCCACGGTATGCTCTGCAATATCGTCAATTGCCGTGATCGCGGTTTCTTTGTCAGCCCCATTATAGGCGGTTTTGACCGTGGAAATGTAACCTCGAAAGATTACACCGGTATCGCCCTTATATCCGGCTTCCACCGTGATAACCGCATCCTTTTTGAGTTGCCGGATTGTGCTGTCTGATAGATTGTAAACACGAATTTCCGCTTCGTTCGGCTCCATGTCATCATCAAATGGAATGTCAAATTCAACGTCAAGCGTTTCCGATGATATTGTCACGTCTCCGCATTTTACGACTGCCATACTACCGAAAACACCATCCGGCTTTATGTCGTATGGCTCTTCCCATGTCTCAAAGGCTTTTACCAATGCAGACCGGATTGACTCGTCATGGTTTTGGGTTACTGCAATTGATCTATCGGCCATTTACAGCACCTTCCCCATTGTCTAATATTAATAAAACTGTATCACCTAGATTGTCATAAGTGACACGGTTGCGCTCTCCACTAGGGTCAAGCGGTACAATGTCAACAGCGGGAAAGGTTCCAGCCTTGTAAACGTCCTGCCAAAGCGGGAAGCCGTAAACGATTGGTTCTCCTGCACAAATTAACTCGTTGTTTTTATACAAGTCCACTGTAAACAGGTCTGCTGTTGCGTTGTAGTTGAGCCCAAGGGTGAACAATTCTCCAGCTAGAACAATGTTGAATTGATACGGCAATAATGATTTCTCAATGTTAATGACGTCTTGTGTTGCCATGTTTGCCTCCTACCGATACCCAAGTAACAGTTTCGCACCAATCTTGAGCGTCCTTGCATCGCCTTTCACGGAAAAGGCGTCTGGATTATTTTCAATCACCCATTCACAGGTGGTATTCAAGTCTTTATAGCTGTTGTTCACCAAGCCCCAGACGGTATCACCCTGTTTCACGGTGTAATATACCGCCGTACCATTCCCCTGCTGTACCTGCTGTGTACCGGCGTTGGTCTTGCCGTTTGTTCCTGTTTCCTCCGCCCCTTCGATGTTCGCATAGTCAACCCAACCATACACACCGCCGCCGTCTGTAGAAATGAGGTGGTATTTATGAACAGACCACGATTCCGCACTGATGATCGTTACCTTGCAAGTGCTGCGGTTTCTGTTGGCCGCTGCATTTGTTGCATCACTGGATACATAGACGGGGCCGCCTTTGAAAATAACAACCGAACCAACTTCAATGATGGGGTTGCTTTTTTGCTCTATTTTTTTCTTTGTTTTCGGTTTGGGGACGTATGCACTTTTTGCAATGCGGACCTGCTTCAGCTCCATATCAAAATCTGCGCCGCCATGGTTTGTGTTTGGGTGATCTGTGCTAAATGACTGGATCTGCATATTTGTTGCAATATTTCGCCCGCTGTAGTTGATGAGCGAACCGTCCGCGTGGAACTTTTTAATCTTTGCAAGGACTTCATGTGATTTCATGTCACCATAATCAACAATCTTCCCACTAATAGAAAGAGAAAAGGGTCTCTCCCTAACCGTGTCGGTTAAGTCGATTCCCTTTTCCACAGGATGGCTTGTTGTGTCAACATCCTTACTTAATGATTCATCTGTGACATGCACGTAGAGACCATTCAGAATAGCCATTTCCTACACCTCCCGAATGACGCGGCTCTTGCGTTCCATGCTGTCAAATGTTTCTTTGATCGCCTCGGAAACGTACCGTTTGATTCTTCTGGCAGTTGCGCGGTCGTCCTGTGTGCCGCTGACCGTCAAATTGAACTGCGGGGAAATGGTAGTGTACTCAACAGAACCGGAGGAATGGCCGCCGCTATGTTCCGGTGAATACTGTGACAGGCCAAGCATTTGACCGGCTTTCGCCCACAATCCAATGCCCTGTTTTCGTTTGCTTGCAGAAAGCGGGATGATTGCTTCGTTCCCTGCCTCACCGACAAGCCCGAAATGAGGCTTTGTTACAATGCCACCATTGGCATATCCGACACCTCTATACGCCCTAGCCAAAGAGCCGTATCTTGCAACAGCGTATCGGATGGATGCAAGGATATTGCTAAGCGGGTCCCAAATGTTGGTGTTGAACCCTGGTCTCGCATAAGCACGGAATGTCGGGTCAATCACCTGCATAAGGCCCTTTGACGGGATACCAGCCTTTGCGTTGCTATCCCACAGGTTGATTGCCCGCGGATTGCCGCCGGATTCCGTCTGCATCTGGAACAGGGTTCTTTCTACGTTTGCAGCGCTGTACAGACCTTCCATTTTTAGTGCACGAATAACAGTAGACCGCCATTGTTCAACGCCTTTTGATGCGACATAGGCTCCGATGCTCATACCGCCCATTTCATCAAATAACTTCTTTACCCACGCAGACATTTGACCGGTTACAGTCGTTACCATGCCTTTACCAATATGCAGACCAAGACCGGATACACCTTTGTAGTCTACAAACTTTTTTGTTACCGCACTAACCAGCCCACTTGCATTGTCGATATAGTCAAATATATCAAGATTACCTGTGCCGTTTGCATATCGGAAAGTAGGGGATGTTCTACCCATGAGCTGCGCCGTCTGTTCTGCTGGGAGAACCTTCATGCCTTTAGGGGCACCGGGAATAAACACGTTTCTACCTTGTGGAATGAATGTTCTGCCATTTGGCATCTGTACTAGTTCTGCACCTCTACCGTCATTAACAAGTGCGTTGCCGCCTTTGTGTCCATCTGTTCCCTTTGCATATGGCGCCCATGACGCAATCCTCTTCTCGGAACCAAACTCTTTTAGTATCCAGTTCGCGCCCTCAATCACCTTATTAACAGGCTTTGTAGAGGCTTTCACAGCATCCTTCCAAATCTGTACAAGAGCATTGCTTAATGAACTACCTGCATTTTTCAGACCTTCGCCCATTTTGGAGGGCAGTTTAGAGATTTTCCCGACGATTTCATTGATCTTTTTGTCAACTGTTTTTGATACAGCGGCGGTCACGTCCTCGGACTTTTGCAAAGACGCCCAAAGTCCGTTGATCTTGTTTATATCTGCGTTATTTATCTGCTCAAAAAACGCTTTTGTTTTTTCGCCAAACGACGCCATGTCGTCCGCTATTGTTCCTAAATTGTTCTCGCCGCTAAACCATTGGGCAAGTCCGTCGGTCTTTGGTAAATCGCCTATTCCAGCCAGTGCCTTGAACAGTGCTTTTGTGTTGTCAAATGCAGATTGTGGCAGCTCGGCAACGGACTTAAAGAATCCCATTGTTTTCTCTTTGCCGAGTGATGCAAGGCCGGACGCAATGCCAGCATAGTCAATCGAGCCGGAGAACCACTGTTTGACACCTCCATCTTTTGGTAGGCTTTTCAGGCTTGCGAGTGTATCAAACAGTTTTGCCGCATTATCGAACCCAGCTTGTGTCAATTCCGACACCGCTGTAAAGAATCCTGTCACATTGTCATTTGACAACTGCTTCAATCCGCTGGATATAGATCCATAGTTTATATCGCCGTTGAACCAGCCCTTCACGCCGCCTTCTTTTGGCAGGCTTTTTAGACCGGCAAGCGTGTCAAACAGCTTTGTCGCGTTTGTAAAACCGTTTTCTGGGTACTCTGCAACTTTCGTGAAAAATCCTTCTGCATTCGTTGCAAAGGTGCACAGTTCTGTTCCAATACCGGCGAGATCTGTCCCGCCTGTCAATATACTTGCCAGGTCATTTCCGGCCATACTGAGCATGAAATCGCCGAATGACTTGAAAAACGTCCCGATGCTTCCAGCATCAACGCCGGAGAAAACCGAAAACATTGGCTTTATAGACTGTGAAAAAGCAGTTAGATTCTCGCCAATCTTAGGTAGATATGATGATAATTTTTCACCGAACCCGCCTACAAGAGCACCACCAATTTTGCCGATTTGCTCAAACAGGTTTGCAAGAGTTTCTCCACCTTTTTCAATGAATTCATTGAATTTAGGTATTCGAGATAGTTCACCGAACGCTACAACTATCGCAGTTAGTCCACCAATAACCAGCCCAATGTTAGCAAGGCCAGCCAGTACGACAGGTATTGGTATCATACCAATCAATCCGGCAAACCCAGCAAGCACAGACCCAACGAGGCCGAGCACTCCAATAATGCCAACGATTTTCAGCACCCTTGTTAGGTCGAAGTCAAGCAGAGAGGTCGCGCCAATCACAACGAAAAGTGCAGCCATACCGCCTATAATAATAGCGATATTCGCCAGACCTTTTGCGACTGTAGAAACAGGTATCTTTCCAACGATACCGGCCAGCTCTGCAAGACCGGAACCAACAAGCCCCAGTGCGCCGATTAACGCAATCATTTTAACAGCAGTTTTTGTGTTCGTGAGCTTTGTAATATACGGAGCTGCCTTCAAAACAATTGCAGTTAACAGCATGAAACCGCCCACGATAATTCCAAGGTTCGCCATGCCTTTTAGTACGGTTGAGGTTTTGGCTTTCGCAAGATCCTTAAATGCGTTTGTAATGCCGCCAAACAGCCCGCCGGATTTATCGTCTTTGCCCTTAACATTACCAAAGATAGATAGAATGGACTTGATCTTTGAAAACGCTTTGAAAGCTCCAACTGCTGCAATAATCGCAGGGATGACTTTCAGAATTCCGCTGATTCCTTTTGTAAGAGAATCCTTGATCTTATCGAACGCCGGAAAGTTTACTGTGAAGGTTTCAACAATCGTTTTCGCAATCATTTTTGCAATGCGTGGAAGCTCCTGTTTCAGGACTGATAAAATGGTAGGCAATGCCTTAATAAGTCCCTGTACAAGAGATACAGCAGCGTCAAGTAGAGGCGGGAGCAGGTCATCCACGAGCTTTGGAAACTCTTCTGCAATAATTGGCGCAAGTTCTTCAATCAGCCTTCCAACGCCGGAAAGTGCTTTTTTGATTGCAGGCATGATATTTTTGCCGAAAACCTGTGCAGAATAAACGAGATTGTCAATACACTGGTCGAAGCTGTCTCCACCCTCGATCAGTGCTGGCATAAGGTTTTTCCACGCAGACCTTACCATATTTAGTGACCCGGTGATCGTCCCCTCTGCTTCTTTTGCCGTGGTTCCAGTGATGCCCCACTCACCGTTTACAACGTGGATTGCTTTTACGAGGTTTGCATAAGATAGGTCATTTGATTTTATGCTTTTATCTACTTTTGCAGCGTCGTTTACAAGCTTTGTAGCGCCTTCTTTTGTGCCAGCATATCCCAGCTTGAGATTGTCAAGCATCATATATTGACCTCGCGCAAGTGACTTGTACGTATCCTGCACGCTTTGGATGCTGGTGCCCATCTTATTCGCGTTATCGGCTATATCAATAATAGCCATATTTGCTAGGCCAGCAGCTTCTTTGGTGTCACCGCCCACACTGCTTATCAAGCTGGCTGAAAAGCTTGTGACGGTATCCATATACTCATTTGCGGATAGCCCAGCCGTCTTAAATGCGTCATTCGCATATTTTTGCATCGTTGGCGCGCTGTCCTTGAATAGGGTTTCAATGCCGCCGACTAACTGCTCCGTGTTCGCATAGGCTGTTACTGATTGTTTGACCAAATACCCGACCGCCGTTGCTGCTGCACCAAGGGAAACGGATAGTGCTTTGAATGATACACTAGCAACTTTCTTTAGACCTTTATAAGCGGCAGAAGCAGCGCTCACGAGTGATTTTTTTAGGGTATCTGCCACTTTTTTGATGTCGATATGTGTTTTCGCAAAGTCCTTTGCGGCTTTTGTTAGCCTCTCGAACCCGTTCGAGATTTTACCGAGGCCACCCGAACCGGAGAATTTTTGCGCAGATTCCGCCATTTTGTCTATATCATCATTAACCTTTTCTAGTTGCTTTTTATCAACCTCATAGCTAATTTTGATGACATCTTCTCTTAGATTAGGCATTTATTCACCGCCTTCGCTTTGCCGCTTTTTTATTGGCCTCTTCTACAATGTCCAGCGCAATGTTTGCTTCATTGATCTGCTGTGGCGTCATTCTGAAGAACACCTCTTCATAAGTGAAGCTTCCAATGTCCGACATAATAAGGCGCCATGCGGCCCAATTATCCTTTACTCTTCTTTGCAGTTGTGCTTTCGACCGCCTTGTCTCGAAAGTTCCCCTGCATAACTTCACGGGCAAAGTCGGAGACTTCATTCAGTTCGTCAAGGCTGTCAAAATCGTCGGTAGTTAGTCCTTTGGGGTCTACAATGACATTATCAAGCAGATACTTCGTCATTTTGACCGTGCTAATATTCGACGTGCCGGAGATATAGCAGCTATCCACGGCATCCAGCGCGGCACTGATTCCATTAAACTGTGCTGTGTATTCCTTGCCGTTGATGGTTTTCTTTACCTGATAAAACTTCGCCATTTCAATTCCTCCTATTTTTTAATGGAAAGCAATAAGGGGTGCATTTCTGCACCCCTTTCTCTAACATACAATCAAGCGGATTCAATTGTCAGATCGAATACCTGAAATACGAATTCCATATCTTCCGCTTCTGCACCGCGCTCGATGGAAGGGAAGGTCAGCAGGTTCGCCATAGTGCCGCCTACACGTTCGCCCAGTGCCTTGTTAATGCACCAGAGGGGGAACGGGTCACGCCGCTTTGCAAGGTCCATAAGAAACGCTTTCTGCGGGCTAGTAGGCTGCACGTAAATTGTGACCTGTCCAAGCGGGTTGTTAATCTGACTCTTGATAACGTCACCCTGTGCGCCGACAGAAGGGGAGAAAAAGTCCTCGTCTTTTTCGGCGGAGATCATATCCTCGCCAAGACCGGTAATATAGGTGTTATCTACCATAACGGATGCGTCTTTTGCGTCATAAGTTGCAACAATCATCTGTCAATCCTCCTTATGCGGTAATGGTTCCCGTGATCTCTGCTTCATGGACTGCACCGGCAAGAGCAAAGAAGAAGGTGCCGCCAAGATACTTGCGGTTGCTTCTGTCGTCCTCTGTGGTGTCCTCTCTAAGAGCATAAGACACGGTATAGTTTGGCGAGCCGTCCTCTTTGACAGCAATCATGCCGGAGTTATAAGCGCTTTGCAGAACGTCAATTGCGACGCTTTCCAGCATTGCAATGCCGTTATTGTCATAAGGAACCTTCGCCATGCTGTTGAGCACTTTCTGCGTACGGAACGCAAGCTGCTGTATGACGTAATCTTCGCTGTCGATGACGTCAATGTATTCGCCGCCTGCAACCTTGCCTTCACTGGTTACATAGTCACCAGCTTTTTCAACAAAGGTAATGCCGCCCTTTTCGTGGATTGCGGAAATCTGTGCGTCAGACAGTTCCTGCGGTGCAATGCCCTTTAGAATCAGGTTCTTATAAGTGAAGCTGCCCGCTTCTCTTCCAGCGGTCTCGCCAACCAGTGCCGCAACAGGTACAGGGGCTTCTTCGGTTGCATCGCAATAAAACAGAACAGTATGACGGATGCCGGTAGTTGTAATAGTTGTATCGTCGTCAGAATCCAGACTTGCAAAATACAATTTACCGTCAAGCGCTTCCACCTTTGCCATGATTGCAGAAGGTGCCGTCGGGCTTTCTCCACCACTTACAACAATCAGCTGACGCCAGTTCTTGCTGATAAGGGAATCCTCGGCCAGTGCCGCCGTTGCGGCTTCAGTAACCGCACACACAGCGATTTTTTTCGGTGCGTTCTCCTGTGAGAAGATCAGTTCTGCAGCCTTGTATACGTCTGTACTGACGGCAAATCCCGCTGTTACAACTTCATCAATGCTGGAAACCTCTTTATAAGAGATACCAGCGGTAGCCTGCTCCTGCAAAATCAGCGGATAGCCGAACCCAAGTTTTCCAACGGGTTTTGTTAGGTCAATCTTGACCTTGACATCCAGTGCCATTTATCGTTCCTCCTTGTTGTATTCGCGCGTCAGTTCCGCGCTCTCAATGTAGTCTGTTGACGGGTGTCTCACCTCGTCAAACGCATAAAAAACAACATCAAAACCGTTTTTGTGTTCATACGCAACGGTCAAAATGTTGTCTCTGTTTGTGATATCGGTTGTTGACTGTACAACAACGCCGCGATCTTTCAACCACATACGTCCCGTATGCTCCAGCCACTCCCGCGCCTTATTCGCCAGCGTAATGCTCTCTGTTCCATCGTCTGATTGCGCCGTAATGCTCCAGATATTTCGCACCAGCTTGCGGTCAATCCCGTCTCCGTGGTTCTCCTGCCATGTGCCGTTGTTTGCGGTGGCAACCGTCGTTACAGTATAGGACACAAACGGATAAGGCGGCGCGGATCCATTTTGATTTGTGCGGATAACCGGGACTCCTAAATAGTCTTTTAGACCGGTGACAACCGCTCTTCTGATCTCGTTATACCGTATCAAATGCCCTGCACCACCTTAATACATAGCTGTAAACGCTGGTAAACTCTGCGTTTTCTGTCTCCGACTCAATCATGTACTCCTGTCCGAGGTACCGCACCTTTGCGCTTTTCAACGCCTCCGGTATGGGTTCGTGCATGAAAAGATGCTTGTCTTTGGACGTGATCGCGCCCTCTGACCTGAATATCTTACTTTCACGGAATCCAATGATTGCACCGCGCATGGACTTCACAAGATCCTGCCCTTTGACCAGTTCGCCGGTATCGTCGTATTGCGCTTTCTGTGGAACAATGATCTCAAAGTCATTTGCATAGTCGGAAATAAGCTGTGAAAAATCAAAATACTGTCTGTTCATTTATCCACTACCCTGTACGTAATGCCGTCGATCATGTGTCCTGAGTCACCAGTTCCGCCGACCAAAGGCTTGTTTCCGCCCTTTTGTTCGATGGTAAACGGATGGTTTGCAGGGCTTCGTAACTCTTGAGCACAGTCTTTGATTCCGCTGGATGCTTCGTCCCCAACGGCACAAAGCATCTCATAAGCGGACATTGTTCCGCCCGTGACATCAGCCATCATCATCTTTCCGTGATTTAGTATCCTATCACGGTTTTTGTCGTAGCCGCTGCGAAGAAAAGAACGTTCAGGAATACAAATTCTTGTCGTGCTTTCCTTCAAGTGCAAGCCTTGACTGTGAAGGTATGCTCGCATTTTGGGTGTAACAGTGATATCACAACCAAATTCATGGATATGCGCAAGCCACTTGTGTTTACCTTTCAGCGCTCCAGCCACAACCGCTTTTTTGTCTAGCTTGTCAAGCTCACGAATGATCTTGTCAAGCTTGTTTTTTTTGGTCTTATGGGAAACGCCCATATCACCACCGCCTTCTTGCTGGAGTCACTTTGACCTGCGATTTCAGAAAATCGCCCAAAAGGCTGTTGGCAAGCCCCCAAATAGAAGCCGACTGATCTGTGGTATCAAATGACATGCTCAAACCTTCAATGCTCTGACTTGCAACGCCTGCCTGCCTGTTCATAAGCTCGCCGAACTTCGTAACAAACAACCTTGCGCGCGCTGGAAGGCTGTAATAGACTTCGGGGTCATCAAGGTCAACCTCTATTGTGGTGTTCTCTGCAATCCATTCCAGAGCCGCCAGCGTTGCCAGTTGTGAACAATCACAGCTCATTCAGTATCATCCTTCTTCGTGCACTGTCGCCTCTTAGACGGCTTTCCATTCGCATTTTCCTCTGTACTAGTGTCTTTAACAGCATCCTGTACGGTCTCCTGTGCCTTTTTATCTGCTGCCCGTCTCTTGCGCATGAGCCAGAAATGACAACTCATGGCGGCACCTCCTTTCTGCCGGATTGCTATTAGCCGATCTTATGCCGCAAACAGGCGATCGGCACATTCTTATGATGGGTGGTCAGTCTCCAGTTTGCCGGGGTTGCGAGATCCGTATTGTTCGGATACTTCTTACCACTGTTCAGCGTGCTGGTTTCATCGGGAACCCAACCGAAACCACGAGGTGCAATTACCTGACACCAACGGTTAATCAGATAGTTCTTTGCAGAGAATTTGTCTCTGTCGGTTTCGGTGCCGATAAGGCCAGACGGAGTGCCGTCCTGTCGGACAAAGGCATTGGAACCAAGCAAGTAAGTGTCATAGACGCCATCGGTCGCAGGCATACCGTCGTCAACGATGATACGGTATCCGAGATAACGCTCCATTTCGATCGCGGACTGAGACGGGTCAAAGATGGGATTGCGGGTAATCAGACCGGATTTCTGCAAATAGGTGTAAGTAGCCGAGTGCATGAACACGAGACCAAGGCTTGCGTAAGCGTCGCCAAGCGCCTGCTTTGTGTCCAGTGTGGCGGCGTCGGAAATGATTGCGGCGTCGCCAGCTTCGCCGGAAATATCATTGACATGATCTTTCAGCGCACCACTGGTCGGGTCAAGGATTGCTTTCAGCTCTGCAAGATAGATTTTCTGCTCGCGCTGGTTTCTCCAATCGGCCATCTGGTCAATGATTGCAGCCATCGGATCAGCACCGCCGAGCACCTTTGCAAGATCGGTATCGCCCCATGCTTTCTGTCTGATAAGCAGGGTTGCGCGGCTATCGCTGGTGGTGATGCCACCGACGGAAACGTCGTCCTCTCCGAATACATCTTCTTCGGTGGCGGCGTCAAGCGGCTGCCATGCTGGGATCGTGATAAACCGGCCGCCGGCGGGCGTACCGTTGATCAGCTGTGCCACGGTGGCGTCACCGGCTGCAATGCCAGCGTTGACAAGTGTGGATTTCTCTGTGGTTCTTTCGGTTACATACGCGGAGAATTTCTCCGGTACGATCTGCATGTCTGCGATTGTGGTAATTGCATTTGCTGCCATGATTTTTCTCTCCTTTGATCGTTAGTTTGTTCCATTGTTTATACCTCCGCTGCTTCCCTGAGCTTTTTCGCCAGTTCAGGATCGTGAAGCTCAAGCCGCATCTGCTCTGTGATGTTCAGGCTGTCTTTTGCATAAGGGTTCTTTGCTCTTGCGGAGGTGTTCCCTGTTTGTGGCGTCCTGCCAGCAGATCTGAAAGTCTTGTCAACCTCTGCTTTGACAAATTTGCGCACAAGGTCGCCGAACGCTTTCACCTTTGCATCAATATCTTCTTCGCTCCCGGCAATGACAAATTCAACAAGTTCCAGGGCTTTGTCGCTTCCGTCGTCCAGGCCGGCCGCCTTGATTGCCTTAATCGCATACAGGCTATGCTCCTTCTCCAAAAGGGCGCGTTCCCGTTCTTCAAGTTCCGCCTCTCGCTCTTTGCGCTCCAGTTCAGCGGCCTCATCCTCCGTCAGCTTCGTTTTCTTGATTGTCTCGATCTGTTGACGGAGCTTCTTATTCTCATTGCCCAGCCTGTTTGTCGCACGGTCCACTGCCCGCTGAATGAGTTTTTCCACATTCTCCTGCTGATTGTTGCCCGCTTCATCGCCGTCAGCTTCGTTCTGCTCCGGCTGTTCCGGATTCTCCGTGTAGTTCGGGTCAATCGCTTTCGCCATAGCGTCAAACTGATCTTGCGTGATCGTCCCTGCTGCCAGCAGTTCTTTCAGTTCGTCAATGCGCATAGATTCACAATCCTTTCCGAGTTCTTGCCGTCTTTGGCAAGCCCACAAATGTATTGAGTTCGCAACGCCGCGCCCACAGAATAAGAGTTCGCGCCTTTGCGCCCACGTTCCATATCGGGCAGTTTAACGACTTGCCGAGGTCGCAAAAAGCCCCTTTTCAGGAGCTTTGTTGACTCTGTTAAATTCCCCTTGTGGCAATCAGAACCCCTGACTGCAAGGATGGCAAACCGGAGATATTCCCGTTTGCGTCAATCGATAAGGTCAAAGAAGTTTTGGACGGTGTGCCATAGAAAGAGGAAGCATAGTACCCGTCTCCGCAAAAGGAGTAGGTTGGTGTAGTATATCCGCTGGTCGTTCCTCTTCCATAGCCCCAAACTTTTAAAGTGCCGCTTGTCGTTTTGAAATTTGCCGTCGGCGCCGTAACATTTTCTATGGTCTGCGCTTCACAATTATAGTCCGAATTTCCACCGGAACTACTTCCAGCATAAGAACCAGCCACCCCGAAAATGGACACACCGGACTTGATGTTTCCGGCTACTAGATTTGCATCGCCTTGAATGGTCTGCGTCCCCGTCAAATACTGACCGCTTGCGATGGTCTGACTTGTTGTAGTGGGCGTATACGTTGCAGCCGCTTTCGTTGCAAGCTGTTTTGTCGCTCTATCTGTACGGGACGACGGCAGATAGCCTTTTTGATTGGATACGCTCGCAGTAATCAACCCATCTGATGACACGGCAATGACTGGTATTGGAAATGAATTTGTCGTAATTGTACCGGTCAATTTCCCGCTTGCACCATACGCGGTCTTTCCAGACAGGATATCTGCCGCTGTGGCGGTTGCGTCAGAAGTGTCAATATATCCGGCCTGCACCTTATCAATCGCTTCGTCCAATTGTGCGCCGGTGTATTGTAGTGTGTAATCAGCCATTGCCTAACACCTCCTGAAGAAAGCTGTTGATTTCGTTGCCTGCATGCGTAGACGTGTAGGCTGTTCCGCCTTTCTGCCGGATATAAGCCCCGTCAGAGCCCTGCAGCCTGTTTCCGTCCGCTGTAGTAATGCCTCTGTATTCTTCCACAACTTCGGCATCCGTGAACTTTCCGCCAACGGTCTGCGCCTCATCCGCGAAGCCTTGATGAACGTCATGCACTGTCGCAAGGGAATCGAATTCAAATTCATCGTCAAACACCGTGACGGTAATAACAAAAGACTGTCCCGTCGAAACAGGATTCGGCGTGATGAATACGTCTGTAATATTAACGGACATATACAACCACCTTGACTTTCCTTGTTTCCGGTGGCACAGTATAGCGAACTTCCAGCAGATATTCCCCCACGTCCGGCGGCTTGATAAGTGCGGAGAGATACGCGCCGTCAATCTCACATTTTCCCTGCTGGACAATCTGGAAATCTTTGAACAGCGTGAAATCTGCCTCTGTGACCACTACGGCTTTCATGACACGGCTTGTAATCTGGAAGTCAATATACTTTTCTTCTCCCCATATAAAATCACGCTGTAGCATGGTCAGTGGCATCGTGGTTCCTCCGTATCAATACAGGTTTTAATCTGTCGCATTCCAGCGACGCAGGTGCGTCCGGCATCATCCAGACGGTGAACAGGTCATCTTCCAAATGCGGGCAGAGATTGCCGCACGAAATGTACAGAATCCCCGTCCAGTACCCGATTACCCCCGCGTCGGTCTGCGCATAGAATTCACAGGCATACTGTCCATCGGTCCAGTCCGGCGGGACGCAGCAGCGCCACTTCCCGCCGGCTTCTTTGAAGATAACGTCATATTCATCGCACCTGCCATATACAGACGTTATCATGCGTTATCCTTCCGTGACTGTTACCTTGATAACATAAGTATCGCCGCAGTCAACCGGGTTCGGCACGATCTCAACCGCGGTGAACTTCGGCGCTTTGGTGTTGATGGTAACGGTACGGGTCACGGAAGATGTTTTGCCTGCTGCATCCGTAGCCGTAACGACAATCGTGTTCTCGCCTTCGGAATAGGTCAATGCTTTGCTGAAGGCTCCATCCGTTCCTACCGTCACCGCGCCCTGGTCGATGCCGTTGAGCGTGATCGTGATTGTGACGGGGCTGCTGGTCACGTCGTTTGTCGTACCGATAACAGTGCCGGAAGTCTTGTTTGTAACCAGATTGTCAGTAGGCGAAGTGACCGACAGTGTAGGCGGTACGGTGTCCACTTTGAACGTGACGCTTGCCTGTGCGGACGTGTTGCCGTCATGGTCGTCTGCGGTGATTTTAACCGTGTGTTGTCCATCATCCAGCGCGGTGGTTGGCGTATAGGAAATGTCATACCCGCCCGTGACGGCGGTGCAGGTCATGCCGGAAGCGTTGCTGCCAACGGCTGTGCCGCTGTCCACCTGCAAGGACAGGGTGGAAATGTCCACGCCGCTGTCGTCGTCGCGGAGCTGTGCGGTAATCGTTGGTTTGTTGCTTGTGAGATAGGCGCCCGCAGTCGGTGCGGTGATCGTGATCGTCGGCGCAGCCTTTTCTTTGACAACCAGTTTCAGGGACTCGCCTACTGTGGCATGCGTTACGGTGGCGGTGGCGGTATTGCCCGCATCATCCTCCGCACTCAGTGTCACGGGATAATAGTGCCCGTCCAGCGGATAGGAAGATTTGTTGGGCGCCGTGATCGTGGCTTCCCATTTACCGTTGGTTCCGTTGTATGTCAGCACGTATGGCGTGCCGTTGATCGTAGCCTGTACGCTCTGGATACTCAATTATGTTCCTCCTGTCTTTTCATTTCGTCCCTGTATTTGGGCATAACAAAACCCGACTGGGAAAAGCCAGTCGGGTTTTATGATTGTATTATTTTTTTTGTTTCAGATCATTCTTTAAGCCACTGTCCCAATTCGGATCTAGACAAAACCGTTTATACTTCTCCGGGATCCTATCAATCTCGCCATCTCTTAACTGACATACCAGCGGCTTATAAGGTCCGTTTTTGAAACGCTCCGCGATACACTCATGATAATACATATACTCAGTTAAGTACTCATCTTGTCTAATCCCATCGTAATAAAAAGGGTTTTCTTTCATCTGTGGTGCAACATAAAAGTCAGACACGCCCATCTACCTCCCAAAAACCAAGGTTTGCAAAATCTTTTATAGCGTTCTCTACCAACAGCTTTTCTAACTCGAACGTGTAATCTGTGTCTTGTATTATACCATTTCTTAATTTTTGCCGCAAGACTGTAACTTCTTCATCATATAATAATTGTAACATTTCATTAGTCTTTACATTGCCATAAGCAATCCTTTTTAATCCATCGTTGCTTACCGCAATCATACACGCAATTTCTGGAGTGCTCATAAAGGTTTGCATATCTGTAGATGATAGGAAACCATCTGTTGGGTGATTGTGAACAAAAGCAAACTTACCATCTGGGTGCTTTTCGATGAACTGCCAAAAATCAAATCCGCCAACTTCGCCTTCTTCGCCAATCTCAACAAAGATGGCTTTCCCATTTGATAGGTCAACAAGATTTAATACCTCTCTGTTACGCTCTGTTCCCAACTTGGCAACATTTTCACAGGCTTTAGACAGGCCTTTGTTTACTTCATCTGGTAACCCTGGAATATCTATGGTGTAGTCTGCTGCTTTGTTATAGGAAGTTATCTCATTATTTGGTCGTTGAATGTTTAAGTCCGAGGCTGCCGCTCCACGTGTTCCATTCTCTGGGAAATGCCGCCCAGTGGCCTCGAAGAACTCCGCGTCCGTCATCATTATTCTTGATACATAGCATCGGCATTCGATGTCATGTGCTGCAACGCCGCTTTGTAATGGAGCCACTGCCGTCACGCCGTCGCCCAAGTCAAACGGTTCGTCTTGTAATACCGTCTGGCCGTTCAACCTCATGTGGTTCGCCCCGCGGCCCATCGTTGTTTTCCAGCCCTTCTTGCCCTTTCTAGTCCTCTGTGGGCGCACTCGTTCATCCTGCAAGGTTTTCCATACCTTCACGAACCGCAGGCCTGTCGTGCCGCGTTTCAGGGCTTCATCGACGCTTGTGGCTGCATCATTGTTCCCCGCTTCCTGCGCACGACGTGCTTCTGTACGTGCTATTCTGACCGCCTTTTTATAATCGCCGTCAAGCCGTTCCGAGATCCGTCTTGCCATTGTTGTGTATCGGTCTCCATTCATAAGTCCAACGCCGATTTCGCGTTTGATGCTGTAAATTATGTCGCGCCGATTCTTTTCGAGTGTGTCACTTAACGTAAGCCCACTAATCGGGTTTTCAACAGCCGCTTTGATCTGTTCTGGCGTGATTGCAACGAATTCCGCAAACACTTCTTCCAGCGGTTCGCCTTGTGCAACCTTTTGCACGCCGCGGATCATGCCATCGTATGCAGCGGTATAAGTTTCTTCTACAAGCTCCCACAGCTGCTTTGCCGCGGCCGGTGTTGCAATGTTCAAACGCTGTTCAATCTCATCCAGAAACCGCGCGTCATATCCCGCCTTTTGCAGCATGGCATAGGTCAGCCTGTCATCCTCTGCATATTGTATGTATGTCTCGCTCATAAACTGCTGCAAGTCCTTTAGCATGGCCTTGTACAGCTTCCGGATTTTCTTCTCTGCTCCGGCCTCTCGATGCTCCGCAATCCTTCTTGCCTGCGCAAGATAATAGTCAAGATCTTTCGCCATTGTCGTGGGTTCCTATCTGATCAGGATGACTTTTCTTCGATCATCATCTCTGCGCTCTCCCGGGGCACGCCTAATGCCGAAGTAGTAATATTGATCGCGGCTTCTCGACTCAACACGCCCGCCTGTACTTGTTGGATAATGCCGGTCAGCGCAGTTATCTGCGCACCATTCAGTATGGTGCTTGATGCTTTGTTCAGATCGCTGTCCGTTGCCTGATTTCCATCTGCTTCTACATCATCATCCAGCAACGATGGAATACCATTTTTCTCGTCATCAATCAGTTGCATCACATAATCCAGATCGTCCACAAACGAATACTGATCGTAGGCAATTTCCTTCGGCAGCCCGCTTGCAATCATGGCCTGTACAGCCTGCGCTTCGCTGATGATATCCAGCGGGAAATTGCGCTGAAAATCCATATAACATTGCAAAGGATCAACCGCAATGCGTTTCTTTGCCCAACTTGACGCCAGAAGCTTGAACATATAGTTTCCTGCAGAAACCATCTTCGCTTGGAACATGCCGCATTTGGTTTCCAGTCCGGTCAGTTTGAATTTCAGACTGATACCGCTGGCCTCTCCAAATTTTTCATCGGACAGATTCGGTGTCTTGGAAAATCGGTAGATGTTATTCTCCAACCGCTTGAGATGATTCTCTGTAAACGTGTCGTTCACATCTTTCGTCAGGTAGTAGACTTTTCCGCCATTTGTCGAATTGAACTGAATAGCCCCGGAATGTTGGGCTTTCTGCATTTCATTTTCATCGAGCATCACGTTTTCAAATACCATATAGGCGCTGGAAAAAGATTCAATGTCATTGCTGTTATCTGATACGGTTCGGTCATAGGCATCGATTAAAGAGACTACTTTTTCGGCGTCTCCAATGAGTTCTTTGTTGTTTGGAATTCCCTGCAACGGGCAAGAGTCAAACATATGGGCTTGCTCCGGTTCTGATTCCGACAGGTTCGACAGCTCTCCTGAAAAATATCGGACCGTTTTCTCATCATAGAACTCTACTTTCCACCGTTCATTGCCATCCATGTCTGTTGTGGAATAGTACCGAACCCCATATTCCGGCTCTGTGATATCTGTCCCGCTTAGTACGATGGTTTCATAGCCCGGAACAACCAGACACCGTTCATTGCCATCCGGGTCAATATAAAAAAGCCGACCGGAATACCCATAAATTGCGGCATTTTTGGTCAGCTCTGTGTCTTTGTCATACATATTGTTGCGGACAACAAAGTCTGTCAGTGCTTTCGACGCTTCTTGTGTAGCTGCTTTGCTGCCTGTTGCATCCTCGATCTCATCGCCTCTGCTATAGCTGTAGCCAATTGCCTTTCCAGCAAAATAGCCGGTTTTAAAATCAACAATTTCTCCAAAGAAGTCATTGTTGATTTTATTGTTGATCGGTTCCTCGTCACCCTCGAATCTTGGTATTCTCTCGAAGATCGGTACACAGGAATCCAGCGCTTGGTACCGTTCATACAATTTCCGATTATACCCTGCATTGGCTTGATGCTTTTCTATGATTTTCTGTAACAGCTCAACCGTGAAACCGCCATCGCGCAGCGCTTCAAGCTCCGCAGAAAAATCTGGATAAGTCTGTTCTTTGGTTCTCACTACTTTTTGCCCCTTATATGTTTTCTGTTCTTCTTCCTGTGACCCTCGTTCGGAAAATTCCGGTCAAACATGATTTGCCCGGTCAGGCTATTGATAACAAGACCGCAGATCCTGCATACTTTGACATCGTTCACTTTGCCCCAATTATGTTTACACATACAACCCACCTCAAATGCGGCGTGCAGCTGTGATCCTATTGTTTTGCAGTACGGTATTGGCAAAATACCGGATGTCGTCCATTGCATGGTCGTTTTCCTTAATGACCCTGTCATCTGTAGATTTCTCATCCCATCGATACAGGCCAAACTCACGAATGCTGTCTGTGCAAGACCGATGAATCTTAATAATTCCGTCTCGCAAATAGACTGCTGTATGCCGAATACCGTCCAGCACGCTGTTGTTCGCTTGCTGTACCAGAAAGCCCCGCTTGCGCAATGCTGCAATAAAAGACGCCGCCGAAGGGTCTACGATCACACGCCGTATTCTGTAGCCTCTCGCCAGCGTCTCTATTGCATCACAGTATTCTGCATCGGTTTTCATCTGCTGTCCTTCACGACCGGAATAGTAATATTCTCTAATACGCACGGCTTTCCCGCCTGCAACACACCACAGGCCTGCCGAAAACGGGTTCAGTGTGCCATAGTCGATGCTGATGTAATATTCACCGCTTTTCGGTACCTCGTCTGTGATGTTATCTTCCCCGAAATCATAGACAAGCCCTTCAGCAAGACACCATTCGCCGAGGATATACCGCCGGTAGAATACGCCGGAATAACGGTTTTTATAGTCATTCAGCACCTTTTGTGACAGAGACGGGTTGTCCTCCATGGCAAAGCGCAGATACAGGGCGTTGCGCTCTCTGTGCCGTTGAATCCAGTCTGTGTAAAACCAGTGCTGCGGATTTGCCGGGTTGCAGGAAAACCACAGCTTCGCGCCATCTACAGAGCATCGTGTCATTGCCTGCTGTACAAACGATTGCGGCATCAAAGCAACTTCATCCACCAGAATTCCCGCCAGCGTGCGGCCTTGTATCAGCATGAAACTGCTTTCGTCTTTTCCGCCGAATACTTCAAAATAGTTTTTAATAGCTCCGCGGCGGACTTCCAGCACTTTGTCTGACCGCCGCCAACGCATGGTATATCGTCTTTTTGCATAGGTCATGGAAATATAAGGCATTACAATGTTCTTTGTGGCACTGTCAACTGTTTTCCCACAAATTCCGAACCGCTGGCCACTGAACTCCCGCATTGCCCAGTCGATAAAGGCAACTGTCATAATAGAGGTCTTACCAGAACGCACAGCGCCGTCACAAATCAGAGCGTCATATTTGGAATAAGGGAAAGCGAGGATTTTCTTTTGTTTGGGGCTAATCATTTCAATGCTGCCACAATTTCAAGCTCTCTGCTTGATAATTGCCACACAGTTGCGGCTGCTCGTTCTGCGGCTGCTCGTTCTGCGGCTGCTCGTTCTGCGGCTGCTCGTTTTGCGGCTGCTCGTTCTGCGGCTGCTCGTTCTGCGGCTGCTCGTTCTGCGGCGGATTCGTCGGACAACAAAAGCCCTCCGCCAAAGATTGATTTCCCACTTTCTTTTTGCGCGTCCAGTTTCGAAATGACCTGGCAGTTTTCGCGCTTCACAGAAAAATCAATCCCGTACTTAGAATATCGTTGCAGCATAGCAGCGGTTAGGATGTGATCCGGATATGTATATTTCGGGAGTTCTCGCCGCGTTTCCGCCTTGATTTTTTCAACGGCATCTTCAATCGCTTTCCCAAGCCCGGGAGCAGTCTGCGCTATAATGTCTCCACCAAAGCTTGTGACAAATGCAGTACGGACAACAGCGCCGTTTTCGTAAACAATATCCGCATCACAGATGATGTGATTCATCCGCATAACCACACTTCTCCCGGAAAATGCGGTCAGGCTCGGCGCAAACAAGAAAAACGGGATATTTCGATCTAGGAAAAATTCGCAGATTTTAGACAGAATTGAAAAAGGAGGGTTGTCCAAAACAACGCATCCGTCCGGATACTCGTAATGCTCATAGTCACCGCCAGGATAAAACGGCCTTACGATGGAATCCGGATCAATCCCGTATTCATTGCAAGCCCAATCCCGTATCGCATCATATACAAGGGGTGGAGTGTAGCAATCATCTGTCGTTTTCTTCGGTTTGAATTTTTCAACAAATGCGTTGTATTCTGCTGCATTGTCATCAAACAAACACGCTTGTTCATTCATCGTTCTCCAACTCCTCTGCCATTTCTTTCAGGCTCCTGCTCAGTCCGTCCTCTTCTGCTGTGTCTTTCGGGCCTCCACCGATTGCAGTCCATTTATCAATCAGCGTCCCCATTGCCGTTGTGATCTGCGCCGGGGTTGCTTCTTTCAGCTTTTCCGGGCTATTCAGGGCTTCCAGCCCCTTGCCCAATATCTCACACACAATACTCCGCTTGCTTTCCATGTAAGCCAAAATATCCGCTGTGTTTTGCTCTTTTTTCTGTTGCGCTTTTTTGGCGAAATCCCCGCAATTTTGGACGGTCCGTTTTACTGTATCTTTTGATATGCCATGTAGTTTTGCAACAGCGTTATAACTGCCAAGTACAGCATAATCAGCAATGATTTTCTTTTTCTGCTTATCTGTCAGCCGTGCAGCCATAACACCACCTCTCATACTTATATTGATATAAAACCAGCGCCCCGGTTTTCCCGCAGGCGCTGGTTTGGTTGATAAGCAGGAATGAATGTATTCATTCACTGCTGAATCAACCAAACTTATTCATGCTACCATTGTAGCACACTTACTTTGAAAAAACGTCCCATCTTTTTCCCATCTTTTCAAAGTTCAACTTTCCCGTACAATTTCCTTGCTAACTTAATCAACGCAGCATCCTTAATTCTATACACTTGCGTCCTTTCATACCCAAGTTCTTCGCACAATTGCTCTATATAGTTCTTGCGCCGGTTGATATAGGCATAGTCAATCACACGTTGTTCCATCTCGCTTAGTTTGCTCAGTGCCCCGTCCATCAAATCAACTTCCCGCTGTACTGCTGTAAGATCTGCTTTTAGCGTATCACGCTCTGCAATGTTGCAAAGCAGATCGTTTTCCCTTCGGCTTATGTCACCGCTTACAGGCTGTGCATCCGTCCGCGCCGCTCTCAATGCCCCATACCGCATTTCAAGAATTTTGATCTGTTCCGGTATATTTATCAGCGCTTCCCGCTTGTCCTGTAAGGTTTTCAGTTCTGGAATCAGGCGGTCTTTATAGTTCATTGTGCTCCTTTCTTTGCAAAAAATGTTTGAATTTCTTGTATCTCCCTATTGACACGTATAATAATACGTATTATAATAAAGACAGTTAAGGGGGTGGTCAGTTGAAAAGCTACTCATCAAGGGAAGTAATCAAAACCCTGAACGAAGATGGTTGGTATGAAGTTGCTTGTGAAGGCGACCACCATCAATTCAAGCATCCAACAAAACCTGGCAAGGTTACAGTCACTCACCCAGTCAAGGACATACCAATCAGAACACTAAAAAGCATAGAGAAGCAGGCAGGGCTGAAATTTAAGTAAGCCCTCGCTTCTCCCCATCATAGAAAGGAGTTCTGTATGAATCCAAACTATTACGCTTTTCCTGCATTTTTCTACTACGACGGTGATGGAATCAGTATCGAATTCCCTGATCTTCCTGGCTGTCTGCCCTGCGCACGTACCACAGAGGAAGCGTTCCGCAACGCAAAAGAAGCTCTTGGTGTGCATCTCTTCGGCATGGAGCAAGATGGAGATGCCATCCCAGTCCCAACACCAGTAAGCGAGCTCTGCCCGGAAGACGGTGCTGTAATTGCGATGATCGAAGTTTTCATGCCATCGGTACGTGACAGGATCAATAACAGAGTTGTAAAAAAGACACTTACAATTCCTGCATGGCTTAACAGAGAAGCAGAAGCAGCGGATGTCAATTTTTCCCAGATTCTTCAAGATGGTTTAAAGAACTATCTTGGAAAAAGTGCGACCCGATAAACTATCTTTCTTAACAAACTTACACAGCCGGGGCTTTGCCCCGGCTTTTGCTTTATCTCCCACTTACAATATCGCCATACCGCATGCCCCACGGCTGGAACTGCTCTCTCAGCGGCTCCTTCAAAACCGCATCCGTTTTTGCTACTCATCTTTCTTTATGATTTCTAGGAACATGCAAAATGGTGCCAGGTACCAGCACAACACTGCCATTCTACCGAATCGTATCGCTGCATAGGTAATACAGATAAAAGCCACAGCCTGTACAATACAGTTACATATCACATTTTTTCTTCCCACGCTTCTCCCTCCATATCTTTCTTTTCCCCCAGACTGCAAAAATCGATTGCTGTCGTGACGCGCCGTATCGAGTTATCCGGATTGATGTTCATAAGACAAAACCCGATTCCCTGACCGATAAACCCCGACCAGTGCTTGCATTCTCTGCAATAACAGCCTCTGTCATAACCTTTCATTCTTTCGTTCTCCTCACCGTGCAGCCCTTTCCGAATTTGCATGGTCTTTTTCTCTTTCTGTCGGTGATGTAATTGCATGAATGCTGTGCGTTCTCCGACTGGTTCAGCGGCCTGTAATGGATGCAGCCAAAACAATACGGCTCATTCCGGACGGATTCTTTTTTTATCACGCTGTACCTCCGTAACTGATACCTTGATGCAATCATCATCATGGAAAAAGTGCGACACGCCCCGCAAGTACCGGCGGCTGTCGTCCTGTATCACTCTGCCTTTCATCGCGTCCACAATCAGTTTCCCCATAATCGCATGGTTATCAATATCAAGCCGGTCATTCCAGCAGAACGTAACGACAACAGGCCCGTCAAACGGTTTTCGCCTCACGTTTTGTCTGTTCATCTGCGCCCGGGTCAGCAGATGCCAATAATCCGCATCCTGTTTCCGCTGCGCCCAATGTTTTCCCGCATAATAGGCGTTCACTCCGTACTGCTTCGACCATTGTTTCCTCTGTGCCGCCGTTTTTGGGTAGGGAATCCGAAACACCTCGGTCATACCTGTGCGCCCTCTCTATCGCTGACATACAGCAGTTCCACCGCACCCAAGTCAAACATACCGACAAACTCCGCATCTCGAAACGCATAAACGACGGCGTCCTCCCGTGCAATATGCGATACAGGCAGATTACAATAGCCGTCACGCCATTTCACAATCAGTCGTTTCATGTCGCTTCCTTTCTTCGGTCTGGATATCATCCAGAATCGTCATCAAAAATTCTTTATTTGCCGGCATACCGGTCTTTACATTGCGGTAACTTCCAAAAACTGCGTCCAGTTCTTCGGCGCTCGCTTTTGTAAACGCTCTTTCAACGGCATATCTGATGCTGTGTTCCACGTTGCACCACGTCACGCCGTGCATACCGGCAACATCCTCATACAGCGCACAAACCTTTCTCCCCGGTTCTTCCTTCATAAGCTGCAGCATATCGCGGATGTAATAATAGCCTTTCAGCTTCGGGCTGATCCCAATATTCTTGAGCAGGCTGGATAGTCTAGTTTCTTCCATTTTTCTCCACCTCCTGTCCTGCTCTGTGATTCCATGCCTCTGCCGCGCTGTCCTCATTCGCCCGGTTGGGGCCGATTGCCCAGCACGTCAGGCACTCGACATGGCGCCCAAACCGGTCCTGTACCATTTCCAGATTATCCGCCCCGCAAAACGGGCAGGTTTCCAATGTATCCATGCTCTGCCTCCATTCTCATCTGCTCCGGCAGAATTTCCCGGATCTCCACAACCCGGCAATCTCCCAAATCCTCCAGGCGCATTGTCACGGCCTCTTTGATGCCAATGGCCTGTCCTGCCGGTGCGTCAACTTCAACCACAATTCGCAGCATAGTCAATAACCGCCTCCAATTTTTTTGCGGATTCTGTTTGCCCGCCGAATTCCGGTCTCAACTGCCATCTTGTGAATGCTGCGGTCTTTGCTCTGTCGGCGTCGTTCTTCTGCATTCGCCTCCCGCCACGCCGCATAGGAACCACACGTACTGTGGCAGTTCAGCGCGCGGTCTGCGCAGTTATGGCAAGGTGGGTTTATCATCGCAGCCTCCCATTCTCTCTTCAATTCGTAGTTTCTCGGATGCTCCGGAAAGCAAGGTTTTCACGCTTTCTGGCAATGCAGCCATTTCCTTTGCGCGTCTTTGTTTTGCTTCAAATGCTCTGATGAAGTTTGAAGAAATCACTGTCTGAAATACGCCGACATCTACCATGCCCCATTCCCGAAGCATATCTGGGCTCCCAACGGCTGCCTGGACTGATTCAGGCAATTTGTAAAATTGTTTGGAAGGATTGTTCCAGTCTGTACTTGCTACTGCCTTCGAGACCAGCGCCCATGCCTCCTGCGCTGTCAGTTCATCCTGAAAGCGCAACGCTACCAGCTTTTCCTTTACATCGCCGATTGTTGGAGGATACGACGTTTTTTTTGTTGCAATTAGAGCTTTGACCGCTGCCGCAACCTCTATGACTGGATCATCAGCAAACAATTCTGCCCACAGCGACACCGTTGCAATGGCATCTTCTTTTTGTAGATCTTTGTACCAGAGTGGATATGCCACTTTCAGAATTGCCATAATCATGTTTGTCTCCGCCTTAGTCACAAAACACTCCTTCTTCTGCAAGCTCCAGAAATACATTGCCGCTTTTGTGCGATATTACTTCGTCGTCCCACCGTCCCTGATTCAGCCAGGTAGCTGGATTCGGGATAAACCGTCCATTTTCTTTCTGCCACTGTTCTCCATTTTTTTGCGCTTCAATGGCAGTAAGCAATATATCAAGCGGCATTTCTGCTTTTCTGAAGGCTTTTTCAGCGTCTTTTTTCCCAACTTTTTTGGGATATGCTTCCCAGAACACAGCAAATGCGTCGCGCGCGTTGGATTCGGATTTGGATATGGATTCGGATTCTGGATTCGGATTGGATTGGATTACGGGAACATTTGCGTTCAATTGTTTGCAATTGCGTTCAATTGTTTGCAAATTACAGTCAGGCGCTGGAAATTTGCTCTTTTTGTTCCTAATAGCCTGATGCTCACTCCAGTTCGGAAAACATAAGTACGATTCCCCGTCTACTTCATAGAGAAGAATAGAGCCTATGTTCGCCAAATCCGTAAGTGCTTTTGCTATCGTTGTTTCCGTAACGCCTTTCCTGCGCGGGAACACAAACCCTTTTAATATTTCAGGGTCTGCGATCCCTCTTCCATAATCATCCACGTATGTAATCAGATATGTCCAGAGCCGAAACTGGAAGTCCGTCATGGTGTTGACGCTTTTGCTTGTCCGAATACTTTCCTTAATGATTCTATTCGGCATTGCATTCCCTCGCTAGAACGGGATATCTTCTTCGCCATCATCAGGCAGCATATCGGTCAGCCCTTGTGCATCCAGATCATATCCCTGCAACACATCAACATCATTGCTGTCCTTGCGGCTCCGTTTGATCTCAGCAAAGTAGACATGATCGGCGATAACTTCCGCGCTACGTCGTTTGCTTCCCTCACGGTCTGTCCAATCACGTACCTGCAAGCGGCCGGAAACCACTGCCGTCTGGCCCTTGGTAAAATACTTGGACACAAACTCACCGGTCTGCCGCCACGCGACGATATCGATGAAATCTGTCTGCTTGTCCCCGTTTCCGTCTTTAAAATCGCGTTCGACCGCAAGCGTAAACGCTGCGACTGGCGTCCCCGCCTGCGTATATCTTAATTCCGGGTCGCGTGTAAAGCGACCCATAATTGATACCTGATTCAGCACATTTATTCCTCCGTTCCAATTCCCCATGCATAAAGTATAGAATCAATCTTCCTTTCGATTCTGTCAAGACGGTCAACTGGATCCGAAGATTGATTGCATTCCTGATCAGTTTTTAATTCTTTTCCAGTGGTCGTAAGTTTTTCCTCGTCTGCTCCATATAGTGAACAAATAACATTGACACTACTCTGGAGTGCTCTACCGGTGTAAGCTACATTTTTTACATAGCTGTCACATTGCCCAATTGATCTGGCAAATCCGATATTGCCCAAACCAGATTTTTTTACAATCTCTCTTAAATACGGAATATTGATAGTTACTCTCGGTGAATTTCTTTTTCCCATGCTTATTCCTCCTGTTCTTCAGAGGGATGATCAACGATCTCGCCAGTGTCATCATCCACAGTAAAATCTGCATCTACATACTCGTTTGGGATTTCGCCCATATCCGGGGCGATCTCCGTTTTGATGCTCTCATCAGCGGCAACAGCACGGACAAAATCGCTCTTCAGCGGCGCATATTTCAGCGTACGCTTCAGGACGGTTTTCTTTGCCATCTCTTCAAAGTTTGTCTGCCATGGACCGTTACTATAGCTCTTGCTGTATCTGCGTGCGTGGTTGCGGATATCGTCAATGCTCATGACATCAAAACCATAGCCACCATCTTTGGTTCGGAACATCGCGTAAAAAAAGACTGGCTCACCTCTGTCTGCTTTTGCCGGCTTATGTACAAGTTTCGGTTCAAGCCCCAGCGCATACTCGAATTCATCATTCTCATAGACAGCGTGCGCCTGAATAATGGACACGTCACCGGATCGGTAAGCAAGGTCAATCATGCCTTTGTATCCAAGTTGGAACTGGCATTCCATTGTACCGTGATTTTTGTATGGAATCAGATATGCCTGCCCAAGCGGCGTATTGGGCTCCACGCCGAGCTGTGCTGCCTGCATCATCGCGCCAAGAAAACTCTGTGGCGTACACTCTCCAAGCTTCGGGTTAGAAGATACTGCGGACATAACCATACGGGTAAACCGCTCCGGTGTTATGACTGCCGGCAGCGCTTTTGCAATCTCCCCTTCCATACGCTTGATATAGTCTTGCAAAGTTGCCGGCTTTCTTCCGGTTATTTTCTCGCCAGCTGTCTTTTTGATGATCCCTTCATTTGCCATTGTCTCATCTCCTATTCTGCGGCACTGATCCGCATAGTGCGGGTTGTTGTTTGCTTTGTGTACTGCGCGGCAACTGCAGGCTGTTCTTTCCGCAGTCTGGCGGTGTCAATCCTGTTGCTCACTGTCGGCTTCCACGTGACCTTATACGATCCGCAAAACCCGATTGTGTGTTCGCCAAGATCCTGCATCAGGATCTGCTTAATACGCTCTTGCTCTTTCTCGTGCCGTTTGATCGCGTCGCCTTCTGCAAAATACTGCGTCAACAACGATTCCCGACCAAACAGTTCAACCGGTTCGTCGTCCGTGCCATCCCTGTAGATGGCGCGGATTGCATCGCCGGTTGCGGGCTCCCCGTCGCAGGCGGGCGGGGTATCCGTTTCCACGCACTTCCAAAAATTTTCTTCCATCTCCATCAGTGCCGCGACCTCGTCCGCATCGCGCTCGATTGTATAAGTGTAAAACCCAATCCCGAGCACGAGCACAGCGAGATACCAACGATCCGCACCGGTGACGGCCATATAATGCATACATTGGACGTAGTAATTTGCCGGGTACTCACCGTTTTTGTACTTTCTGAGGTTCAGCGCGTTGGTTGTCTTGCATTCCAACCCGGCGTTTTCACAGATCACCATCCGATCCACATTGGCATGAGCAAATGGATATTCAGGATTGATCAGAATTGCATTTTCCCGGCGCACCTTTTTCCCAGTTGCCTCCATCCAGCGTTGTGCAACATACGGCTCAAGATCTCTGCCAAGGCGCATCGCCTCGTTTTCCTCGACCTCCGGCAGCCGGCCGGTCTTGTCTGCCCAGACAGTATAAGCGGTGCTGTACGAGTTCAGCCCGGCAATTGCCGCCGCGTCACTTCCACCGACATGATGCCGTCTCTGGGCAAGCCATTCTTCCCGGCTCATATCCCTGGTCGGGATTTTCTGCAGTTTAAGCATGGTTCCCTCCTTGCATTTTCTCACCATACCTGCTATAATGCAGTCGGTATATGTTTTGTTTGCGTCCTGTTTCAGTTGCCGCTGAGCAGGGCGCGCTTCTTTTTTCTGCGGTATTGTGCCTGGTATTGCAGGTTCTTTTCCCGGTGCGCTATGTAATACTCATGTCGACGCTGTTTCTTCCGTGCGCTCTTATGGTCGGCGGCGCGTTCCCAGATATTGTCGCCTTTGACAAAATCGTCCACACGAATCGGGGACGGCACACGATCATTCCTGCAATCTGTGCACCGGCAATTCAGGCACTCCTCGATGGCGCCGGTACAGTTAGGATACGGCATTGCACAGGTCTCCATATTCTCGGTCAAAGTCCGCCAGATACTCCCTGACCTCCTGCGCTGCCGCATCGCGCTCTTTTGCCAGTCGATTAAAAAAGGCGATCTCGCGTGCAAGACGCAGATTCAGCAACCGCTGGTTTTCCGCCTCCCTGCTGATTTTCCAATTCTGTTGATATGTCATTCTGTATTCCTCCTTACCATTCTCCCGGCCAGTGGCCGTCTGTGATTCTGCGGACGGTGCAGCCGATCATCCACTGCACAACAAACCACGTGCTGCAAAGAATCCGCATCGGCGCAATCGCCTCCCGGTAATACTGCACCGTCGTGTCCGCCCTGCTTTGCAGCCTGTAAAGCCTGTCCTTCATTCCCTGCCGCCTCCGACGATCACAAGGTCGCCATAGCAAATTTCCCCGTTGCGCAGTTCGTGGCATTGGATCGCCTTTTCGCAGTTGTCAGCATCGCGAAAAACAGATAGCCCTGCGAAAATGCGAAAACCAGACGATATATAGGAGCTTGAAACTATTTCCTTCCACGCGTTAATCCCACATCTCGCCTCGATGGACCCGCCTGCTTTGATGGACCCGTCTGCCTCGATGAACCCGCCTGCCTCGATGGACCCGCCTGCATAGATGGACCCGCCTGCCTCGATGGACCCGCCTGCATAGATGGAACAGTCTGCCTCGATGAACCCGCCTGCTTTGATGAACCCGCCTGCCTCGATGGACCCGCCTGCATAGATGGAACAGTCTGCCTCGATGAACCCGCCTGCTTTGATGGACCCGTCTGCCTCGATGGACCCGCCTGCCTCGATGGACCCGCCTGCCTCGATGGACCCGCCTGCATAGATGGACCCGCCTGCATAGATGGACCCGTCTGCTTTGATGGACCCGCCTGCATAGATGGCCCCGTCTGCTTTGATGGACCTGCCTGCCTCGATGGACCCGCTCACAAAAAGTGGTCCATCTAACTGGATCGCGATTGAATCATCTGATACAAGGCTCCCTTTCAGACGGTAGATGCCATATTCATCCATGATTAATCCCGGGTAGTTTTTGTCTACTATCATGTTGTTTCCTCCTTCTTGCCTCATATAGGCTTTCTTCGGTTTTGCGCATCCATTTCGGTCTATCTGCGTCATTACAATGGGGACATACATAAATGCCATATGGAAGCGTCTGCTTCACGCTGATGTTCCATTTCTCACCACACCAGCCGCAGGTTGCGTAACGGTGGTTATGCATCTGTCCATGCGTCAGCAATCTCGTCAATCGGGATACCGAGTGCTCTTCTGAGTGCAAACAGCTCATTGGCCGTTATGGAATCAATCCCTGCTTCCGAAAACTTCCAGCGCAACGTACCTGGTTTGATCCCAACCAACGGAGCAAGTTTGTCGTAAGTAAGCCTACACCCCTTGATGTATCGTTTCAGCAATTCCTGTCTGCGGTTTGCTTTGATAGATTGTACTGGCTTTTTCTTTGGCGTTAGATAAGTTATTTTCGGCATCCTCTTTCACCTCCTTCAGCTTGCGTTGGTAGGTTGCTTTCTGTCGTTGCGAATCACCTGCTTGTTATGGTAAGATGCTGACGAAAGGAGGTGATTGTTATGGAAAGAAACTCAGCTATCGAAAAATTGATTGAACGAACGAATAACGTAGAGTCGGATATGAATTCTTCGTTTCCTTTTAGTGATCTCCATAGTAATTATCAGTACGCTGATTATTCATACGAAATAATTAAGGATAGAATCGAAGAGTTTGAAAAAAGTTTAGATGATGAGCACGAAGTACTTATCCAGTTGGCTTCGTTTGGTCAGAGCATTAAACTCGCCGTTACCGATATTGGATATTCAAATCCGAGTACGCTTGTGTTTTACGGATATATAGGCGAACAATCGGCTATGTTAATCCAACACGTCTCGCAGTTGAATTTTCTCCTTCTTTCTGCGAAAAAGAAGGATCCCGAAAAACCTGCGCGCCGTATCGGCTTTGCGACTCCCAGCGAAGATCCTGATCGTCCACTGCAACCGCAATCATAACCAATGATTTTACCGTCTCGACTGTTTCCTCAGTTGGGGCGGTTTCATCATTTAAAAGATCAAAGGCGCGTTCAAGACACCGATTCCCGATATCATGCCAAAGATTCATCCTTTCTCACCTCCTATGCTGGTTTTGCTCTTCATCCAGCTTTGCAAGATTTGCAGGATCAGGGCTTTTGTGTTATTCTGGTCCAAACAGCTCTTCCACACTGCTGTTCACCGCTTTGGCTATCAGAATCGCTATGTCAGCTCTAGGGATTCGCTCTCCCGCTTCATATCTCTGATAGCATACAACCGTTATTCCTGCCTTCTTCGCAACTTGCACTTGCGTAAGGCCTGTTTTGTTGCGCGCTTCTATTAGCTTTATGTTTTTCATCACTCCCACACTTTCTATTTAACACCAACATTTGTTTGTGTTATGCCATCATAATAGCACTAACATTTGTTTGTGTCAAGGTCTTTTTGGAGGCATTGCCATGAATTTTCAAAATCGCCTAATCACAATCCGAAAATCGAACAATCTAACGCAAAAGCAACTGGCGTCTGCAATCGGTCTAAGCGAAGTCGGCGTCCAGAATTATGAATCTGGCAGGCGGAAACCAGCCTTCGATGTTCTCATCGCCCTAGCCGACTACTTCGACGTATCCCTTGATTACCTTGTCGGACGGTCGGACGATCCTGCACGCCATTAAAACCTGCTACAAGGAATAAATCGTACTTGACCTTTTTGAATATGTACGTTATAATGTACATACAATGAGTTAAGGAGGTGTTTGCCATGACCAATACCAATGCAACAAATTTTAGACAAAACGTGTTTGAGTATTTAAATCAGGCTGTTATGTATAATGATGTCGTGAACGTCAACACAAAAAATGGAAATGCAGTTGTAATTAGTGAAGAAGAATATAATGGACTCCTCGAAAGCCTGTATTTATTATCTGACCAGCGAGTCAGACAGGAAATCATAGAAGGAATTCATACTCCGCTTAGTGATTGCATCCCCGCTGACGAGGTGCAGTGGTAATGTATCAAGTAGTGCTTACAAAAACTGCAATCAAGCATATACCGTATTTAAAAGCAGCTCATCTATCTGATAAAGCACAAGCTCTAATAGAGATCCTTAAAATCAATCCCTATCAAAATCCACCTTCCTACGAAAAACTCTCCGGTGATCTATCTGGTGCATATTCCAGGAGAATCAATCGACAACATCGTTTAGTCTACACTGTCGATGAAGCACAGAAGATTGTTAAAATCGTTGCTATGTGGACCCATTACGAATAAATTCCCCGTCTATCCGTCTCCAGCTGAAGTTTTTCCTTCATTTCAGCAGGTAGGCGGATTGTCGTTTGTTCACGCTCCATCTTTTCACCTCTTCCAGCTTGCATGGTTGCAAATTCCCTTCATTCTGTACCATTTATTGGTCAGTTTCTGTGATATCGTTGGGCTGAGATGGTAAATCTTGCTCCCATTCAGCTATCTGAGCTACAGGTATTTTAAAAATTAGAGATAATCCAGACGCAAGAAATAAATCCATCTTTTGCTGTCGCATACCGCTTTCAATAGCGGAATAGTAACTTTCGGAAATGCCAAGTTTTCCGCTTACTTGTTTCATTGTTAAATTGGCTTTGGAACGAGCTTCTTTCAACCATTCCCTCACATTCTCCACCTCCTTTTCTCCTCGTTTCGTGAAGTTCTATTGTGATAATACTACGAACTTCTCAGTTTGTCAAGATATAATTTGTCAATTTGTGAAGTTCTGGAATCATCTCTTTACTTTTCATGTTGTGAAGTTTAGAATTCAATTAAGAGGTGAATATGCAATGAACCACAAAATCTGCCACAACAACATTCGCGAGATACGAAAAGCTCGCGGTATAACAATGAAAGTGCTTGGTGTAAAAGTCGGTGTAGCAGAAAGCACAATTAGCCAATATGAGACCGGAAAACGTCAGCCAGATAACGAAACCTTACTACGACTTGCAGAAGCTCTAGATACTACTGTTGGTTATCTATTAGGCGCTGAAATAGAAAAAGCGCCCGCCGATGAAAGCGAACGCACAGTAAGTGATGATGATATTAAGTTTGCACTATTTGGTGGAGATGGAGAAATAACAGATGCTATGTATGATGAAGTAAAGCGTTTTGCTCAGATGGTAAAATTAAGAGAAGAAAACGAAAAAAAGAAGGAATAGCATGATAGATACAGCAATGTTTTATCAGGTCGCGACAGATGAAAATATACCGATTATATTGCTGGAAATACCAGAAACTGGTTCGATGTGTATACAAACTGAAACGCAATGTTGCTATATAGGTATTGATTATGGTGTTTTGAAAAACGAAGCGTCAAAGCGGGTTCACCTTGCACATGAACTTGGTCATTGTGTTACAGGATCGTTTTATAATCGGTGGACCGCACATGATGTGCGTCAAAAACACGAATATCGTGCTGATAAATGGGCAATCAGGCACACAATACCAGAAGTAGAATTGAATGAAGCTGTAAAGAACGGTCATACCGAAATCTGGGAATTAGCAGAATATTTCGGCGTAACCGAAGATTTCATGCGCAAGGCCATATGTTGGTATAAGTATGGTACACTGGCAACCGAATTGTATTTTTAGTATTCCAAGCCGTCGGAGGACGGTAAAAATAGAGAGGAGCAAAAATTATGTGGTTGTTTGGGAATTCTCGCAAACGGATGGAAGCGCAATTGGAAGCGCAATTATTAGCACCTAACCTAATCCATATTGCCGAGGATTGCGAAAACATTGTCAATACAAC